>NZ_JAVERI010000015.1:0-81673 GCF_034007205.1 Thiomonas sp.
CGCTCCCTCCCCACTCGTGGGGGTGGAGGCGGAAAAGGCAAAGCCAACTGCTTGGCTTTGCCCCGCCGCAACGGGGCTGGCCTGCAAGCCAGCCATTGGACGGGCCGGGGTGGGGAGGCGCGGTCTCCAACTTCAACGCGCCGGATTCATGGCAGCGTGTTTCAGTTCTTTTCTGGCTCAGTCACCCGTGCCGACTGCGTAACACCTGGCGCCGGTTCACGTTTTGTTGCAGCGCAATTCGTGATCGTCTCGATATGATGCGCGCTGATACCGGTCTGCCGCCATGATCCGCCCGCCACTGCTTTCGTTCGCCGCCCTGCGGCGATCCACCCGCCTGATGGCGCTGTTGGTGCTGGCGCTGGCGCTGCAGCCTCTCGTCTGGGCGCAGCAGCCGGGCGCGTTGTGGGTGGCGGTGCCGTACTGCACCGACCATTCGGCGCCCACGGGGATGGAAACACCCTCCGTTGCGCCAGCGCACGCCGCCTCGTCGCGGACGCAGCAGACGACCGATCCGCGCGGGACACATCGGCTGCTCGTGCTGCTCAATCCGGCTGCTGCACTGAGCGCCGCCGACGCGCTGCTGTCGCTGCCTGCGACGCATGGCGCCGCCGCGACCCTGGCCCTGGAATCCCTCCAGCGCTATATCTGCCCGAAGTACCGCGAACGGCGCTGCACCAGCACTCCACAGCCCCCGCAGCTACCCCGGGCGCCGCCGTCATTCTCCTGCTGATCCTGCTTCGATCCGCATTTTCGCGCACGCTGCTCGCCCTGAGCTATTCCGCCGCCGCAGGCTAATGCGATCAGCAAGGCGTTTCAATCTCTCATTTCCTTCACTTTCAACAGGAGTTCAGAATGCGTTCAAGCCTGTTTCTTTCCCGCACCGCGCTGCGCGGTTTGACTGCCGCGGCGCTCAGTCTCGGCCTGCTCGGCTCGGCGTTCGCCGCGGGCATCCAGGTGACCGATGCCTGGATCCGCTGGCTTCCGGCCAATCTGCCTGCCGGCGGCTATGCCAAGGTCACCAACGAGACCGACAAGGAGGTCAAGCTCGTCGGCGCCTCCAGCCCGAAATACGGCATGGTCATGCTGCACCAGACGGTGAACAAGAACGGCGTGTCCAATATGGTGCACGTCGACGCCATTCCCATCGCGCCGCACAAGAGCATGGCGTTCACGCCCGGCGACTATCACATCATGCTGATGCAGCCCAAGCCGGGCATCGAGCCGGGGCAGAAAGTGCCGGTGACGCTGAAGTTTTCGGATGGCCAGACCGTCACCGCCGAGTTCGAGGTGCGCAAGCCCACGGCCTCCGGGCCTGGCGACATGAAAGGCATGGACATGGATCAGATGAAGGGTATGCAACATTGAGGCTGCGCCAACGCATCCTTCTCGCGCGACCCAAGCGGCCCATCAATCTGCGCGGGCGTTCCGGCGGCTGCATCGCGGCTCCATCGGCTTCACGCACTCGGCTCAGTGCGTGAAGCCGATGCGCGACTGGCGGCGCAGCCGCTCGAAGTCGATGTCCCGCGGCGCCAGCTCGGTGCGTGCGTCGAGCTTGGCCGCGCCGAAGGCGCCCAGCAGCAACCGGCGCAGCTCGCGCGGTTTGCACTGCTGCAGCACGTCGAGCACGTCGTCGTCGAGCTGCTCGGGAAAGGCGGCGCCCCAGTCGTGGCTGTCGCGGATTTCGCGGTAGAGGTTGGCCGCGATTCTCCGCGTGCCCTCGGCGTCGGGCGCGGCGATGTCGTAGACGTTGAGCCGGTTCAGGATGGGCTCGGGAATGTGGCTGGCGTCATTGGCGGTGGCGATCCAGATCACGCTGCTGCAGTCGATCGGCACTTCGGCGAATTCGTCGGTGAAGGCGCGCGCGCTGTCGGCTTCGAGCAGGCTGTAGAGCGCGCCCAGCGGGTCGTACTGGGCATGGCCCGCGGCCTTGTCGATCTCGTCGACCACCAGCACCGGGTTGGCGTATTCGCCGCCCACCAGGGTGTCGAACACCTTGCCGGGACGCGAATTCTTCCATTGCGACGAAGCGCCCGACAGTATCCATCCGGCAGTGAGGGCATTCATCGGCGCCACCGCACAGCTCGTGCCGAGCAGCGCCGAGACCCGGCGGGCGAAGTGCGTCTTGCCGATGCCGGGATCGCCCAGCAGCAGCATGGGCATGATTTCCACCGGATCGCGGCTGTCGGCGCACAGCGCCAGACTGCGCTGGATGTCGCGCAGCGGAGCGCCGAAGTTCGGTAGCTCGGCGCAGAGCTGCGACATCTCGGGCGCGTCCTGCGGCTTGATCGCCAGCCGCTCACCGCCAGTAGCCAGCATGCGCTGGTAGGTGCCGCGCAGATGCTCATTGGCATCGGGGCCCATGTTGTGGAGCTTGCGCTCCACGTCGTTGACATCGAACACGGTCTTGTAGGCGGCTACGGCAAGCATGGCGATCCTCCTGGGTACTGTGACGACAAAGCATCAACCATGCCCGCATTATCGACACGCAGACGCCGCCGTACAAGAATGGCAACCCGGAAGGCGGACACGCCGAAGGCCAGGCCGTGAAAAACCGCACGGTGCGGCCCTTCCTCGCCGCTGCGGCTCAGATCTCGATCTGCGTGCCCAGCTCCACCACGCGGTTGGGCGGAATGCGAAAGTAGTCCGACGCGTCCTGCGCATTGCGGCTCATCCACGAGAACAGCACTTCGCGCCACAGCGCCATGCCCGGCAGCTTGGACGGGATGATGGTCTGCCGAGCGAGGAAGAACGAGGTTTCCATGAGCTGGAATTCCAGACCGTAGAGTCGCTCGCACTCCTTGAGCAGGCGCTGGATGTCGGGCTCGTCCTGAAAGCCCAGTTCGACATGCAGCAGATAGATGCCCTCCTCCATGGCGGTGAGCTTGACACCCTGCTCGGGTGGCACATGCGGCACGTCCATGGTTTGCGCCGAAAGAAAGATCACCCGTTCGTGCAGCACCTTGTTGTGCTTGAGGTTGTGCAGCAGCGCGTGCGGGACGGTGGTCGTGCTGGGGGTGAGGTAGATGGCCGTGCCCTCCACCCGTATGGGCGGATAGGTGGACAGGCTGGCGACGAAATCCTGCAGGTTCAACGCGTGTTCTTCAAGCTGGCGGCGCAGCAGGCTGCGGCCGCGTTTCCAGGTCGCCAGCAAGGTGTAGACCACGGCGCCGAACAGCAGCGGAAACCAGCCGCCATGGTCGACCTTCAGCGCGTTGGACGACAGAAAGGCCAGATCGATCAGCGCGAACAACCCGAACACCGCATGGGCCCGCGCCGCGCTCCAACCCCAGCGATGCTGCGCGATCATCCAGCAGAACGCCGTGGTGACGAGCATGGTGATGTTCACCGCGATGCCGTAGGCCGCGGCCAGGTTTTCCGCCGTCTTGAAACTCAACACCAGCAGAATGACGAAGACGAGCAGCAACCAGTTGATGAAGGGCACATAGATCTGCCCCTGATTGCTCTCATTGGTGAAAGACACCCGCATGCGCGGCAGATAGCCCAGCTTGATGGCCTGCGTGGTGATGGAATAAGCCCCCGTGATGACCGCCTGCGAGGCGATGATGGTGGCGGCAGTCGCCAGTGCCAGCAGCGGCCACAGCGCCCACGACGGCGCCAGATAGAAAAACGGATTCTTCGTCGCCTCGGGATGCGCCAGCACCAGCGCGCCCTGACCGAAATAATTGAGCACCAGCCCGGGCATCACCAGGCCGATCCACGCCAGTTGAATCGGCTTGCGGCCGAAATGCCCCATGTCGGCGTACAGCGCCTCGCCCCCGGTGAGCACCAGAAACACCGCGCCCAGCAGGATGAGCGCCACGCCGGGCTCGCGCACGAACAACTCAGCCCCGTAATACGGGTTGATCGCCAGCAGCACCGTGGGGTTTTGCACGATCTGCGCCAGCCCCAACACGCCGATGGCGGTAAACCACAGCAGCATGATCGGGCCGAAAAATCGCCCGACCAGGGCCGTCCCATGCTTCTGCACCACGAACAGCCCGACCAGAATGCCCGCGGTGATGGGCACGATCCAGTCGTTGAAAACCGGCGTGGCCACGCTCAGGCCCTCGATGGCCGAGAGCACCGAAATCGCCGGGGTGATGACGCTGTCGCCATAGAACATCGATGCCCCGATCAACCCGAGGGTGATGGCCACGGTACGCCCGCGCGTGCCCTTGGCATAGCGGCGCATGACCAGCGCCATCAGCGCCAGAATGCCGCCCTCGCCATCGTTGTCGGCGCGCAGCACCAGCAGCACATACTTCACCAGCACGATCAGCGTCAACGCCCAGAAGATCAGCGACAGCACCCCGAGGATGTTGTCCGGACTGTACGGCACGCCGTGATCGATGCTGAACGCCGTCTGGAAGGCATACAGCGGGCTGGTGCCGATGTCGCCATACACCACGCCGAGGGCGCCGAGGCTGAGGGCCGCCATGCCGGATTTGTGGTCGGTCGCGGTAGGGGAATCTGTCTGCATGGGGATTGCGAGGCCGGAAGATGCGCGTCGCAGGATAGTCCATTCCTTTCCGGCTTCCGCGTGCAGCGGGCCGCGTCAGGGCTGCCACTGTTGTTTTTGCGGTGCAGCAAGGCGTCACCACCTCGCCAACCGTTGCGTCAGATCAAAACCCCTGGCAATGCTTTGCGCAAACATTCAATCATTATGATGAATCAATCTCTCGATTTCCAGCCCGAGCTGCTCCAGCGTTTCGACATCTCCGGCCCGCGTTACACCTCCTATCCCACCGCCGACCGCATGCATACCGGGTTCGGCCCGCGCGACTACTTCGAGGAACTGCGACGGCGCGCACAGCGCCCGGACGAGCCCGTGTCGCTGTATTTTCATATCCCGTTCTGCGAAACCCTGTGTTACTACTGCGGCTGCAACAAGATTCCCACCAAGAATCACGGCCGCTCCGCGCCCTATCTCGACAGTCTGGAGCAGGAACTCAGGCTGATCGCCGGCATTCTGCAAGCCCGCCTGCCCGTGACGCAACTGCACTGGGGCGGCGGCACCCCCACCTTCCTGAATGATGAGGAGGCCGCGCGGCTCATGGCCATGACGCGCGAGCATTTCGAGCTGCAGCCCGGCGGCGAATTCTCCATCGAGATCGATCCGCGCAAGGTTGACGAGAAGCGCGTGGCGCACCTGGCGCACCTCGGCTTCAACCGCATGAGCGTGGGCGTGCAGGATTTTGCGCCGCAAGTGCAGCAGGCGGTCAACCGCATCCAGAGCGTGGACGAAACCCGCCTGGTCATCGATGCCGCCCGCGCCCACGGCTTTGGCTCCGTCAGCCTCGACCTGATCTACGGCCTGCCCCTCCAGAATCTCGATTCGTTCGCCCGCACGCTCGATCAGGTCATGGAACTCTCACCTGATCGGCTCTCGCTCTACAGTTATGCGCACCTGCCGCATATCTTCAAGCCGCAGCGCCGCATCAACGCCGAAGACCTGCCCACTCCCGAGGTCAAGCTCGGGCTGCTGGGCCTGGCGATCCGGCGGCTGGAGGAAGCGGGTTATGTCTATATCGGCATGGATCACTTCGCCAAGCCGGGCGACGAGCTCGCCCGCGCCCAGCGCGAGGGCAAGCTGCACCGCAATTTCCAGGGTTATTCGACCCAGGCCGAGCTCGATCTGCTGGCTTTCGGCGTGTCCAGCATTTCCAATGTCGGCGACTGCTACGCGCAGAATGCCAAGACCATCGACGAATACACCGAGATGCTGGCGTTCAACAAACTGCCCACCGCGCGCGGCGTGCATCTCACCCCTGAAGACCACCTGCGCCGCACCGCCATTCAGCGCTTGATGTGCGATTTCCATCTCGATCTCGCTGCGCTCGCCGACGAATTCAAGGTGGACGCCGCCTCGACCTTCGCCCCCGATCTGCAACGCCTCAAGCCCCTCGAAGAAGCCGGGCTGGTGGTCCGCGAAGGCCCGCAAGGTCTGCGCGTTCAGGTCACTCCGCAGGGCCGCCTGCTGGTGCGCGTGGTGGCGATGCAGTTCGATGGCTATTTGCATCAGCCGCGCGAGCAACTGCTGCAGCCCCGCTATTCACGGGTGATCTGAGAGGGTGTGAGCCAATCCGCCGGGTCAGCGCCCCACGGCGATGGAGTGGCTAAGCGGCTGCGCCGATAATGGAGCGCGCGCCTTCACTCCCCCACGCCCATGAATCTGGTCAAACCGTTGATCGCCCTGCTGGCGATCGTCAATCCCCTGGGCATCATTCCCTTCTTCATTCTGTTCACCGAGAGTTTCACGCCCGAGCAGCGAAAACGAACCATCATCGTCAGTTCGATTTCGGCCTTTGTGGTCATTGCCGTGAGCACGCTGATCGGCGCGGATCTGCTGCACTTTTTCGGCATTTCCATCGCCTCCTTCCAAGTGGGCGGAGGCATGCTGCTGCTCATCAGCGCGATCAGCATGCTCAATGCCAGGACCGGCGCGACCAAATCGACCAGCGATGAAGTCGAAGAAGCCGCCGACCGGGCCAGCGTGGCCGTGGTGCCCCTCACCATCCCCCTGCTCACCGGCCCGGCCACCATCAGTACGGTCATCATCTACGCCAGCAATTCGCACTTCTGGTGGCAGCACGCGGTACTCATCGGCTATGGCATCGTCATTGCAGCGGCAGCGGCGCTGTGCTTCATTGCCGCCGAGCCGATTGCGCAATTCCTCGGCAAGACCGGCATCAATGTGATGACCCGCTTGATGGGCCTGATCCTCTCGGCCCTCGCCGTGGAAATGATGAGCGATGGCCTGCTCAAACTGTTTCCGGGCTTGGGGCGCTAAGCTGATCGTGTCGCCGCATGCACTGTATCGATGCGCTCAGGGTTCGTCCCTAGTGCATGCAGCGCACAAAATTCGAACAATGCCCCAATTGGCGATTGGGTCTGCCCAACGCACCCCAGCAAGAGGGACCGAGGAGACGAACAGCCTGACATCCGGGCTGTTTGATGACCAATGCGCCGCACTCGACCGCTGCGCAGGCAAAACCCCGAAGCACCGTGAACACCCGTTCCGGTGCTTTTTTACCTCCTCCCAACGCATGCCCGCATCGCGCTCATGGAATTGATCCTGCTCGGCCTGGCCGCGATGTTCGCCGGGTTCGTGGATGCCATCGTGGGCGGCGGCGGCCTGGTCCTGGTCCCTGCGCTTTTCGCGGCATTTCCCGACGCGGTGCCCGCAACGCTCTTCGGCACCAACAAGGGCGGCGCCATCTGGGGCACCACGGCATCCATGTGGTCGTTTGTACGCCGGGTTCAGCCGCCCTGGTCCACCGTGGCGCCGGCCACACTGGCCGCCTTTATCGGCGCGCTAGTCGGCGCCTGGCTCATCACCCAGGTCAAATCGAGCGATTTTCGCCAGGCCCTGCCCTTCATCCTGCTGGCCGTGCTGCTCTACACCCTCAAGCGCAAGGATCTGGGGCATCACCACGCGCCGCACCTCAGCGGTCGCGCCGAGCGCGCGCTGGCGATTGGCGGCGGCCTGTTGATCGGGTTTTATGACGGATTTTTTGGGCCGGGAACGGGTAATTTCCTGATTTTCCTGTTTGTCCGCGGCTTCGGTTTCGATTTTCTGCATGCCTCGGCCAGCGCCAAGGTGGTCAATGTGGCCTGCAATCTGGCCGCCCTGCTGGTGTTCGCCAGCAAAGGCCACGTCATGTGGCCGTATGCCGCGCTCATCGCGGTCGGCAATATCGCTGGCAGTCTGCTGGGCACGAGGCTCGCTCTGAGCCGGGGCACGCACTTCGTGCGCGGCGTGTTTCTGCTGGTCGTTGCCGCGCTGATTCTCAAGACGGGGCGCGATGCGTTTTTCTGAGCGCTCATAGAAAAAAAGCGCCGCCTGTTGCCAGGTGGCGCCGATTTCATGTAGCGACAGGCGTTGCCGCTGGACTTATTTTTTCATCGGGCAGGTGCTCATGCCGATGAGGGAATACAGCGGGCAGAACTTGAACAGCCCCGTGACCAGCGGCACGATGCCGATCCAACCCCAGACACCGATGGTGCCCATCAGGGTCAAGGCAATCAGAACGATGCCCACAATGATGCGCAAAATACGATCGATACCGCCGACGTTGAATTTCATGGCCCACTCCTTGAAAAAATGAATATAGCAATTTGACTCCGATTTGCACGGGTGCACAGTGACCTCGGTCACACGTCTTGTTATCCCGATAACTCCCCTGCCGCCACCTGGCGCAGCACCGCAGGTTGCAGAATATCGATCCGCTCGCGTGACAGTCTCACCCAGCCGGCCGCCTCGAAGCGCTTGAGCAGGCGGGTGACGATTTCACGCGCCGTACCCAGACGGTCGGCCAGTTGCTGATGCGTGCTCTGCAATCTCGGCCCCTGACCCAGCAGGGCTTGTGCCAGACGCTGGTCCAGACGATGAAACGCCAGCGCGTCGATCAAAGCGGTCAGGTCGGCCATGCGCGCAGCAAACTGGCCAAGGACGAAGCGTCGGAAGTCCGGCGCGGATTGCAGCCAGCGCTCGAACCATTGCGGACGGATCATCCACAGCGATCCGTCTGCCTGCATTTCCGCATAGGCGGAGAGCACCTCGCCCGAGAACAGACTGGCCGACGACACCAGGCAGATCTCGCCCGGAGTCAGGCGATACATCTCCAACTGCCGACCGGAAGGCGCCATCCGGTACACGCGCGCCTCGCCCGACAGAACCAGCGGGAATCCGCCGCAGTTTGCACCGGGCGCAAAAAGCCGCATGCCGCGCGGCGCCTGCATGACGGTCGCGCCGTCCGCCCATTCCGCCTCCAGTTCGAGCGCGGGCACAGAAGACATTGAAGGATAAAGCTCTTGCAGATCGCGCAGTGTTTGCATGGAATGGAGGCGATAGATCAAAAAATTCCGGTCATTGGATATGTTTCACGTGAAACAAATCCCCATGCGACCATCGCACCGGGTAAACCCGCATAGAATTATTAAAAGTGTGTTCGTGCGGCTTTCGCGCCCGCAGATGCGAAAGTCGCAGGAGCAGAACATGGTCGAGGAGACATGCAGTGGATTATCCGCGCAACTTTGATGTCGTTGTCATCGGGGGTGGTCATGCAGGCACCGAGGCGGCTCTGGCTGCCGCGCGCATGGGCTGCGCCACCTTGTTGCTGACGCACAATATCGAAACCCTCGGGCAGATGTCTTGCAATCCGTCGATTGGCGGCATCGGCAAGGGCCACCTCGTCAAAGAGGTGGACGCTCTCGGCGGCGCAATGGCCGAGGCCACGGACGAAGCCGGCATCCAGTTTCGCATTCTCAACGCCAGCAAGGGTCCTGCGGTACGCGCTACCCGCGCCCAGGCCGACCGTCAGCTCTACAAGCGCGCGATTCGCGGGCGGCTGGAAGACCAGCCCAATCTCTGGCTGTTTCAGCAGGCCGCAGATGATTTGCTGGTGGAATCGACTGGTCAGGGCGAGCGCGTCACCGCCGTCGTCACGCAGACCGGCATCCGCTTTCGCACCCGCACCGTGGTGCTGACCGCCGGGACGTTTCTGGACGGCAAAATCCACATCGGCCTCGACCAATACGCGGCCGGACGCGCGGGCGATCCGCCGTCACTGCGCTTGTCCGCGCGATTGAAGGCGCTCGCGCTGCCACAGGGACGATTGAAGACCGGCACACCGGCGCGCATCGACGGCCGCAGCATCGATTTTTCCAAACTCATCGAACAGCCGGGCGATCTCAATCCCCTGCCGGTGTTCAGCTTTCTCGGCACGCCGGAACAACACCCCACTCAGGTCGCTTGCTGGATCACCCACACCACAGAAAGAACGCACGACATCATCCGCGCCGGGCTCGACCGCAGCCCGATGTTCACCGGAGTGATCGAAGGCGTCGGCCCGCGCTATTGTCCGAGCATCGAAGACAAGATTCATCGCTTTGCCGACAAGTCTTCGCACCAGGTTTTCCTCGAACCCGAGGGCCTGCAGACCAACGAGTTCTATCCCAACGGCATTTCCACCAGCCTGCCCTTCGACGTGCAGATCGACATGGTGCATTCCATCCCCGGACTGGAGAATGCCCACTTGCTGCGCCCCGGTTACGCCATCGAGTACGACTACTTCGATCCGATGGCGCTGAAAACCTCACTGGAAACCAAGGCTATCGACGGCTTGTTTTTCGCCGGTCAGATCAACGGCACCACGGGTTATGAAGAAGCAGCAGCGCAAGGCTTGCTCGCTGGCATCAATGCCGCACTGCAAGTGCAGGGTCGTGAGCCGTGGTGTCCGCGGCGCGATCAGGCCTACCTCGGGGTGCTGGTCGATGATCTGGTGACCAAGGGCGTGAGCGAACCCTACCGCATGTTCACCAGCCGGGCCGAATACCGCCTCAGTCTGCGCGAAGACAACGCCGATCTGCGCCTGACTGAAATCGGCCGCCAACTCGGCGTGGTCAGCGACGCCCGCTGGGATGCCTTCTGCCGCAAGCGCGATGCCATCGAGCGCGAAATCCAGCGACTGCGCTCCACCTGGGTCACTCCGCAAACCCTGCCGTCCGACCAAGCCCAGGCCCTGTTGGGCAAGGCCATCGAGCGCGAATACAACCTGGCCGACCTACTGGGTCGACCCGAGTTGCGCTACGACACCTTGATGGCCTTCGCGCACCCCGCCTTTGCGCCGGAAATCCCCCTGGGCGAGGCCGAGCGCGAGCAGGTCGAAATCCACATCAAATATGCCGGCTATATCGAGCGCCAACAGGAAGAGGTGGAACGCGCCGCCCAACACGAATCGCTGCGTCTACCCGCCGAACTCGATTACCGCGAAGTCTCCGGTCTGTCGATCGAAGTGCAACAAAAACTCAATCAGGCGCGGCCCGAAACACTGGGTATCGCCTCTCGCCTGTCGGGCATGACGCCCGCCGCCATCTCCCTGCTGTTGATTCATTTGCGCAAAGGCGTGCTCAAGCAAGCGCTCAAACAGGAAAAGGATGCGGTCGCGTGAGCGCTCCCCAATCGCTTGGTGAGACCGGTTTTAGCCTCGAGAGTTTTTTGCAGCAGACGCTGCACACCCTCAAACTCGACTTCACCCAGCGTCAACTCCAGCAACTGCTCGATTACGCCGCCTTGCTGCAACGCTGGAACCGGGTGTTCAACCTCACGGCGGTGCGCCAGCCGGAAGATGTAGCCCGGCTGCATCTGGCCGATTGCCTGGCCGCACTGCCCTCAATTCAGCACCTTGCACCGCAGCGCCTGCTGGACGTCGGCTCGGGTGGCGGCCTGCCTGGTGTCGTCTGGGCCATCGGCCTGCCCGAAACTGAAATTCACTTGGTCGATACGGTGCAGAAGAAGTGCGCCTTTCTGCAACAGACCTGCGGCAGTCTGCGGCTGAGCCACGTCACCGTGCACCATGCGCGCGTCGAAACCCTCGCCGACGCACGCGGATTCGACTGCATCACCAGCCGTGCTTTCAGCGATCTTGCTCTGCTGGTGCGAAGCACCCGGCATCTGCTTGCGCCAGGCGGTCAGTGGTGCGCAATGAAAGGTCGCACACCACACGAGGAAATTGCTGTGCTCCCCGCCGATGTCGCCGCACGGATTGAACCGCTGCTGGTTCCCGGCCTAGACGCGCAGCGCTGTCTGGTGTGGATGCGAATCGCAGCAAACGACTGATTTGATGGTCGAGCGGCGATCCGCTCCGGCACAATACAACCTTGGCTGCATCGTTTCACGTGAAACATCCGTTTCTGGAGAGTCGGCTTGGCGCAGATTTTTTGCATCGCAAACCAAAAAGGTGGCGTCGGCAAGACCACCACCAGTGTCAATCTGGCTGCCGCCCTGGCGAGCATCGGCCAGCGCGTTTTGCTGGTCGATATGGACCCGCAGGGCAATGCCACGATGGGATCGGGCGTGGACAAACACGCCCTCGAAGCCTCGGTTTACGAAGTGCTGATCGGCCAGGCCGAACTCCGCCAGGTGCTGCAACGAAGCGCCAAGGCCGGTTACGACCTCATTGGCGCCAACCGCGAACTGGCCGGGGCCGAGGTCGAGCTGGTCAGCCTGCCGCAGCGCGAACGCAAACTCAAGTCCGCGCTCGCCACCGTCGATGCCGACTACGACTTCATCCTCATCGACAGCCCGCCCGCTCTTGGGCTGCTCACCCTCAACGGCCTTTGCGCCGCGCATGGCGTGATCGTGCCGATGCAATGTGAATACTTCGCGCTCGAAGGACTATCCGATCTGGTCAACACCATCAAACAGGTGCATGTCAACCTCAACCGCGACCTGCGCATCATCGGCCTGCTGCGCGTGATGTTCGACCCGCGCATCACCCTGCAGCAGCAGGTCAGTGAACAGATCAAAAACCACTTTGGAGACAAGGTGTTCAACACCGTCATTCCGCGCAATGTGCGACTGGCCGAAGCGCCGAGTTACGGTCTGCCCGGCGTGGTGTTCGACCCATACAGCCGCGGCGCCAAGGCATTCAACGAGTTTGCCCAGGAAATGATCGATCGCCTGGCTGCCAACGCATGACCCGCATCCTGCTCCTCCCCGGCTGGCTAGGCTCCGACGACGGCCACTGGCAGCGCCTTTGGCAAAAACGCTACGGCGACGCCGTGGTGGAACAGGACGATTGGGAAAGCCCACGCCGTGCAGACTGGATCGCCCGCCTGGAAGACGTCATCCTCGCGCACCCGGGCCCGGCCGCGCTGGTCGGCCACAGTCTGGGCTGCCATCTGATCGACGCCTGGTCGGCGAGCACCCGCCATGCCGACCACGTTGCATGCGCCCTGCTGGTCGCGCCACCCGATTTATACGGCCCGCAACTGCCTGCAGTCTTGCAACCCTGGCGCCGCCCCTTGGCGCAGCCTGCGCTGCCCTTTCCCGCTCTGGTAGTCGCCAGCACCGACGATCCATACTGCCACCTGAGCGACGCGATGCACATGGCCAAACGCTGGGGCGCGCAATGTGTCAACCTTGGGCCGTGCGGCCATATCAATGCCGCATCGGGGTTGGGCGATTGGCCGCACGGTCGTCGCCTGCTCGACGGCCTGCTTCGTCGTGGCCGGCACAATACCGGCCTCTCACCTGCTTGACCCGCTCTCACGCTCATGGCAACCAAAAAACCCAAGGGACTCGGCCGCGGCCTCGACGTGCTGCTCGGCCCCTCCGTCGAACTCTCGGAATCAGACGCCGCCGCGCTGCGCGAACTGCGTCTGGACGATCTCGTCCCCGGTCGCTTCCAGCCCCGCACCCAGATGGACGAAGGCGCCCTCTATGAACTGGCGCAGAGCATCAAGGCGCAAGGCGTGATGCAGCCCGTGCTCGTGCGCGCACTGCCCGATGGTCGTTACGAAATCATCGCCGGAGAGCGTCGCACCCGCGCCGCCCGACTCGCCGGGCTCGACAGCGTCCCCGCGCTGGTCAAGGAAGCCGACGACCGCACCAGCCTGGCGATGGCGCTGATCGAGAATCTTCAGCGCGAAGACCTCAACCCACTGGAAGAAGCCCGCGGTATCGCTCGGTTGATCGAAGAATTCGGCTACACCCACGAACAGGCTGGGCAGGCCGTGGGCCGCTCACGTACCGCAACCAGCAATCTGCTGCGCCTATTGCAACTGAGCGAAGCCGTGCAAACCCTGCTGTTGGCGGGAGACCTCGACATGGGCCATGCCCGCGCGCTGCTGGCTCTGGACAAGGCGCAGCAGGTTCAGACCGCGCAGCAGATCGTGGCCAAACGGCTGAGCGTGCGCGAGGCCGAGCGGCTGGTGGCCCGCACCCAGCCAGAACAGAGCGCGAACCCCCCGTCCAGGACGGCCAAAGCCACCAAGGATCAGGACTGGAAGCGGCTGGAAGAAGAACTGTCGGAGCGCTTCACCGCCCCGGTTGAGATCCGCAGCAGGGCCAATCGCAAGGGCCAGCACAGCGGAGAAATCGCGATCCGCTTTTCCTCGCTGGACGAACTCGACGGCCTGCTGGCGCTCCTGCGCGGCGGCGATGGCGCAGCGGCTTAGAGCCGCCGGTTCACGCCCTACTGCAGCGCCGCCGACGCTGCAGCAAAGCGGCAGGCGGTATGTGCGTCGGCCCGCTCCACCTCGCAACCCAGCGTCAGCCAATACGTCGCCAGACGGCGGCAAACGACGCTGAGCTCAGCACTGATCTGCGGATGTTGCTGCAAGGTCTGCAAATTACGCCCGATTTTTTGAATCGCCGCCATACTGGGTTTATCGGCGTAAAAGGTCATCAGGGCGAGGGTTCCGGCCAAAAGCGGCTCGGCGGAATCGACTGGAATTTTCCGGGTATGCGGCATCATAAAAATCGCATGGCTGGCTTCTGTGCGGAGGACTGGTCCACAAATGGCTGGCGAGCAAAGCGGCGAGAAACACGACGCGAGTGCAAACACCCGCATCGGCTGATCAGGCCAAGGAATTGGCCACGGAATCAGGCCCTCTATTTGGTCAAGATCAACTTGTCCTGCCGCGTCAGGCGCAGTTGGTAAGTCTGCCCCTGATGGCGGATTTGCACCACGGCGCCTTGCCGGAACAACTCGCGCGAATGCAGGGTCAGCCCTGGGCTTGCGCTCTGCTCAGGCGCCCCCATGCCGTTCGCCTCACGCGGCAACGCCTTGCGCAGCGTCGCATTCATCGTGACCACTCCATGGCCACCCAAGTCAGCAGCACCACCATCAACAGGCTCAACCCAAGTTCTGCGTATCCCATCTTCTTTCCTCAAAGTCCATTTGATCAGGCTTCGACATCGCCTTGAGGACATATTATTGCGAATCGTTCTCATTTCCTAACATACCCATGAGATAGAAAGGGATTTGCCGCGGGCCATCAGGCGCAATACGGCTCGCTGCGGTTGCGCCCACCCTGCTTGGCGCGATACATCGCCTGATCGGCCATCGACAACACCTTGTCGATACTCTGCACCGGCGCATCGCAACCGGCGATGCCCACACTCAGGCTCAGGCGCACCACCCCGGCCGAAGTCAGGAACGGGTGTGCGGCGACGAATCCGCGCACCCGTTCCGCCACCTCCAGGGCCTGCGCCGCGCGGGTGTGAGGCAGCAGAATGCAGAACTCCTCGCCGCCCATGCGCGCCAGCGAATCGCCCTCGCGCAACAGCGACAGCACCACCTGGGCAAATTCCACCAGCACTTCGTCGCCGACCGGGTGGCCGTGGCGGTCGTTGATCTGCTTGAAATGATCGAGGTCGATCAGCATGACGCAAGGCCCGGGCTCACCGCAGGGCTGCTCCCGCATGGCGCGCTCGGCCATGGCGAAAAAACCGCGCCGGTTCTGCACCCCGGTCAACGGGTCGGTGTAGGCCAGCGCGCGCAACTGCCGTTCGAGATGCTTCTGCGCCGAGATTTCCACCATGCCGGTGACGATGCAATCTTCCCCGGCAAAGCGCAGCGGGCGCATGGAAAACAGCACATCCACGCCTTGCCCTTCCACCGTCTTCAGCCGCACTTCCGCCTGCTGCACCGCACCTTCGACCTGCAAGCGTTCGAGCAACACCTTGCGCTGCGCCGGGTCTTCGTAGAAATCGGTCGTGAACACATCGCCGTGCAGACGATCGCACGGGTCGAGCAGCGTCTTCGCCGCGGCGTTGTAACGCAACACCCGCGCGTCGGCCAAGCGCACCAGCACCAGGGGCATCGGCGAGGCGTCAAACAGGCGTTCGAGACTTTCCTCGCTCTGTTCGGCATCGCGGCGCGCCTGCTGCGCGACCTGCGCCTCCTGATCCAGGCGGCGCCGGTCAAGCCAGGCCAGCCGCATGCCGCGGCTGATCGAGACCGCGATCTGCCACCCGGCGACATTGGCAAAGCCAAACAAGACGACGGCGATATTGACGTATTTGGCGTCAAAATGCAGCGAAGTCCACACAACCATCGCGAACAGCACGGTAAACACCCCGCCCACCCACATCGCCTCGCGCCGCAGCACGGGCACATAGGCGTAGCCCGCAAAAATCAGCGCCAGCGCGCTGATCGAGTGATAGTCTGCGCTGCCCCCGTAGGCCAGCACCACCAGCAGGAACACCAGCATGATGAACAGCTCGAAGCCGAGCAAGGCCGTGGCCACGCGACGCACCGAAACCCCCTGCGGTGCACCGCCCAACCGCGCCAGCCAGAACCCCCAGCCGAGCACCCCGAACCGCGCCGCCAGCAAGGCCCAATACACCGGCGTGGCGCCCAGCACCGACAGGTCGGTGAACGTGGCCGACAGAAACGCCAGCGAGCCGTAAATGCCGATCTGCCGCACCCTGGGCCCAAGCACGCCCCATTCCGCGCGAATGAAAGCCTCGTCTTGCTGGCGGTCGGAGAAAAGCCCGTCGCGTCCGATGCGCCAGCGAACATCGGGCACCTTGATAGAAACGGGAGAGGACAAGTGACCGTTCACGGGATGGACAGGGCCGCCATGAGAACTAAAACTGTCCCCATCGTATTGCGCGGCGCCTGCTCCGTGCGCTTAGGCCACGTAAAGAAGTGGAAAACTTCACGAAACTTGAAATCGTGAACAGGACAGAAGTGACGAGGATGGCGCCGACGCCATCCTGCATCGGAGAATCTGAACCCGTCCAGGCTCTACCCATGAACCCAAGGAAGTTTTGTTCAGCGTTTCCCCAAAGCCAAATCGCCCATGAACACCCACACTGCAGACGCTCTGATGGAACACACGCTCGGCGCACGCCGCCTGCTGAGTCAGACGCAGCAATACATTCTGATGCGCCAAGAGCTGCTCGGCAGCGGCATCTACAACATCGGCCTGATCGTCACCCTCGAAGGTGAAGTCGATATGGAGCGCCTCGCCCGCGCAGTCCAGGATGTCGCTGCCGCCGAGCCCATGCTGCGCGCCCATGTGCTCAACACTGCTGAGGGGCCGCAATGGCAAATCGAAGATGCCTTGGACTGCTCGGTGGCCTATACCGATTACCCTGCCCAGGGCTTGAGCCCTGCCGAATCGGAACGACGCGCCCGCCAGGAAATCGACACCCTCAACCATCAACCCCTTCAACCGACCGGTCCGACGCTGTGGCAATTCGCCGTATTCCGCACCGATACGCACCGTCATCTCTGGCTGTTGCGCTTCAATCACCTGCTCGTCGATGGCTATGGCGTGCTTCTCATCGGGCAGCGCATCGCCGAGCGCTACAACACCCTGGCGCAATCCGATTGCAAGCCGCTACCCCCCGGACCCGATTACGCCCGCTTCGTCGCCCGCGAACACGCCTATCTGCAATCGCCACGTTTTGACAGAGATGAGGCCTTCTGGCAGACCCGTTTCCTGGCGAACCCAAGCCGCGCCGACGCCCGAATGCCCGCGCTGCAAGCGCCGCCGAAACCGATCACTCACCGCTGGGTCGCGCCACCCGACCACTGGAAAGCGTGGGCGCGAATTGCCGCACGGCAAGGTCTGACCGAACCCCAGGCAATGATGTTGTTTCTCGCCACCTACTTCTCCAAGGTTGGGGCGCTGCCCGAGCTGCTCATCGGCACCCCGCTGCACAACCGCCGGAACGCCCTGGACAAGCAGACTGTTGGCGTGTTCGTCAACACCTTGCCGCTGCATCTCGATACCGACCCAGACCGTCGCCTGCCCGATCTGATGCAGGCGCTGGCCGAAGAGACCCGTCAGGTGATGCGCCATCAGCAGTATCCGCTCGATTCCGTCATGGCCCGGCAACCACCCCGGCACGGTTTGGACGGCATGCCGTTCGACCTCATGGTGTCGTTCGAAGGCTTCAATCCACACGCCACCTTGGGCGACTGTCGCGCCACCTTTGCGCCGTTCAGCGGGCATCCCGCCCTGGCGCCCGTGGCCGCCTACATCCGTCATTACGGCGATACGCCAGGCCTTCCCATCGATCTGGTGATCGACCCGCGCGCGCCTGCGGCGCTGCGGCATACCGCCTTCCTCGATGAGCGCCTGGACCGCCATTTGCGCAACCTGATCGACCACCCCGACCTGCGGCTGCGCGATCTCGACCCCCTCGGCCCGACCGAGCGCCTGGCGCTGGCCGCACGCTTTCAGTCGACGCCACCACAGGCCGCCTTGCCGAATTTCTTCGACCTGCGCCTGGAACACGCCGCCGACAACCTCCGCGTGTATGTGCTCGACGAGGCGCTACGCCCGCAGCCCTTCGACGTCGTCGGCGAAATCTGCATTGCTGGCGCGGGCGTGGCGCCAAGCGATCCGGCTCTGCTTGAGCGCACCGCCGAGCGCTTCGTGGCCGACCCCTTCGCGTCTGGCGAGAGTCTGTACCGCAGCGGCGAGCTGGGCTACTGGTCCAGCGATGGGCGGCTGCATCGGGCCACCTGCGACGTGGGACGCATCGCGTCGCAGACTTCGCAAGATGACCAACGATCAAGCGGCACGCCTCCCCGCGCACGCATCAAGCCGAGAACCCCGACGGAGCAGTCCCTGTGGGACATCTGGCGGGAAGTGCTGCGTACCGACGACTTCGGCGTGAATGATCACTTCCTTGAATTGGGCGGTCACTCGCTGACCCTCACACAAGTCCGTTCGCGCATATTGGTCAGGTTCGCAATCGAACTGCCGCTCACGCAGATGTTTCAACACCTGAGCGTCTCCGAGCAGGCCGCGCTCATCGATCGACACCTCCACTCCCCTGGTGCAAAGCAAAAAGGCTCCTTCGCGGCCCAAATCAGCTCGCCCAAGACGCATTCAGCAACCAAGGAGCGGACGCCGCAAGTTCAAAACACGAGAACAGGCGATCAGGCCACAGAATGGCCTTTCGCTCCCTCGCCGCCATCAGAGCCCGTGTCGGAGGCGCCCTATTTCCCGGCTTCATTGTCCCAACGACGCATGTGGGTCATCCAGCAGTTTCACCCCAGGTCTGTCGCTTACAACATTGCGGTATCCCTGCGGCTTCACGGCCCGCTTGACCCATCTTTGCTGCGGCAGGCGCTGCATCTTCTGGTCAGACGTCACCAGGGACTACGCACTCAGTTTGCACTGCGGGATCAAGAGCCCGTGCAAATCATCCTGCCCGCAGTTTCGCCGGATCTGCAATTCATCGATATGCAGTCGTCAAACGAGATGGATCGAGACCGAGCTGCCCAATATTTCGCCGCGAATTTCACCGCAAAACCCTTCGATTTGGCCGCCGCACCGTTGTTTCGGCTTGCTCTTTTGCAATTGCATCAGAACGAATACGTGCTGCTCTGGGTTCTGCACCACACCATCGCTGACAACTGGGCCGTTGCCGTGCTGATGCGCGAAAGCCTTCATGTTTATTCCGCCTTGGTTGAAGGCAAAACGGATTTGTCGGAAATGGACTTACCTGAACTGAAAGTCCAGTACTCGGACTACGCTTCCGATCAACGAGGTGCTGATTCTGATTTGACCCGCCAAGCCCATCTTGCCTACTGGCTGGAGCGCCTGCAGGGCATGACCGACCTGCTTCTGCCGACAGATTACCCGCGCCCTCCCGAGCCCAGTTTTGCGGGACATGCCCTGCAAGCCCCCCTGCCTGCGCAATTGATCCAGTCCCTCAACCGCCTCGGGGTGAAACTTGGAGCCACCCCCTTCATGCTCCTGCTCGCCAGCTTCAACGTGCTGCTGGCGCGACTGTGCCGCAGCAGCGACATTGCCGTGGGCACGCCCATCGCCAATCGCCACCACGCCGCCACCGAGCAATTGGTAGGCACGCTGGTCAACACCCTGGTGATGCGCAATACCGTCATGCCCGAGATGAGTTTCGATCAGCTCGTGCAGCAGGTACGCGACACCGCGCTGCAGGCCTACGCGCATCAGGATGCGCCCTTCGATGAACTGGTCGAGCGCCTCAATGCCCAGCGCGGCGACCATCCGCAGGATCTCGTGCGGGTGCTGTTCAATGTGCTCAACGCCCCACCCGGCCAGCTCGCCGATGTGCCTTTCACTTATGAGCCGTTCGACTTCGACCGCGTGGCCGCGCAGTTCGACCTGTCCATCCACGTCGATACCGAATTCAGCCATCGCATCCAGCTCGAATACGCCACCGACCTGTTCAGTGCCGATACCGCGCAGCGCCTGCTCGACAGCTATGTGTTCCTCACCGAGCAGTTGCTTGCGCGGCCCGATGAGCCGGTGTCCCGTCATGCCCTGGTCACGCCCGCGCAGCGCGCGCTGCTCGACCAGTGGAACGCCACCGCGCAGCCTTTACCCGAGCCGCTCACGCTGCCCGCCGCGCTGCAACTGGGCGCTCCCCAGCGGCGCGAGCATCCGGCGCTGACCGACGCCAGCGGCCGCACCCTGAGCTACGCCGAACTCCACGCCCGCGCGCTGGGCGTCGCCCATCACCTGCGCCAAATGGGCATGGGCCGAGGCGATCGCGTCGGCCTGTGCCTGCAGCGCTACACCGACATGATCGCCGCGCTGCTCGGCGTGCTCGAAGCGGGCGCCGCCTATGTGCCGCTCGACCCCGGCTTTCCACCGCAGCGACTGCGCTACATGGCCAGCGATGCCGAGCTGCGCTGCCTGCTCACCGAAACCGCGCTGCTGCCACTCTGGGCCGACGCCGACGTGCCGCAGCTCGCGCTCGACAGCGCGCCTCTGTCCGGGTTGCGCAGCGAACAACCCCTCGCACCCGATCCCGCGCGCGACGCCCGCGCCGACGATCCGGCCTACCTGATCTACACCTCCGGCTCCACCGGGCAGCCCAAGGGCGTGGAAGTGCCGCACCGCGCCGTGGTCAACTTTTTGCGCAGCATGGCGCGCGAGCCCGGTCTGCGGCCCGACGACGTGCTGCTCGCCGTGACCACGCTGTCGTTCGACATCGCCGTGCTCGAACTGCTGCTGCCGCTGGCCGTGGGCGCGCGCGTGGTGCTCGCCGATCACGCCCAGTCGCGCGATCCCTTCGCCCTGCGCGACCTGTTGCAAACCCGCCAGGCCACCGTGCTGCAGGCCACACCCTCGACCTGGCGCATGCTGCTCGACGCGGGTTGGCCCGGCACCCCCCGGCTTCGCGCCTTCATCGGCGGCGAAGCGCTGCCCGCCGACCTCGCCCCGCGCCTGCTCGCCGCCTGCGCCGAAGTGTGGAACCTCTACGGCCCGACCGAAACCACCGTCTGGTCCACCTGCTGGCGGGTGCAGCCGCAGCAGCCCATCGTCATCGGCCGCCCCATCGCCAACACGCAAGTGTGGATTCTCGACCCGCAGGGCCAGATTCTCCCCATCGGCGCGCCGGGCGAAATCCATATCGGCGGCGCCGGGGTGACGCTGGGCTATTTCCGCCGCCCCGAACTCACCGCCGAGCGTTTCATCCCCGATCCGTTCAGTGCCGATCACCCTGCTCACCTCTACAAAACCGGCGATCTCGGCCGCTGGCGACACGACGGCCAGATCGAACACCTCGGCCGACTCGATCATCAGGTGAAGATTCGCGGATTCCGCATCGAGCTGGGCGAAATCGAAGCCGCGCTGCGCGAGCAACCCGGCGTGGCCACCTGCGTGCTCACCACCCACGCCCCCACCCCGGAAGACGTGCGCCTGGTGGCCTATCTCGTGGCAGCGCCGGGCGCGGCTTTGCCCGATGCGGCCGATCTGCGCCAGGCCTTGCGTGCGCGTCTGCCCGACTACATGGTGCCGCAACACTTCGTCCCACTGGCCGCCTTGCCCCTGCTGCCCAACGGCAAGCTCGACCGCGCGTCCCTGCCCGCGCCGACGATCACCGCAGAAGCAAACCCCGGTTCCGCACCGCCGCTGCCCGAGACCCCGCAGGAGCAGCAAATCGCCGCCGTCTGGCGCGAACTGCTCGGTATCGAGCGCGTGCATCTCACCGACAACTTTTTCGACCTGGGCGGCCACTCGCTGCTGGCCATGCGCGCGGTCATCGCCATCGAGCAGCGGCTCGGCTGGCGCATCGCCCCGCGGCGGCTGATTTTCGAAAGCCTGGGGCAAATCGCCCGGCCCGAAGCGGCACGCGCCCACGCCGCCTGAACGCGCCGCCCATGCCGATCTGCGACGCCTTAGGCCAACCCATCGCCGCGGCAGACGAGTCCGCGCGCATCGCCAGCCTGGTGCCCAGTCTGACCGAGACGCTGTTCGCCCTGGGGCTGGGCCCCCACGTCGTTGCCCGTACCGGGTTTTGCATCCATCCGCGCGACGCCGTGCGCGCCGTGCCCAAGGTCGGCGGCACCAAAGACGTCCACCTCGACGCCCTGCGCGCGCTGCGGCCCACGCATGTGCTGGTCAACATCGACGAAAACACCCGCGACACCGTAGACGCGCTGCGCACCTTTGTACCCCACCTCCTCGTCACCCACCCGCAGACGCCGCAAGACAACCTGAGCCTGTTGGAACAGCTCGGCGCAGCCTTTGGGCGCCTGCCCGGCGTCGCCGAGCGTCTCACCGCGCTGCGCAGTCAGTTGCAAACCGTGCTGGGCGAGGTGCAGACCCTCCCGCTCGCACCGCGCCGCGTGCTCTACCTCATCTGGCGCGAACCGTGGATGACCGTGGCGCGCGACACCTACATCAGCCAAAGCCTCGCCGCCGTGCACTGGCACACTCTGCCCGACGTGCTGGGCGGCGATGGCCTGCATCAGCCCGGCCGCACGCGCTATCCGGCGTTCGACTGGTCGGCCGACTGGTTGTCCGCGGTGGACCAAGTGCTGCTGTCCAGCGAGCCCTATCGCTTCGGCCCGCGCCATGTCGACGAAGTCAGCCGCCTGCTCGCCGCCCGCGGGCTGCACCCCGAAGTGCGCTGCATCCCCGGTGAGTGGACCAGTTGGTACGGCGCGCGCGCCATCGACGGCCTGCGGCAACTCGCCGCGTTCGCGCAACGCACAACCGTTTGAAGCCCCGGGACGTTTGGCCTCAAAGTCCGTACGGGGCTAAATTCCAACCATTCCATGATCTCGATTTTTTCGTCATGGCGCACACCGGCCATCTGCCGCCATGCCAAACCCTGCCCGAGGGTCCAGTCCAACTTGAGGATCATTGTCTACAACTGTCCTCGACAGGATTGCAGGCCACTCGGGCAGCACTGAAGACGACAAGGAGAGGGCATGACCTCGATCTGGCCACAGTTTCTGCAAGCTGCGATGCACTATCGCACCTTCACCCTGATCGTGATCGGCCTGGTGTTGGGTGCCCTGGCCCTCCTTACCGGCAAGCGGGCACGGAATGGCCTGCGCGTGGCGCAAGTGCTGCTGCGCTGGTTTTTGCTGTGCACCGTCGGCGTGGGTTTCCTGGGATTGAGCCTGCAGCATCTGCTGCCCCACGCCGCCCCTGATCCAGTCGGTTTTCAGATCGGCCTGGCGGCTGCAGGGTTTGCGGCGGTGGGCGTGGCCAGCGCCTGGGGCGATGTCGGCATGCGCTTGGCCGCACTCATCGGGCCCACGGTCTGGATCGCAGGAGGATTGCTGGGAAAAGCATCGGGTACGGCCGGGCTGTTCAGTGCGGGTGATCTGCTGCTGCCGCTGGTTGGCTTTGCATTGCTCGCCTGGCAGTTCCGGGCGCAGCGGCACCGCAGCGTGTTTGCCCGCTCGCGGCTTTGATCCATCCTGCCGAAACCCGCCGGGTTGAAAACCATCCGGCCATGCCGCATATTTCGCGCATTGCCATTTGGAACCACCGCCATGCTCATCGTCTGCCCCCATTGCGCCACGCTCAACCGCGTTCCCGACGACCGCCTGAAAGACGCCCCGGTCTGCGGGCACTGCGGCAAGGAAATCCTCCCGGCGGCCCCCGTCACCCTCACCGATGCCAGCTTCGAACGCTTCATCGCCAAAAGCGAGCTGCCGGTGCTGGTGGATTTCTGGGCGGAATGGTGCGGCCCGTGCAAGATGATGGCGCCGCAATTCGCCCAGGCCGCATCCCTGCTCCAGGGCCGCGCGGTACTGGCCAAGGTCGACACCGACGCCAACCCGCAGGTGTCGGTACGCAACCGCATCCGCAGCATTCCCACCCTGGCGCTTTTCCGCGGCGGGCAGGAAGTCAAACGCCAGTCCGGCGTCATGCCCGCGCAAGAGCTCGTGCGCTGGGTCGGCGTGTAAGGCGCCAACCCGCACAGCTCAACGTGGGGCCCTGCCCGTCGCCTTGGCGCGCTTGGCTGCAGGCGGCGCGGGCCGGGCGGTGGCCTTGCGGGCTGCGCGGCCCGCAGTCTTGGCCGTAGTCTTTGACGCCGTCTTTTTCGCCGCCGCTTGATTCGCCACGGGTTTGTCGAACGGTTTCACCGCGGCGGCAGAAGCCGCCGGTGTTGCCCCGCTCTCCTGCAGCGTCTGGCTCGCCAGTTCGGTGAATTGCTGGGTCATGGCATTCCACCACTGCATCGGGTCGAACAGCGGCGATGCGGCTGCGGCGGCTTGCTGCGCCTCGGCAGGCTGCGCTGCGGCCGGCTCGGGCGGCGGCTCGGCCATCATGCCCTCGGCAAAGTCCTGCAAATCGACATTCATGGTCTTGAGCGCGCGCAAGGTCATGCGCTGCACCTCCAGCGCCTGAATCAGACCCTGCGTCATGCGCGCCTGGGTTTCAAGCCAGCCCAGCACCGCCTTGAGGTCGGTGATCTTCTGCTCAAGTTCCTCCTCATCGAGGGTCGGCGCCACCCAGTTGGCAAACTGCGAGGGCATGCCGGCACCTTTGAGCAGGGTCTGGAAAAATTCCATGCCGGGTAGGAAGTCCTTGAATTCCGGGGTCTGCGCCATGAACGCCTCCTCATGCGTCGTGCGGATGTATGGATGCAGCATACGCGCAGCGTACCGGCAGGGGTCAACCCGATCGACTCCGGTGCCGTTAAACAAAACAGGATGGGCATTGCCCGCCCATCTGCGCATCCAACCGGGCTTGAAATTTGCTTGTCCCACCCTATCTTCCCACCATCCAGTGGAGGACCACCATGCAAACCATGATCTATGACTCGGACGCGTTTTGTGTCCTGCAGCTCGACTGGTCGGGCGCACAGGCGGCGCAACATGACACCGAAGCCGACTTCTCGCGCGGGGGGTATGAAATCGTCGACAAATTCGCCCGCAAGGAGATTTTTCTGGGCGGCCGCGCGGCAGAAGGGTTTCGCACCAGCGTACAGCAGCTCATCGCCCAGGAACCCAGCAGCGAAGAAATCGACGACTTTCTCGACCGCTACTCGGCTCTTTCGCGCCAGCCGCTGCACGCGCACTGAGCTGCTGCGCCAACGTCGATACCGCAAGGGAGAAAGCTTGGCATGCGTCTGGCACGCCAGACGCATGCACCCCCCCACACAGCACGCAGACAAGGCAATCCAGGCCAGAAGTGCTCCGTTGTCCGCCTGAACCCACCGAGCATGGACGGGCATGAGGAACTCTGACGCGCCACCGACGGCGCGCGAAGCAGCGCAGCTTACCGAATTCCGCCCGAGTCCCGTCCCGGCGGTGAATTTCGGAATGCGTTCATCGGCGGGATTTACGGCCAACATCCCACACGATGCCCGCAGAAGAGCGACTTTCTTGTGTTGTATCAAAACCTTGTGGTTTGATATTCATAGACTCCAAATCATGAATATCGTCGAACTGCCCACTCCGACAGCGCCGAATCTCATCCTGCCGACGCCGCAGCATCGGCTTGCCCGCCTGGAGCGCATGGCTGGAGGAGATGTCGTGCGCATTCTCAAGGCGCTGGCGCACCGCGAACGTCTTGCCATTCTCTGCCTGCTGTTGGACGGCGAGCGCTGCGTGCGCGAACTCGAACACGAGGTCGGCATGCGCCAGGCCGCCTTGTCGCAACAACTCGCCAAGCTGCGCGCCGAAAACATCGTCGAGGCCACCCGCCGCGGGCGCTTCGTGCATTACCACATCAAAAGCCAGCAGGTGCTCAACGTCGTCCGCGCCCTGTGCCCAGGCGAATGAGGCTGTCAAACAAGGGCGCGAAGAGCACCCGTCGCGCCCGTCGTTCACATGATGACATCGGCACATCACCAGGTGCCATGCAGCCCCCAGTACACGATGAACACCAGCACCAGGGTGGAAACCGCCCATCCCCAGGGCGGCAACAGGTCCCACAGGCGGTCGAGCATGCCGACGCTGTCTTCCACCGGAAGTTGCCCGCGCATGACCTGATCGAAGCGGGAAAAGAAGGTTTCCGCCAGGCTCTGCGCCGTGCCGTCCACCGTATCCTTGCCGAGCTGGCCGATCGCCCCGCCGACCTCGGCGGTGGCTTGGAAGTTCATCTGGGTACCGCCGTCGGGGGTGGGCTGCAAGGCCACCAGCGCACGGCCCAGGCCGAATCCGGCGCTGCCTGCGTTGCCTTCGAAGCGCAGCACATAGCTGTGCGGCGGGTTGGGATCTTCCAGCGTGAGCGTGCTGCTGAAGCGGGTCTTGAATCCGGCGACGGCCAGCACTTGCACGATTTCGAAATGGCCCGAGCCGGTGTCGGTGATCGATTCGCAGCCCGGAATACAGGCCTTGAGCACCTCGGGGCTGTTGAGCGCCTCCCAGGTCTTCTGCGGGCTGGTCGGCAACAGCCATTTCCCTTTGATATCCATTGCGGCCTCCATGTCGACTGACCCAGCCGCCGTGCTTCCACCGGGTGGCTGAAAGGCCATATCAAACTCAACTTATATTCTGTGGCAAATGATTGGCGCAAGCTGCAACGCAGCAAAATCGGGTAACCCCTAATCGGGGCACTACGGAGCAAGCGCGGCCACTTGTGCGGATTTCTGCGGGTCTACACTGAACGGCTCTGGTGTTTCGTCGGACAGATAACCATGCAGATCACCGTGCTCGACGACTATCAGGATGCCGTGCGCAAGCTCGATTGCGCGCAGCAGCTAGGTAGTCACGACCTCAAGATATTCAACAACACCGTCAAAGGGGTAGGCCAGCTCAGCGTGCGTCTGCGCGATGCCCAGGCGCTGGTGCTGATCCGCGACCGCACGGTACTGACGCGGCAGTTGCTCGAAAAATGCCCCAAATTGCAGCTCGTGGTGCAGACCGGCCGTATCGGGCCGCATGTGGACGTGCAGGCCTGCAGCGAACTGGGCATTGCCGTGGCCGAAGGCCAGACCGATCCCGGGGTGACCGCGGAGCTGACCTGGGCGCTGGTGCTGGCCGCCATGCGCCGCCTGCCGCAGTACGTCGCCAGCCTGAAGCATGGCGCCTGGCAGCAAGCCGGGCTGAAGTCGCAGTCGATGCCGCCCAATTTCGGCCTCGGGCAGCGACTCGCCGGCAAGACGCTGGGCATCTGGGGCTATGGCCGCATCGGCCAGCGCATTGCCCGCTACGGGCAGGCTTTCGACATGCAGGTGCAGGTCTGGGGCAGCGAAGAATCGCGCATGCTGGCCACCCGTCACGGTCTGCGCGCAGCCGAGTCGCGCGAAGCCTTTTTCGCCACCAGTGACGTGCTCAGCCTGCATCTGCGCCTGACCGACACCACCCGCCACCTCATCACTCTCGCCGACCTGTCGCAAATGCAGCCCAGCTCGCTGCTGGTGAATACCGCTCGGCCCGATCTGATCGCGCCCGACGCGCTGGTCGCCGCGCTCAACCGGGGGCGGCCCGGACTGGCGGCGGTGGACGTGTTCGAG
Source organism: Thiomonas sp. (assembly GCF_034007205.1). Taxonomy (GTDB): domain Bacteria; phylum Pseudomonadota; class Gammaproteobacteria; order Burkholderiales; family Burkholderiaceae_C; genus Thiomonas. Next base: position 27,458 of record NZ_JAVERI010000015.1, read on the forward strand.
GCCGAACCGATTCTGCAGGGGCACCCGCTGCTGCGGCTGGAGAATGCCATCTGCACACCGCACATCGGCTTTGTCGAACAGGCCCACTATGAGCACATGTTCGCCCAGGCGTTCCAGACCATCAGGCAATTCGCCGTGGGCGACATGACCGGCCTGCTCAACGCCGCGGCCCTCACGTCGCGGCGCGGATGAGATGGGCCGACTATTTGCCGATGCAGAAGCTGGAAAAAATCGCGCCCAGCAAATCATCCGGGGTGTATTCGCCGGTGATCGCCATCAGCGCCTGATGCGCCAGCCGCAGCTCCTCGGCCAGCAGATCCAGTGGCGCCTGTGCATCCAGCTCGATCAGGTGCAAGGCGGCATCGAGGTGCTGCCGGGTCTGCTCCAAGGCATGCACGTGACGCTGGCGAGCGATGAACACGCCCTCGCTGGCTGGCTGCGCCCCGGCCAGTTGCAGCAGCTTGTGACGCAAGTCCTGCAGACCCTCTCCGGTCGCGGCAGAAATCCAGACCGCCTCGCCGGCCTGCAAGCCCCATTGAGCCCAGACCTGCGGCAATGACAGCGCAACGGCTTCGACCTCGACGCAGTCGCGTTTGTTGAAAACGTGGAGCACGGGCACGCCCTTGGGCAGTTCCCGGGCGATTTCCGCCTCGGCCTGGGCATAGCCGGGCGCCTGCAGGCGGGTGAGATCGTGCAAAAACACCACCACATCCGCATGGGCGATGGCGTGCCAGCTTCGCTCCACGCCGAGCCGCTCCACCACATCGGCGCTGTCGCGCAGGCCCGCGGTATCGCTGATGTGCAGCGGTACCCCCTCGATCTGGATGGTCTGGCTCACCTTGTCGCGCGTGGTGCCTGCGATGGGCGTGACGATGGCCAGCTCGGCGCCCGCCAGCGCGTTGAGCAGGGAGCTCTTGCCCACGTTCGGCTGACCCGCCAGCACCACCTGCAGTCCCTCGCGCAACAGCGCGCCCTGCCGCGTCCTGGCCTGCACCTGCTGCAGCGTCTGCCGCAGGGCCTGCAGGCGCTGCTGCGCCTGCGCCTGACGCAGAAAGTCGATGTCTTCCTCGGGAAAATCGAGCGTGGCCTCGACCAGCAGACGCAACTCGACGAGTTCGGCAGCCAATGCGCGCACGGCGCGCGACAGCTCGCCCGCCAGCGCCCGGGTGGCGCTGCGCGCGGCCGCCTCGGTGCTGGCGTCGATCAGGTCGGCCACGCTCTCGGCCTGCGCCAGATCGAGCTTGCCGTTGAGAAATGCGCGACGGGTGAATTCGCCGGGCTGCGCCACCCGCAGCCGCATCGAAGCGCCCAGTTCGAGCAGCCGCGCCAGCAAGAGCTGCAGCACCACGGGCCCACCGTGAATCTGCAGCTCCAGCACGTCTTCGCCGGTGTAGGAATGCGGCGCGGGGAAAAACAGCGCCAGACCCTGGTCGATCACCCCGCCTCGACCGTCGCCGAACGGCAGGTAAGTGGCATGGCGCGGCACAAGATCGCACCCGGCGATGGCCCGCGCCAGACTCTTCAGCGATTTGCCGGAAGCGCGCACGATGCCCACGGCGCCGCGCCCGGGCGCCGTGGCGATGGCCACGATGGGATCGGCGTCCTGCGCCAGCAGATTCATGGCCGGGGTTTCAGGCCGATCGAGCGCACCCTTACTTCGCGGGGGCCGCCGTGTCGGTCATCACGCCCACGCCCATCTTCTTGTTGATGAACCACTGCTGCGCAATAGACGTGGTGTTGTTGGTCAGCCAGTACAGCACCAGACCGGCCGGGAAGAAGAAGAACATGATGGAAAACGCCGCCGGCATGATCCACATCAGCCGCGCCTGCATCGGGTCGGGCGGGGTCGGGTTGAGCTTGACCTGCAGGAAGGAGGTCGCCGTCATGATGGCCGGCAGGATGTAGTAGGGGTCCTTGGCCGACAGATCGTGGATCCACAGAATCCACGGCGCGCCGCGCAGCTCCACGCTCGACAGCAGCACCCAGTACAGCGCGATGAACACCGGAATCTGGATCACGATGGGCAGGCAGCCGCCCAGAGGATTGATCTTCTCCTTGCGGTAGAGCTCGACCATGGCCTGATTCATCTTCGCCTGGTCGCCCTTGTACTGCTCGCGCAGCGCGTTGATGCGCGGGCCGACCGCCTTCATGCGCGCCATCGACTTGTAGCTCGCCGCCGTCAGCGGGAAGAACGCCAGCTTGATCAGCAGAGTGAGCACGATGATGGACCAGCCCCAGTTCTGCACCACTTTGTGGATCATCTCCAGCAGCCAGAAAATCGGCTTGGCCAGAATGGTCACCCAGCCGTAGTCCTTCACCAGCTCCAGGCCGGGAGCGAGCGCGCCCAGCGTGCTCTCCAGCTCGGGGCCGACGAACAGCTTGGCCTCGGTGGTGAGGCTCTTGCCCGGGGCAATTTGCGCCAGCGGCTGGATGACGCCCACCGCATACAGGTTGTCGCCCAGCTTGCGGGTGTAAAGATCGCGCGGGCCCTCGTAAGGCTCGGGCACCCAGGCCGAAACGAAGTAATGCTGAATCATCGCCACCCAGCCGCTGTCGGCCTTCTTCGGCGTCTCAATGGTCTTCAGATCCTTGAACTCGAACTTCTGGAACTTGTTGGCGTTGTCGTAATACGCCGGGCCGGTATAGGTGTGATAGAAGTGCGACTCGTCGCCTGGCGGCGTGTTGCCGTCGCGCACGATCTGCATATATATCTGCGGCGCCACCGGTACGTTGCCGGTGTTGATGAGGGTGTTCTGCACATTCACCACATAGCTGTCGCGGGTGAAGGTGTAGGTGCGCTCCAGCTTGATGCCGCCGAGAATGGGCGAAACCAGCTTGACCTGCAGCGTCTTGGCGCTGCCCATGTCGCGCGGGCCGGGCAGCACCGTCATCTCGGTCTCATGGTTGGGAAAATCGCCGCCGATCAGGCCCGACTGCGCCATGTATTTATTGCTTGCCGTGTCGTCGAACAAGACCACGTTCTTGCCTGGTTCGGTGCGGCTCTCATACTTGAGCAGCTTGGCATACACCAGACTGCCGCCGCGCGAGGAAATCTTCACCTCCATCAGATCGGTGCGGATGGTGGTGAGCTGCGCCGCGGGAGCCGCTGCAGCAGCCGCCACTTCGGGTGCGGCAACCGTGGCAACCGCGGCATTAGGCGGCGTCGCGGTGCTCGATGCCGCCTGCGGCACAGCGCTGGTCGGTGCGCTGGCGACTTTCGCCGGATGGGCCGGTGGCGTTCCGAACAAGTCCGTCTCGCCGTTGTAGCGCAGCCAGGAGTTGTACAGAAAAATCATCGACATGGTGAAAACCACCCAGAGAACCGAACGGCGCAGATCCATACGCAAATCCTGTTGTAGTGATGCAGAAGCGCCCGATGGCCTCAGGGCTTGGCAGAGAGGGATGAAGCCGGATGTTTCGGCGCCATCGCGTCGGCGCCAGACTCCCCGGGCGAGACCGATTCAGCAGAAGTCGACCCGCTATTGTGCATGGACAAGGGTGACGCAGGCATAGCCTCGGCGAGCGCCGCCGGCTCACCCGCCTCGGGCCGAACGCGCCAGGGCGCCCAGGTAAAGACCTCGGGTACTGGCTCGTGCCCGCCTTGGCACCAAGGGTGGCAGCGCAAAATGCGTGCCGCTCCCAGATAAGTGCCCCCTGCCGCACCATGCCGCTGCAATGCCTCGATGGTGTATTGCGAACAAGTGGGATAAAAGCGGCACTGCCCGCCCACCCAGGGGCTGAACAACAGCCGGTACAGCCGCACCAATCCGATCAGTACCTGTTTCATGCGGAACCCCGCTCGATCAAAATCACCGTACGTTCGATCCAGGTCTGCAGCAAAGCGTTCACCGCCTGGCGCACATAGGCCAGCAAGGCCGGAGATCGCGCGCTGCGGAATTCCGCCGGGAGCTTTCGCGTCAGCCGCAGCATCAGCAACGGTGCCTGCAGGCGGGCCGTCTCCGGCAGGCGCAGATCGCGCAGCGCCTGGCGCATCACCCGCTTGATGAGATTGCGCCGCACAGCAGGCTTGCAGAATTTTTTCGAGATGACCAGCCCCAGCCAACAGCGCGAAGGCGCTGCGGCCACTTCGCTCCACGCCGCAGGCGCCGCGCGGTAATGCAGACGAAACTCAGCCTGCTGAACGTAGCGCGCAGCAAAAAGCGCGGCAAACATCTCAGGTTGCCGCAGCATTTCGATATTCATGGCATCAAGGCCGAGAGACCTTCAATTCGCCACCCTAATTGGCTAGTCGATCCTACTGCCGAGAAAGGAAACGAGGGGCGGCCTGACGCGAACGCGGCAGGTCTGGGGGCGCTTTCAGACGGCAAGACGCTTGCGACCCTTGGCGCGGCGGGCATTGATGACCGCGCGACCCCCTTTGGTCTTCATCCGCACCAAAAAACCATGGGTGCGCTGACGGCGGGTCTTCGAAGGTTGATAAGTACGTTTCATGAAACTCACCTAAATGGAAAATTCTGCAAAAAAGCCCTCAATTGGACTTGTAATTTCCCCATTTGTCAATGAAGAGCCCAAGACTCTGCTATTTCATACCGCGACCCCGGCGCTTCGGAACCCGCGAAAAAAGCGTCTGGCATCTGTGGATAACTTGTGCCGCGGAGTTAAACTGGAACGCTTGCGCAAGGCTGACTCGTTCTGTGCATCATGAACACCGAACTGTTCTCGACAGCCTCGAGACCATCCCAATTTTTCGATGGAAATCGTCCTGAACTGCGCCCAGAACCCGCTTCTTTCCGCTTCTTTCCTTTTGCTTGCATGACTCACGAACAATCCTGGCAGCAGTGCTGCGCCCAGTTGGCCAAGGTCATCCCTGATCAACAGTTCGCCGCCTGGATCAAGCCCCTGTCCGTTCCCCAGTGGAGCGATGATGGCGGCACCGCCATCCTGCACGTACCTAACCGCTTCAAGCTGGACTGGCTGCGTTCGCAATATGGCACCCGCATCGCCGAATCGCTCAGTGCCGTCGTCGGACGCCCCGTGCAGATCGATTTCATGGTGCACAAAGCGCCTGTACGCCAGACCCTGCATCACGGCAGCAGGCAAGGTCTGCAGACGGGTAGTGGAAATGCGACGCCGAACCGGGCGCTGACTTCTTCCACCCAGGCCGCACGATCCAACGAGGAACAGACCGAAGGCTCTTCGTTTCAGACCAACGGCGCGGACCCCTCGGCCAGAGACGCCGCCGAAGCCGACGCCCTGGAGCGCTCCCGCCTCAACCCCATGCTCAGCTTCGAGACCCTGGTCACCGGCAAGGCCAACCAGCTCGCCCGCGCCGCCGCCATTCAGGTGGCGGAAAACCCCGGCCGTTCCTACAACCCGCTGTTCATCTACGGTGGAGTCGGTCTAGGCAAGACCCACCTGATGCATGCCGTCGGCAATGCGCTGCTGACACAGCGACCGGGTTCCCGCATCCGTTACCTGCAGGCCGAGCAGTTCGTCAGCGAGGTGGTGCGCGCCTATCAACGCAAGGCGTTCGAAGACTTCAAGCGCTATTACCACTCGCTCGACCTGCTGCTGATCGACGATGTGCAATTCTTTGCCGGAAAAGACAAGACCCAGGAAGAGTTTTTCTACGCCTTCGAAGCCCTCATCACCAAGCGCTCGCAGATCATCCTGACGAGTGACACCTACCCCAAGGAACTGCGGGAGATGGACCAACGTCTGGTCTCGCGCTTCGATTCCGGCCTGACGGTGGCCATCGAGCCTCCCGAACTGGAAATGCGCGTGGCCATTCTGCTGCGCAAGGCCGATGCCGAACTGACCCCCCTGCCGGAAGAGGTGGCGTTCTTTGTCGCCAAGAACGTGCGCTCGAATGTGCGCGAGCTTGAAGGCGCGCTGCGCAAGATTCTGGCCTACGCCCGCTTCAGCGGCCAGGATGTCACGATCGGACTGGCCAAGGAAGCGCTGAAAGACCTGCTCTCACTGCAAAATCGCCAGGTGTCAGTGGAAAACATCCAGAAAACCGTGGCCGATTTCTACAAGATCAAGGTGGCCGACATGTATTCCAAAAAACGTCCGGCGAGCATCGCCCGCCCGCGTCAGATCGCCATGTATCTTGCCAAGGAGCTCACGCACAAAAGCCTGCCAGAGATCGGTGAGCTTTTCGGCGGGCGCGATCACACCACGGTGCTGCACGCGGTGCGCAAGATCGGTCAGGAGCGCACCAAACTGCAGGAGCTCAACCAGCAGCTTCACGTCCTCGAACAGACCCTGAAATCATAAAAACCCGGCAATTCCCACAAGAGGACGTCTGTGTCGCGTCAAAAAGAACAAGTCTTTGTGCAGCATGTGCAAAGTTTCTGGATAAGTCCGCGGCTGTTCTGCAATCGGCCAAGTTGTTCCAAACCATCCTTGCGCTCACCGTCGCTTGTCCACAGACCCAGCCCGCCGCGCAGACCGCATGAATACAGCATTTTTTGTCTTATCCACAACACAGGCCGCCCCTTACTATCAGTCCTATGCTGAATAAAGGAAAAGAAAGAATGAACAGATTGACGTCTTCCCGTGATGAACTGCTCAAACTGCTCGGCCAGGCAGCAGGCATCGTCGAACGCCGCCAGACCCTGCCCATCCTGGCCAATGTGCTCATCCTGCACAACGCCAGCGGCACGCAGTTCATCACCAGCGACATGGAAGTGCAGATCCGCATCCAGGCCGGAGAATCTGTACAGACCAGCGCGGAAGACGCCGCCATCACCGTCAATATGCGCAAGTTGCTCGACATCCTGCGTGCAGCCAGCCCGGGCCAGGTAACGCTGGAATGGTCGGCCGACAAAATGACCGTTCGCGCCGCCAAAAGCCGCTTCAGTCTGCAGACCCTGCCGGCCGAGGATTTCCCCCAGGTGCGCGCAGCGACCGATTTGAGCGACCCTGCCTTTCATGATCACGCGCTGCGTCTGCCGCAAAAGCTGCTCAAACACCTGCTCGGACTCACCCACTTCGCCATGGCGCAACACGACATCCGCTACTACCTCAACGGCATGTTGTGGGTAGCCGACGGGAAGCAGATGCATCTGGTCGCCACTGACGGCCATCGCATGACCCTGGCTACCGCCGCGCTGGAACAAGCGGTGGAGCGGCGCGAAATCATCCTGCCGCGCAAGACCGTGCTCGAACTCATGCGACTGCTCGTCGATGAAGACGCCGCACAGATCGACGTGGCCCTGGCGAGCAATCAGGCGCGGCTGACGATGGACGGGCTGGAATTCACCAGCAAACTCATCGAAGGCAAGTTCCCCGATTACCAGCGCGTCGTGCCCAAGGGCCATCGCAACAGGCTGCAGGTCGAGCGCAGCACCCTGCAGGCGGCACTGCAGCGCGTGGCCATTCTCACCAACGACAAGTTCAAGGGGGTGCGCGTCAACCTCGAACCGGGCCTGCTGCGGCTGACCTCCATCAACGCCGAGCAGGAAGAAGCGCAGGAGGAAATCGACGTCGACTATGGCGGCGACGTGATCGAAATCGGTTTCAACATTGCTTACCTCATCGACGCGCTGGCCAATATGCCTGCCGATCAAATTCGCATCGAACTGCTCGACGGCAACAGCAGCGCGCTGTTCACCATGCCCGACGAGCCCAACTTCAAGTACGTGGTCATGCCCATGCGCATCTGACGGCGTAGCCGAGCGAAACAATCTGGAAGAGATCACGCCTCTTCAGATTTCAATCATTCCCCCTGGAAGGGAAGATTTCCAACCGGAGTTTGTTTTTGATGAACGAACCGAAGAACGACAGCTATAGCGAAAATTCCATTCAAATCCTGGAGGGACTCGAAGCGGTACGCAAACGTCCCGGCATGTACATCGGCGACACTTCCGATGGCACCGGTCTGCACCACCTGGTGTTCGAGGTCGTCGACAACTCCATCGACGAAGCCCTGGCCGGGTTCTGCGATGACATCGTCGTCACCATCCATTCCGACAACTCCATCAGCGTGGCCGACAATGGCCGCGGCATTCCCACCGGCATCAAGATGGACGACAAGCACGAGCCCAAGCGCAGCGCGGCCGAAATCGCCCTCACCGAGCTGCACGCCGGCGGAAAGTTCAACCAGAACAGCTACAAGGTCTCGGGCGGGCTGCACGGCGTGGGTGTGAGCTGCGTCAACGCCCTGTCGCAATGGCTGCGACTGACCGTGCGGCGCGATGGCGAGGTGCACACCCTGGAATTCGCTCGCGGCGTGCTGCAGAACCGGCAGATTCAGGAAATCGATGGGGTGCAGGTTTCCGCCGCGCCAGTCACCGGCAAAACCGACAAGCGGGGCACCGAAGTGCACTTCCTGCCCGATACCGAGATTTTCACCACGGTCGATTTCCACTACGAAGTGTTGGCCAAGCGCCTGCGCGAGCTCTCCTTCCTCAACCACGGCGTGAAAATCCGGCTGGTCGATGAGCGCCAGGGCAAGGAGGAGAACTTCGCGTTCTCCGGCGGGGTCAAGGGCTTTGTCGAATACATCAATCGCGGCAAGACCGTGCTGCACCCGACCATCTTTTACGCCCAGGCCGAAAAAGCTTCCGAAGTGGGCACCACCGTCAGCGTCGAAGTCGCCATGCAATGGAACGACGGCTACGCCGAAACCGTCCAGTGCTTCACCAACAACATCCCGCAGCGCGACGGCGGCACCCACCTCACCGGGCTGCGCGCGGCGATGACCCGCGTCATCAACAAATACATCGAGGACAACGAGCTGGCCAAGAAGGCCAAGGTCGAGATCAGCGGCGACGACATGCGTGAGGGCCTGACCTGCGTGCTGTCGGTCAAGGTGCCCGATCCCAAGTTCAGCAGCCAGACCAAGGACAAGCTGGTATCGAGCGAAGTGCGCGGCCCGGTCGAAGACCTGGTGGCCAAGGCGCTGTCCGACTACCTGCTCGAAAATCCCGCTGATGCCAAGATCATCTGCGGCAAGATCATCGACGCCGCCCGCGCGCGCGAAGCCGCGCGCAAGGCGCGCGAAATGACCCGGCGCAAGGGCGTGATGGACGGCCTGGGCCTGCCCGGCAAGCTCGCCGACTGCCAGGAAAAAGACCCGGCGCTGTGCGAGCTCTACCTGGTGGAGGGCGACTCCGCCGGCGGCTCTGCCAAGCAGGGCCGCGACCGCAAGTTCCAGGCCATCCTGCCGCTGCGCGGCAAGATTCTCAACGTCGAGAAGGCGCGGTTCGAGAAGCTGCTCACCAGCAACGAGATCCTCACCCTGATCACCGCGATGGGAACGAGCATCGGCAAGGACGATTTCAACATCGACAAGCTGCGCTATCACCGCATCATCATCATGACCGATGCCGACGTCGATGGCGCGCACATCCGCACCCTGCTACTGACCTTTTTCTTCCGCCAGATGCCCGAGATCGTCGAGCGCGGCCATATCTACATCGCCCAGCCGCCGCTCTACAAGGTCAAGCACGGCAAGGACGAGCAATACCTGAAAGATGGTGCCGAGCTCGATGCCTATCTGTTGCGCGTGGCGTTGAAAGATGCCGCCATCCACCGCCCCGACACCCCCGCCCCGCTGGCGGGCGAAACCCTCGAACAGCTCGCCCGCCAGCACATGCTGGCCGAGGCCGTGATCGCCCGTCTGGGCGCGTTCATGGACGAGCAGGCGCTGCGCGCCATCGTCGACGGCGTGGTGATCGACCTCGATCATGCGCCCCAAGCCAGTGCCGACGCGCTGGCCGCCTATCTGGCGCGGCACACCGACCACGGCGAAGCACCGCAGGTGCTGGCCGAAGTCGATCCGCGCACCGAAAAGCCCTATCTGCGCATCGTGCGCCGTCACCACGGCAACCTCAAATCCACCGTGCTGCACGCCGACTTCGTCCACGGCGCCGACTACGCCGTGCTGGCGCAAGCGGCGCAGACCTTTCACGGCCTCATCGCCGCAGGCTCCACCGTGCGGCGCGGCGGCGGCGACAACGCCAAGGAAGCCGCTGTGGCCAGCTTCCGCGAAGCCATGGACTGGCTCATCCGCCAGGCTGAAAACACCGTCGCCCGCCAGCGCTACAAGGGTCTGGGCGAAATGAACCCCGAACAGCTCTGGGAAACCACCATGGACCCTGCGGTGCGCCGTCTGCTGCGGGTGCAGATCGACGACGCCATCGAAGCCGACCGCGTGTTCACCATGCTGATGGGCGACGAAGTCGAACCCCGCCGCGACTTCATCGAAACCAACGCCCTGCGCGCGGCCAATCTGGATGTGTGAGGACCCGCGCCATGCTCGACATTCATCCACCCGCCCCCAAGCCCTACACCCGCGCAGCGCAACTGCCCGAACTGCTGAAAAAACGCATCGTCATCCTCGACGGCGCGATGGGCACCATGATCCAGCGCTTCAAGCTCAGCGAGGCACAGTACCGCGGCGAGCGCTTCAAGGACTGGCCGCGCGACGTCAAGGGTAACAACGAACTCCTCAGCCTGACGCAGCCGCAAATCATCCGCGACATTCACGAAGGCTATCTGGCCGCGGGCGCCGACATCATCGAGACCAACACCTTTGGCGCGACCACGGTGGCGCAGGACGACTACGGCATGGCCGAGCTGGTCGACGAAATGAACGAAGCCTCGGCCCGCCTGGCGCGTTCGGCCTGCGACAAGTTCAGCACCCCGGACAAGCCGCGCTTCGTCGCCGGCGCGCTCGGCCCCACACCCAAGACCGCGAGCATCAGCCCGGACGTCAACGATCCCGGCGCGCGCAACATCGATTTCGAGACCCTGCGCGCCGCCTACGGCCAGCAGACCCGCGCGCTGATTCGCGGCGGTGCCGACCTCATTCTGGTGGAAACCATTTTCGACACCCTCAACGCCAAGGCCGCGCTGTTCGCCGTCGACGAAGTGTTCGAGGAGACCGGCGAGCGTCTGCCCATCATCATCAGCGGCACCGTGACCGACGCCTCCGGGCGCGTGCTCTCGGGACAGACCGTCACCGCGTTCTGGTCCAGCGTGCGCCACGCCCAGCCGCTGGCGGTCGGGCTGAACTGCGCCCTGGGCGCAGCGCTGATGCGGCCCTATCTGCAGGAACTGGCCAAGGCCGCGCCCGAGACCTTCATCTCCTGCTACCCCAACGCCGGGCTGCCCAACCCGATGAGCGAAACCGGCTTCGACGAAACCCCCGAAGTCACCTCGCGGCTGCTGCACGAGTTTGCCGCCGAGGGGCTGGTGAACCTCGTCGGCGGCTGCTGCGGCACCACGCCCGAGCACATCGCCGCCATCCAGTCGGCGGTGAAAGACGAAGCGCCACGCGCATGCCGCCGCGCCGGGTTTTATGCCGATGCGGACTGATTCCTATTCGGTCTGACGGGCATTGCCCCGCGCGCAGCACCACGACGTGTGCGCGGGCAAAATCGCGTTATCGACTCACCCAGGAGACCCCAGATGCAACTGCCCGATATCCGCGTCGGAGACCGTTGGGTGTTCGTCACGCGCACGCAGGAAGAAGCCGAGCGCGGCGATCCCGGCCTGGTCATGGCCAACCACGTCACCCACATCAGCCCGAACGGCGAGGTGCACGTCGATGTACACCGCACCAACAAGCCCGACGCGCCGGTGCTGAAAAGCATCTACTCCAGGCAGTTCGATCTGCTATCGCGCGAAATCGTGCCCGGCGAGGCCATCGAATACCGCCCCGCATTCCCGCAGTTCGAGTTTCCGCTGCGTGTGGGCAAGAACTGGAAGGACACCATCACCCAGAGCCAGCCGGAGTGGGAACTGCACACGCGGCTGGGCGTGAGCGTGAGCGTGGAGGCCGAGCAGACGCTCACCGTGCCGGCAGGCACGTTTCACGCCTTTCGCCTGCAAGGGCACTACACGGCAGCGCAGGCCACGGTGATGACCCACTACTGGTACGCCCCGGCCGCAGGGCGTGCGGTCAAGGGCATCGAGGACACGCTGTCGATCAACGGCGTGCGCACGAGGCTGATCTACGAGCTGCAGTCGCTCAACCGGCTGCGGGGGTGAGGTCGACCTGAGTGCGGTGCGGCCGGTCAGCGCGGGTCGACCGGGCTGACGTGTACCCCGACCCTGAGGGTGTGATCGCCGCCGCCGCGGATGACGCCGCGCAGCGGGGAGACGTCGGCGAAGTCGCGGCCCAGGGCGACGCGCACATAGTCGGCGGCGGGCTGGCGATTGTTGGTCGGGTCGAATTCCACCCAGCCGTTGACCGGGCACCACACCGCCACCCAGGCGTGCGAGGCATCGACGCCGACGAGCTCTTCTTCGCCCGATTTGGGGTGCGAGCGCAAATAGCCGCTGACGTAGCGCGCGGCCAGACCGAGGCTGCGCAGCGCGGAGATCATCACATGCGCGTAGTCCTGGCAGACGCCGGCGCGCAGTTCGAGCGCCTGCGGGGCGCGGGTCTGCACTTCGGTGCTCTCGGGGTTGTAGGTGAAGTCGGCGTGAATGCGCCGCATCAGATCGAGCGCGCCGCTGAGCAAGGGGCGATCTGCGGGAAAGCTGGGCGCGGCGTAGGCCCCAGCCTCGGCAAACAGCGGAGCGAAATGCGTGCCGAAAGTGAATTCGGCCTCGGCCACATAGGGCTTGCCCGCGCGGTAGAGGAGTTGTTCGCGTACCGCTTGCCACGGCGGGCTGGCGTCCCAATCGGGGGCAAGGGGCGCGCGCACTTGCACCAGACTGACGGCGCGCACGGTCAGGGTATCGTGCGGGCTGTAGTAGGCGAAGAACTCGCGCCGGTTGCCAAACACATCGGCTTCGCTATGGCGATGTTCGGGCTCGGGGTGGATGTCGCAAACATAGTCGATGCGTTTTTGCGCGGCCTGGTCGAGCGGGCAGAGATGCGCCAGATGGTGGGCCAGTTCGACCGGGGTGGCGTAGGTGTAGGCGGTTTCATGCACCACGCGGTAGAGCATAGCGTCAGGTTGTGCGGTGGATGCGTCTTGCGTCATGCGTGCAGCTTTCAATATCCGCCCAGCGTGCGGTCGGGCGTGCTGGCGTGGGCGAAATAGCGGCGGCTGATCTCGTCGGACAGACGCCAGGCGGAATCGATGCTCTGCGTCAATGTGAGTTCCAGCCAGCTGTAATGCCGTCCCTGTGCGTGCGTGCACAGCTCGGGCAGATGCCAGTCGTCCGGGTCGGGCGCCAGCGCCAGCAGGTCCTCCTTATCGGCGGCTTCGCCGGGCAGCTTGGCCATGCGGGCCCGCAGGGTCTGCGCCACCCATCCCAGGGCGCGGGGGTTTTCGCGGTCGAGCATGAGCAGGTCGAGCAGCGGCGGTACTTCCAGCCGCTTCTGGTAGAGCGCGCGGTAGGTGATGGTGCTGTCGAACAGCGCCAGCAGCAGGTTGAAGCCGCTGTCGCTGTGCACCGCGCCGCTGCGGAAGGCCACGGCCAGCGCCTCGCCGTGCAGCATCAGGCGCTCGATGTGACGGCCGATGCTCAGCAGCCGCCAGCCGTCGTCGCGGGTCATGCGGTCGGTCTGCGCGCCGGTGATGGCGCTGAGCATTTCGGTGAGCTGCTCCAGCCCGCGCAGCGCCAGCGCCGACTGCAACTCTTCGCGCCGCGAGGCCGTGGGCAAAAGCTCCAGCGCGGTGGCCGAGGCGATCCACTGCCGGTGGTCGCCGCCCAGACGTTCGCGCACCTGCGAGGCGGCGTTGCCCAGCGCCTGCAGGCTCTGCACGATGCCGCCGGCATGCTGCCCAGGCACGAGGCCGCGCACCACGCAGTGCTCGAAGCCTTGCGGGTTGTTGGCCAGAATCGGCGCCTCCTTGTCGACCAGGCCGCAGCTGCGGCACCACTGGTCGAGCATGTCGCACACTGCGGGGCCCATGTCGTCGTCTCCCGAGAGCGCACGCAGGGTGATGCGCGCCAGCCGCGCGCTGAATTCGGCACGTTCGCAATAGCGTCCGAGCCAGAACAGGTTTTCCGCCGCGCGGCTGGTGACCACGCGGTGGCGGTTGGCCAGATCCTGCGGACGCATCGGCTCGGGCAGCAGGGTGGAGGTGTCCACCGCGTCGCCGGTGATGATCCAGGCGTCCTGGCTGCTGCCGCCGCGCTGCATCGACACCGTGTTGCCCCCGCGCGGCGCGGTGCGCACCAGGCCGCCCGGCAGCACCCGCCAGCCGCCGCGGCCGTCGGCCAGGGCATAGACCCGCAGCATGGCCGCGCGGGCGGCCAGGCGTCCCTCGCTCCACACCGGCACATGTGGCAGCGGCTGGTACTGCTGCAGGGTGACGAGGGCGGGGTTGGACCGCACCCGCTCGCGCCAGCCCGGAAGCTGGCCGTAGTCGAGACTGGCCATGACCGTGGGTTCGAAGCCGCATTCGGCGTGCACCGGTTTGACCACCCAGGCGCGCAGATCGTCCAGCGGGGCGTCGCACACCCCGGGTTCGCCGCACCACCAGGTGGGCAGCGAAGGCAGTTCGAGCGGTTCGCCCAGCAGGGTCTCGCACAACTTGGGCAGAAAGCCCTGCACCGCGGGCGATTCGAGAAAACCGGCGCCGAGCGCGTTCGCCACCAGCACTTGGCCCGCGCGCACGGCCTGCAGCAGCCCGGCGACGCCCAGCATCGAATCGGGCCGCAGTTCGAGCGGATCGCAGAAACTGTCGTCGAGCCGCCGCAGCACCACGTGCACCGGTTCCAGGCCGCGCAGGGTCTTGAGGTAGAGCCGGTCTGCGCGCACGGTGAGATCGTTGCCTTCGGCCAGGGTGATGCCGAGATAGCGCGCCAGGTACACCTGTTCGAAATACGTTTCGCTGTACGGGCCGGGCGTGAGCAGCACCACGCGGCTGCCCACGCCGCCGGGCGACAGCCGCAGCAGCGTGTCCATCAGCAGCCGGTAGCTGGCGGCCAGGCGCTGCACCTTGAGCTGGCTGAAGGCTTCGGGAAACAGCCGGGAGATGAGGATGCGGTTTTCCAGCAGATACCCCAGGCCCGAGGGCGCCTGTACCCGCTGGTTGACCACGCGCCACACGCCGTCGGGCCCGCGCGCCAGATCGAAGGCGGCGATGTGCAGCCAGATATTCCCGGGCGGCGCATGGCCGTGCAGGGCGCGCAGATAGCCGGGATGCCCCTGCACCAGCGCGGGCGGCAGCAAGCCTTCCTTGAGGGTGCGCTGCGCGCCGGTGTAGATGTCGGCGAGGATGGCGTTGAGCAGCGCCGCGCGCTGCGCTGCGCCGGTGGCGATCTGCTTCCACGAGATGGAGTCGACCAGCAGCGGAAACAGATCGACCGACCACGCGCGCACCGCCTGCGCCGAGTCGGCGTGGACGTTGTAGGTCACGCCGTCGTCGTGGATCTGTTGCAGCAGTTGTTGTTGGCGGGCGCTCAGGCTGTCGAAGCCGCCGGGGCCGAGCAGTCGAAAAAAATCTTCCCAGAGCGGGGCGAGTGCGGCGCCGGTCTCGCCGCCTGCAACCTTGCCGCGCAGCTCATCCCAATGGCCGGGAATGACGGCGGAGGCCAGATCGCGGGCGAGCGCGATGCACTCGTCGTCGCCCGGACGCGACTGACTTTGCGATTGAGATGGAAACAAACTGACCATACTGCATTGTGGCATGGCGGGGGACGCTGGAAACTGCGGAACCTCCCCCACGTTTCATGCAGCTTACGCCTATACGCGCAAATCGAGGGTGAAGGGAAACTCCAAACTGGGATGCGCCGGCGTCACCCGCATGCGCCCCGGCGTGTGGCCCATGCGGAAAAAGCGCGCCAGCCGCCGGCTCTCGGCCTCGTAGGAATTGATCGGGTAGGTGGTCGGGTTGCTGCCGCCGGGGTGTTCGACGTGGTACTGGCAGCCGCCGAGCGAGCGCTGCATCCAGGTATCCACCAGATCGAAGGTCAGCGGGGCATGCACGCCGATGCCGGGGTGCAGCGCCGAGGGCGGCCGCCAGGCGCGGTAGCGCACGCCGCAGACGAATTCGCCGCTGCGCCCGGTGGGTTGCAGCGGCACGGCCTGGCCGTTGACCGTGAGCACGTGGCGGCTGTCGGTCAGACCGTTGATTTTCACTTCCAGGCGCTCCAGCGAGGAATCGACATAGCGCACCGTGGCGCCCGCAGCGCCCTCTTCGCCCATGACATGCCAGGGTTCGAGCGCCATGCGCAGCTCCAGCTTCATGCCGCGCACCGCGTAGTCGCCCAGCAGCGGGAAGCGGAAGGTGTGGTGCGGCGCGAACCACTGCGGGTCGAAGTCGAAACCGGCCTCGCGCAGCTCGGTGAGCACGTCGTCGAAGTCGAAGGCGACGAAGGTGGGCAGCAGGAAGCGGTCGTGCAGCGCGGTGCCCCAGCGCTGCAGGCTGGCGGTGTAGGGGGTGTGCCAGAAGCGGGCGATCAGCGCGCGCAGCAGCAGTTGCTGCACCACGCTCATGCGCGCATGCGGCGGCATCTCGAAGGCGCGCAGTTCCAGCAGCCCGAGCCGCCCGGTGGCCGAATCGGGGCTGTAGAGCTTGTCGATGCAGAACTCGGCGCGGTGGGTGTTGCCGGTGACGTCGATCAGAATGTTGCGCAGGGTGCGGTCGACAAACCAGGGTGGAGCCTCCTGCCCATAGCGGGCGCGGTTGGCGCGCAACTCGGCCAGGGCGATTTCGAGCTCGTAGACCTGGTCGTCGCGCGCCTCGTCCACCCTTGGCGCCTGGCTGGTCGGGCCGATGAACAGCCCGGAAAACAGATAGCTCAGGCTGGGGTGGTTGTGCCAGTAGGCGATCAGGCTGGCCAGCAGATCGGGGCGGCGCAGGAAAGGGCTGTCGGCCGGGGTGGCGCCGCCGAGCACCACATGGTTGCCGCCGCCGGTGCCGGTGTGGCGGCCGTCGAGCATGAATTTCTCCGCGCCCAGCCGGGTCTCGAACGCGGCCTGATAGAGGAATTCGGTGTGGTCGACCAGCTCGGCCCAGTTGTGCGCCGGGTGGATGTTCACCTCGATGACGCCGGGGTCGGGCGTGACCTGCAGCAGGTTGAGCCGCGGGTCGCGCGGCGGCGGATAGCCTTCGAGCACCAGCTTGACCCGCAGACGCTGCGCCGTGGTCTCGATGGCGGCGAGCAGGTCGAGATAGTCGTCCGCCGAGACGAGCGGGGGCATGAACACATACAGAATGCCGCCGCGCGCCTCCACGCACAGCGCCGTGCGCACGATCCAGCCCGCCGACTCGAAGCGTGAGGGCATGCGTCCGTCGCCGGGCCGCATGCGCTGGCCGTCGCCGCTGGGCAACTGGGCCGATCCATGGGTCTCGACACCGCCCCGAAGCGGTGCACTCCCCCCCTGGCCTTGCACGCCGACGGTGCCGCCTTCGGCCAGGCCGCCCCCAACGCGGTGCATCGGACCGTACTGCTGCCGCAGCGCAGCGGCGTCGGGCAGGCCGGTGCGTGGGGCGAAGGGGTCGTGCGGCCAGTCGGAGGCGCGCTCACCCTCGGTCGCCCAGGGCAGCGAGTCCAGCGGCAGCCGCCAGCCCATGGCCGAGTCGCCGGGGATGAGGTACATGCGCTCGTCGCGGAAGAACCACGGGCCGGAGACCCAGTATGGGCCGCTCAAGGAAACGCCGGGCGCGCCCGGCTCGCGCCGGATCGGCAGCGCGTAGCCGGTCGGCGTTTTCAGCCCCTGGTCGAACACCCGGCGCAACCGGGCGCGCTCCAGCTCGTCTTCGACGCGCGAGTCGAACGGATCGACATTGACCGGCAGACGGCGCTCGCGCCACAGGTAGTACCAGGTGTCCTCATAGCCGGTCTGCACATGGGAGGGGTCGAGACCGAGGGTGTCGACCAGCGCCAGCATGAAGGTGTGCGCGTCGCGGACGGTGGCCGTGCCGCCCTGGCGTTCGTCGGCGAACAGTTCGGGGTTGTGCCAGCAGGGCTGGCCGTCGCGCCGCCAGATGGCCGACAGCGCCCAGCGCGGCAGTTGCTCTCCGGGATACCACTTGCCCTGGCCGAAATGCAGGAAGCCGCCGGGGCCGTAGCGCTTGATCAATCTGCCGATGAGTTCGGCAGCAAAGCCGCGCTTGGTCGGCCCCTGCGCGTCGGTGTTCCATTCGGGCGCGTCGCGGTCGGTGGTGGCGACGAAGGTCGGCTCGCCGCCCTGGGTGAGACGCACGTCGCCGCTCATGAGCTGCTGATCGACCACTTCGCCCAGCGTGAGCACGGCCTGCCATTGCGCGTCGGTGTAGGGCTTGGTGACGCGCGGCGATTCATGGATGCGGGTCACGGCCATGTGGTGGCTGAAGTCCACCTCGCATTCGTCCACCAGGCCTTCGACCGGCGCCGCGCCCGAGGGCTGCGGGGTGCAGGCCAGCGGGATGTGGCCCTCGCCAGCGAGCAGCCCCGAGGTGGGGTCCAGGCCGATCCACCCGGCGCCAGGCAGGAAGACTTCGCACCAGGCGTGCAGATCGGTGAAGTCGGTCTCGGCGCCGGTCGGCCCGTCGAGCGCCTTCACGTCGGGCGTGAGCTGAATGAGGTAGCCCGAGACGAAGCGCGCCGCCAGCCCGAGGTGGCGCAGCACCTGCACCATGAGCCAGCCGGTGTCGCGGCACGACCCGCAGGCGAGTTCAAGGGTCTGCTCGGGCGTCTGCACCCCCGGCTCCAGGCGGATGGTGTAGCCGATGTCGCGCTGCAGCTGCTGGTTGAGGTCGACCAGGAAGTCTTGCGTGCGCCGCGGGGTGAGGTCGATGCTGTCGATCAGGGCTTGGAGCCGCGGGGTGAGCGGGTCGGCGGCCAGATAGGGGCCGAGTTCTTCCTTCAATTGCGGCGCATAGGCGAAGGGAAATCGTTGCGCCTCGGGTTCGAGAAAAAAGTCGAAAGGGTTGTAGACCGACATCTCCGCGACCAGATCGACGGTGATCTGCAGCAACGTGGTTTTGTCGGGAAAGGTCAGACGGGCGAGGTAGTTGGCGAACGGGTCTTGCTGCCAGTTGATGAAATGCCCGGCGGGTTCGACCCGCTGGCTGTACGCCAGAATGGGCGTGCGGCAATGCGGTGCGGGGCGCAGCCGCACGATGTGTGGCGACAGATTCACCGGTCGGTCGAAACGGTAGGTGGTGGTATGCGTGAGCGCGACGTGGATGGACATCCGGACACCTTGGGGAAGTTGGGGGGAAGTCGGAAAAAAAGCGGAGCAGGGCGCGGGATCAGGCGGCGAGAAAGTCCTGGCTGATGCCTGCACCCAGGTCGTTGATGCGTTCCAGAAAATGGGTGAGATAGGCGTGCAGGCCGGTGGCCATGATGTCGTCGAGCCGGCCGAACTGCAGTTGCGCGCTGAGCAGGCCGGCGCGGCGCAGGGTTTCGCGCGATTGCGGGTTGGCCACGGCCTGCAGGTGCGTGTTCACCGCCATCATGCAGGCGGCGAGTGACCGCGGCATGTCGGGCCGCAGGATGAGCAGCTCGGCCACGCGCTCGGGGGTGATGACGTCGCGGTACACCTTGCGATACACCTCAAAGGCCGAGACCGAGCGCAGCACTCCCGACCAGTGATAGAAGTCGTGCTCCTGCACGCGACCATTCGTCGAGCCGTAAAAATCGGACTGCAGGGCGTGGAACTTCACGTCGAGCAGGCGGGCGGTGTTGTCGGCGCGTTCCAGAAAGGTGCCGATGCGCAGGAAGTGAAACGCCTCGTCCTGCAGCATGGTGCCGGAGGTGACGCCGCGCGAGAGGTGCGAACGGTACTTCACCCACTCGAAGAACGCACCGGGATCGAGCCTGCCAACCCCCCCGGCCAGCAGGCGCTGCGATTCCAGCCAGGTCTGGTTGACGGTTTCCCACACCTCGGTGGTGATGGCGCCGCGCACCGCGCGAGCGTTTTCGCGCGCGGCCCGCAGGCAGCTCTGGATGGACGAGGGGTTGCCGGTGTCGCAGACCATGAAGTCGAGCACCTTGTCGGCCTCGATTTCGCCGTGGCGCTCGGTGTAGGCGGCGGTGAGTTCGGAGATGCCCAGCAGGCCGCGCCAGCCCAGATGCATGGCCTCGGCACCCTGCGGCAGCAGGGCCGACTGCACATGCACGTCGAGCATGCGGGCGGTGTTTTCGGCGCGTTCGGTGTAACGGGCCATCCAGAACAGGTGGTCGGCGGTGCGGCTGAGCATGATGCGTTTCTCGGGCTGGGCTGAGTGTTGCTGGGTATTGGCGGGGACGGGCTACTTTTCGAGCACCCAGGTGTCCTTGGTGCCGCCGCCCTGCGAGGAATTGACGACCAGCGAGCCTTCGGCCAGCGCCACGCGGGTCAGGCCGCCGGGCACGATGGAGACCGTCTTGCCCGACAGCACGAAGGGCCGCAGGTCGATGTG
This sequence comes from Thiomonas sp., assembly GCF_034007205.1. Lineage (GTDB taxonomy): Bacteria > Pseudomonadota > Gammaproteobacteria > Burkholderiales > Burkholderiaceae_C > Thiomonas. Next base: position 47,671 of record NZ_JAVERI010000015.1, read on the forward strand.
GCGCGGCGCGATGCCCGACTCGACATAGGTGGGGCAGGTGGACAGCGCCAGCGTCGGCTGGGCGATGTAGTGCTCGGGATGCACCTTGATCTTCTCGGCGAAGGCGGCGATCTCGGCCTGGGTGGACGCCGGGCCGACCAGCATGCCGTAGCCCCCGGCGCCGTGCACCTCCTTGACCACCAGCTCGGGCAGGTGCTCCAGCACATAGGCCAGGCTGTCGGGCTCGCGGCACAGGCGGGTGGGCACGTTGTTCAGCAACGGTTTTTCGCCCAGATAGAACTCGATCATCCGTGGCACGTAGGGGTAGATCGACTTGTCGTCGGCCACCCCGGTGCCGATGGCGTTGGCCAGGTTGACGTTGCCCGCGCGCAAGGCGCGCATCAGCCCGGCGCAGCCGATGGCCGAATCGGCGCGGAATACCTGCGGGTCGAGGAAGTCGTCGTCGATGCGGCGGTAGATCACGTCCACCCGCTGCGGCCCCTGCGTGGTGCGCATATAGACGAAGTCGTCCTTGACGAACAGGTCTTGCCCTTCGACCAGTTCCACCCCCATCTGCTGCGCGAGAAAGGCGTGCTCGAAGTATGCCGAGTTGTACATGCCCGGCGTGAGCACGACCACGGTGGGCTCGCTGGCACTGGGCGGTGCGACGGCGCGCAGCTTTTCCAGCAGCATGTCGGGGTAATGCGCCACCGGGGCGACGCCGTGGCGGGCGAACAGCCCGGGGAACAGCCGCATCATCATGCGGCGGTTTTCCAGCATATAGCTCACGCCCGAGGGCACGCGCAGATTGTCTTCGAGCACGTAATACTCGCCCTCGCCCTGTGCGTTTTCCGCCCGCACGATGTCGATGCCCGCAATTTGTGCGTACACATGATGCGGCAGATCGATGCCCATCATCTCGGGGCGAAACTGCGCGTTGCCGAGCACCTGCTCTGGCGGCACGATGCCGGCCTTGAGGATTTCCTGCTCGTGATAGACGTCGTGGATGAAGCGGTTGAGCGCGGTGACGCGCTGCTTCAGCCCGGCTTCCAGATGCTTCCACTCGGCCGCGGGAATGATGCGCGGAATCAGGTCGAAGGGAATGAGCCGCTCGGTGCCAGCCTGGTCGCCATACACAGCAAAGGTGATGCCCACGCGGCGAAAGATCAGCTCGGCCTCCTCGCGCTTGGCGCTGATGGTGTCGGGCGGCTGCTGCGCCAGCCAGTGGGCGTATTGCTCATAGTGCGGCCGCACGCCGCCGCCTGCGGAGGTCATTTCATCGTAGAAGCGCATCGTCGTCTCTCGTCATGGCTTTCTGGGCAAACCTACGGTGCGGGCCCTGCAAGATACAGGCCAGATGTGTCGGCAAGCGCGGCGTCGGCGCTCCAGTAATGCGGATTCGCCGCGCGCCAGGCGATGAAGGTATCGGGCGCGCTGTCGCGCCACTGCAACGCGCCCTGCCGGTCGGTGCGCCAGACTTTGATGCCGCGCTCGGCATAACGCGCCAGCACGGCGGGGTGGGGGTGGCCGTGCGCATTGCGATAGCCCGCCTGCACCACGGCGGCGCGTGGCATCACCGTGTCGAGCAGCGCCTCGCTCGACGAGGACTTGCTGCCGTGATGCGGCACCAGCAACACGTCGGCGTAGGGCAGAAGGCCTGCGCCACGCAGGGCGCGCTCCTGCGCCTGGTCGATGTCGCCGGTGAGCAGCAGCGAGGCGCCGCGTGCGCTCACATGCAGCACGCAGGAGCGGGCGTTGTCGCTGCGCGGCGCGTCGCCGGGCAGGGGGCTGACGATGCGGAAGTCCACGCCGTCCCAGTTCCAGCGCTGACCGGCGGCGCAAGGCTGCATGGCGCCGAAGCCTTGCGCCCATGGCGCCTGCGCCGCAGCCGAGGTGAGCAGATCGGCCTCGGGATGCGCGCGGGCGAGGGTGGCCGCGCCGCCCGCGTGGTCGCCGTCGTCGTGACTCACCACCACGCGGTCGAGGCGGCGCACGCCCAGGCTGTGCAGCAGCGGCAGCAGCACGCGGCCGCCGGCGTCCACGCCCGGCGCCTGCTGCGGCCCGGTGTCGTACAGCAGGGTGTGGCGCGCGGTGCGCACCACCACCGCCATGCCCTGGCCGACATCGGCAAACCACACCTCCATCGCCCCGGGTTCGGGCGTCGTGCCGGGGTTGCTCGCCAGCGGCAACAGCAGCAACAGCCCCGGCGCGCGCAGCCGCCAGCCCCAAGGCAGCGCCAGCGCCAGCACGCCGAGCGCGGCCAGCGCCAGGGTGAGGCCGTCGGGCGCGGCGGCGTGCCACTGTGCCAGCGGCCAGTCGGCCATCTGCCGCAGCACGGCGTCCAGACCCTGCTGCACCCGGGCGCCGAGCCGCCACGCCCAGCCGTCCAGCGGCGCGGGCAGCAGCAGGCCGCCGACCGCCAGCGGCGCCACCGCCAGCGTCACCACGGGAATCGCCAGCGCATTGGCCAGCGGCGAGAGCAAGGCGATCTGCTGGAAGAACAGCAGGGTGAGCGGCAGCAGGGCGATGGTGGCCACCCACTGCGAGTGCGCGGCGCCGCGCAGCGCCTGCCAACTGCGCTGCAAACGACCCGCAGGTACAGCGTCGCCAGGGATGGAGGCCAGCGCCGCGGTTTCCGGGTGCCTGCGCTCGCCGGCGACGAACAGCATGCCCACCGCGACGAAGGACAGCCAGAACCCCGCCTGCCGCACCGCCCACGGATCCCACAGCAGCACGGCGCTCAGCGCCAGCGCCATGACATCGCGCCAGTCGGCGCGCAGCCCCCGCTGGCGCAGCAGCAGCACCACCGCGAGCATCAGCAGGGTGCGCTGCGCCGGCACGCCCCAGCCAGCGACCAGCGCGTAGGCGGTGGCGACCAGCAGCGCGCCCCAGGCGGCGACCGTGGGCGCAGGAACGATCAGCGTCCAGGGCCGGCGCAGCCGGGCGGTCTGCCGCCAAAGCCAGCCGGTGAGGCGCAGCGCCAGCCAGGCCAGCAGGGTGATGTGCAGACCGGAGATGCTCATCAGATGCGCCACCCCGGTCATGCGGTAAGTCGCCCAGTCCGGCGCGGAAATGGCCGATTGGTCGCCCAGCGCAAGGGCGATGATGGTATCGGCGGCGGGGAGGGGTGTGGCTCCCAACGCTCGCGTGCGCTGGCTGCCCCTGCAGGGCGCGGCCTCGCCAGAGGCGAGGCCCCTTCGTGCCGTCCAGTCTGGCGCAGGCCAGACCGGAGCCGCGGCACTCAGCCCCGAGGGGGCTCTCCCCACCCCAACCCTCCCCACTCGTGGGGAGGGGGTGTTTGCTCCTCCCCCACTGCGTGGGGGAGGTTGGGAGGGGGAGAGGCGCGTCCCGCATTGGGGTGGTCCTGCGGCGGGGAGGGCGTGTTCGCTCCTCCCCCACGCCGTGGGGGAGGTTGGGAGGAGGAGGGGCGCGTCCTGCATTCGCAGCGCGGTCATCATGCGCTCGCGCAGGTGGTCGCGCAGTTGCGCCACCCAGTCGGCGGGCGCGCGGCGAAGGCCGAGAAGCTGCGGCGGCGCGCCCATGCGGCTCACCGTTCCCGTCGCGCCGATGCCCTCACGGAACAGCGCCAGCTCGGTGTCGTTGCCGCCGGGGTTGGCCAGACCATGCGGGCGCTTCAGGCGCAGCGAAAACCGCCATTCCTCACCGGGATGAACGCGGGGCGCCGCCTCGGAGGGGCCAAAGCGCGTTCTGCGCGCATACCAGCTCAGCGACACCTTGCCGGGCACGCCGACGGGCGCCTGGATGGTGTCGAACTCGAAGCGCGTGGCATGGGGATAGAGCACCGGCAGCCCGCTGACCACGCCGCGCACGGCAATGACCTGGCCCTCCAGCGCCGGATCGAGCCGGTCGGCCAGCAGCGGATAGGCGCGCCAGCCCGTCAGCCCGAAGGCCAGCGCAAAACCGCTGCAGGCGAGCAGGAATGCAACGAGGATGCGGTGCCGCCCACGCCCTGATCCCGCCGCAGTGTCGTAGCGCCCATGCCACAGCAGCAGCGCCGCCGCCAGCGCGATGCCCACGGCCGCCATCGCGCCATACATCGGACGTGGCCAGAGCGCGGCCTGCGCGGTCTGCAGCGCACAGCCCAGCAGGATGGCGAGGGCGAAGATCGGCAAGGCGGGATCCTTCGAGCCGCAGGCAGGCGGTTTTTGGGTGCATCATAAAAAGCGGCAGCGGCAAGGCGACAATTTCGCAAGCTTTACGGTTGCGTGCCATCACACCGGCAAGCCCGTCGCGTTTGTATGGTTCAATTTCTGCAACAGATTTCGGGAGCCCAGGCATGAATCGGCAAGAACACACTTCTTTTCTGCGTTCGAGCGCAGTCGGTGCGGCAGTCTTGACGGCATTCGGCGCGCTGATCCTGGCGGGATGCGCCACGCCGGTCAATCTCAACCAGCCCGCACCGGTGCAGCAACTCAGCCCCCCCACGCCGCGGGTGACCGTGCCGCCTTCGACCTATGCCCCCGTCACCCCGCAGGCGCCGCCGAGCCAGGCCCAGCCACTGGCGCCCAGCGCGCCGATCACGGTCCAGCCCCTCGGCCCGGCCGGGGTTGCGCCAGCCGCGAGTGCGCCCGCTGCGCCGCAGCCCGCACCGATGACGCCCGCTCCAGAAGTGTCGGCACCGCAACCCAGCGCACCCGCGCTGCCTCCCGGCGCCGTGCGCTTCAACTGCCAGGACGGCAGCTCGTTCATCGCCACCTTTGGCGATGTGTCGGTCACGCTGCAAACCGCGCTGGGCAATCTCACCCTGGATCAGACCGTCTCCGCCGACGGCGCACGCTACCGCAACAGCGCGTTCCAGGTGTGGTTCAAGGGCCGACAGGCCACGGTGACCAATTTCCTGCAGAACACCCACACGGTGTGCCAGCAGCAGTAAGCCGGCCGTCGCATCTTTTTCATTCCGATACAGACGCGCACTTCACCAACCCCCTAGGCTGGGAATAGTCTTGTTTTCCCGGCCTGAAAGCGGCAATACCTCACACATTGACGTCCTGGGACGAACCCAAGATGCCAGGATGTCGTATGTCGGTTTGTCTTGCGGCGTGAGTTGCGGCATTCGCGCCTGCACGATCAGTCGGGGCATTGGAGTCTCGTCATGCAGCCATCTCGCCGCAGCTTCATTCAGAAAACCCTGCTTTCCCTGCCCGCGTTGAGTTCCCTGGCCGCTTGCGGCGGCGGGTCGGGATCGGGTCAGGCAACTCCCAGCGCGGCAGGAGCGGTGCCGCCTGCAGCGGGCTCCAGCCCGGGCGTTGCGCCCATCATTCCGGCCCAAAATCCAGGCACGATCATCCAGCCGACGATTCCGGTTTCTCCCGTCCCGGCCCCTTCACCACCATCACAACCGTCCGCGGGAGGCAGCACGCAGACGACCCCCACAAGCACGCCGACAAGCACCACAACCAGCTCCTCGCAACCGCCGGCAGCTTCGTCGCAACCCACGCAACCCGCCTCGACTCCGACGCAACCTGCTTCGACCCCGACACAAACCGCCTCTGCGCCTACTCAGCCGCAGACACCGCCAGCCAGCGGCATCGATCTGTCCCAGGGTCTCACCCAGCACGGCAAGTCCCTGATGCCCTACAGCGCGCTGGCCAAACCGGCCAAGGGGCAGACCGTCACCGACCCGGATTTCGGCCTGAAGATCACCCGCATCACCGACTGCGTGAGCGACTTCAACAATCTGTGCGTGGCCCCTGCCTATCCCACAGCGATGGCGTGGAACTGCGATGAAACCCGCTTCATCCTCTATGCGCCGGGGAGCACCAGGCAGGCCAACGGACAAATGGGCTGGGCGCTGTACGACGGCACGACCTACAAGTTCCTCCGGTTCCTTGACATCAACCCCGCCGACGTGGAACAGTTTTACTGGGATCACCAGGACCCGGCCGTACTGCGCTACATCGACAACCATTCGATGGGCAGCCAGAATCTGGCCGACCTCACCGCGATCAACGTCGAGACCGGGGTCAAGACCCTCGTCCACAGCTTCCTCCCCAACGGCTTGCCGCCCGGCTGCCCCACGGACACGCAAGGCGTGCGCTGCGGCTACCCCTTCGCCCTGGGGGTCAACGCGCAGGGCCAGCGAATCTGGGGCCTGGGTGCCTTTGGCCCGAGCGTGCCCAATGTGTCGGGCGAGCTCGGCGTGTGGGTGTTCGGCTTCAATGAAGCGACCCAGCAGTTCATTCTGTACGACCCCTCCGTCGTGCCGCAACCGCAGGCGCGAGGATCGACGCCTTTCCCCTCGGTGTCGGGCAGATTTTTCATCTGGAATGCCGCCGCCGGCCTCGGTTCTCAACCCACCACGCAGTCGGCGGTGATCGACGCCGCCACCGGCAAGCTCGTGCGCTGGGTGAACTTCGACACCAACGAGCATTGCGACACCGCGATGGACGCCAACGGCAACGACCTGCTGGTGGGCTCGCAGTTTTCGCGCAGTACCGGCGGCAACGGCAACGTCATCGTCTGCAACCTCAATACCGGCGTGGTGAGCAACTTCGTCGGCGAGTCCAGCGGCTGGGGCTATCCGGCCACCGGCAGTCTGAGCGGCTCGACCGCCTGGAAAAATCCGAGCTGGGTGGTCACCGGCATGACCGGCGACATCTACGGCACCAACAACAGCGGCCCGACCGCCAATCCCACGACTGTGCTCGATCAGGAAATCATGATCACCAATCTGACCACGGGCACGACCTGGCGCATCGCCCACCACCGCAGCACGGGCAACTACAGCAACGCCAAGCAGAGCAATTACTGGGCGCAGCCGAACGTGACCTTCAGCACCAGCGGCACGCGCATTCTGTTCCAAAGCGACTGGGGCGATGGCGACCCGAGCAATCCGGTGGTCAACCCCAACGCGCCGATCGACACCTACGTGCTCACCTTGCCGTCCTACGCCTGAATCCGGCCTGAATCCCGCCTGATTCATGGCGGAGTGCGGCGGGCAAGTCCGCACTCCCGTCTCACCCTCGGGTTTCGCCTTCTGTTCACGACCGAGCGCCCCCAGGGTCGGCTCGCCGACCCGGTCCACCTCGCGGCTTGCAAGCCGCTTGGATTCGGCAGGCATGCGTGGGCGAGCAGTCGCCCACGCATGTCCAGCCTCATCCCCCGTGGGGTCAAGGAAACTTGGGGCGGCCCTGCGTTTCCTTGAGCAGTCGCGCTAGCATTCGTTCATCGGCAAATTGCCGGTCGCCGTTCACAAGACGGCGTGCGGGCCGTGCTGTCGCAGGGCGCCGCAGAGGCCCAGCCTGCCTGATCGGCGGCTGATTGGTGATGCAACGGCGCCGCCCGCAAACGGCTCAGGCGCCACAGAAGGAGACAAGACGATGAACGCTCCCCTACCCGAGCCCATCCGTCGTGCGCTGGCGACCCTTACGCTGGACGACAAATACACCCTCGAATCCGGCCGCGCTTTCATGAGCGGCATCCAGGCGCTGGTGCGTCTGCCCCTGTTGCAGCGTCAGCGCGATGCCGCCGCCGGGCTGAACACCGCCGGCTTCGTTTCCGGCTACCGCGGCTCGCCGCTGGGCGGCTACGACCAGGCGCTGTGGAAGGCGAAAAAAATCCTCGAAGCCCACCAGGTGGTTTTCACGCCCGGGGTCAACGAGGAACTGGCAGCCACGGCCGTCTGGGGTACGCAGCAGCTCGACCTGTTTCCCGACAAGAACAAATACGACGGGGTGTTCGGCATCTGGTATGGCAAGGGGCCGGGGGTGGATCGCTGCTCGGACGTGTTCAAGCACGCCAACAGCGCGGGCACGGCGCGGCATGGCGGCGTGATCGCGGTGGCGGGGGATGACCATGTCGCCAAGTCGTCAACCCTGGCGCACCAGAGCGACCATATTTTCAAGGCCTGCGGCCTGCCGGTGTTCTTTCCGACGTCGGTGCAGGACATCCTCGACCTGGGTGTGCACGCCTTCGCGCTGAGCCGCTATGCCGGCGTCTGGACCGGGATGAAGACCATCCAGGAAATCGTCGAGTCTTCAGCCGCCGTCGAGGTCGATGCCGACCGCGTGCGCATCCTGCTGCCTGAAGACTTCACCCTGCCGCCAGACGGCGTGCACATCCGCGTGCCCGACACCCCGTTGGCGCAGGAGGCGCGGCTGATGGATGTGAAGTGGTATGCCGCGCTGGCGTATATCCGCGCCAATCGTCTGAACCACACCGTCATCGACAGCCCGCATGCGCGGCTGGGCATCATGGCCTCGGGCAAGGCGTACAACGACACCCGCCAAGCCCTGATCGACCTCGGGCTGGACGCCGACACCTGCGCGCAACTCGGCATCCGTGTGCACAAGGTGGCCGTGGTCTGGCCGCTGGAGGCGAGCATCACGCGCGAGTTCGCCACCGGGTTGCAGGAGATTCTGGTGGTCGAGGAAAAGCGCCAGGTCATCGAATATCAGCTCAAGGAAGAGCTGTACAACTGGCGCGAAGACGTGCGGCCCAATGTCATCGGCAAGTTCGACGAGCTGCCGGGCGACAAGACCGGCGGCGAATGGAGCCAGCCCAACCCCGCGGATAACTGGCTGCTGCCGGCCAAGGCCGACCTCAACCCGGCGATCATCGCCCGCGCCATCGCCGGGCGTCTGGAGCGACTGGGCATCCTGCGCGATGCCGGGGTGGACGTGCAGCGCCGCATCAGCGAACGGCTGGCGGTGATCGACGCGCGCGAGCGCAGCCTGCAGGCGCCGGGCGATTCGGCGCAGCGCCCGCCGTGGTTCTGCTCGGGCTGCCCGCACAATACCTCGACCCGCGTGCCCGAGGGCTCGCGCGGCCTGGCGGGAATCGGCTGCCACTACATGGTCACCTGGATGGACCGCGCTACCCAGACCTTCAGCCAGATGGGCGGCGAAGGCGTGGCCTGGGTCGGGCAGGCGCCGTTCACTGCCGAGAAGCACGTGTTCGTCAACCTCGGCGACGGCACTTACTACCACTCCGGCCTGCTCGCCATCCGCCAGGCGATCTCATCCGGGGTCAACGCCACCTACAAGATCCTGTTCAACGACGCGGTGGCGATGACCGGCGGGCAGCCGGTCGAGGGCGGGCTGACCGTGCCGCAGATCAGCCGCGAGCTCGAAGCCGAAGGCGTGCGCCGCATCGTGGTCGTCACCGACGAGCCGCAGAAGTATGCCAACGCCGTTGGCTTGGCCAGTGGCGCAACGGTGCGCCACCGCGACGATCTCGATGCCATTCAGCGCGAGCTGCGCGAACAGCCGGGCGTGACTGTCATCATCTACGACCAGACCTGCGCCACCGAAAAACGCCGTCGTCGCAAGCGCGGGCTGATGGCCGACCCCAAGCGCCGCGTGGTCATCAACCCGCTGGTGTGCGAGGGCTGCGGCGACTGCTCCGAGCAGAGCAACTGCCTGTCGGTCGAACCGCTGGAAACCGAATTCGGCCGCAAGCGCACCATCAATCAGAGCAGTTGCAACAAGGACTTCTCCTGCCTCAAGGGCTTCTGCCCGAGCTTCGTCAGCCTCGAAGGCGCCGAGTTGCGCAGGCCCAAGCCGCAGCCCGGCGCAGATCTTTCGGCCATGCCCGAGCTGCCCGAGCCCGAGGTGCCCGACCCGGTGCGCGCCGACGTGGCGGGCGGCGGCTGCTACGGCATCGTCGTCGCCGGTGTCGGCGGCACGGGGGTCATCACCATCGGCCAGTTGCTCGGCATGGCCGCGCACATCGAGGGCAAGGGCGTGGTCACGCAGGATGCCGCAGGTCTTGCGCAGAAGGGCGGGGCGACCTGGAGCCACGTGCTCATCGCCGGCGACCCAGAGCAGATCGTGACCACTCGGGTGGGCACCGCCGAGGCCGAGCTGATTCTGGGCTGCGATCCCATCGTCACTGCCGACCGCGAAACGCTTTCGCGCGCCCGCGCAGGCCGTACCCATGTCGCGCTCGATACCCACGGCACGCCGACTGCGGCCTTCGTCCACAACCCCGACTGGCAATTCCCCGACGCCGCCTGCCGCAAGGCCATCGAGCAGGCCGCGGGCGCTGGCATGGTGGCGGAATTCGACTGCGTGCGCGCTGCCGAGAAGCTGCTGGGCGACGCCATCTACGCCAACCCCATGCTGCTGGGTTTCGCCTGGCAGAAGGGCTGGGTGCCGGTGAGTCGCGCCGCACTGATGCGCGCCATCGAGCTCAACGGCGTGCAGGTGGAAAAGAACCAGGCGGCTTTCGAATGGGGGCGGCACGCGGCGCACGATCCGCAGGCGATTGCTGCGCTCGCCGCCGCCGAGCAGGTGATCGAGCTGGTCAAGCGTCCCGGCCTGGACGAAGTCATCAAGCAGCGCGAGGAGTTTCTCACCGCCTACCAGAATGCCGCCTACGCCCGGCGGTTTGCCGCTTTCGTGGCTCAGGTGCGCGCGGCTGAAGCCCCGCTCAAGTCCACCGCGCTCACCGAGGCGGTGGCGCGCAACCTGTTCAAGCTCATGGCGTACAAGGACGAATATGAAGTGGCACGGTTGCAGTCCGACCCGGCATTCCTGCGCCAGTTGCAAGCGCATTTCGAAGGCGATTTCAAGCGCCATTACTTCCTTGCGCCGCCGCTTTGGAGCCGGCGCAACGCCCGCGGCGAGCCGCTCAAGCGCGAGTACGGCCCCTGGATGGGCGCGGCGTTTGGGCTGCTGGCGCCGCTGAAGGTGTTGCGCGGCACCCCGTTCGATCCCTTCGGCCGCACTGCCGAGCGCAAGCAGGATCGCGCCCTGATCGCACGGTACCGCGACACGCTCACCGAGTTGCTGCGCGGCCTCGATGCCGACACCCCGCCCGAGCGCCTGCAACTGGCGTTGCAGATCGCGCGCCTGCCCGACGGCATCCGCGGCTATGGCCACGTCAGGCAGCGCCATCTCGAGCAGGTGCTGCCGCAGTGGGAGGCGCTGATGCGGCAGTGGCGTGAGCCTGTCGCGCGCGCGACTTCCAGCGCGACTTCCAGTCAGGCTGCGCAGATGGGGGTGTGACAGGCCCCGCCGCCTCGTGCGGGCGGGGGGCATCCGCCCCCACCCCAACCCGTCCAAGGTCTGGCTTGCAGGCCAGCGCGCCGCCTCCACCCCACGAGCGGGGAGGGAGTGATCTCGTGAACAATCCGGGTTCAACGTGACTCTCGACCCTGAACCATGCCCGCAACCTGGATGACGGCCATCGGCGCCGCACTGCCCTATATCGAATCGGTGGCGAAAATCGCATTGCCCGTGTTCAAGCAGCGCAAGACCGACAAGGAAGCCGCCGAGTCGCTGCACAGGCAGATCGAGGAGCTGCAGACGGCGGTGACGCACAACGCCGAGCATGTGCGCGCGCTGGCGCAGCAATTGCAGACCACGGTGACCGCACTGGAGCAGGCCGGGGTGCAACTGGCTGCGGCGCAGCAGCGCTTGCGGCTGTGGATGCTGGCGGCGCTGGCTCTGGGCGCTGGCGCACTGGCGCTGGGCATCTTGGCGCTGCTGCGTTGATCCGCTCAGGGTCAACCCGGATCGTTACCATACCCGGTCATTTGCTTACAAAGAGTTGCAATCAAGACAAAGGGTCGCGGCGATGGGAAGGATGAACATGAGCAAGAAACGGGTATGGCGGGTAGGGCGCGCCGCCCTGGCGGGCGTCCTGGCGGCGCAGTGCGGCTTCGCCGCAGCGGCGAGGTTCTCCGATCAGGAAGTGCAGCGCGGGGCCTATCTGGCGCGCGCGGGCGATTGCGTGGCCTGCCACACGGCGCCGGGCGGCAAGCCCTTCGTCGGCGGGCTGAAGATGGACATGCCCATCGGTGCGATCTATTCCACCAACATCACGCCCGACAAAACCCACGGCATCGGCAACTACAGCTTCGAGCAGTTCGACCGCGCCGTGCGGCATGGCGTGGCGCCCGGCGGCAAGCATCTCTACCCGGCCATGCCCTACCCCTCCTACGCACGGGTGAACGAGGCCGACATGAAGGCGCTCTATGCCTACTTCATGCAGGGCGTGCCGCCCGACCCCACGCCCAACCGCAAGCCCGACATGGTGTGGCCCATGACGATCCGCTGGCCGCTGGCCGTCTGGAACTGGCTGTTCGTGCGCGACACCAACTTCACCCCCGATCCCAAACAGAGCGCGCAGTGGAACCGCGGCGCCTATCTGGTGGAGGGGCTGGGCCATTGCGGCTCCTGCCATACCCCGCGCGGCCTGTTCTTCCAGGAAAAGGCGCTGAGCTCGCGCGGACCGAACGGCGACCTCTATCTCACCGGCTCGCAGGTGGAACATTGGTTCGCCACCAATCTGCGCGGCAACTGCCTGCAGAAATGGACCGAGGCTGAAATCGTCGAGTTGCTGCAGACCGGCAAGACCGCGCACTTCACCGCCCTGGGCAGCATGACCGAGGTCATCTCGCACAGCACCCAGCACCTCAAGCCCGAGGACCTGCAGGCGATGGCGATCTACATCAAATCGCTCAAACCCTTCGTGCCGACGCAGACTCCAGCAGCCAGGAACCCGGCTTCGGTGCAGCGCGGCGCGCAGGTCTACAACCAGCATTGCGCGGCCTGCCACCAGGCCAACGGTCAGGGTCTGCCGCAGGTCTTTCCCGGGCTGGCGAAAAACGCCACGGTGCAGTGTTCCGATCCGAACAACAGCATCCGCGTGGTGCTGGCCGGCGGCAGCACGGTGGTGACCGCAAAGGCCCCGGCGCCTATGGTCATGCCGCCCTTTGCCCAGTCGCTCGACGACCAGCAGGTGGCCGATGTCGTCACTTACATCCGCGCCACCTGGGGCAACGGCGCCTCGGCGGTCGCGCCCGAGCAGGTCAGGGCGCTGCGCAAGGCCATCATCAACGACTGAACGCCCATCAGACCTTGGCAATGGCCTGTTCCAGCTCGGCGAAGCTCTGCATCTGTCCGTTGGACTGCAGTTCGACCCCGAGTTGGCGGCCGATACGCACCGCCGAAAAGATGCCGCGCACCACGGGTTGGCCGTCGGTTTCCAGCACCAGCGCATGCTGGCGACCCGAATGGCGCAGCGTGAGCACGATCTCGGCCACGGTGGAGCGCAGCACTTCGGCGTAGTCGAGCACTTCGATGTGCTGCTGCGGCACCATGCATTGCGCCACGGTCACGGCGTCGCGCGGTATCTGGTTTTCGGTGGCGGCGCGCACGGGCTTTTCGCCCATCAGATCGCGCGCGGTGATCAGGCCGACGACATGCCGCGCGGAGTTGGTCACCAACAGCAGTCGCACCCCGGCATGCATCATTTTCTGCAGCGCGTGGTTGGCCGTGGCGTCGGGCTCGATGGTGAAGGCCGGGGTGTGGCGCAGATCGGTCATCACGTCGGTGGCCGGAGAGTCGGGGGTGACGCTCCCCGGACGCCCGTGGTCGAACTCGATCACGGGCGTGCCCGCGGGCAGCGGATGATGATGCAAATGGCGATGTGTGGACATGATGGATGGTTCTCTTCCAAAAAACGGCGCTTGCTGCACTGCAATGCGCTTTCGATGAAAACAATGTAGTCCGCGCCGCCCCAACCTGTTGTATCGAAATGTCGAATCCTCCGCCGAATGCGACAAATGCGCCCTTTCTCACCGAGCTTCAGTAATCGAGCGGGTCCACGTCCACCGCCCAGCGCACACGTGAGCGCAGCGCGGCGAGTTCGGCGCCCCAGTGCGTCAGCAGGTTCTGCAGCGCGCCGCGATGCGAGCCTTCGAGCAGCATCTGCATGCGGTGCACATCGGCCACGCGGGCGATTGCCGCCGGTATGGGGGGATAGACGGTCACGCCCAATGCCTCGGCCAGTGGTGCGGCGAGTTGCTGCGCCTGTTCCAGAAAGTCCGTTACGGCTTCGATCCTTTTGTGCTCCGCGCGCAGCAGCGCCTGATAGGAAAACGGCGGCATGCCGCCGCGTTCGCGCTCGATGAGCTCGGCCCGGGCGAAGCCAGGATAGTCGTGCGCCACCAGCGCGCGGTACAGCGGATGCTCGGGGTGGGCGGTCTGCACCAGCATCTCCGGGGTGGAGGCGGGGGTATCGCCGCGCGACGGCAAGGCGCGGCCCGCGCGCCCGGCGGCCTGCATGAGCTGGGCGAACAGGCGTTCTGGGCCGCGTGGATCGTGGGTGAACAGCCCGGCATCGGGGTTGAGCGCGGCCACCAGGGTGACGCGCTGGAAGTCGTGTCCCTTGGTCACCATCTGCGTGCCGACCAGAATGTCCACTTCACCGGCGTGGACGCTGTCGAAACGGCTCGCCGCCGCGCCCTTGCGCCGGGTGCTGTCGGCGTCGATGCGCTCGATGCGCGCCTCGGGATATTTCTCCGCCAGGGCTTCTTCCACCCGCTGCGTGCCCTTGCCGACGGGTTGCAGATCGAGGCTGCCGCAGCCCGGACAGGCGCGCGGCACGGCGGCCTGATAGCCGCAGTGGTGGCAGCGCAGGCTGCGGTCGGTGCGGTGAAACACCAGGTGCGCGTCGCAATGCGGACAGTCCGACATCCAGCCGCAGTCGGGGCAGCTCAACACCGGGGCATAGCCGCGGCGGTTGAGAAACAGCAGACTTTGCTCGCCGCGTTCGAGCCGTTGGCGCAATGCGGCGTCGAGCGCCTGGCCGATCAGCGCGCCGCTGGTGCGCAGCGTGGCGTCGCGCCGAATATCGGCCAGACGCACGGCAGGCAGCACGCCGCTGGCGCGTTCTTTCAGGGTCAGCAATTGGTAGCGCCCGGTCTGCGCCGCCCGCCAGCTTTCCAGCGAAGGCGTGGCCGAGCCGAGCACGACGGGGATGCCGAGCTGCTGCGCCCGCCACAGCGCCAGATCGCGTGCGCTGTAGCGCGCGCCCTCCTGCTGCTTGTACGACGGGTCGTGCTCTTCGTCGACCACGATCAGCCGCAGCGTGGGCAGCGAGGCCAGCACCGCCAGCCGGGTGCCGAGCACGATGCGCGCTGAGCCGTTGTGCGCTGCCAGCCAGTGTCGCAGCCGCTGACCCTCCGACAGGCCGCTGTGCAGCACGGCGAGGTGTTGCGCGCCGAAGCGCTGCTCGAAACGTCGCACCAGTTGCGGCGTGAGGTTGATCTCGGGAGTGAGCACCAGCACCTGCGCTTCGGGCTCGCGTTGCAGCACCCGCGCCGCGGCGTGCAGATAGACCTCGGTCTTGCCGCTGCCGGTCACGCCGAACAACAGGAAGGGCGCAAAACCCGTGCTGGCGGTGATGGCTTGCAGCGCCTGGGCCTGTTCCGGATGCAGCGTGGGGGCGGGGGCGGCTACCCTGGGCGGGAGGCCGACGGGAGCGACGACTTCCACCCAACCGGCGCGTTCCCATTCCGCCAGCACCCTGGCCGCTTGCGGATGCAGCCGCCGCGCCTGTCCCAAACCGAGCGGGCTGGGGGCGGGCGCCGTCATCGCCCCGGGCGCCGGCACGCCGAGGGCGCTCGCCAGCCGCCACAGCGCCACGCTGCGTGCAGCGATCTGGCCGGGCAAGGTCGACAGGCCCGCTTCGGTGCAGCGATAGCTCGCGGGCGCAGGACGGGGAGAAGCTGCCGTGGCTTCGCCTGGGTTGCGGTTGCGCAACTGGGTTGGCAGGGCGGCCCCGATGACTTCGCCCAGAGCGCGTTGGTAGTACCGGGCGACGAATTGCTGCAGTTCCAGCCAGGCGGGAGATAGCGGAGCCAGGGCGTTGTGCACCGCAGCGATGGGGCGCAGCGTCAGGGGGCGGTCGGCGTCGGGTTTCGGCTTGTGCGCGATCACCACGCCACAGACGGTCTGGCGCCCGAGCGGGACACGCACCAGGGTGCCGGGTGGCAGCGGCGCCTGCGCGCTGTAATCGAGCGGCTGCAGACCCGGTGCATCGACGGCGACCTGAAGAATGACGGACATGAAAGGAGTGCAGCAGATGGAAATCGGCGTTCGAAAGCCTTCCTAAGTGGGCGTCGAATCTGGCCTTATTCGGGATAAAACAGATTGTGGATAACTCTGTGCATCAATCCTGAATCCGAAGACAGCACTCTTGTGGATAAGCCTGTGCAAAAAAATTTGGCAAAATGGGAAACATTGAAAAGTTACTGATAAATCAGTGGTTTATATGTAGTAAATTCAAGTTGAGTCTGTGATCAACTTGTTGCAGTGCAAACGCGCCAAAAATGTGCATAAGCTGATTTGTCAAGCTTGACAAATCGGAATTTTCGCTTACTGCCTTGCCAATCGCAGCGCTGCGCCGGGTGTTTTCAAGCCCTGTCGCCGTGCAGAGCCCGGCTGTGGGTGTGCACCGCCTCGACGAGTGCCGAGACATGCTCGGGCGGGGTGTATTGCGAAATGCCGTGTCCCAGGTTGAACACATGGCCTGCGCCCGCGCCGACCGGGCCGAAGCTCTGCAGCAGCCGCTGCACTTCCTTTTCGATGGCCGCAGGCGGCGCGAACAGCACATTGGGGTCGAGGTTGCCTTGCAGCGCCACGCGCTGGCCCACGCGGGCTCTGGCCTGGGCGAGCGAGGTCGTCCAGTCCAGCCCGAGGGCGTCGGCGCCGGTGTCGGCCATGGCTTCGAGCCACTGGCCGCCGCCCTTGGTGAACAGAATCACCGGAATTTGCTGTGAGTCGCTGCGCTGCTTGAGCGCGGCGATGACCTGTTGGCTGTAGGCGAGAGAAAACTCCTGAAACGCGCCATCGGCCAGCACGCCGCCCCAACTGTCGAAAATCATCACGGCCTGCGCGCCCGCGTCGATCTGCGCCGCCAGATACTGCGCCACCGCCTCGGCGTTGACCGCGAGGATGCGGTGCATCAGGTCGGGGCGGGAATACAACAGCGTCTTGACCGTGCGGTAGTCCTCGCTGCCAGCGCCCTCGACCATATAGCAGGCCAGCGTCCAGGGGCTTCCGGAAAAACCGATGAGCGGCACGCGCTGCACGCCGTTTTGCACCAGCGCGCGGCGGATCTCGCTGACGGCGTCGAACACGTAGCGCAGCTTGTCCAGGTCGGGCACGGCGAGCGCGGCGACGTCGGCCTCGGTGCGCAGCGGGCGGTCGAATTTCGGCCCTTCGCCGGCCTCGAAGCGCAGGCTCAGGCCCATGGCGTCGGGCACGGTGAGAATGTCGGAGAACAGAATGGCAGCGTCCAGCGCGTAGCGGTCGAGCGGCTGCAGCGTGACTTCGCAGGCGTAGTGCGGATTCTGCGCCAGTCCGAGAAAACTCCCGGCGCGCGCGCGTGTGGCGTTGTATTCCGGCAGGTAGCGCCCGGCCTGGCGCATCAGCCACAGCGGGGTGTAGTCGGTGGGCTGGCGGCGCAGGGCGCGCAGAAAGGTGTCGTTGGCAAGGGGGGCGGTCATGGACGCCATTGTCGCAAACCGCAGGGCGTCCTCCGCTTGTGCCGAAGGCGGCGCCTCTGCGATGCCTTCAATCCATGCCGAATTCGCGGCGCTTGAGGTAGAGCTCGCCCAATGTGCCGATCACCCGGTTGGAGATGCGCGCGTACTCGCCGCCTTGCAATTGCTGGAGCGCCTCTTTCTGCTGATTCGCCAAAGCCTGACGCGCGACTTCGGCGGCAGCGCGGTGAAAAGCCGCATGTTCATCGAACAGGCGCGTGAACAGGTGCTGCGTATCGGCGCTCAGCGCGGGCCGTTTTTCGCGGATGCCGTAGAGCCACTTGCCCAGATCGCAGCGGTTGTCCAGCGCAATGGCGTCGGGGTCGAGCGTGCTGCAGGCGCCGCAGACGCAATCGTAAAGCCGCTTTTTCCACGCTTTGTGCGCGTTGGTCGCCGAGAAAAAATTCAGTTCCACGCTCGTTGCCCCAATGATGATCAGATTATTTTCAATATAGCCCCAAGCTCCTGACTTTACAATTTGATGACACGCTGGAACCTGCGGCCTGCCCTGCCGGGAAACGAGACGTTCTGCGCGGCGCATCATCAGGCAGACTTTGGGATTTGTCGCCGCAGGTGTCTGCCTCATCGTCAAGGATGGCGGGCGATGAGACGTCTTAACGAGAGACGACTTAACGAAAGAACAGCGCGCTCATCACCAGGCCGATGACCACAATGCCCCAGCGCAGCACCTCGCGCGGGATGCGCCGGGCGAGGCGCGCGCCGACATAGCCGCCCAGCAGCACGGCCGGCAGCATCACGGCCACCCAGCGCCACTGCACCGTTCCCGCGGCGGCGTAAATGCCGACGGCGAACAGCGTGAGCACCGCGGAGATGGCGTTTTTCAGCGCGTTCATGCGGTTGAGATGCGTCTCGCCGATCAGGGTGAGCATCGCCAACAACAGCACGCCGAGGCCGCCGTTGAAGTAGCCGCCGTACACGCTGACGATGAACAGGCCGACGAGCGTCTGCAGACGCGGCGCGTGTTGTTCAGGATGCCGGCCGATGCGGCGCAACAAGGCGGGTCCGAAGGCGAACAAGGCGGTAGCGAACAACAGCAGCCACGGCACCAGCGCGCGAAAGGCGTGGTTGCTGGTGGTGATCAACAGCCCGGCGCCGATGCCCCCGCCCGCGAGACAGGTCAGCATCAGCGCGGTCATGCCGACCGCGCGCGGCGGGCCGAGGTCTTCGCGGAAGCCCCAGGTGCTTGCCAGGTAGCCGGGCAACAAGGCCGTGGTGCCGGTGGCGTTGGCGGCAACGGCCGGAACACCGGCATAGATCAATGCGGGCAGGGTGAGAAAACTCCCGCCCCCGGCCGCCGCGTTGAGCGCCGCGCCGAAAAATGCGGCCAGCGCAACCAGCGTCCAAGTCAAACCGTCGTTGAGCATGCGTTCGAGGCGTAAAAGCGTCAAGCATACGCAGAACGGCGGCACGGAGCCGTGGCGCGGTTTGTAGTCCAATGCGCTTTCAAACGGTAACACTTCCCCTTGCGCAATGGCCTCCAGTCTGCTCGCTCTTCTCGATGACATCACCACCGTGCTGGATGACGTCGCGGTGCTCACCAAGATCTCGGCCAAAAAGACCGCAGGCGTGTTGGGCGACGATCTGGCGCTGGGTGCCCAGCAGGTCACCGGGGTGCAGAGCAACCGCGAAATTCCCGTGGTGCTGGCCGTGGCCAAGGGTTCGCTGGTCAACAAATCGATTCTGGTGCCGCTGGCGCTGGCGATCGGCGCCTTTGCGCCCTGGGCGATCACGCCCTTGTTGATGCTGGGCGGGGCGTATCTGTGCTTCGAGGGGACGGAAAAGCTGGCGCACAGGCTCTTCCACAGCAAGGCCGAGGACGAAGCGCATCACGAGGAACTGACCCAGGCGCTGACGCGCTCGGAGATCGATCTGCTGGCGCTGGAGCGCGACAAGGTCAAGGGCGCGGTGCGCACCGACTTCGTGTTGTCGGCGGAAATCGTTGTCATCACCCTGGGCGCCGTGGCCGGAGCGAGCTTCACCACCCAGGTGGCCGTGCTGATCGGTATATCGCTGCTGATGACCGCGGGCGTCTATGGTCTGGTCGCGGGCATCGTGAAGCTCGACGATGCCGGGCTCCATCTGAGCCGCCAGACGTCTGCGGCGGCGCAGGCGCTGGGACGCGGCATACTGGCCTCGGCGCCCTGGCTGATGAAGGGGCTGAGCGTGGTGGGCACCGCCGCCATGTTTCTGGTGGGCGGGGGCATCATCAGCCACGGCTGGCCCTGGCTGCATCATGCCAGCGAGGCCGTCGCGCACCAGGCAGGCGCGATGGCTTGGCTGAGTCCGCTGCTGTTCGACGCCGCAGTGGGCATCGCCACCGGCATCGTGGTACTGGGCGTATGGATGCCGGTGCAGAAACTGATGGCACGCGGCGCGACGCACTGAGCCACGCCTAGGCGCCGCGCCGGGGTCGGGCGGGCGCTTACGCCGCCAGCAGCGCGGCGATCTGATCCTTGAGTTGCAGGCGCTCTTTTTTCAGCGTTTCCAGGTGCAGGCCGTCGACTGCGTGCACGCCTTCCTCGATCTGCACCACTTGTTTGTTGAGTTCTTCGTAGCGTTGCGCCAGCTTGTTGAAATGGGCGTTGTCCGATTTGAGTGCGTGAATCCTGTCGGCCTGGGCGGGGAATTCGTGGGCGAGATCGTGTGGGTCGAGCGTCATGGGTGGAGTCCTCCTTGAATGTGAGTAAAAACCATAACCTTAAGGCGATTCTCCAGAACATGCCACCGCCCAGCGCAAAGCGGACGACAGGCTCCTACGGTGTGACCGGCAGCAATACCCACAGCCGGCCGGGCCACTGCATGCGGCCCGCGAGTTCGCCGGCGGCGTCTCCGGTGCCGGTGAACAGGTCGGCGCGCACGGCGCCCGTGATGGCCGAGCCCACGTCCTGGGCGAATACCAGACGATCGAGCGGCTGCGGCGGTTTGCCGTCGCTGTACGGTTGCGAGGTGGACAGCCACACCGGCAGCCCCAGCGCGATGGCCTGCTTGTCCACGGCGATGCTGCGCAGGGCCGTCAGCGGCACGCCCAGAGCGCCGGTGGGGCCGCGCTGCGGATCGGTATCGAGCGCGGCGTTGAAAAACACCACGCGCGGGTTTGCGGCCAGCATGTCGGGTACTTCGTCCGGATGCATCTGCGCCCAGGCGCGGATGATGGACATGGTGACGGTGCCTTTCACCCGCCCGGTATCGCGCAGCCAGCGTCCGACCGATTGGTAGGGCCAGCCGTTGGTTCCTGCATAGCTCAGCCGCAGGGTCTGGCCGTCGGGCAGCCGGACCAGCCCGGAGCCCTGCACTTGGAGAAATAACGCATCCACAGCGCTGTCGAGCCAGACCACGGCGCAGCGGTCGAGCGCAGCCTGCACCGCCGGATCGGCCTGGATCTGCGCCCGGCTCCAGTAGGGCAGCACACGCTGCCGGCCATCCACCCAGGCGACCCGACCGCCGCTGACGCCGTCCGTTCCCGGCGGGCGCGGCACCAGGTCGGCGGGCAGACCCCACACCGGCACGACATAGGGCCAGACGCGGGTGAGCGAGCCGTGCAGCACGGGTTCGTAATAGCCGGTGATCAAGCCTTGATTCTGGCCGTCCGGGGCGGTGATTTGCCAGGGCGCGAACTCGGATTCGAAGAACGCCCGCTGCGCCTGCGGGTCGTTCACCGGGACAGACGCGGCGCGCTCGCACACCGCAGCAAGCGCCGCAGGCAGACGCGCGCTGCAATCGCGGCGGAAAGCCTGCCAGACACCGCTGAAATCATCCTGCGTCCAGCCGGGCAGATCGGCCCACTGCGCGGCCAGCAGCTTGATGCCTGGGCCGGTGAGCGCGGCGCTCGTGCCGGGCGGCGTGGCAGGCCAGGGCGCAGCCGAGGCTGCGGTCGATGGAGGGGAAGCGGGGGCAGAAGCCGGCGGTGAGGGGGGCGTGGCGCAGGAAGCCAGCACCAGCCCCAGCAGGCAGAGCAGGGCGGCGCGGGCAGGGCGCAGCCCGGACC
This sequence comes from Thiomonas sp., assembly GCF_034007205.1. GTDB lineage: Bacteria > Pseudomonadota > Gammaproteobacteria > Burkholderiales > Burkholderiaceae_C > Thiomonas. The sequence continues at coordinate 68,955 of NZ_JAVERI010000015.1, forward strand.
TGAGGACGCTCATCAAGCCAGATCGTTGCGACAACCCGGTCATGCCGGGCCTTGTGCGCTGGCCGCCGCGTTGCGCGGCGGCAGGATGAAGGTCCACGGCCTGCGCCACAGCCTGCGGGCGATGCTGGCGTAGATGGCCCGGCGCTCCTTCACCTGGATGCCGCGGGCGCGCAGCGCCAGCCGGTAGGCGAGGTAAAAACTCACGCCGACGTTGAGCACGCCGTTGACGGCGATGCCGGCAAGCGCCCACCAGAACGCCGGGTCGTCGACCACCGCAGGCCCCAGACTGGCGCAGGCCGCGCCGAACAGCCCCGAGGACAGGGTGACGTGCCGCACTTGAAGGTCGATGCCGAAAATTCGGAAAAACTCCGGCGTCAGGCCGAGCAACAGACCAAGCGACACATTGCCCGCCATGACGCCGACGTTGCGCCGCCACCAGGCGGACCAGCGCGCTGCGCGCTGCGCGCCCAGACAGCGGCGAATGCGCGGGTTCCAGGCGATGGCGCTGTCCAGGCGGTGCAGCACGAAGGCGTTTTCGGCCCAGCCCGCAATCACGCTGGAGAGAAACAGCAGCACCCCGGTGAACGCCGCAAACAGCGGCGTGGGGCCCAGCAGCGACAACGACTCCAGCTCGTGCTCCGCCTTGGGCGCGGGCAGAAACTGCGGCCCGAACCAGGCCAGCCCGCCCAAGCCGAGCAGCAGGGCCACCGGCATGACCAGCAACACATTGCCGAACACCCCTGCCGACTGCGAGCGCGTGAGGTTGGCCACTTCATCGACGAAGCGCTCCACCCCGCCGGGCCTGGACAGCTCGCCGAGCTTGTCGGCCATTGCGGGGGCGGTCATGGCGGGCTGCTTGGTGGCGATGGTCCAGTGCAGCAACTGCACGATGACAAAACTCACCGCGTAGTTCAACCCGGCGAGCAGGCCGGTCCAGAACAGCGCGGTCTTCAGGCCGAGAATGCCGATCTTGATCCAGGTAGTGAAGCCCATGATCAGCCCGCCGCCCATCGCCGCGCCGAGCATGGCGCGGTATTCGCGGCGGTCGCGGGTGATGTAGTGCTCGCCCGATTCGGCATGGCGCTCGGCCATTTTTTCGGCCAGCAGCGCGGTGTTGTGCCGCCACAGCGCGCGCAGGCTGCGGCGTTGTGCGTTCAAGCGGACCAGGTTGGCGAACAGGTGAGCGGTGTCGCGCGCGGGCGTGTCGCCCACCAGACAGTTCAGCAGCGCCTCGGCGCGGTCGATGCGCTGATGCAACTGGTGCAAGGCATAGACCAGACTGACCGAGGTGCCATGGTCTTCCAGGTGCGCCGTGACCGAATCGGCCTGCTGACGGCAGGCTTGCAGCCCGGCGCGAAGCAGCGTGAGCGACTGCCGCAGCGCTTCATCATTTCGTGAGGCCTGCTGCGTCAGTAGCGTCTGGACCGCTTCATACTGCATGGCCAACAGTTTGAACGGCGTTTCGACCTCGCCCGCCAAAGGGCCGCTGTGCTGCATGCGCGAGCGCAGATCGGGCGAGAATCCGGCGGCGCGGATGTGGCTGATGGTGTAGGTCAGCGCATCGAGCAGCGCGGTGCGCCAGAGCGATGCGCTGTCGGGTGCCTGGGGGACCTCGGGCGGCTGCCAGACCGCGCTCAGGCGTGCGAGCGTGTGGCCATCCAGCGCTTCGAGCCAGTGGGCATCGCGCTCATCGGGGAAAAACAGGGCGAACAGCACGGCGAGATCGCGCGTCTCGGGCGATTTGGGCAGCCATTTATTGCCCAGGCGTTCGCTGAATTCGCTGAAAAACGAAGGCCGCTGGCTGAAGCCGGAATCGGCCAGCAGCAAGGTGGCGTCGGTGTGCTGCAGCAGACCGCCGACCACGGCGGCGATTTCTGCGCGGCGCTCGGGCAGGCGCTCCAGCAGATCGAGCAGGATTTGCAATCGCTGAATTTCTGCGGGCGCGGGCGCGTCATGGGGGTCTTGCGCGGGGGGATCGAGCGGGAGGTTCAGGCCGTCGCGCAGCAGCGCAGCGTCGGGGCCGCCTCGCAGCCAGTCGAGCAGTTCGATGATCCAGAGCGCCTGCTCCACCGGCAGCGCCTGCGCGCTGGCCGCGTCGAGCAGCGCATGCAGATCGGCAGCCGCACGCGCCGCCTTGCGCGCACGGCGCCCGCCAAACCCCATCAATGCAGACTCCGCGGCTGCACCAGCGCGAATTCGGGAATGTGGGCCTCGAAGCGTTCGCCATCTTCGGCGACGCAGAAATAACTGCCGCGCATGCTGCCCGTGGGTGTGCTCAGTTGCGACCAACTGGTGTACTCGAAGGCTTCGCCGGGCTTGAGAAAGGGCTGCTGCCCCACCACGCCCAGACCGCGCACCTCTTCCACCTTGCCCGAACCATCGGTGATGATCCAGTGGCGGGAAATGAGCTGCGCCGCCACGCGCCCGGTGTTGATGATCGTCACGGTGTAGCTGTAGGCATAAACGCCTTGTTCCGCATCCGACTGCTCGGGCAGGAATTGCGGAATCACCGAAACGGAAAATTGATAGGTCGACATGCGCGCGATTCTAAAAGCGCGGGCTGGCGCAGCGATGCCGTAAATTCAAACCCTTGCGCCGCGCCGGCGGTCAAGCCTCCTTCGAAACTAGAATCAAGCGCCATGAAAACCTACCGTATCGCCCCCAGCATTCTCTCGGCCGACTTTGCCCGTCTGGGCGAGGAGGTGCGCAACGTCATCGACGCCGGCGCCGACTTCATCCACTTCGACGTGATGGACAACCATTACGTGCCCAACCTCACCATCGGCCCGCTGGTGGCCGAAGCCATCAAGCCCTACTGCAAGAAGGCCGACGGCACGCCCGTCACGCTCGACGTGCATCTGATGGTCGAGCCGGTGGATGCCATCGCCCAGTCCTTCATCAAGGCGGGCGCCGATATCGTCAGCTTCCACCCCGAGGCCAGCAAGCATGTGGACCGCACTCTGCAGCTGATCCGCGACGGCGGCGCCAAGGCTGGATTGGTGTTCAACCCGGCCACGCCGCTTGCCGTGCTCGACTACGTCATGGACAAGGTCGATCTGGTGCTGCTGATGAGCGTGAACCCCGGATTCGGCGGCCAGAGCTTCATCGAGAGCAGCCTGCCCAAGGCCAGGCAGGTGCGCGCCAGGCTCGACGCCTACAAGGCGCAGACGGGCCGCAACATCCTGCTGGAAATCGACGGCGGCATCAAACCCGACAACATCGCGGCGGCCGCAGCGGCGGGCGTGGACACCTTCGTGGCGGGCAGCGCCATTTTCGGCAAGCCAGACTACAAGGCCGTGATCGACGCCATGCGCGTCAACCTGGCCAAGGTGGCCTGATGGAGGCACGCACCGCAGCGGCGCCTGCCGTGATCCTCGCGGGCCATGCGGTGCAGGCCGCCATCGTCGATCTCGACGGCACCCTGATCGACACCCTGGGCGATTTTCACGCCGCGCTGTCGCGCTTGATGGACGAGCTGGGCCTGCCCGCGGTCAGCCGCGAGCAGGTGGAACATCGCATCGGCAAGGGCTCCGAGTATCTGGTGCTGCAGACCCTGCGCATCCATCTCGCCGACGACCAGGCCGGGGCGCTTTATCCGCGTGCCATCGAGACTTATCAGCGCATTTACGGCACCATCAACGGTCAGTACTCCAACCCGTTTCCCGGCGTGCCCGAAGGGCTGGCGGCGTTGAAGGCTGCGGGTCTGCGGCTGGCCTGCATCACCAACAAGCCCACCGTCTACGCCCGCGAACTGCTGGGCATCAAGGGCCTGCTGCAGCACTTCGAAGTGGTCAACGGCGGCGACGCCTTTGCGCGCAAAAAGCCCGATCCCATGCCGCTGGTCGAAACCTGCAAGCAGATCGGCCTGCCTACCGCCTCGGTGCTGATGATCGGCGATTCGCAGAACGACGCCCTGGCCGCCCGCGCCGCCGGCTGCCCGGTGGCGCTGGTGACCTACGGCTACAACCACGGCGAACCCGTGCGTGCGGTCGACGCAGACGGTTTTGCCGATCGCATCGGCGATCTGCTGACCGCCTGAGCGACGTAGACCGTAGAAATCGACCCAATGGAAAGACTCCCAGGCAGCCTCACTGAGGACGAGATCGAAGCGCTTGAAAAAGCCGCGCTGCGAGCTTTATGGATTGCAGCGCGGGATTTTTCGCTCGATGCCTGGGAATACTTTCGTCAGAGCACGGACGATCCCAAAGACATCGCCGAAGATGTGACGCGTGAAATGCTCGACAGGATGGGCGGCTACCAGATCGATCAGCGCTTGTACGGCAACGTCGATTATCGCAAGGCGCGCTACGCCATATACCCCGACATGGCGGTCAGGCAGGCGTTGTTTGTCGATAGCAAGGCAGAAAAAAACGCAACAGCGCCACGTTGCAAATGTCGCAACTGTCGCTGTCGGTGAGACAGGTCAGGGGTGGAGGCGCAACTGATATCACGGGGACATTGAATCCCATACAGATTTATAAAAATACACCTTATCTCACCACAACCTTGCTGGCCCACTACCACTACGCCGCTGCTCCCGGAAACGACAGCAAGGATCGCCCACCCTATCGTTTGTTGGCATTAACCCTGGTCAGCATTCCGAATAGCCGGCTCCAGGATCACTACAACCCGGACCAGCACGATACGATCTGGATCGCGGGCCGCAACGCACCCACCCGAGGGGAGAGCTTTCGTGTGCGTCTTTCCTTCAATCGACTAAAGGAGAAAGCTGCCTGGCGAGTCCAGACCGGTATTTATGACGATCGCGGCAATCTGACCCTGATCTGGGAGGATGAATGAAGCAAGGTGTTTTTCTGGGAGATGCGCGCGAGTTGAATTTCTTTGTCGACGCAGGCAGTGTGGCGCTGTCCGTATGGTCTCCGCCTTACCACGTCGGCAAGCAATACGAGCTCGATCAATCCTTCCTGGAGTGGAAATCGCTGTTGAGGCGCACTCTGGCAGCTCATGCGGTCGCGCTCAAGCCCGGAGGATTCGTCGCGGTCAATATTGCGGATATCCTGTGCTTTCCCGATTCCAGTATGCCTAGGTTGATGGCAGAGAATGTGTCCCGTCGCAAACGGGCAGACATTACGCGCGAGAGGGTGGTGCAGGCCATGTCCGAGAACCCAGGCATGAACCGCAGGCAGATTGCAGACCTGCTGGGATGCAGCGAACAAACAGTCGACCGCCGGTTGAAGGGCAACAATATTCGAGGTGGTAAATATCAGACTCAGACGCGTGTTTTGCTCGTCGGCGGATTGCTCGAACAATACGCCATGGAAGCAGGACTTTATTTATACGATAGAAGGGTATGGGTCAAGGATGCCGCCTGGGAGAATAGCCGCTGGCACACCATGAGTTATCGGGCGGTCGATGAGTTTGAATACATTTATATTTTTTGGAAACCAGGACAGACGCGGGTCGATCGCAATCGCATCACAAAAGATGAGTGGATCGAGTGGGGGTCGCGCGCGGTCTGGCGCATTCCGTCGGTGCGATCGAACGACGACCATGAAGCAAAATTCCCCGTGGAATTGCCGCGCCGCATCATTCAATTATTGAGCGACCCCGGTGATTGGGTGTTGGACCCATTCGTCGGCAGTGGAACGAGCGCCGTTGCCGCAGCCCAGGAGGAAAGAAACTTCATAGGGATCGATAAAGAGCCCCATTACGTCGAGATGGCCAACCGGGCCTGGCAGGAGGCCAGACGGCAGATCCCGCTGTTGCGGAAAACCCCAGTGGCCGCTGCAACGGCTTGTCGACAGTCCGCCTGATCGACTTCCGGCAACTGACACACAGGCGGTTTCCAACTGCAGGCCGCCCCGGTTCGGGGCGGCCTTTATCGGACACAACCGTCGCGGTCAGCCGTTGATGTTCTGGTTTTGAATCGACTGGTTGGACAGCACGCCAGCCGGCAGCATGCGCAGCATGGCCTGGTACAGCTCGGCATTGCCCGTGCCCGGAATGATGTGCGAGCCCGGGCCCATCAGCACGATGCCGTTGGAGGGCTCGAACAGCAGTTCGACCGTCTCGCCCCTGGGGATTTGCTTGATGCTGGCGAGCTGTTTGCTGAACGCATCCATGGCGGGCTTGAAAGAGGCGTACTGCGCGGCGGACACGCCCTTTTTGACCCCGGATTCCAGCGCCTTGGCGAAGGCCTCGGCCGACATATTGGACAGCGCGGTCAGGCGGATCGACTTGGCGCCCGGCATGGTCATGATGCTGCTGGCCGAGGTGGTGTTTTGCGGCAGGTACACCGCAGCGGCCATCTTGCCGCCCATATTCACCACGCCCGCGCCGTTGATCAGCAGCGGCACGCCGTTGGCCGGTGCGGTTTGCATGACAGGCACGCCGCCCACTTTGACGGCGGCATGGGCGCTTGCGGCGCCGAAGGCGGCGGCCAGCGCGATGGCGGTTGCGGTCAGAACATTTTTCATGGGCTATCCTCGGGTGGTCTGTGGGTATATCAGCGAAATCTTATTTAGGAACCCGCCGCTTGCCTGTTCGGGTTTTCACCGAAACGCCGCGTTGGAGTGGTGACCAAACATGACGAGGCGCAAGCCTGTCTCGGAAGTCAGGGTTGACGCCGGAGAGGCCGTTTCAGTTGCTGTCGCCCTCGTCGCCCAGCAGGGCGCGTTTGAGGCGGTCTTCGGCGGGCTCTTTGCCCAGCCAGATTTTGAGCATGGAATTGAAAAATTGCGGGTCGGTGAACACCCCGCCCGAAGGGACGCCGTCGATGGCGATGGTGCTGCCCTTTCCGGGAATTTCGCGGATGGTCACGGTTTCGCCGGTCTTGATCTGACTTTTCTGCGCGAACAGGCCGCCAAGCTGCGCCAGGCTGGGAATGAAGGCGCTGAACTCCTGCGGGCTGAGATTGTTCTTGATGCCTTCATTGAGCTTGTCGCCGAGTTCCTTGCCGCTGACGTCGCGCAGCATGGTGAGTTTCAGCTCCTTGGGCCCGGTCATGGCGTAGATCGCCTGCGGCTGCGCGCTTTTTTGCGGCAGATACAGCGCGGCGGTGTAGACCTTGAACACGAAGACGTAGCGGGTGCCCGCGCCGTTGAGCGTCAGCGTCTTGCCGCCGACTTCCACCTGCGGCGCAATGTCCACGCCGTGCAGGGTGAGCGCCTGCGCGCTCGGCATGAACACTTCGGCCGTCAGTGCGACGAGAAGAGTAATGGCCGCACCGAATGTGCGCAGCGGCCTGTCGGCTGGGTGATCCATATCGTCTCCGGTGGTCTGTTATCGAACGGTCGTTCATTTTTCGTAAAACGCCGTGCGTTGACAAGAGGGCTCAAAGAAAACTGCGCTTAAGATGCTTTGGCCACCATTCTGAAAGGAGACATCATGCCCAAGGTTTTTCAGGACAGCTACCCCGACGCGCTGGCCCACTGCTATGGCTGCGGCCGCCTCAATCATCAGGGTCACCAGATCAAGACGGTGTGGGACGGGGACGAAACGCTCACGCGCTTCACGCCCGAGCCCTATCACATCGCGGTGCCGGGGTTCGTCTATGGCGGGCTGATCGCCTCGCTGATCGATTGTCACAGCACCGGCACGGCGGCCGCGGCGATGTATCGCGCCGAAGGGCGGGAGATGGACACGCAACCGGCGTTCCGCTTTGTCACCGGGTCGCTGCATGTCGACTTTCTCAAGCCGACGCCATTGGGCATCGAGTTGGAAATCCGCGGCCGCGTGAAGGAAATCAAGGGCCGCAAGGTCGTGGTGGAGTCGACGGTGCTGGCCGGGGGTGTGGCCACGGCGCGCGGCGAGGTGGTTGCGGTGCAGATGCCGGAAAATTTCGGCGCGTGAGCCCGCAGCGGCGCAAAGAGCCACGGGAGTTTGCTACATTCACTTTCTCGTAGAGTCATCTGCACGATTCACTCACGCTTCCATGTTCATCCATCGGCGACACGCATCGGGTTCTGGAGACCGGGGGGCCTGGCCCTGGCGGTTCTGGTTGATCGTGCCCGCTGCTGCGGTCTGACGGCACGCGTTCCCTCGGCGCATCGAGGCGGCGAGCGTGTACTAAACGGGCTGCGCTCCCGTGACATTCGCCGCCTGCACAATCCGGGCGGTCGACCATGAGACGAACATGACTGAACTCGAATTCAAGGAACTGGCCCGTCAGGGCTATAACCGCATTGCGCTCGTGTCCGAAGCGCTGGCGGATCTGGAAACGCCGCTGTCGCTCTACCTCAAGCTGGGGGTGGGCGCAGGAGCGGGACAAAACACCTTTTTGCTGGAATCGGTGGTCGGGGGTGAGCGCTTCGGCCGCTATTCCTTCATCGGCCTGGCCGCCCGCACCCAGGTGCGGGTGAAAAACGGCCTCACCGAAGTGTTGCAGGGTGGCGCGGTGGTGGAAACCTCGGAGCAGTCGCCGCTGGATTTCATCGAGGCCTTCCACGCCCGCTTCAAGGTGGCATTGCCGGCGGGTATGCCGCGTTTCTGCGGTGGTCTGGCGGGGTATTTCGGCTATGACGCGGTGCGCTACATCGAGCCGCGGCTGATGGCGTCTGCCGCCAGGCATCCCAAGCCCGATCCGCTGGACATGCCCGACATCCTGCTGCTGCTGTGCGAAGAGCTCGCGGTCATCGACAACCTGTCCGGGCGGCTGTATCTCATCGTCTTTGCCGATCCCGGCCAGCCCGAGGCCTACAGCCGGGCGCGCTCGCGGCTGCGCGCCCTGCGCGAGCAATTGCGCTATTCGGTGTCGGCGCCGCCGATGCAGCGCAGCAGCGTGACGCCGATCGAGCGCGAGTTCGACAAGGCCGATTATGTGAAGGCGGTCGAGCGCGCGAAGGACTACATCGCTGCCGGCGACTTCATGCAGGTGCAGGTGGGGCAGCGACTGCGCAAGCGTTTCAGCGATTCGCCGCTGTCGCTCTACCGCGCGCTGCGCTCGCTCAACCCTTCGCCATACATGATTTACTTCAACTTCGGCGACTTCCAGATCGCGGCCTCGTCGCCCGAAATCCTGGTGCGCGAAGAGGCCGTGCCCGAAGGGCGCAAGGTCACCATTCGCCCGCTGGCGGGCACGCGGCCGCGCGGCGCCACGCCCGAGGCCGATGTGCGCAACGAGGCCGAACTGCTGGCCGATCCGAAGGAACGCGCCGAGCATCTGATGCTCATCGACCTGGCGCGTAACGATCTGGGCCGCATCGCGCAGACCGGCAGCGTGAAGGTGACCGAGGCTTTCGCCATCGAGCGCTATTCGCATGTGATGCACATCGTCAGCAACGTCGAGGGCCTGCTGCAGCCGCAACGCACGCCGATGGACGTGCTGCGCGCCACTTTCCCGGCGGGCACGCTGTCGGGCGCGCCCAAGATCCGGGCGATGGAGGTCATCGACGAACTCGAACCCACCCGCCGCGGCTTGTACGGCGGGGCCATCGGTTATTGGAGCTTTGCCGGCGACATGGATCTGGCGATCGCCATTCGCACCGGCATCGTCAAGGACGACTGGCTGTACGTGCAGGCAGCCGCCGGCGTGGTGGCCGATTCCGTGCCCGAGATGGAATGGCGGGAAACCGAGGCCAAGGCGCGCGCCGTGTTGCGCGCCGCCGAACAGGTGCAGGAAGGGTTGGACGGCTAAAGCGCCGCCCGCCCATCCTCTTCCCAGACCCACGGAGCCCCATCATGCTGCTGATGATCGACAACTACGACAGTTTTACCTACAACCTGGTGCAATACTTTGGCGAACTCGGCCAGGAAGTGCACACCGTGCGCAACGATGAGCTCGATCTCGAAGCCATCGCGGCGCTGAATCCCGAGCGCATCGTCATTTCTCCCGGGCCGTGCTCGCCTGCCGAGGCCGGCATATCCGTACCGGTGCTGCAGTATTTCGCCGGGCGGCTGCCGATTCTGGGCGTCTGCCTGGGCCATCAGGCCATCGGCGCGGCCTTCGGCGGCCACATCGTGCGGGCGCGGCAAATCATGCACGGCAAGACCAGCCCTATCACCCACGATGGCCGCGGCGTGTTCGCCGATCTGCCCAGCCCTTACACCGTGGTGCGCTATCACTCGCTGGCGATCGAGCGCGACACCCTTCCGGCCTGCCTGGAAATCACCGCGCAGACCGAAGATGGCGAAATCATGGGGGTGCGCCACCGCCATTTCGCCATCGAGGGCGTGCAGTTTCACCCGGAATCCATCGAGACCGAGCACGGCCACCGGCTGCTGCAGAACTTTCTGACGTTGAGCGAAGGCCACTTCCATGACCATCAGTAATCATGATGCGCTGGTGCGCGTCATCGAGCACCGCGAAATCTTCCACGATGAAATGATCGCGCTGATGCGCCGGATCATGACCGGCGAGATGTCTGCGGTCATGATGGCCGCGCTCATCACCGGCCTGCGGGTGAAAAAGGAAACCATCGGCGAAATCACCGCCGCGGCGATGGTGATGCGCGAATTCGCCACGCCGGTGGAAGTGGCCGATAAAAAGGGCCTGGTCGACATCGTCGGCACGGGCGGCGATTCCGCGCGCACTTTCAATATCTCCACCGCCAGCATGTTCGTTGCCGCCGCGGCCGGGGCGCAAGTGGCCAAGCATGGCGGGCGCAGCGTGAGTTCCTCCTCCGGCTCGGCCGATGCGCTGGAGGCGCTGGGCGCCAACATCCAGCTCACGCCCGAGCAGGTGGCGCAAAGCCTGGCCGAATGCGGCATCGGCTTCATGTTCGCGCCCAATCACCATCCGGCCATGAGGCATGCGGCGCCGGTGCGCAAGGAGTTGGGCGTGCGCACCCTGTTCAACATCCTCGGGCCGTTGACCAATCCGGCGGGTGCGCCCAATCAGTTGCTCGGCGTGTTCCATCCCGATCTGGTGGGTATTCTGGTGCGCGTGCTGCAGCGCCTGGGCAGCGAGCATGCGCTGGTGGTACACGGGCTGGACGGGCTCGACGAAGTGTCGCTGTCGGGCGAGACGCTGATCGGCGAGCTCAAGAACGGTCAGATCAGCGAATACGCCATTCACCCCGGCGATCTCGGGCTGAAGTCCGCGCCGCTGGAGGCGCTGCGGGTGGAGGGGCCTGCGCAATCCATCGAACTGATGCATGAGGCGCTCAACGACGTGGACGGCGCGCCGCGCGACATCGTGGCGCTCAACGCGGGTGTCGCCCTTTACGCCGCCAATGTGGCGCCCGCTTTGATCGACGGGGTGCAGATGGCGCGCGAGGTCATTTCCAGCGGCGCGGCCCGAGACAAGATGCAGCAGTTCATTCGCGTCACCCATGCCATGCAGACTCAGGCGGCCAGCGTATGAGCGGCGGCGACATCCTCCAGCGCATCCTCGCCACCAAGGCGCAGGAAGTGGCGGCGGCGCGGCTGCAGACGCCGCTGTCGGCGCTGCGCGAGCAAGCCGCCGCGCGCGGCTTGAGGCGGGGGTTCGCCGCAGCGATCCAGGCCGGGGTCGCGGCGGGCGGCCCAGCCGTCATTGCGGAAGTGAAAAAGGCCAGCCCTTCGCGCGGGGTTTTGCGCGCCGACTTCGATCCGGCCGCCATCGCCCGCAGCTATGCGGCCGGTGGCGCCACATGCCTGTCCGTGCTGACCGATGTGCCGTACTTCCAGGGAGCGGCGGCCTATCTGGAGCAGGCGCGGGCGGCCTGCACCCTGCCGGTGCTGCGCAAGGATTTCATGATCGACCCCTATCAGATCGCCGAAGCCGCAGCGATGGGTGCCGACTGCGTGCTGTTGATCGCCGCCGCCCTGCCGCAGGCGCAATTGATCGATCTGGAGGACGAGGCGATGAGCCAGGGTCTCGATGTGCTGGTCGAGGTGCACAACGCGGCAGAACTGGACGTGGCGCTGGCGTTGCGCACCCCGCTGCTCGGCATCAACAACCGCGACCTGCGCACCTTCGACACCCGACTCGAAACCACCTTGGGTCTTCTGCCGCGCATCCCCAGCGACCGCGTCGTCGTGACGGAAAGCGGCATTCTTTCGCAAGAGCACGTCGGGCGCATGCGCGCGGCCGGGGTGCAGGCCTTTCTGGTCGGCGAGGCTTTCATGCGCGCCGACGACCCGGGAAAAGCCTTGCGCGAACTCTTCGATTGATCGCGCGCAAAGGTCTTTCATTTGACATCGGAGCAAAAATCGCTAAGAATCTGCGGTTCGCCTCGGAGAGGTGGCCGAGTGGTTAATGGCAGCAGACTGTAAATCTGCCCTCTAACGAGTACGCTGGTTCGAATCCAGCCCTCTCCACCAGGCGCTAGATTTTGGATGGGTCCCTGTTTTTTGGATGGGCTGCTGCGACGGTGTTGCGTGGCGGACAGTGGGTGGTTGGCGGGTGGGGGCGGCCATGATCGCGCCGGGATTGGGCCAGCGAGGCAAGGCGGGAGTAGTTCAATGGTAGAACCTTAGCCTTCCAAGCTAATGGCGCGGGTTCGATTCCCGTCTCCCGCTCCAGTTCTTGCCTTGCGCCGTGGCGCACGTTTTTGCATTGAGCGCGCAGGCGTTCAGGCCCATGTGGCTCAGTGGTAGAGCACTCCCTTGGTAAGGGAGAGGTCGCGGGTCCGATTCCCGCCATGGGCACCAATTGATTTTGTTGATGATTTTGTCATTTTGTCCATCTTTGTTGGCTTGAGGAGTTTGAATCATGGCGAAGGAAAAGTTTGAGCGGACCAAGCCGCACGTCAACGTGGGCACGATTGGTCACGTGGACCACGGCAAGACCACGCTGACGGCGGCGATCACCACCGTGCTGTCGGCCAAGTTCGGTG
>NZ_JAVERI010000029.1:0-14645 GCF_034007205.1 Thiomonas sp.
ACCCCCAATCGTCCACGATGACGCTGAAACAGCGTCCACGATCAGACTGAAACGCCGTCCACGATCACGCTGAAATCCCGTCCACGATCAGCCTGAAATGCCGTCCACGATGGGCTGAAATACGCAGCCGAAGCTGCGGCGCGCGCCGTGGGCGGGTTTGTGGCCTGGCCCGATGCGCCCGAAGGCCAGAATGTGGACTTCAACGATTGGGCCGCAAGCGGCGGGCTGGAGGCCGTGAAGGCGCGCATTGAAGGTGTGATCGAGCAGGCGCAAGCGCAGCCCGCAGCGCAGCCAGAACCGCCCGCCGAAGCCAAGACGCAAAGCCGCAAATCTTCCGGCCCTAAGCATGACCGCTTCACCATCGACGACCGTGGCGTGTGGTTTACAGAAGTGGATCAAGACGGCCGCCCCAAGCCCCCGCTATGGGTGTGCAGCAAACTCGAAGTGACCGCGCAGACCCGCGATGCGGACAGCCGAGAATGGGGTTATTTGCTGGAGTTTTCCGACCCCGGTGGCAACCATCGCACCTGGGCCGCGCCCGCAAAAATGCTTGCAGGAGACGGCGCAGAGTTTCGGGGCGTGCTGCTTTCTTTGGGGCTTCGCATCAGCACGGCAACCCGCGCCCGGCAGTTATTGGCGACTTATGTGCAGACCCGGCAACCCGAAGCCCTGGCGCGCTGCGTGGATCGTGTCGGCTGGCACCCCGGCGGGGTGTACGTTCTGCCGGACGATGTGATCGGGCAGGCTTGCGAACGCCTGATTTTTCAGGCTGAAGTCGCCACCGAAAACACCTTGCGCCAGCGCGGCACGCTTGACCAATGGCGCAGCCGCGTGGCGTCGTATGCGGTGGGCAATTCCCGCCTGACATTCGCCATCAGCGCCGCTTTTGCGGGCATGGTGTTGCGGCATTCCGGCGAAGGCGGCGGCGGGTTTCACCTAGTGGGCGCGAGCAGCAGCGGCAAGAGCACGGCCCTGCGCTTGGCCGCAAGCGTCTATGGCCCGGCGAACTACGCGCAGAACTGGCGCAGCACTTCGAACGCCATCGAAGGCACGGCGGCGGCGCACTGCGACCGCACGCTGATTCTTGACGAAATCGCGCAGATCGACGCCCGCGAGGTGGGCGAATGCGCCTACATGCTGAGCAATGGCACCGGCAAGGCGCGCGCCAGCCGCACCGGGCAACCGCGCCCGCGTTTGACCTGGCTGCTGATGTTGCTGAGCGCCGGGGAAGTCGGCATTGCGCAGCACATGGCTTCGGTGAACAAGACCGCCCGCGCTGGGCAGGAACTGCGCCTAGTCGATCTGCCCGCCGATGCCGGGCTGAACATGGGCGTGTTCGAGCGCCTGCATGACAAGGACAGCCCGCAAGCCCTGGCGCAGTATCTGGGAAAAGCGGCAAACGTCTATCACGGAAACGCCGCCCGCGCTTTCCTGGAGCACATCGTCAGCCGGGCCGATGCCCTACGTGAGCACATGCGTAGCGCGCTCGACCGGCTGATTCTCGAATGGGTTCCCGAGGCCGCAAGTGGACAAGTGCACCGCGTTGCACGGCGCTTCGCCGTGGTGGGCGCAGCCGGTGAACTCGCCACCACCGCAGGCTTGACCGGCTGGCCAGCAGGCGAGGCCGAACGCGCCGCGCGCCGCTGCTTTCAAGACTGGCTGGCGACGCGCGGCGGCCTGGGCAATAGCGAAGATCGGCAGATGCTGGCGCAAGTGCGGCGCTTCCTAGAGCTGCATGGTGAGGGCCGGTTCACCGACTGGAACCGCGCCGATGATGACCATGCACCCCGCACCCTGAGCCGCGCCGGGTTTCGCAAGGCCGCCAAGGATGCCGCTGGCGACGTGGAGAGCTGGACTTACTACGTCTTGCCCGAAACCTTCAAGACCGAGGTCTGCGCCGGGTTCGACGTGAAGGCGGTTTTGCGGGTGCTGCGAGATGCCGGACACCTGGCACCTGATAAGGGGCGGCCCTTCGATTGCAGGCCGCGCCTGCCCGGTCTGGGCAAGGCGACGGTGTATTGCATCAAGCCGTCGATTTTTGAAGATGTGGACGATTGAACCCCAGCCGACAGGACGATGCGCCGGGCGCGGCGGGGCGCGCGGTGGAGCTTTTTTCGCGCCGCAAAGGGCGAGAGAAAACCCCGATCCAGCAACAACACAGGCACGGCGCTTTTTCTTCTGCGCACGTCGGCGGACAGATTTGTCCTCAGTGTCCTCACCTTTTTTCGATTTGTCCTCAGTCCGACTGAGGACAGAAAAACCTTTTCATATCAACATGTTAGAAGCGTTTTTCCGCTTGTCCTCAGTGTCCTCACTTTTTTTATGCAGGAAGCCGAAAGTTCAGGCGGCGCAGACCTCAATTCTTACCCCCGAAAAAGCGGCGGCGGGCCGTTTGCCGGGCACCTTCACCCGCCATCTGGAGCACGCGATGAACCGAGATCAAGCTATGAAGTTTCTCCAAAGACACCAGCCGGGAAACCCCTGGATTCCGACCTCTGCGCCGCAGGCGCTGGTGCGCAGTCACCTGAACCAGCTACGCGCCAGCAACACCAGCCCCGCTGCCGCGAGGGAGCACGCCTTCATGTTGTTGTCCAGCAAGAAGCTGCCCTTCGACGTGCTCGCCAGCCTGGCAAGACGCCGGGCCGGGGGGCATCAAAAGTTTGAAGCTCTCCCCTCAAGACCGTGCGCCCAGCCAGATTTTTGCGGCGCAGAGTTTTTGAGGGGGGGGTATTAAACACCTTTTTCAACCTAAATCGCAGTCCAAAGCCATGAAATCAAACCTTAAAGTTATCGAAACTGCCGAACAGCCCAAATTCCCGGATCGCTGCGCAGAGCATCCCGCTGTACGTGAACTGCTCGACCAGCGCGACGCCATCATGCAGCGCCTCGACGCCGCGCGCAGCGAGCATCAGATGTGTGTGAGCAGAATGAGTGCTCACACCTCAGAGCAGCCGCGCCAAGAGGACGACTTGCTGACCCGCGCAAAGCGCTTCCTGGCTGGCGACACCAGCGCGGCAGCCCCGGCACAGGCCAGCGTGCTCGCCCGGCTGCAAGGCGAGCACGCCAGGCTGACCGCCGAGATCAGCCTGCTGGAAAGAGCGCTGGGCGCAATCAATAGTCGCTTGCAGAACGTCATCGAGCGCGCCACCGCAGAACGATTGCGGCAGCCGGATTTCCTGCAGGCTCGTGAGGCGTTGGAAAACGCCATGCTCAACCTGCTCGAAGTTCACCGCGCTGGGCTGGCGCTGACCGAGGCCGAGGCCGCCAAGGGCTGGCATGTGAGCGAGCGCACCGGTGATCGATCATGGGCGCACCTCGACGCCCAAACCGCTGAAGAACTGGAGACGCTGTTGCGTGGCGAAATTCCTTATCGTGCCGCCTCCGACATGAACCAGGTGATCCGACTTCAAACGAAAGCGCAGGCGAGAGCGCAGCCCTTGCGTGAGGGCAGTCGGTTTTTTCACCGCTGAGCTTCACCGCATGAGAGAAACCCGGCGCACACCGGGTTTTTTTCGTACAACCCGCCGACCAAGAAGCGCATCGTCAGGCTGGCGAGCGTGGCCTAAATCGGCCCGGCGCGCAAAAAAAGACTGAGGACACTGAGGACAAATCGAAAAAACCGCTGCAAGCCGCATGAATGCTGGGTTTGTGCGGTTTTTGAGAACTGAGGACAAAGTGAGGACAAAGTGAGGACATTGAGGACAATTCTCTATCTCTATCCTCTACACATTGCCCTGCCTGGCCTGCCACTTTTCTCTGGAATTCAGCGCGCGAAAGAGTTTCTGCCGCGCCCGCCCGGCCCCGGCGGGCATCACAACCTAGGGAAGCAATGACATGAACATGCTCGAAACGCAACGGCGCTTTGAAGACGTGGCCAGCCTGATCGAGGGCGCACAGGCGCTGATCGAGGCGCATGAGGAAGAAGGCATAGGCCGCGCCCTGCGCATCCTTCAAATTGCAGCAGCGCAGTCGTGGGACGCCGCCGAAGATTGTGATGACAGCGGCCTCGACGAACCCGGCGCGCTGGCATGATGGAGGAGCGCATCATGCGAACTGAATTCATCCCCTGCGCCGCCCGCCGCACAGCGCAGCGTTGACCGTATTCGCCCGGCCTAGGCGCTGAATGAGCATCGACCAGTACCATAGGACTGTTGATAACTGCCGTTTCTCTGGGGCACTTCTGGGGCACTCAGGGGCAAAAAATGGCAGTTATCCACAACACGGCACAAAACGAGCATAGCGATAAGTATCTGATTTATCTGTGTTTTCGTGTTGTAGTGTTTTGCCACTTTTCACAATTCGAGAACTCTTAATCCGTAGGTCGACAGTTCGAGCCTGTCACAACCCACCAATCCATCGAAGGAAGCGGCCCGGATTGCGGGCCGTTTCCATTTTTCGGTGCTTTGATCATTCCAGGCGACGGCATGCTGCTCGTGCCTCGGCCGATCGTCATCACAATCAGCCGCCGTCAACGGGTGCGGCCAGGCGATGAACAGGTTCTCCATCCTCGGCGCCGAGCGATGCACCAGGCCCATTGGGTAAGATGATCACCGACCTGCCGACCGCGGTGCTTGGCGGTGCTTGCTTCGTGGCCAGCGCCGGCCGCCGCCGCGGAAGAGCCTCCCGGCGCCTGCCCCACCCGCGCCGCCCAGCCTTGGAACGATCGAGCCCATGTCCGTCCCCGCCATCACCCTCCAGCCCCCTGCCTGCGGCAAGCCGCTGAGCAAACCGCAAAAATCTTTCAACACCCTGGTCGGCAAGATCGACCGCGCCCGCAAGCGTCTGGAGCAATGGCACGCCGCGATGCAGCGCGCGGCGCAGGCACAGGCGGCGCAGATCGACCCGAAGATGCGCGACCTCAACGCGATGCGCAAGGAACTCTTGCTCGCGCTCGACGCCATGCAGTCCGATTCGCGCTACAACAAGACCGACCGCAGGCGCCTGCGCGCCATGATCGAGGTGCTCGGGCCTGCCTGCCTGAGCCTTCAGGCCGATGCGGACGTGCAGGCCGTCCTCCGTCGGCAACGCGAGCCGCAGCGTGAGGAAGCTGAGTCGCGGATGGACGATCTGTTTGGCTTCGACGATTTCGGTCAAGCCGATGCCCGTGGAGCCGAGTCGCCCGAGGCCGATGCCTTCGACGCCGAGGCTGACGACAGCGCCGGAACTCACCAACGATTTGAACCCGAGACGCAGAAGCGGCCGCGGGACGCCCAGGCCCCCTCGCTGCGCGCCATTTACCGCAAACTCGCCAGCGCGCTGCACCCCGACCGCGAGCCCGATCCCGCAGAGCGCGCGCGCAAGACCGCCTTGCTCCAGCGCGCCAATACGGCGCACCAGAACGGCGACCTCCTTGCCCTGCTCGGGCTGCAGCTCGAAATCGACCTGGTCGACGCCGCCCAGCTTTCGTCGCTGGGCGACGCGCAGATCAAGGACTATGTGCGGGCGCTCAAGGCCCAGCTTGCCGACCTGGAGCAGGAGATCGCCCTGATCGAGCAGGATCTGCGCATGGGCATGCCCTTGGCCGCATCCACCGGCAAGCTCGATCCGCGCGCGATCGACGCCCTGATCGAACAAGAACTGGACGCGCTGGAGATGGCCGAGGATGAGCTGAAGTCGGTGCTGGCGCGCAAAACCGAGGTCCGCTTCATGAAGTCCTGGCTGCGCGAGCAAGAGCGCGCCAGCCAGGCACTGGTCGAGGAAAACTGGGATGAGGCCTTGGCCGCGTTCGAAGACTTCCTCGCCGAGGAACTCAGTCCGCGCCGCCGCCGTCGATGAACACACCCGAACAGGCCGGACTCCGGGTCAAAATGCCCCTCCCCCCATGCCCCTTGAAATGCAGCTATCCGAGTTCATAAGGCAGCGCTTCGATCTGCTTTTCGTCGAGCACCCTGCCCTCGGGCAGGCGATCCAGCAGACGGAAGCAGCACCAGCGCGCTGAAGCCCGGGCGGTTGCGGTGCGGGTAGCGTGCTGCGGCACTTGCCAAATGGAGAACAACCGTCAAAAAGCTGCTGGATGAGACGGGAAGGCAGTATGGATGAAGGTTGGCGGCGGCCCGGGAATTCAGCCTGAGGGCTGATTGATATAAAGGCAGGCATGCAAGCAACGCCTGATGATCTCTCACTCATATCCAGATATTGGGGGAAGGCCGACCCTGCCTATCCGGGTGAACCGAAATGGCATCCATTGGCGTATCACAGTCTGGATGTGGCAGCGGTCGCTACCGCCTGGTGGCACGCCTGTCCCGCGCTGCGCGGGCGATTTCTGGCCGCGTTTCCTGATACTGCGGAACACCACCTGCGCGCCTGGGTGCTGTTTTTTGTCGCGCTGCACGATCTGGGCAAGGCGGACATCCGCTTTCAACTCAAGGCGCCGGACGCGCTGGCGGCGGCGTGGCGGGTCGTCGCACAAGGCGACGACCATGAAATCTCGTCGCAGGAAATCAGCGCGTTCGACCACGGACACGCCGGGATTGCGTGGGCAAAACTGGAATACCAATGCTGGCTGGGTAAGCTCGACGATGCAATCGAGCTACCCATCTGGTCGCGCTGGGAGAACTGGCTGGCCGCTGTGACCGGACATCACGGCGATTTTCCGAAGCCCGGTTACGAAGGTCTGAAAGGCATCGAAGCCGACGACACGCTGATCGAACACGACCGAGCCTCCCGCCACGCGCTGGCTGCCGCTTTCGAAACCCTGTTCCTCCAGCCCGTCGGCCTCAGCCTGCAAAACTTGCCGCCTCCCTGTTCGCTCCCGGCTCGCGCGCTGCTCGCCGGTTTCTGTGCGATCTGCGACTGGCTGGGCTCAAACACCGACGAATTCTCCTACCGCGCACCGAATCAGACGCTAGCGGACTACCTGCGCGAACGGCTCGCCCACATCGAATCCAGCTGGATGCTCACGCGCTACGGCCTGCTCGCCGCCGCGCAGCCTTATATCGGCTTTTCCGCATTGCTCGCCCCAACCGAAGCACCGCGCGGCATTCAAACCCTGATCGACGGCTTGCCCGCCAGCGCCGGCCTGACGCTCATCGAAGCGCCGACCGGCAGCGGCAAGACCGAAGCCGCGCTCGCCCACGCCTGGCGGCTGATCGAGGCGGGCGCGGCCGACAGCATCGTCTTCGCGCTGCCGACGCAGGCCACGGCCAACGCCATGTTCGAGCGCGTGCAAGCCTTCGCCGCCAAGGTCTACGGCGAAGCGAACGTGGTGCTCGCGCACGGCAAGCGCGACTTCAACGCCGGCTTCCAGCGGCTCGTCGAACGCGGCCAGCGCCGCACCCGGCAAGGCAATATCGAGGCCAGCGTGCAATGCGCCGCCTGGCTCGCCAGCAGTAGAAAAAAAGTCTTCCTTGGGCAAATTGGCGTCTGCACCGTCGATCAGGTGCTGCTCTCGGTGCTGCCGGTGCGGCACAAATTCGTTCGCGGTTTCGGGCTGAACAAGTCCGTGCTGATCGTCGACGAAGTCCACGCCTACGACGCTTACATGTACGGGCTGCTCGGCGAAGTTCTGAAAAACCAGCACGCCTGTGGCGGCAGCGCCGTCCTGCTTTCGGCCACGCTGTCCACAAGCCTGCGCGAAAAACTGCTGGCGGCGTGGGACAGCAAGGCCGCCGACGATGCAGCGAACGCGCCCTATCCCGCGCTCTGGCACGCCACGGGCGGCCTGGTCACGCCGCTGACCGTGGGCGACGAACACCGCCCGCCGCGCCGCGAAGTCTGCGTCGAATGCCTGCGCCTGCCCGCCGCCTACCCGGACGACGACTTGCGTGCGCGCATCGTCGCCGCCGCCCGGAACGGTGCACTCGTCGCCGTCGTTGTCAATCTCGTGGACGACGCCCAGCGGCTGGCGCGCGAATTTCGTGAACTCGTCGGCGACAAGCCGGAAATCGAAGTGGACCTCTTCCACGCCCGTTACCGCTTCGCCGACCGGCAAAACAAGGAAGCCGCCGTGCTCAAGCACTACGGACGCGACGCCCCACGCGGCACGGGCCGAATTCTGGTCGCCACCCAGGTCGTCGAACAAAGCCTCGATCTCGATTTCGACTGGCTGATCACGCAAATCTGTCCGGTGGACTTGCTGTTCCAGCGCCTCGGGCGACTGCACCGGCATCAGCGCGAATGGCGTCCGCCAGGCTTCAAAGCCCCGCGCTGCACCGTGCTCACGGTCGAGCGCGACGACTACGGCGTGTTCGAACTCATCTACGGCAACGCCCGCGTGCTGTGGCGCACCGACGTGCTCTTGAATCGCGACGACACGCTGGTTTTTCCCGAGGCGTACCGCGATTGGATTGAGCAGGTTTACCAGCGCGATGACTGGCCCGACGAGCCAGAGAGAATCGCCTGCGATTTCACCAAATTCAGCGCCGAACAAGTACGCCGAGAAAAGGACGCCCGGCAACTGACCAGCATGACCGTGGCCAGTTTCCGCGACGAAGACGGACGCATCACCAGCTTGACCCGCGACGGCGAAATGAGCCTCTCCGTTTTGCCGTTGACTGCCGACGGGTGCCTGCTCGACGGCCAGCGGATCGAGGCCATCGCCGAGCGCGATCTGGCCGAACAACTGAATCTCAACGTCGTCCCCTGCCCGGCAAGCTGGGCAAAGCGTCTGCACGATTGCCGCAAGGAAACCGACGGCCCGTTGGCGGGCGTGTGGCAACTCGTCACAGCCGAAACCGCCCCCGGCGTGTGGCACAGTGGCGACGGCCAATTTACGTATTCAAAAGACTTCGGGATGGAGAAACGCCGCCATGAACCTGCTTGAAGACCCGTGGATTCCCGTCCGTGCCGACCACGGCTCGGGCGCATTCCAGCTTCTGACCTACCGCGATCTGCTGTGCGAGCCCGGCCAGCACTGGCAAATCAGCCTGCCGCGCGATGACTTGGAACTGGCTTGCCTGCAACTGCTGGTATGCATGACGCAGGTGATGTTCCTGCCGAACGACGATACCGACCTGCGGCGGCGACTGGCCGAATCGCTCACGCCAGCCGAATTCGACGCAGGCATTGCGTCTTTTGCCGATTGGTTCGATCTCGACCACCCCACCCAGCCCTTCATGCAGACGCGCGGCGTCAAGGCGGCGGAAACCACGCCGATCCAGAAACTGCTCATCGGCCTGCCGGAAGGCAACAACCACGCGTTTTTCAACGAAGCGGGCGAAGTCAGACACCTTGGCGGGCCAGTCGCGGCAATTGCCCTGTTCAATCAGGCCAGCAATTGCCCCAGCTTCGGCGGCGGGTTCAAGGGCAGCCTGCGCGGTGGCGCGCCGATCACCACGCTGGTGTTCGACCGCGATTTGCGGCGCATGGTCTGGCGCAACGTGCTGACGCGCCCGCGCGTGACGGAACGGCAAATCGACGCGCCCGGCCCGGCGCAGGATCGCCCGACCTGGGTCGCGCCCATCGCCGAGAAATCGACCATCCACTGGAACCAGATCGGCCTCATGCGCGGCCTGTTCTGGCAGCCCGCGCACGTCGAGCTGGTCAAGTCCGAGCAAACCCGCACCTGCGACGTGCTGGGTGGCGAAGCGACGGCGGGCTACAGCGGGTTTCTCAAGGAGAAGTTCAATTTCACGGTCGAAGGCGTGTGGCCGCACCCGCATGGCGCGATGACCATGACGCTGAAAAAGGGTGTGCTGGAGCAACGCTTCGCCAGCTTCACCACCACCGCGCCGGCGTGGACGCAGTTGAGCGAATTCGTCATCCCGCGCGGAGTGAACGACAAGGACGCCAAAGAGGGTTCGACGCCTGCTGGGCCGATCAACCAGTTCGCTGCGATAGCCAGAGACGAAAAGTTAAACATCCTTGTCGGCGGTTATCGCACCAAGCAAGCCTCGGTGCTGGAGCGCCGTCACGAATTGATTGGTCTGGCACCGGGTTGGGACAGAGAAGCACGATTGACCAAGCTGGTAGAGATCGGCAAAGAGGCAAAAAAAACTCTGTATGAAAAACTTAGGGACGCCTCCAAAGGGAAAAAAATTAAGGTCAAAAAAACCGGCGTAAAGCTGGAGATGAAAGGGCTAGGCGCAGCAGTGCATGAAACCTCCGAAAAACTCTTTTTCGCTCGCACCGAAGGCCTCATTCATCAGACTCTTTCCAACGACGCGACTTTTAAGGAATGGGGAGAAGCGCGCCGCGCCTATACGCAACAAGTCACCGACCACTGTCGTGACATTTTCAAGGAGTTGACAGATCCATATATGGCCAATCCAGACTTGATTCCGATCATCGCCTGGACCGAGCGCGGCCTTAATATCGAGCTCAAAAAACTGAAGGAGGACAACCAATGAGCATAGGCATGCCATTCGATTGCGGTTGGCTACGTAAAGTACAGTTTGAAAAAATATTGAACAACGGCGACCGGGCTGCTTTGCGCCATGCCGCAAAACCAGACGACATGGAATTGCTGCCCGCACTGTATCGCTTGTTCCCCGGCCTGGGTACCGGGGAGCCCCATTATCGCATCGCCTATCTACTGCCATACGCGCGTCATTCAGCCAACGCGAAATCCTTGGGGGCGCAGCTTGCCGCCAGGAATATTTCTGAAGCGCGAGTCTTGCAGGTTGCGCGCAGCAACTCGCCGACCGACATCGAATATCTGCGACGCCTGTTGAAACAACTCGATACCGCGCTGGATTGGAATCTGTTGTGCTGGATGCTCTGGAATTGGAACGACACGACCAAGCGCCAACTCGTCAAAGACTACTACCTCGCCAAATTTTCCCCCGCCAAAGGAGCTGAATAATGTCCATCAAAAACTTCATCAATTTTCACGTCCTGATTTCGCACACTCCGTCGTGCCTGAATCGCGACGATCAAAACATGCAGAAGACAGCAGTGTTCGGCGGCGTCAACAGAGTGCGAATTTCCAGCCAGTCTTTGAAACGCGCGATGCGCACCAGTGCGTACTACGCCGAATCGCTCGGTGCCTCGTCAATACGTACGCGGGATTTGGAAAAGCTGATACCGATTTTTACCGAGCAACTACAAGGCGAGTTTGAACCTGCACTAATCGCCAAGACGATGGAATTGTTTGTCCGCGCAAAATCGTCGGACGAAGAAGCCGAAGACTCAGACGAAACGAATGAAGCAGCAGTGAGTGACACCGCACCAAAGAAACTTGCTGTCGCCCCTTGGTCTGTTGATGAAATTCGCGTGTTGTGCGGCATCGTCAAAGAAGTCTCTTTGACCGAGGAAGAAATCACCAAGGCAAAGTCCGCCGTGGCAAAACAAAAAGGCCAAAAGAAAAAAACCGAGCAGGAATTGCTCGATGAGGCTTTGACTAAAAAGCGCATCAAGGCTGTGAAAGACAAAATCGACCTGGTTCGCCAAGCTATCGGCAAAACTGTCGATATCGCACTCTCCGGGCGCATGGCGACTTCCGGTCTGATGACCTCGGTCGACGGCGCAATGGCCTTCGCCCACGCCATCACCACCCACGCAGTCGAGCCGCAGGACGTGGACTGGTTCACCGCCGTGGACGATCTGACCAGCGACGCGGGCGAAACCGGCGCGGGGCATCTGGATACCCAGCAGTTTTCGTCCGGCGTGTTCTACCGCTACGCCAGCCTCAACCTCAAACAGTTGCAGGTGAATCTGGGCCTGATCGCCGACATGAAGAGCGAGGAAACTGCCGAATCACGCAAGCAGGCGCTTAGCATTGCCCGCCACGTGTTGCATTTGCTGGCGACCGTGGTGCCGTCGGCTAAGCAGCAGTCGTTCGCTGCGCACAACTTGGCCGATTTTGTCATCGCGAGTTTTGCTGACCAGCCGATTTCGCTCGCCAATGCCTTCGAGTCGCCGGTCCAGCGCGATCGCAACGGCGGTTTTCTCAAGCCGTCGATCAGTGCGTTGGCGGAATACTGGGCACGCATCAATGCCGCTTACGGGCTCGACGAAACCGCGCACGCGTTCGCCGTGCAGGGCGATGTGGAACTGAACGGCAAGCCCGCCACCACGCTGGCGGAGCTGGAAGACTGGGTCGCCTGCGGCGGGCAGGACTGAGGCCATGCCGCGCTATCTGATCCTGCGGCTGGACGGGCCGATGCAGGCGTGGGGCACGCATACCTACGAGGATTTCCGGCCCTCCAACCTCTACCCCACGCGCAGCGGCCTGCTGGGTTTGCTGGCGGCTTGCCTCGGCATCGATCGCGACGACCACGCGGGCCAAGCGGCGCTCGCGGCCAGTGTGGAATTCAGCGTACGCGTCGATACCGCTGTCGCACGGTTCGACCGCGAGCTGCCGATGAAAAAACCGGGGGTAAAACTGCCGGATTTCCATACCGTGATGGACGCTCGCAAGGTGGACGGCAAAGCCAACAAATTCCCCGTGGTGTCGCGCCGCGAATATCTGTTCGACGCCGCGTTCAGCGTGGCTGTAGGGGCGAAGCCCGACGCGGCCTACACGCTGGACGTGATCGCCGCCGCGCTGCGTCGCCCGCTCTACACGCCGACACTGGGCCGGCGCGCCTGCCCGCCGGCCCGGCCCATGTTCGACGGCGAAATCGAAGCGGCAAATGGCGTGGAGGCGCTGCATAAATCCAGCGGCAGCGGCGTTTTGATCTACAGCGAGCACAAGGGCGGACCTGCTGGACTCGAAACCCGGATACGCGATGTGCCCCTGCACGGCATCAAGCGCCAGTTCGGCACGCGGCTCGTGTACCTGCATAAGAACAAGGAGGCGCCATGTTCATAAGCCGCGTCGAAATCCCCTGGGAAGCCGTGCGCAATCCTTACGACATTCATCGGCAAGTGTGGCGGCTGTTCCCCGGTGAAGCACGCGAAACCCGCCAGAGCGGCGAGCAGGAAAGACAGGGTTTCCTGTTCCGCATTGAAGAGCGTCGCATCGGGCGACCCGCTCGTTTGCTAGTGCAGTCCCGCCGCGTGCCGGTGCGCGCAGAGGGGATACTGTTGCACGGCAGCCGCGAGATTCAGCCAACACCCAGCGTTGGTCAGCGATTGGCCTTTCTGCTCACGGCCAACCCGGTCAAGACCATCACCGACGCCGAATGCGCCGCCAAACCCGGCAAGCACTCGGAAAAATGCCGCGTGCCGCTCATCAAGGAAGAAGACCAACGTGACTGGCTGGCGCGCAAGCTGGGCGCTGCGGCCACGTTCGAAAATACCAACATCCTGCCGCACGCCCCGCTATATTTCCGCAAGGACAGACGCGCCGGAAAACTGGTGACGTGCACCTTCGAAGGCGTGCTGAGAGTGAATGATCCCGCGCGTCTGGTCGGTTTGCTGGAAAACGGAATCGGCCACGCCAAGGCCTTCGGCTGTGGCTTGCTGCTGGTGCGCAGGGCATAAAAACGCCGAAAGACTTGCAATGGATCAAGCTCTGCCTACGCTCAAACCCATCCCGATCAAGGAGCGCCTGTCGATCCTGTACATCGAGCGCGGCCACCTCGACGTGCTGGACGGCGCCTTCGTCGTCGTCGATAAGAATGGTGTGCGCACCCACATCCCCGTCGGCGGGGTTGCCTGCCTGATGCTGGAGCCAGGCACCCGTGTCTCGCACGCTGCCTGCGCTTTGTCCTCACGTGTCGGCACACTGCTGGTTTGGATCGGCGAAGCAGGCGTGCGCCTCTATTCCGCCGGGCAGCCAGGTGGCGCTCGCTCTGACAAGTTGCTTTATCAGGCGCGCCTTGCACTGGATGATGCGCTGCGGCTGAAGATCGTGCGCAAGATGTACGCACTTCGCTTTGGCGAAGAACCGCCGCAGCGGCGCTCGGTCGAGCAATTGCGGGGCATCGAAGGCGCGCGCGTACGCGAAACTTACAAACGCATCGCTGCGAAATACGGCGTCGAATGGAAAGCGCGCAACTACGACACCGACGACTGGGACAGAAGCGACCTGCCCAATCGCTGCCTGTCTGCAGCCACGGCATGCCTTTACGGCGTGACCGAAGCGGCAGTGCTGGCTGCGGGATACGCACCCGCCATCGGTTTCATTCACACCGGAAAGCCATTGTCCTTTGTTTACGACGTGGCCGACGTGTACAAATTCGACACCGTCGTGCCACTTGCCTTTCGCATTGCCGCACGCCGCCCGGCCAACCCGGAGCAACAAGTACGAATCGCCTGTCGTGATGTGTTCCGCGAATCGAGGCTGCTGGAGAAAATCATCCCTGGCATTGAAGACATGCTCGCCGCAGGCGAAATCGACCCGCCTGAACGCTTCGAAGAACAAATCGGCCCCGCCATACCCAACCCGGAATCCATAGGCGATGTTGGTCATCGTGCTTGAAAACGCCCCGCCAAGGCTGCGCGGACGGCTCGCCATCTGGCTACTGGAAATCCGCGCGGGCGTGTATGTTGGCAATTACTCGGCCAAAGTGCGCGAATACATTTGGGGTCAAGTCGAAGCGGGCATTGGCGAGGGCAATGCCGTCATGGCCTGGCGCGTGGGCAATGAGGCAGGATTCGACTTCATCACCCTGGGGCAGAATCGACGCACGCCCGTTGAACTTGACGGCGCGAAACTCGTGAGTTTTCTGCCGCCACCAGATGAGAATGCTCTTTAACAACCTGGATTTTTGGACCGAAAAATGTGGGAAAAAATCGGTAACATCGGGCGTAGTTGATTTTATTTGGTAGATCAACAAGTTGGAAGAAGTGTGTTCCCCGCTCGCGCGGGGATGAACCGA
>NZ_JAVERI010000045.1:0-2512 GCF_034007205.1 Thiomonas sp.
CGATTGAGATACAGTAAACCCATCGCTTGCGCGCACCCCCGGCGCGTCCACGATCAGCCTGAAACGCCGTCCACGATCAGAATGAAACAGGCGTCCACGATCGCTGAAATGCGCAGCGAAAAGCGCTGCGCAGGGCCAATTTCGCAAGATTGCGCCACGCTACAACTGCCTGACCGTGATCGAAAATGCGGTTCGAACACACGATAAACACGACGCCATCACGGCGCACGCACACTTTCCGAAACGAGGCTTCTCATGCTGAACCGGCTCTTTTCCAGGGTTTTCTCTGCATCGACACAGACGGTGCGCAACCCGCGCAACGCGACACCGACGCAGCCTAATCCTGCACATGCCGCACCTACGCACGGCCCTGATCGGGCTGGGTTGCGGGCCGCACAGGAGCGCGTCGATGCGGACGCGCGCAGCCACGCCGCAGCGCCCCCGGCGGCGCCGATCTACGGGCCGGATCGACTACCCGTGAGGCAGCAGATCGCCCGGCAGATGCGCGAGGACGTGGCGCTGGCGGTGCGGCTGTGCGCGGTGTCGGCGCCGACGCCTGCGCAGTGGGAGATGATTCTGGCTGACCATCCGGCGACCTGTGTGATCGCAGGCGCAGGTTCTGGCAAATCGACCACGCTGGTGCTGCGCGTGGTGTTGATGGTGTGCTACTTACGCATCAGCCCGCAGGAGGTGACGGTGGTGTCATTCACCCGCGCCTCGTGCAAGGAGTTGCGCGAAAAGCTGTGCAAGGCGCTGTCGGTGCCGATCTGGAACGAGCGTCTGCGTCCGGAAGATGCGCGAGCCGTCGAAGGCGTGAGCGCGGCGATGGTGAAGACGTTTCATGCGGCGCTCGCGCGCCTGGCGCGGCAGGCGTTCAGGGGCGTGGAGTGGTTCGACATGATCGGCAGCGCGCAGGGCGGCGAGGACCATGCCGGGCCGGCGTTCAATTCAGGCTCTCGGTTGTCGGAGCGCCAGCAACAGCTCGTGCTCGAAGCCTATCGCGATTTGCACGCGCAGGACGCGACGTTTCGCGGGCATGTGGCGGCTCTGGTGAAGATCGAGTCCAGGCGCGATTTGCTGTGCGAAACGGCGGAGAAGAAATACGCACGATCGGTGCTCGGTCTGGCCAGTGCGCGCGATCTGGACGTGGTCAAGCGCATCAATGCGGACTGGACGTCGCTGGGTTTGTGGCCGGTGGACGGCGTCGATCCCGAGCCGGTGCGGATGCTCGATGCCGAAGGGCAGGCCTTCCATGCCAATGGCCGCGTGATGGCAACGGGCATGCCGGTCTATCTGAGTCTGGATGGACGCATCGACGGCGATCCCCTGCCTTGCCTGTCCGGGGCGCTGGGCAGTGAGCAAAAGCCCGTTCCCATGAGCCTGGCGGTGCAGGTCAGACGTGCCATCGTGGCCCGATTCAACGCGGTCGATGCGCTCGATATTCGCACGCGCAAAAGCCTCGACCGCCTGAAAAACCGCGTGGAGCAAGCGGCCCAGACCGACCCTGCCGGGCAGGCCGCGCCGCGTCTGGATGTGTTGCTCAAGGGTGAGCACAGCGAAAGCGATCTCATCGAGGCGTTCTGCGCCCAGGGCGGCTTTGTCGAAAGCCTGGGGCTGGAGGTTGCTCGCACCCTGAGCGACATCGCCCCGACGTTCAAGCCGCATACGGCGGAATTTCATTTCGCGTCGGCGCTGGCGCGGTTCTGGCCGAGGTTCGAGCAGCATCTGAGCCAGCAGGCCGTACCGGTCATGACCTTCAACCGCGCTTTTCTCCAGTTGAGCGAGGACGCCGGGGTTTGTGCACTGACCGAGGAGGCGTTGCGGCCTTTCACGCATTTGCTGGTTGATGAATTTCAGGACATCTCGCCCTTGATCGTGCGCTGGGTGCGGGCCCTCCAGCGCCGTCAGGCGACTCTGGGCAAGCCGCCCACGCTGATGGCCATCGGTGACGACTGGCAATCGATCTACGCCTGGCGCGGCAGCGCGCCTGAGTTGTTCATCGACTTCGGCCGACATTTTCCAGCACATGCCGCGCTGCAGGGGACAGGCGAGTGCCGCATGATGGACAACTTTCGCTGCGTCCAGCCGGTGATCGACGATGCCCAGAAGCTGCTGGCCAAGGTGAGCGTGAAGACCGACAAGCAGGCCGTGCCGCAGCGCCCCACCGAAGCAGGCGACCACGGCGTGCGGCTGCTGCCGGGCCTGAACCCGGACAAGAAAGCCAGGGAGATCGCCGCTCTGATTCGGCAGCAACTCGATGATGTCAACACCCTGCCCAGGAGCGACAAGAACAAGGTGCTGGTGCTGGCGCGCACCAATCAGGCGCTCGACAAGATCAAGCGAGCGCTTGGCGGCGACGCCCCCGGCGTGGCGTTTCACACCTTTTGTACCGGCTCGGGTTGTCTGGACACGGTTTTGCAACTCAGGCCGCCTTTCGCAAAGCATAGGTCTGTCGGGCTTCGAGGGGTGACATGAAGCCCAATTTTTCGAGACGCCAATGGCGGTTGTACCG
>NZ_JAVERI010000028.1:0-15657 GCF_034007205.1 Thiomonas sp.
AAGCACTCGCTCCAACGCAAGCTGGTCGACGGGCTGCGCTACCTGCTGAAGGAAGAGCTGAAGCTGAACCAGCCCGAAGCCTCCGATGGCTGGCTCACCGAGGACGCGCTGTGGCTGGTGAGCAAGACGGTATCGGACAAGCTGCGCGCGCACCTGCTGTCCCAGGGTGTCGATGGCATCCCTGCGAACAACACCGCGGTGTTCAATGTGCTCCAGGACCACGGCATGTTGCAGCCGACGCTCGACGGCAAGGCCATCTGGCGCGCGACCGTAACCAGTTCGACCGGCTGGTCCCACTCGTTCACCCTGTTGCGGCTGTCACCTGCGCTGATTTGGGAGCCTGGCGAGCGGCCGGTGCCGTTCGCCGGGACGGTGGCGATCGACACGGCTTCTGCGGACAAAGCGGCCGATACGTCGCTCCCACCCCCCACGGCTGATGCGAAGGCCGCCTCGGCAAGCCAAGAGGCGCTGCCATGGGAAGAAGCTGGAAGCACCGCTTCTATTCATCCGCCCAAGCCTCAGGTCATGTCCGACGTCGTCGAGGACATGCTGGCGATGGTGGGAATGGCCTCTGCGCAGGATGTGGAAACTGCCTCACACGATGCGCCCGACATGCGCCCCGACGTGCCCGAGTCAGCCTCGGTAGCGGCGCTGCCTTCGTCACAAACGCCAGCGCCCGCGCTTTCGGCGACGAAGCCTTCGGGCGAGCACTTCATGGCGTGGCTGCGAAAGGGCATCGCTTCGCGGCGCCTCATCATCAACGACGCGAAGGCGCTGGTGCATTCGGTGAGCGATACCGCGTACTTGGTCAGTCCCGGCGTGTTCCAACGGTATGCGCAGGAACATCCACAGGTAAGTGCGCTGGCCAAACAGGAGGAGCAGTCGGATTGGCAATGGGTGCAAAAGCGATTCGAACGATTGCAACTGCATCGCAAGCAACCCAATGGCCTGAACATCTGGATCTGTGATGTGGCTGGACCAAGGAAGGCGCGCCGCCTCCATGGCTACCTTCTAACAGACCCTCTGCAACTGTTCCAGAACCCGCCGCCGAACAATCCGTATCTTTCTCTTGTTCAAGCGAACCACGACCAGTGAAAGTGGATTCGCCCGGTGCAGCCGCCAACGTTGCTCAGCTCAACTGGGCACACCCGCATGCAACCAGCGCGGAATCTGGAGCGGACTTAGCCTCGGCCCAGACGGCGCAACACCAACAAGATACCGGGGTTGCTCGGCGCCTTGTCTCAGCGTCGAACGTTCCGATCCTGCTCCATGTTTACCGCCTAAACAAGGCGGCTCAGGGAATTTATCGCCAAATTTACGGAGCGCGCTCGTCCTCCAACGTAGCATTTCCACCTGTTGCCTAGTTTTTTTGTGCAGTTCCATCGCTGCAGTTGGGAGCAGAGAGGTCGTATGAGCGGCAGGTTGATTGTGCTTTCAAACCGTCTGGCGGATCTACACACTCCAGATGCAGGTGGACTTTCCGTAGCCTTGGGCAAGCTTCTTCGAGAGCATGGTGGATTATGGCTCGGATGGAGCGGGCTGATCACAGCGGAGACAAATGGAGAAAACCGAGTTGAGCGCTCCATTGATGGGAATGTTGAATATCTCTGCGTCAACTTCAGCCAAAAAGAACACGATGGCTACTACAAAAACTATGCCAATGGTCAGCTGTGGCCGTTGCTGCATCAGCGCGTTGATTTGGCAGAATTCGATGGATCAGGCGAGTTGATTTATCGAGCGGTCAATAAGCGATTCGCCAATACACTTACTTCCATCCTTGACGACGACGATATCGTCTGGGTTCATGACTATTATTTCATCACGTTGGCGGAGGAACTGCGCGCGGCCGGAGTCATGAATCGTATCGGCTTTTTTTTCCATACCCCACTACCGCCCTCTGCAACGCTGGCAGCACTGCCGAATCACGAATCGCTTTTTAGCGCGCTGTTTGCCTATGATTTGGTCGGATTTCAGTCGCACGAAGACAAGGAAAACTTTTTATCCTACGTTCGGACCTATTTTGGAGACCAGGCTGTTGAGGGCTCCGTGGTCACACGGCGCGGGAGAACTTTGGTCGACGTCTTCCCTCTCGGGATAGATGTGGAAAACTTCCGAGCATTCGCGCAATCCCAGGGTTCACAAGAGGCTTTGCAAAGAATTCAGCAGGAGTACTCAAGACGCAAACTCCTCATCGGTATCGACCCCTTGGACTACGCCAAAGGCATTCCTCATCGAGTTCGAGGTTTTGGTGAGTTCTTAAATAAGTTTCCTGAGTTCCGTTCTTGCGCCACCTTGATTCAGGTCGCATTCCCCGCAAGCGACGAAACCAATTCTTGCACCGATATGCAAAGTGAAATTGAATCTTTGTGCGGCGCGCTCAACGGGGACATAGGGGAACTGAATTGGGCGCCTGTTCGCTACATCCACAGGACGCTGAGCCGCGAGGAACTTGCCGGACTCTATCAAGCAGCGCAGGTTGCGCTCGTAACCCCGCTTAGAGACGGCGTGAGTTTGGTGGCAAAAGAGTTTGTCGCGGCACAGAACCCCGATGCCCCCGGGGTTCTGGTTCTCTCGAAGTTTACGGGGGATGCCGAACAAATGCCGGCTGCCCTGGCTGTCAACCCCTACGACAAGGAGTCCATGGCCTATGTCATGCACCGCGCTCTCACCATGCCTCTTGCTGAGCGACAAGAGCGGCACCGAGCGTTGATGGAAACAATTAGTCGGTATGACGCACGCTGGTTGTGCGACCGGTTTCTGCGAGCATTGAGTCGGCCTGACCCAGCCCCGCAGCCGAAGATAAAAAATCTTCTAAGCAAGGTTTTGCGGCACCGCGAAACGGATTCTGGTCGATTCTGATGAGCGCGGCAGCTGCGTTCTTCTGGACTCTTGCCGGGGTGCACGTGCTCCTTGCCATGCGAATCCAAGTGAGGGCTGCGGTGCTTCGATCACAAAACGGGCTCAGGCACGCCAATAGCCAGCGTAAGGATAGTTGGCTATCGACGGCCCTTATGCTCGCTGCGATTCTATTTGACGAGACATCTTTGGCAGGATGGGCCTACCTCAAAATCAAGGAATTCATGGTTTCCTCGTTTGGCAACATGCCGAACGTGACGGGCGTCATCTATCTGTTGGGCACCATCACCATGGCTTGGCTCATCAAGCGCGCGATACAGCGGTTAAACCTACCGCCCGCCCAGTGGTAAGAATGCCGATCAGCACTCGACGATATGCGACTCACCCAGCTCTTTTGTCATGACAGTGAGCGTCAATCCGGGGATGTAGTTGCACAGATGATGCGTGACTCGATAGCCCCTCGCCAAGTAAATCCGAGCCGTCTTCCTCGATAGCGTTTCAATCTGAGATTCGACGCAACCTCCATCCCTTGCCGCGGATTCGACCGCTTGAAGCAAATTGGAACCGATGCCCTGGCCGCGAAATCGGCTGTCCACCCACAGGTACTCGACGTACAAGCGGTCTTTCTCGATACGGCCGCACACTCCGCCCACGAGCGTATCTTTAATGCGGGCGCTGAGGCCAATGGCCCGCGGCATACCCACGCCTACCGGCGCGCGGTCATGGCGAAGGACTTCATTCACGATGTGCTGCCGCTCATCGACCGACAACGATTTCGAATACTCTATATGCATAACTTCATGCGCGACACACGAATGACTGGATGGCTCTGTTGCCAACTCAACGCATTCAGATCCGCTCCTTACCGACGAACCTCAATCCGACACCCGGCTCTGTCACGATGTATGTTGGCGCCGATGCGTCGTCCCCCAGCTTGTTTCGCAACTTCCCCACGAGAATCCGCAGGTAGTGCGCATCTTCCTCGTGGGTCGGGCCCCACACCTCTTTCAAAAGCTGAGGCTGTGGCACCAGACGGCCTGCTTGCTCGACCAGGAGGGCCAGCAACGCGAACTCCTTACGGGTGAGGGTGACGACCTGCCCCTGGAGCTTTACCTCGCGCTGGGAAAGGTCGATGTGCAGATTCCCGTCATCGTAGATGGGCCCTGTCTCGCTACGCAGTCCACTCACCCTGAGAAACGCGCGAATGCGTGCCATGAGTTCCTCGATCCCGAAGGGCTTGGTCACATAGTCATTGGCACCGGCGTCGAGCAACGCGACTTTCCCCTCCTCGTCCGAGCGAACGGTCAGGACGATGACCGGGACCCGTGACCACCGACG
Source organism: Thiomonas sp. (assembly GCF_034007205.1). Lineage (GTDB taxonomy): Bacteria > Pseudomonadota > Gammaproteobacteria > Burkholderiales > Burkholderiaceae_C > Thiomonas. The sequence goes on from NZ_JAVERI010000028.1 coordinate 4,195, forward strand.
CAGCTCTTTGAGAACATCCTCGCCATCGCGATCTGGAAGTCCGAGGTCCAGCACCACGATGTCAGCCCCTTTCCCCGCGAGCATGCTCAAGCCTTCCTGGCCAGTCGCAGCCAGCAACGTGAGATAGCCTTGCGATCGAAGACTGATGTCGATGAATTTGCGAATATGCGGCTCGTCGTCGATCACAAGAACGCGCGGCGCGGGCGCGGAATCGATAGCTGCACTCATGGTCTCATTCCTCGCTCGGCTGCTCGCCCATGGGCAACGTCAGCCGAATCAATGTGCCTCGTCCCTGCGGACCGGGCAACGCTTCTACTTTTCCCATATGGGCACCCACGATGCCCTGCACAATCGTCAGGCCAAGGCCCGTCCCCTGTTTTCCGCGATCACCGCGCTCCATGCTGTAGAACATGTCGAAGATCCTGCGTCGCTCGTCCTCCGGGATACCTGGCCCGCGGTCCGAAATGTCGATGCGCACTGCGTTGCCATCAGCTGGCCTGGCTTGAACACTGATCGGTTCGCCCGGTGGGGAAAACTTGGCGGCGTTCTCCATGACATTGAAGATGGCCTGTTCGATCAATGCCGGATGAACATGGATCAGGCCGATTTCGGGATCGATGTCGCTCTCCACCTTCACTGTCGGCTCATAGCGCTGCAGACGCCGCGAGGCAGAACCGATCAACTCATCCACGCCAATCCAGTCGCGCGACAGGGTGAGGCCCTGCTGGCCCAGCCGGGTCATGTCCAGCAGGTTTTGAATGTAGCGATCCAGTCGCTCACCCTCGACGCTGATGGTTTCCAGCAGACTTTGGCGATCTTCTGAACTCATATCCTTGCCATAACGGGACAGGCTATCGGCCGCACCGATCATGGAAGAGAGTGGTGAGCGCAAGTCGTGGGACACCGACGACAGCAAGGCCGAGCGCAACCGCTCCGTCTCGCCCGTCACTCGGGCCACCTCAAGTTCCGAGACCAGCCGGGCGCGCAGCGCTGCCTGACCGATGTCTTCCGTCATGCTTTCGGCCAGACGCCGCTGCTCGAATGAGAGCCGCCCCATCGCCGAAGGAAATCGCAATCCCACGACGCCGATGGTGTCCTGATCGGAACGGATCGGCAGGAACCACCAAGCGGAATTGGTCAGGGTGTCCGTATAACGGCCACTGGCCTGGCCATGCTGCTGAGACCAGTCGGCAGCGACCATATCTTTCTCTGACAGTTCGCCTTGGACTGCGGTTGGACCAGATTCGCCATTGATACGCAGCCAAGCCTGGGCGTTCAAACTCGACTGGAGCACGGAGGAACTGGCGGAGATGACCTGCCCAAGATCGGCCGCCTTGGACAATTGCCGGGCCATATTCTGCATGGCCGTCGCATGAGTGTTCGCGGCGCGCAACGAGATCACCTGCATTCTCAACCGCGAAGCCAATCGTCCGGCGATCAAGGCGGCGGTCATGAAGAGCAGCACGGTGGCCACACCTCGCTGCGCGCTGATGAACAATGTAAAGCGCGGTTCGATGAACAGAAAGTCATACGCAACGAAGCACAGTACCGCGGTGATGACCGCTGCGACCATGCGCGTCCTCGAAGCCACCAGCAAGACGGCGACCAGGAACACCGTGGAAAGATCCTCCAGCCCTACGAAGCGCTCTGCGATGAACGCCGCAATCACGGCCCCGACGGTGGCCAGCAGGATCAGCCCAGGTTCGCCCTTGGCCAAACGCTCCCCCCTCAAATCGTAGAGTCCCCGGGATTTCTGCCTCGCTTGCGGCGTGCTGACAATGGTGAGTTCGTAGCGAGCCCCCCTTTGCAGCAGCTGTTGAGTCAGCGTTCGATTGAAAATTCTCGCGATGGGGCGCTCGCGCGTGCGACCGATCACAATGGACCGAGCACCTCGCGCAGCTGCGGCATCCAGCAGCCCCTGCGTGATGTCCGTGTTTCGCAGCAACTCTGTCTCCCCACCCAGGCTTCGAGCCAGAGCAAAGGCCTTGTCGAGTTCCATCTGGCGCTGCTGCTCGGAGCGTGCCATCGAATTGAACTGTGATGAAGCCCGGTCGAGGTCCTCGGCATGAAGCGCAGCTTCAGCCGAATGACCCGTGTCCACCGACACCACAGACCAAGGCGCGCCGCGGCGCTCAGCGATCCGCGCGCCGGCGCGCACCAGATACTCCGATTGGCCTTTACCATCGATGGCAATGAGCACATGACGCTGGATGCCAACGCCGGACAGACCGCGAGCTGTTTGCTTTTCACGCAGATCGGCATCCACGTGTTCAGCAACGGTCTGCATGGCCAGTTCGCGAAGCGCTGTGAGGTTGGAAGGCGAGAAGAATCCCTGAAGCGCCTGCATCGCCTGCTCAGGGAGATAAACCTTGCCTTGGTTGAGGCGTTCGATCAGCTCCTGTGCTGGGAGGTCAACCAGCCGGATGTCCCGCAGGCGCTCGAATACCGAATCCGGAACTGTTTCGCTGACGCGAATTCCAGTGATCTGATGCACCACGTCATTCAAACTCTCCAGGTGCTGAATGTTGACCGTGGTATAGACGTCGATGCCCGCGTCCAGGAGTTCCTCGACATCCTGCCAGCGACGTTCATGGCGACTGCCGGGCGCATTGCGATGCGCCAATTCGTCCACAAGGGCGATGGCGGGCTTGCGCGCCAGGAGACCATCGAGGTCCATCTCTTCGAGCGTTCGCCCCTGATACTCGACCTTTTTTCGTGCCAGATGGGGCAAGCCATCCGCCATTGCCTGCGTCTCACCGCGGCCATGTGTCTCAACGATACCGATGAGCACGTCAACGCCCTGGCGATGCAGGTCTCGCGCACGCGCCAGCATGGCGTAGGTCTTCCCTACACCAGGGGCAGCGCCCAGGAAAACAGTCAGTCTGCCGGCAGCCTGGCGCCGTAGTTCTCCAACGAGGGCGTCAGCTTTTTCTGTATTCTCAGACCCCATGGCTACCTTTTCAATTCACTGTGCATTCAGAACGGTAAGTCGGAAGTTCGCGGTGTGCAAGCAAGGCCGCGATTTAAGGCTGGTGCCATGCGCGGGCGGCCAAAGCAGCCGAGGGCATCGGCTGAAACAGCAGGATCACTTCCCGCCTGTGACCCCGTCCCAGTAACAGCGCGAAATCCAAGGCGCGAACTCCGCTGATGACAATCCGCATGGGTTGCCGAAATCCAGCACAGAACATGCGGACCACCGCCCGACCCACGGTGTTGGCGGGAAAGAACGATTGGAACAAGCGCCCGCCAGGCCTGCTGTTCGTCGTGACGGCAATGCGATCGACCTCGCAGGCGATGCCCACGCACATCACCGATGATCCCTCATACCCTGAGCCATCATCGGTATGGGCTCCTTGCTGTGCTCTTCTCAATGTGGCCAGTTCGCAATGACTTCCATGACTTGACCCGGTTCCTCGCATGTGTGCAGCGCCTTTCTGAACGCCTTCTCCGAAAAAAGTGAAGCGACGTGAGCAAGCACGTCCAGATGCTCCTGCGTCGCGGGCGCAGGCACCATCAGCGCCACGATGTCCGAAACCGGCTCACCGTCGGGACTGTCGAACACGAGCGCCGGAGCCAACCTGAGGTAGAGCAGACGAATCCGCTCCAGCTCGTTCACACGGGCATGCGGAATCGCTACGCCACAACCAAGTGCCGTTGATCCAGCCGCTTCACGGCGATGGAGTGCCGATGCAACCGACTCCGCCGATATCCCATGAAGGGCCTGCATGTGCTGACCGATGGCCTCGAAGACTTCGCGCTTGCTCGCGGCCTTGAGGCCCAACAGGATGTCTCTTTCATCCAGGTGCTTGCTCAACGTGCTCATGCGCCTCCCGTTCTTATCGTTGAGGAACCGCCGATTCGCTCTGTGCCCCCGCCGCAGGGGTGGCCGGGGCCGCCTTGTGCGCATCCAGAGCGAGATTGAGCTTCAGTACGTTGACCCGTGCCTGCCCCAGCACACCGAGTTGTTTGTTCTCCGTGTATTGGACGACGAGCCCTTCGACAATGCTCGGCTCCAGGCCGCGCGCACGAGCCACCCGCGCGACCTGGACCGAGGCACCTTCGGGGCTGACGTGCGGGTCGATGCCTCCTCCAGACTGGGTGATCAGGTCGTTCGGCACCGCGGATGGCTCGATGCCCTCACGCTGGGCGACGGCCGCGCGCGTTTCTTCCAGGCGCTTGCGCATGTCTGGGTTGGTCCGCGCCTGGTTGCTGCCAGCCAGTGACATCGTGTTGTAGCTGGCGGCAGAGGGGCGTGGCTGGAAGTACCGCTCGCTGACGAAGGGCTGGGCTACCAGTTCGGAGCCAATCACCTTGCCATCGAGTTCGACGATGCTGCCGTTGGCGGTTGAGGGAAACAGCGCCTGCCCGATGCCAACGCCGGCGAGCGAGTAGAGAAAGCCGAAGCCAGCCAGGGAGAGAACCGTCAACCCGATAGCGCCACGCCAGACCCCACGGTCTGCTACCGGTGTGTCATCAGGACGGCCCTTGTGTGCCCGAGAAGTGAGAGAAGTTGTCATGGTCATGGGAAGTTCCTCAGACGTTGAACAAGGCCGACAGAATCACGTCGATGAGCTTGATCGCGATGAATGGAAGCACCACGCCACCCACGCCGTAGATCAGCATGTTGTTGCGCAGCAGATGGGTGGCGCTGGCCGGCTTGAAGCGAACACCACGCAATGCCAGCGGAATCAGCGCGGGAATGATGAGCGCGTTGAAGATCAGCGCCGACAGCACGGCACTGGTCGGGCTCGTCAGGTTCATCACGTTGAGCGCCGCCATCGACGGAATGGCCGCAGCGAACAGCGCCGGCAGGATGGCGAAGTACTTCGACACGTCATTGGCCAGCGAGAACGTCGTCAGCGCACCGCGTGTGATGAGCTGCTGCTTGCCGATCTCGACCACCGCGAGCAACTTGGCCGGGTCGGAGTCCAGATCGACCATGTTGCCGGCTTCCTTGGCGGCCTGCGTGCCGGAGTTCATGGCCAGACCCACGTCGGCCTGGGCCAGCGCCGGTGCGTCGTTGGTGCCATCACCCACCATCGCCACGAGGCGTCCGCCAGCCTGCTCCGCGCGGATACGGGCGAGTTTGTCTTCCGGCTTTGCCTCGGCGATGTAGTCGTCCACGCCGGCATCGGCGGCGATGTTGGCTGCGGTCAGTTTGTTGTCGCCGGTGATCATGACGGTCTTTACCCCCATCTCGCGCAGGCGGGCAAAGCGTTCCTTGATGCCGCGCTTGATGACGTCTGACAGTTCGATGACGCCGAGCACGTGCCTGCCGTCGCTCACCACCAGAGGCGTTGCCCCCTTGCGAGCGACATCATTGACACGCGCTTCGAGTTCGGCCGGAACGTGGCCGTCCAGCGACTTGACATGCTTGATGATGGCGTCGATGGCCCCCTTGCGGATCACACGCTCACCCGGCAGGTCCACACCTGACATCCGGGTTTGCGCGGTAAAGGCCACGAAGTGCGCCTGTTCCGGATCGACGAGCTTCTCACCCTTCTCGCGAGCGAGCTTGACGATCGACTTGCCTTCCGGCGTGGGATCGGCCAGCGAGGCCAGCAGAGCGGCCTGACGCAGCTGGGTGCCGTCCACACCTGCAAGCGCATGGAACGCCGTGGCCTGACGATCGCCGTAGGTGATCGTGCCCGTCTTGTCCAGGAGCAACACGTCCACATCGCCTGCCACCTCCACGGCTTTACCGGACTTGGCCAGCACGTTGGCCTTGAGCGCGCGGTTCATGCCTGCGATGCCAATGGCAGGCAACAGGCCGCCAATGGTCGTGGGGATGAGGCAGACCAGCAGCGCCACCAGCAGCACCACGTTGATCTCGACGCCGACGAAACCGCCGATAAAGGGCAGCGTGACGACCACGATCAAGAAGGTCAGGGTCAGGACGGCGAGCACGATGCCCAGGGCGATTTCGTTGGGCGTTTTTTGCCGATTGGAGCCTTCGACCAGCGAGATCATGCGGTCCAGGAAGCTGTGGCCCGGCTCTGCCGTGACGCGCACGACGATGCGGTCGGACAGCACCTTGGTGCCGCCGATCACGCCGGAGCGGTCAGTGCCGGCTTCACGCAGCACCGGCGCCGATTCGCCGGTCACGGCCGCCTCGTTGATGGTCGCCACGCCTTCGACGATTTCACCGTCGGCTGGCACCAGTTGGCCTTCCTCCACGACCACCAGATCGTCGGGCCGAAGCTCGGTAGCAGGCACCGTGGTTTCCTTGCCCGCCTTGTCGAGCCGACGGGCGACCAAATCCTTGCGCGCACGGCGCAAAGAGGCCGCCTGACCGCGCCCACGCGCCTCGGCGACGGCTTCGGCGAAGTTCGCGAACAGAACGGTCACCAGCAGGATCAGCGTCACGGACCAGCCGAAGCCGGCGGTCGTCCATCCTGCGAGGGTAGCAATGGCCGTCAAGACCGTACCGAGCCAGACGACGGCCATCACGGGATTCTTCACGGCGTGCTGGGGCGCCAGCTTCTTGAATGAATCGATGAGCGCAGGCTTGAAGCTGTGGCCTTCGGTCACCGGGGCGTTTGCATGTGTGGTACTCATTTTCAGATTCCCTTTACCGAGCCAGCAGTTCGGTCAGCAGCAAATGGTCAGCCACAGGGCCAAGGACCAGCACTGGCATGAACTGCAACAGCGTGAGGATGATGACGATGCCAATCAGCGTCAGAGCGAATGTCGGCGTCTCGACGTGCAAGGTGCCGGAGCCTTCCGGTGCGCGCCGCTTGGATGCCAGCATCGCGGAGATGGCCAGCGGGATCACCAGCGAGGGGAAGCGCCCCAGGGCCAGCACGATCGCGCAGCTCACGTTCCACCACACCGTGGCGTCACCCAGGCCCTCGAAGCCCGATCCGTTGTTGGCGAAAGCCGAGACGTATTCGTAGAAGACTTGGCTGATTCCGTGAAAGCCGGGATTCGAGTTCCCTGTAATACTGGGGATAGCCAGCGTGATCGCGGTAAAGCCAAGGATCACGAGCGGCTGCAGCAGCACCAGAATCGCCAGCAGTTTGACTTCCGGCCCCTCGATCTTTCGGCCAAACAATTCCGGCGTGCGGCCGGTCATCAGGCCGGCCAGGAAGACCGCCAACATCAGGTAGACCAGGAACTGCATCAGGCCGCAGCCCACACCGCCCCAGATGGCGTTGATCAGCATGTTGATCATCGACATCATGCCGGTGAGCGGCGCCGAGGAATCCAGCATCAAATTGACCGAGCCATTGTTGATCTGCGTTGTGGTGGATGCCCACAAGGCCGATGCTTCAGCACCCAGCCGAACCTCCTTGCCTTCCATCAGCGCGACATCCAGCGTGGTCGCGGAATTGTTCTCCGACCACAGGCTGATGCCAGCCGTCAGCACCGACATGGTGAGCATCGTGCCGAGGACCATCGCGCCGAACTTGCGCCGGCCCGTGAACGGCGCCACCATGAAAATGATCGAGACCGGGATAAGGGCAATCGCAAACACTTCGAGGAAGTTGCTCAGCGGTGTCGGGTTCTCCAGCGGAACCGTGCTGTTGGGGCCGTACCAGCCACCGCCGTTGCTGCCCAATTGCTTGATGGCCACCATCGGGGAGACCGGGCCCAGCGGGATCTTTTGTTCCTTGAACTCGGCCGTGGCCTCCACTGGACTTGCGACGGGGCCGGCGGCCAGCGTCGCTGGAACGCCTTGCCAGGTCAGGAGCGCCGACAATACCAGGCACAGCGGAAGCACGAAGCGCAGCGTTGCCCGCGTCACGTCGGCCCAGTAGTTGCCGACATCAACGACGACCTTGGCATCTGTCGCTTTGACTTGGGCGGAATCCTGCGACATGGCCTGCCGGCCACCGAACAAACCGCGCAGCGTGGCCGCCACCATCGCCAAGCCCATGACAGGCGTGACGACCTGCAGGCCGACGATGCCGGTCATCTGCGACAGGTAGGACAGTTGTGCTTGGCCCGAGTAGTGCTGCTGGTTGGTGTTCGTGAGGAACGAAACCATGGTGTGCAGGGCCAGGTCCCAGCTCATGTTCGGCACGCCGTCCGGGTTGAGCGGAAGCCAGGCCTGCGTCATGAAGATCACCCACACCACAATTGCGAGTAGCAGGTTGGACAGCAGGAATGCGCCCGCATACCCACGCCAGCTCATGCCGACATGAGGGCGGGTGCCAAGCGCTGCATAAATGGGGCGCTCGATCCATGAGAACAGCGCATCGCTGCGCATGGGGGCGCCACGCATGACCGCGGCAAGATAGCGCCCCAAAGGCCAGCCCACAACGAGGAGCAGGGAAAGTAGGAGAAGTGGCTCAACCATGATTTGATACTCCGTGGATGCCAGCGAGGCGTGAGGTCAAAGACATGGGGAACTCCTAGAAGGACGCCTGCAGCGCAAATTCCGCGCGCGAGCCAGCCATGCCGGGGAACAACTGCTTGGTCGCCGAGTCGGTGCCATGCAAGGTCAGGCGAGCCTCGAAGGGCGCCTTGAACGCCCAGACGACGCCAATGGAGCCGTGGGTGTAGCTCTTCGCATAGGTGCTATCGAGGAAGTAGCGCGCCAGGGTTCCCTCGACCCGCCATGTGTCGTTGATCGGGTAGCGCGCACCTACGAGTGCATAGGTGCCGGTGGTCTTGCTTGCCATGGCGTTCGTGGAATGCCCCACGGCGACCCAGTAGTTGTCGCGCCAGGTCACGGCGGCATTGACCTCGTTCCAGTTCAGGTTCACATCGGAGCCCGGGTACTGGTAGCGCAGGTAGTAGACGTCGAGCGCCCAGTCCTGGGCGACTTTGCCGCTCCAGCCCAGCGCAATGTCGAACTCACTCGACGCGCCGTTGTCGGGCTTGAACTTGACGTTCGAACCCCACACCGAGGCATAGAGACCGGACTCGTGGGCGTACTTGAACGACCCTTGAATGGCGGGCTTCTCGCGGGTCTGGGAAGACCCTCGCCACACGTAGTCGGAAGTCAAGGCCACGCTGCCAGTGACTTGTGCGGTTGCTACAGACGGCAGCGTAGCAACCATGACACCGCCGCATACCGCAGCGACGCCCGCCAGGGACTTGAAGATTTGAGCGCGCATGTTCTTTTTCGCAATCGAATGGCGAAATTGCCATGCAGCAGTATTCGCCTAAGTCCTTGGTCGCGTCATAACTTCTGCGTAAATTTGATGAGGGGTGCCGCTTGAGAAGCCCTGCGGCAGGGAGTCAGTGTTACGGGAACGCCTCGCGGCACCGCCTACAGGGCGAGACTTTATGCCGAATTTACGACGCTCTTGACCGCCGCGGCGTATGGTTTAGGTGACTATCAAGGACCATCGGACGCCCCCCCCAGTGCCTCAATTCCTCCAGGACATTACCTTTGTAGCCGTCGTCGTCGTCGGGTTCATCGCGTTCTTCCGCTTGGCCAACCGCGTCGAGAAATGGCGCGCGAACCGATCAGCGCCCAAGCATTTGGAATCTCATCGTGTTGAATGAGTTTCTACACTTCATGCTGGCTATTCTCGCCATTGTGGTTCCGCTGCTTCTTGCATGGGTGCTCATTGAGTACCCCACGCGCCGCAAGCGAAGTTCGAGTTCTTCACAAAGCAGATGACAAAAACCCGCATTAGGCTGGCCGACCACCAGGATATCGAGCAGCTCATAGAGCTTGAAGAACAATCGTTCGCTTTTGATCGAATATCGCGAAGAAGCTGGCGCGCCCTATCAAAGAGTGCCTCGGCCATTGTACTGGTGGCAGAGGCAGGCGCCATGGTCGTAGGTAGTGCGGTAATTCTCATGCGCAAGCGATCTCAGATTGCTCGCCTTTATTCGATTGCCGTCAAGAGCGGCTGCCAACGCTCCGGAATCGGCCACCTTCTCACAAATGAAGTTTCCCGCGCAGCAACGGCGCACGGTTGCACCGAAGTGCGTCTGGAAAGTCGCATTGACAATGTGCGCGCGCACGCGCTATTTCGCGCACTAGGCTACACGCCATTTGGTGCTCCAATCCGCAATTACTACGCCGATGGCGCGAGTGCCATCCGTTTTCGCAAGCAGTTGCGTCCTGATATCGCCACGAAAGCGGCCGTCAGGAAAGCGGACAATTCAAACATCGACTGGAACCAGGCGCCGCCTGGTTAGGCCACGCAGTTCGAGCGCCCCCCATTCCGGCCATGATCGATGGCCGGAGCAACGATTCTTTTGCATTTAGAGCTCCCAATGAATTCGGACCATCTGATCATCGTCGAGAAACCAAGCGATTTTCGCTGGAGCGACCCAGACATGGAGGTCGTCACGGCAGAACACTTCCTTGCGGATGGCCCGCGAATACGAAGCCGGCCGCGCAAGATCATCAATTTGTGCCGTAGCTACAGTTACCTGAGTGTCGGGTACTACTGTTCGCTGCTCGCGGAGGCTCGCGGAGATCGAGTGACTCCGAGCGTCGAAACCATCCTGGATCTCGCACGCCGCAAGCCGCAGGCAAGCATGCTGCCGACGCTGAACTCCCTTGTCGGCCCGCTGAAAGAGGTTCCTCGATCAGTCCGCAGCCTCACCCTGCACGTGTTCTTCGGAGAAATAGAGGACCCGCAGCTTGCCAATCTTGCCCGCAAGAGCTTCGAAATGTTCCAGTGCCCGCTATTGGAGATTGAAGTGGAGCGCGCAGCCAAGTCGGAAGTGTGGGAGGTCGCGGCCATACAACCGCTCAAGCCTGCGGACATCAGTGCGGAACAGGATGGCGTCTTTACGCGAGGCCTCGCCAAGTTCACCCGAAGGACCTGGAATCCAGCTCCGCGACCCCGCACGTACCGCATGGCGGTCGCCATACTGCATGACCCGAAAGATCCTCTGCCTCCATCGAACCTGAAAACACTGAGCAAGATTGTCGATATTGGAGAAGAGCTTGATATTTCCGTCGAATTGATCGAAAAGAAAGATTTTTCTCGCTTGACCCAATTCGATGCCTTGTTCATCCGGGAAACGACTGCAGTATCTGATCACACGTTCCAGTTTGCACGCAAGGCAGAAATGGCCAATATGCCTGTGATTGACGATCCAACGTCGATCTTGCGATGCACCAACAAGGCGTATCTTGCAGAACTTCTGAAAGGCCACGACGTGCCGACACCTCAGACGTTCTTGTTGAGCAAGCACAGTCTGAACACGGCGGCCAGATTGCTGCCTTATCCGGTGGTGCTGAAGGTGCCTGATGGCGCCTTTAGTCTCAGCGTCAAAAAGGCGGAGGACGCGACGCAATTGGTTGAGATCGCGCGTGAAATGCTCAAGGAATCCGACGTCATTCTGGCACAGGAGTTCATGTATACACCCTTCGATTGGCGGATCGGTGTTTTGGATGGCAAGCCGTTATTCGCGGCGGCCCTTCGTCGTTTAGTGTGGAATGCAACAATCACAATGGTTGATGGTGGTCGGGGCCGGTGGACATGTGGGCAAGGCGCGAAGCGGCTTGTCCACATGTCCACCGGGCGGCATTGAATGGATGAA
>NZ_JAVERI010000004.1:0-210699 GCF_034007205.1 Thiomonas sp.
GATTGCGCGATGCTCTGCGAGGTGCTTGAGACCTGGCCCGATGCCGACAGCAGTTGTTCGGCAGACGAGCGCACCGAGCCGATCACCGCCGTGAGTTGCGTGACCATCTGCCCCAGGGCGGCGAGCAGTTGACCCGTTTCATCCTTCGACGGGGAAACCACCCGCACCGAGAGATCGCCGCCTGCCACGCGCCGGGCGACTTCCACCGCCTGGCTCAACGGGCGGGTGATGGAGCGGGTGATGAGCCAGGCGGCGGCGATGGCCAGCAACAGGGCAAGCAGAGCCAGGCCGATGCTGGCGTTGCGCGCGCTGGCAAAGTCGGCTTCGCTTTGGGCATACAGCGCCCGGGTCTGTTCACGCGCCCATGCTTCTGCTGCGTCGATTTCGTGGCGAATCCGCAAGTCGAGGTCGCGCGTCGCCTTGAGGTAATCGGCCGTGGCGGTGCCGAAGTTGCTTTGCTGCATCTCCTGCATCGCGGTCTGCTGCGCCCGGCGCGTTTGGGTCAGGTCGGCGCGCAGCGGGTCCAGCAGGGCCTGCATCTTGGGCGTGGGGTGCAGGGCGGACAGGGTGGCGAAGGACTGCTCGATATCGCGGCGCTGTTTGTCGAGGATGGCCTGGTCTGCCGCGCTGAACTGTTGCGTGAGCAGACTTCTGAGCAGGACGCTCTCGGCGCGCTGGTAGCTTTGATTGATGTCGGTCATGGCCCTTTCCTTGGCCAGACGGTTCTGTACCACTTCCTGAAAGCGGCCCTGGATGTTGGCGGCCTGGTAGAGGCCGTACCCGGCGTTGGCCAGCAGCAGCGCGACGAGCAGGGCGAAGGCCAGGGCGAGACGGGTACCGATGCGAAGGCGAGTGAACATGGGGCGGGTTTCCTTGTTTTTCGAGAGGAGGCAGGGGTCAGTGGTCAGTGGTCAGGGGGGCGGGGCGGGCCTGGGCGCTGCGGCTGGCGCGGTGGATGAGGGTGGCGGCGTCGAGGATGAGCGCCACTTCGCCGTTGCCCAGAATGGTCGAGCCGCTGATGCCCTGCAGGTGGGCGAACAGCGCGCCCAGCGGTTTGATGACGGTCTGGTATTCGCCGAGCAGCGCGTCGACGACCAGGCCGGCGCGCTGCCCGACGGTCTGCACCACCACGACATGACGGCGCGCGCTCGGTGCACCTGCGCCGGGTTCGGCCAGTTCCAGCGCGTCGCGCAGGTGCAGCAGCGGCAGCACCTCGCCGCGCAGGTTGATATAGCCCTGCCGTTGTGCAGGCGCGAACTCCATGCACTCGATCACGGTATCGAGTGGTAGCACGAAGGTGCGCCCGGCGGCCTGCACCAGAAAGCCGTCGATGATGGCAAGGGTGAGCGGCAGGCGCAGCAGGATCTGCGTGCCCGCACCGGCGCTGCTCTGGATGTCGATGCTGCCGCGGATGGCCTCGATGTTGCGCTTGACCACGTCCATGCCCACGCCGCGCCCCGACAGGTCGGTGACGACCTCGGCGGTGGAAAATCCGGGCGCGAAAATCAGGTTCCAGACCTCGGCGTCGGGCAGCGCGGCGGCGGTCTCGGCTGAAACCAGCCCGCGCTCGACGGCCTTGGCGAGAATGCGCTCGCGGTTCAGGCCGCCGCCGTCGTCGGCCACGGTGATGAGAATGCTGCCGGAGTCGTGCCGGGCGGCGAGCCTGAGCGTGCCCTGCGCGGGTTTGCCGCGCGCCGTGCGCACTTCGGGCGTTTCGATGCCGTGATCCATGGCGTTGCGCACCAGATGCATCAGCGGATCGGCGATGCGCTCCACCAGGGTCTTGTCCATCTCGGTGTCGGCGCCCTCGATGACCAGGGCGATGTCCTTGCCGAGTTCGCGCGATACGTCGCGCACCACGCGCTGGAAGCGGGCGAAGGTCTCGCCGATCTCGACCATGCGTAGCTTGAGCGCCCGCTCGCGGATGTCTTCGACCAGGCGGGTGATCTGCGCCGCGGCTTCGCGCTGCGTGGCGTTCTGCGCGTGCAGGGCATTGCCGGCGCTGGCGATGACCAGTTCGCCCACCAGATTGATCAGGGCGTCGAGCTTGTCGGCGGTCACGCGCAGCATCTGGCTGTCGCGGCTGCGCTTTTCCTTGACCTGCCTTTGCTTGTCGAGCGCGGCCTGCACGATGGGCTGGTGCGTGGCGCCTTCGCGCACCAGAATTTCGCCCAAGGGCGCTGCGGACCCGCCGCTGGCCTGCGCATCGTGCTGCGCGGCCAGCGCGTCGTTCAGCTCTTTTTGCGTCAGTGTGCCGACCTGCACCAGGATTTCGCCCAGCCGCAGATCATCTTCGGGCAGGCTGCGAATCAGCTCCACATAGTCGGCGATGCGGCTGTGCGCGGGCAGGATGCGGATGAGGCTGTCTTGCTGCACGAACTCGAACACCGCGGCGATGTCTTCCTTGCTGGCCTCGCTCCTGAAGTTGATCTCGAAGCCGAGATAGCTGGTCTCGGCGTCCATCGCGTCGAGCGGGGGCAGGGCGTCGGTGAGGGTGACGAGGTTGACGATTTCGCCCAGGCCGCGCAGATAGCGGATGAAGGCCAGCGGGTCCATGCCGTTGCGCAGACTGTCGGGGCCAAAGCGCAGCGACAGGTGCCAGTTGCCGGTCAGCGCCGCCCCTTGCGGCAGCACGGTGACCGGGGCGGCTTCTGCCGGGATGGGGACGGGGGAGGCCGTGGCGTCGGCGGCAGCGAGCAGCGTGCCGCCAGCGGGCTGCTGCGCGGCCTGCAGCCGGGCGACCAGCGCCTGCTCCTGCGGGGTATCGGCGATGCAGGCGCCTTGGGTGTCGACCTGATCGACCAGTTGCGCGAGGTGATCGCGCCCTTGCAGCAACAGCGCCACGAGTTCGCTGCTGACGGCGAGCTTGCCCGCACGCATCTGGTCGAGCACGCTCTCCAGGTGATGGGTGAAGTGCACGATGCCGTCGAGGCCGAACAGCCCGGCCGAACCCTTGATGGTGTGGGCGGCGCGGAACAGCGCGTTGATGCGCTCGCCATCAGGCGCGGCATTCGCGCCGCCTTGGGGTTCGAGTTCCATCAGCCCGTGCTCCATGCCTTCGAGCAATTCCTGCGCCTCGACGATGAAGGAACGCAGGGCCTGCTGCATCTGTTGTTCGAAACTCATGTCGGCTCCTTGGTTGTCGCGGTGCGGCCGAACTCGACCACGGGGTCGCCGAAATAGGCCAGCAGACCGCAGAGTTCGAGTGCGTCGATGACGGCGGGGCTGTGGGCGCTGAGCTTGAGGCTGTGTTCCAGATTGCTGGCCTGCTGCTTGGCGGCGAGCAGGATCTGCACGCCGGCGGTGTCGATCTCGTCGACCGCGGCCAACTGCAGTTCGACCAAGGGATGCTGGGCGATCAATCGGCCAAGACGGGCGCGCACTTGCGCCGCGGCGTAAATGTCCAGCGCGCCCTGCAGCGCCACGCTGCAAACCGGGCCGGAGGCATGTTCGAGGATGTCCATGGCGGCTCCTGGGTGGGTAGGGTGGGTTCAGGGGGCGATGAGCTTGGACACGGCGGCGAGCATCTGCTCGGGCTTGAAGGGCTTGACCACCCAGGCGCGCGCGCCGGCGGCCTGGCCCTGCGCCTTCTTGTCCTCCTGGCTCTCGGTGGTGAGCATGATGATGGGCGTGAATTTGTAGTCGGGCTTTTGCTTGATCTCCTTGACCAGGGTGATGCCGTCCATATTGGGCATGTTCACGTCGCTGATGATGAGGTGGAGCTTGCGGCCGTCGAGCTTGGTCAGCGCGTCCACGCCATCGACGGCTTCGATGACTTCGTAGCCCGCGCTGGACAGGGCGATGTTGACCACCTGGCGAAGCGAGGCGGAATCGTCGACGATGAGGATGGTTTTGGCCATGATGGTGTGCAGTGAAGGGTTCAAGAGTGATGAAGACAAGGGATATTTACCAAACTCAAAAGAAAGTGATGTCGCCGCCGTCCTGCGCGTCCACGGTGGGCTGGCCTGCGTGGTTCAGGCGCTGCTCCTGCGTGGTGTAGCTGCTGGCGATGCGCTGCAGGATGTCGGTGACGTCGAGTGCCGCTTCGGGGTTGCCGGCGCCTTGGGAGGCATAGCCCTGAATTTCAGCCGCGAGCAGGTCGAGACTGTCGCGGGCGTGGGTGAGGATCTGGCTGACGCGGTCCTGGAACTGCAGCGAGACGAGCACGTCGCCGATTTCCTCGCGGATGCCGCTGCTTTCGCGCTGCAGCAGGTCGGAGGAATCGGACAGCCCCGTGGCCACCTTGCGCAGGCGTTCGAGCACCTGGTGGATGGATGACTCGGATCGAGCGAGGAACTGCTGCTCCTCGGTCTGCGACTGCCCGGCCGAACGGGTGAGCGTCTGGATGGCGCCGGTGATGATCTTCACCTGCTCGCCCATCTTGCGCCCGGTATCGCGCGACTGCGCCGAGAGCTTGCGCACTTCGTCGGCGACCACGGCGAAGCCGCGGCCGTTCTCCCCGGCGCGCGCCGCCTCGATGGCTGCGTTGAGCGCAAGCAGATTGGTCTTGGCCGCCAGCGCGGCGACTTCGGCAGCCATTTTTTCCAGCGCCTCGGTGTAGCGCGACATGCCCAGTACCTCGCCGACCATGGCGGCGCGTTTGTCCAGCGCCGCGCGCAACTGCTCAAGCACGGCGCCGAGCTCGCCTTCACTGCGGCGGAACACCGCCACTACGCCCTCGCCGCCATCCATGCCGGCGGCGGCCTGCTGCGAGGCCTTGACGGCCTTTTCCAGGCGGCTGTGCAGACTGGAGAAGCGCTGGCTCAGCGCCACGATGGCGGTTTCCATCTGGGCGCGTCCGGCGTCGATCTGCTGGCCGAGCACCGGGAGCGCCTGGGCGCAAAGGCTGTCGATCTGCTGCGCGGCATCGCCAGGCGGCAGGGCGGTAGGTTCGGTCGGGGTTCGGGTCATGGCGAGTTCCAGTGTGGGTTCGAGTGCAGTGTTTCACGCTATCTGGAACATAAAAAGGCGCCTTTGCCGCCAGGGCGGCGTTGCCAATCCGCGCGATACCTGCGGGTATCGCTGTGGTTGGCGCCTTGCCCTGACGACAAATCCATCCTTTTTATTGGTTCCATCAAGCATGAAACACTGCACTGGGTGGGGAAAAAAGGCCGGGAAGCCTGTACGTGTTGGCGTGCGGCGGCAGACTCGCCGCAGGTTGCGCAGCCTGCGCCCGCCCTGCATCGGCAGGGGGCGTTCGGGCGGAACGGCGGTTGCGGACGTGGCATGAAGGGCGCCGGGGCATGAATGACCTCCCCCCTTAACGGCGCGCCGTCAGAAAACTTGAATTTTCAGCGGTTCGAGGCAGTCGTGAACCTGCCGCTGCGGCAGGGCGCGCAGCCAGGTGAGCTGACGTTTGGCGAGCTGGCGGGTGGCGGCGATGGCCTGTTCGCGGAACTGCTCGGCGCTGATTTCGCCATCCAGAAAACGCCAGGCCTGGCGGTAGCCCACGGCGCGCATCGAGGGCAGCGCGGGGCTGAGGTCGCCGCGCTGTCGCAGCGCCCGCACTTCATCGACAAAACCGGCAGCGAGCATCTGCTCGAAGCGCTGGGCGATGCGCGCGTGCAGCGCGCTGCGGTCGGAGGGCTCCAGCGACAGGATGCGCAGGGGCAGGTCGCCGTCGCTGGTGCGCCCGGCGGCCAGATGCGCCGACAGCGGTCTGCCGCTGAGTTGCCAGACTTCCAGTGCGCGCTGGATGCGCTGGGCGTCGCTCGGCGCGAGGCGGGCGGCGGTGACGGGATCGACCGCGGCCAGCCGGCCGTGCAGCGCGGGCCAGCCCAGGCGCGCGGCCTCGGCGTCGAGTTCGGCGCGCACGGCGGGGTCGGCCTGCGGCAGCTCGGCCAAGCCCGACTGCAGCGCCCTGAGGTAGAGCAGGGTGCCGCCGACGATCACGGGCCGGGCGCCGCGCTGTCGGATTTCGCCGATCAGCCTGCGCGCGTCGGCGGCGAATTGCGCCGCGCTATAGCTTTGCGCCGGGTCGAGGATGTCGAGCAGATGGTGCGGCGCCTGCGCGCGCTCCTGCGGGCCGGGCTTGGCGGTGCCGATGTCCATGCCGCGATAGACCAGCGCCGAGTCCATGCTGATGAGTTCCACGGTTTCGCCGCGCTGCCGCGCCTGCTGGACGAGGTACAGGGCGGCGGCGGTCTTGCCGCTGGCGGTCGGGCCGACGAGGCAGAGCACAGGCGGGGCGATTTGCGGCGTCATGGCGTTCACTGCCCGCGCAGGAACAGGGCGTCGAGCTCGGCCAGGCTGATCTGCCGCCAGGTGGGGCGGCCGTGATTGCATTGATCGGCGCGCTCGGTGCGTTCCATATCGCGCAGCAGGGCGTTCATTTCGGCGAGGGTGAGCTGGCGGTTGGCGCGCACCGCGCCGTGACAGGCCATGCTGGAGAGCAGGGCGTTGCGCCGCTCCTGAAGGCGCGTGCTCAAGCCCTGCGCGATGAGATCGGCGAGCAGCCCGCGCGCGAGGCGGATGGGGTCGGCGTGGGCCAGCAGCGTGGGCGTGGCGCGTACCGCCAGACTGGCGGGGCCGACGCGGTCGAGCTCGACGCCGAGTTCGCGCAGGGTGTCGGCATGATCTTGCGCGGCGCCGATTTCGGCATCGCTGGCGGCAAAGGCGGCCGGGACCAGCAGGGGTTGGACGGACACGGGCGCCAGGTTTCGTTCCGCGGCTTTCAGGCGTTCATACACGATGCGCTCGTGCGCCGCATGTATGTCGACGATCACCAGCCCGTGGCGGTTTTGCGCCAGGATGTAGATGCCCAGAAGCTGCGCCAGGGCGAAGCCGAGGGGGAAGTCGTCGGGCTGGGGGGTGGCGATGTCGGCGGCTAGTACGTAGGGGCGCGGCGCGGCGCTGTCCTGGGCCTTGGGGATTTCCTTTGGGGTCAGGTCTAGCTTTGTAGCATAGGACAAGGGCGCGTAAGCGTGCGAGAGAGTTTCCCAGGACGCCGGGCTGGGTCTGGCGATGCCGAAGGGAAGCGCTGCGGTCGCGGGCTGGGCGGATGGGGGCCGTTCCAAAGCGGACGCTGAGGCGGCGGGCTGCGAAATCGCTTCTCCAGCCGATCGCGCCAGCACCTGCTCGACGGCGTGGCGCACGGCCTGATGCACGGCCGAGCTGTCACGAAACCGGACTTCCGATTTGGCCGGATGCACATTCACATCGACCAGATCGGAGGGCAGGTCGAGCAGCAGGGCGTACTGCGGCTGCAGCGCGCCGTGCAGCACGTCGGCATAGGCGGCGCGCACGCCGTGGGCCACGGTGCGGTCGCGTACCCAGCGGTTGTTCACGATGATGTGCTGCACCTCGGCGCGGGCGCGCGCGGCGGTGGGCCTGCAGACCAGGCCGCGCACGGCAAGCGGGCCGATCTGCGTGGAAACGGGCAGGGCGTGCGCGCCGAACGCTTCGCCCAGCGCGGCGGCGAGGCGGTCGAGGCCGTGCGGCGAGGGGTCGCGGTCGAATTGCAGCTTGAGCTGGCCGTCATGCCACAGCCGCAGGGCGATACCCGGATGGGCGATGGCGGCGCGCCTGAACACCTCGGCGCACCCGGCATATTCCGTCTGATGCGACTTGAGAAACTTGCGGCGCGCGGGCAGGTTGAAAAACAACTGCCGCAAGGTCACGCGGGTGCCTTGCTGCGCGGCGGCGGGCTGCACCGTGCCGACCCGGCCTGCGCTGGCCTGAATGCGCGCGCCTTCGGCCCCGGCTTGGCGGCTGATGATCTCGATTTCGGCCACGGCGGCCATGGCCGCGAGCGCCTCGCCGCGAAAGCCCAGATGCGCGGCGTGGTGCAATTCGTCGAGATCGGCGATCTTGCTGGTGGCGTGGCGCAGCAGCGCCAGCGGCAATTCCTCGGCCGGGATGCCGCAGCCGTCGTCCTCCACCTGCAAGCTGCCCAGCCCGCCCTGCTCGAGCCGCACGGTGATGGCGCTGGCCCCGGAGTCGATGGCGTTGTCGAGCAGTTCGCGCAGCGCCGAAGCCGGGCGTTCGATGACTTCGCCGGCGGCAATCTGGCTGATGAGCACGTCCGGCAGCGGACGAATCGGGCGTTGGGGTTGTGGCAAGGCAGGCTGGGTGCAAAGGCTGCGGCGGCAGCCGCCCCCGCGTTGCGGGGCGAGAAAAGACACGTCAGGTCAGTATACTTTTGCGGGTCTGCGGATGAGCTGGGGAGCGCTCATTGTCGGCTCAGTTTTCCGGCGTAATATCTGTGTCTTCGGCCTTTCAAAGGCATCTTCTGGCTTTCAGTCCCCATCGCATGGATCCCCACGCTCTCATCGACCTCATCCTGCACTTCGACGTGCATCTGGCGCAGTTCATCGCGGTGTACGGCCCCTGGGTGTACGGGCTGCTCTTCGGCATCGTGTTCGTCGAAACCGGGCTGGTCATCATGCCGTTTCTGCCGGGCGATTCCATGCTGTTCGTGGTGGGCGCCTTTGCCGCCACCGGGGCGCTCAGCCTGCCGGGCGTGATGGCCGTGCTCTGGCTCGGCGCGGTGCTGGGCGACAGCCTCAATTACCAGATCGGCAAGGCCATCGGCCACAAGGTGTTTTCTTGGCCAGACTCTCGCTGGTTCAACCGTCGCGCCTTCGACAAGGCACATGCCTTCTACGAAAAATATGGCGGCATCACCATCGTGGCCGCACGGTTCATGCCCTTCATCCGCACTTTCGCCCCGTTCGTCGCGGGTGTGGCCGAAATGTCGTATGGCAAGTTTCTGGCCTTCAACATGCTTGGTGCCGCGCTCTGGGTCGGGCTGCTGGTCATGGCGGGTTATCTGTTCGGCAATATTCCGTGGATCAAGCACAACCTGGGGCTCATGACCCTGTCCATCATCGTGCTGTCGCTGCTGCCTGCGGTGTGGGGGTGGTGGAAATCGCGGCGGCAGGTGTCGGTGGTCTGACGAGGGGTTTGCCAAGGCTTTACTGCAGCTTGCCGCGCAGCAGACCGACGGCCAGACCCTCGATGGCGAAGGGCTGGCGGGCATCGACGCGGATGGATGTGAATTCCGGGTTGGCGGGCAGCAGCTCGATGTGATCGGCAAGCAGGCGCAGGCGCTTGACCGTGACCTCGTCGCCGATGCGGGCCACGACGATCTGGCCGTTTTGCGCCGTCTGGCTGCTTTTGACCGCCAGCAGGTCGCCATCGAGGATGCCGACATCGCGCATGCTCATGCCGCGAACCTTGAGCAGATAGTCGGGGCGCACCGCGAACGCGCCGGGATCGACGTGGAGCGTTTGCTCGATATGCTCTTGCGCGAGGATGGGATGGCCCGCGGCGACCCGGCCCACCAGCGGCAGGCAGAGTTGCTCGGCGCCGGGCAGCGCGCGTTGCAGACCCTGATGCGAACCAGGAGGCAATTCTTGGCGCAGATCCGGCATGTGGGGTGTCTTCCCCAGGGATGCGGGGCGCTGCGGGGTGGTGATGCGGATGCCGCGCGACGCGCCGGGCGTCAACTCGATGACCCCTTTACGCGCGAGGGCCTGCAAATGATCTTCTGCGGCATTGGCCGAACGGAATCCCAGCCTGGCCGCAATTTCGGCGCGGGTGGGCGGGTAGCCCAGTTCGTGCACCGAGGCGGTGATGAGATCGAGGATTTGCTGCTGGCGGGGCGTGAGTTTGGAGACGAGGCGGCGCATGGGCGGACTCCGGCAGTTGCACAATGAGTCAGTTCGAATCAGAAGATCCAAATGAATGCTGGGTAGGCTTCCAGCTTGATGATTTTCACAGCACTGTAAATCAAAACAGTCTTTCTGCAAAGAGATCCCACTATGTCCAGTTCATTTTCTCGCCCAGACTTGCCGCAGATCGTGGTACTGGGAACGGGGGGCACCATCGCGGGCGTGGCCAAGGGCGACCCCAGCCTGCCGGGTTACACCGCCGGGGTTCTGGGGGTCGATGCGCTGCTGCAAAGTGTGCCGGCGCTCGGCCGCCTGGCCCGAATTCATACCGAACAGGTGGCCAACCTCGACAGCAAGGACATGAGCTTCGCCGTCTGGACGCAACTGGCCGAACGGGCGGCCTTCTGGCTGGCGCAGCCGCAGATCCAGGCCTGCGTCATCACCCACGGCACCGACACCCTGGAAGAAACGGCCTACTTTCTGCATCTGGTGCTCTCAAGGAAACGCAGGGCCGCCCCAAGTTTCCTTGACCCCCTCGGGGGGCCTGACGCGAATGCGGCAGGTCTGGGGGCGCTCTCAAGGAAACGCAGGGCCGCCCCAAGTTTCCTTGATCCCCTCGGGGGGCGGGTCGGCGAACCGACCCTGGGGGCACTCGACACCGACAAGCCGGTGATCCTGACCGCCGCCATGCGTCCGGCCACCGCGCTGAACGCCGACGGCCCGCAGAACCTGCTCGACGCCGTGCGGGTGGCCGTGCACCCGCAAGCGCGCGGGCTGGGCGTGGTGTGCGTGTTGCATGGCATGGTGCATGCCGCGCGCGATGTGACCAAGGCGAACACGCACAAGGTGGAAGCGTTTTCCTCCGGCGAGCGCGGCCCGCTGGGCGAGGTGGACGGCGAGGATTTGCGGCTCTGGCGTCAGCCCGTGCCCGAAGTCGGCGCGCCGTTTGCCGTTCCCGCTGCCGATGCGTGGCCGCGGGTGGAGTTGCTCACCCATGTGGCGGGCAGCGATGGTGCCGTGGTGCGCTGCCTGGTTTCGAGCGAAGCGGTACAGCCCCGCGTGGCCGGACTGGTCGTCGCCGGAACCGGGGGCGGTACGATGCATCGCGAGCTTGAGGCGGCGCTGCATTGGGCGCAGCGGCAGGGCATACGGGTGAGAGTGGCCTCGCGCGTCGGCCCGGTGCGCGGCGGCGCCGATGACGGTCTCAACGCGGCGAAGCTGCGAGTGAGGTTGCTGCTGGAACTGGCCGCCAGCAAAACCGCGCAAGGTGAAGGCAAGGCCGCGCCGACCGAAGCCGCCGAATGAAGTTCAGGCAGCGTGGGTGTCGGCCAGCGGCAGCCAGATCTGCGCCCGCAGACCGCTGGGCTCGGCATTGCTCAGATCAAGCCGCCCGCCCATGGCGGTGATGGTTTTTTCGACGATGGACAGGCCCAGACCCGTGCCCTTGGCCGAGGTTCTTGCCGCGTCTCCGCGGAAGAACGGGCGGGTGAGTTGGGCAAGTTGGTCGGCCGGAACGCCCGGGCCGTGGTCGCGCACGGTGAGTTGCACGGAATCGATGCCGCGCTGCAGGCTGATGTCCAGATCGGTGTGCACTTCATCGGGCGTCAAGGCATAGCGCTTGGCGTTCTCCACCAGGTTGACCACCACGCGCTGCAGCTCCAGGGTATTGGCGAGCACGGGCGGCACCGGCGGGGTCTGCAGGTGCAGCACCACGGTTTCGTCTTTCTGATAGCGGTCGCGCACGAAGTCGATCAGGGCATTGAGGTCCACGGTTTCGATCTTCGGCCTGGTGCTTCGCGCGTATTCGAGAAATTTGCCGATGATGCGGTCGGCCTGCTCGATGTCGTCGATGATGTGTTCGCGCGCCTGCTCGTCGGGCACGCTCATCTCGGCCTCCAGCCGCAGCCGGGCCAGCGGGGTGCGGATGTCGTGCGAAATGCCGGCGAGCATCAGCGCGCGTTCTTCTTCGACTTCCTGAAGGCTGCGCGCCATGCGATTGAAGCCGCGGTTGACTTCGCGGATTTCGCGCATGCCCGAAACCTCGTCGAGCATCTGCGAGTAATTGCCAGCGCCCACGCGCGCCGTGGCCAGGCGCAGGTCGCGCAGCGGTTTGTTGACAAAACTGGCGATCACCGCCGCGCCGATGAGGGCGAGCAGGGTGGCGATGATCCCCCAGGTCGCCCAGGTTTCACTCAGCGAGGGGTCGATGCGCGAGCGGTCGAGCAGCAGCCAGTAGGGGTCGCCCTCGATCCGGAAACCGATCCACAGACCGGGGCGGTCGTTCACCACATCGGCGAAATCGAGCTGTTCGTTCAGGCGCGTGTCGACAGCCTGTTCGAGCCGCTTGGTGAATTCGGAGTGGTTCATCGGCGTCCATTGGTCGCCCGGATTGCGCGGGTAGATGTAGATGCCTTCCTTTTTCGCCAGATCGTCGAGCAGCGAGACCCGGTATTGCGGGTCGGAGTGGATCAGCGCCAGGCGCGTGAGATCGATCAGGCTGGTGATCTGCCGCGAGGTCTGCTCGACCTGGGGGCCGAGTTCGAGCAGGCGAAAACTCTGGAACCACGTCGCCAGGCTGGCGCTGACCAGCAGGACGATGAGCGCAAAGGTGCGCCAGTACAGCCGGCCGAACAGGGCGCCGATCCAGTGCGTCATGCGAGAAAACAGGCCGGCAGGACCTACCCCGGGCTTCTTCGCCGGGGCGGGCGCGGGGTGGCCTGGCGCCGGATCAGCCTTCGGCGTTGTCGGGGACGAAGACATAGCCCACGCCCCATACGGTCTGGATGTAGCGCGGATGCGCCGCATCGGTTTCGACGATCTTGCGCAGGCGCGAGATGGCGACGTCGAGGCTGCGGTCGAAGGCCTCGTAGTCGCGGCCTCTGGCCAGCTCGGCCAGCCGGTCGCGCGACAGCGGCTGGCGGGGATGGCGCACCAGCGCCTTGAGCATGGCGAATTCACCTGTGGTCAGGCCGATGGGTTCGCCGTTCTTGCTCAGTTCGCGTCGCGCCAGATCGAGACTGAAGGGGCCGAACACCACCGTTTCATCTTCGCGCGAGGGCGCGCCGGGCAGCTCGGGCGAAGGCTGGCGGCGCAGCACCGCGCTGATGCGGGCAAGGAGTTCGCGCGGATTGAACGGCTTGGGCAGGTAGTCGTCGGCGCCGACTTCCAGGCCGATGATGCGATCCACATCCTCACCCTTGGCCGTGAGCATGATGATGGGGGTCTGGTCTTTGGAGGCGCGCAGGCGCTTGCAGATGGACAGGCCGTCTTCACCGGGGAGCATCAGGTCGAGCACGATCAGGTCGAAACGCTCCTTGACCATGATGCGCGACATCGCCTTGGAATCTTCGGCGACGAAGACTTCGTAGCCTTCTTGAGAAAGATAGCGACGCAGCAGGTCGCGGATGCGCGCGTCGTCGTCGACGACCATCAGCTTCTTCGGTTTTTCGTGGTCCATGGAGGCGTCTTCTGAATGAAAACAAGGCAGGCTGAGGGACTGATCTTCCTTGCAAAGGCGTGTCAGCTTAAGGCTTGTTACACAGTTTACTGCGAGAGCAGGGTGATTCGGGCCGGTTCGATTCGATAATTTCAATTGCAAACTTTGGATACGCTGCGCCAGTGCCCTTGCTTCCGTTCTTGCGTCGATCGCGACTGACTTCCTGTCTCGGCGCCTGCCTTGTCGTCACGGTGGCGCAGGCGGGCGCGCCTGCGGCTTTGATGCCGCAGGGGTTTCGTCAGCTTGCCCGGCCTGTCGAGGCGAATCTGTCACAGGGCGAGACGGGCGAGGCGGTGGCGGACGGTCGGCTGGCCCCATCGCGCTTTTTCAGTCCGACGGCATCGACGCCCGTCAAACCCCATGTGTTGACCTTGCATGACCGGGAAATCCTGCGACAGCAGATTCAGGGCACGGCACAGGGGTCGCACGTGCTGTCGCCCTCCAGCATGCACAAGTAGCGTGAACAGGCCCTGATCTCTCCAAGCCTGGCGGTAGTCAGTATGATGGGCCGATCGTTTCGGAAACCGTGTCGATCGCCGTGGAAAATCAGCCTCGCCTGTCTTCTGTGCAATGCCTGCATCCTGGAGGCTTGCATCGTCTGGCCTATTGGGAATGGGGTGCCCCGGACCTGGACGATGTGGTGGTCTGCGTCCACGGCCTGACCCGGCAGGGCCGCGATTTCGACGTGCTGGCGCAGGCGCTGCAGGCGAACCGCCGCGTGGTCTGCCCTGATCTGCCCGGTCGCGGCGAGTCGGACTGGCTCGCCAATCCTGCGCTTTACCAAGTCCCGCAATACCTGGCCGATATGGTCACCCTGCTGGCCCGCCTGAATGCCCGAAGGGTGTCCTGGGTGGGCACCTCGCTGGGCGGACTCATCGGCATCGCCCTGGCCGGCATGGAGCACAGCCCCATTGCCCGGCTGGTACTCAACGATGTCGGCCCGTCGCTCGATCCGCGCGGGCTGATGCGCATCGCCAGCTATGTAGGGCGGCAAATGCGCTTCGATACCCCAGAGCAGGCGGCCGATTCGCTGCGCGAAATCTCTCTGGGTTTCGGCCCGCACACCCCGGAGCAATGGATGGCGCTGACTCGCCCGATGCTGCGCCCGGATGGCAGCGGCTGGCGTTTGCACTATGACCCTGCGCTTTCGCAGCCGTTCAGTGCGGCGACGGCGCAGGCCATCGCGGCAGGGGAGGTCGTCCTGTGGCAGGCTTTTGACCAGATCGCCGCGCCGACGCTGGTTGTGCGCGGAGCCGATTCGGATATTCTCGATGCGCAGACCGCGCTGGCGATGACACAGCGCGGCCCCAGGGCGCGGCTGGTCGAGCTTTCCGGTGTGGGACATGCGCCGACGCTGGTGCAGCCCGATCAGGTGGCCCTCGTGCGCGACTTTTTGCTGTCGTGAGTCCGAATCAGTCCACCGCGGTGCGCAGTGCCGATCAGGTCGAGCCGGCAGACCACCGGACCCGGCAGGCGCGGGCCTACGCCCTGGCGCTGATCGATACCGTGGTGCTCGAAACCGGAGAGCCTGCACTGGAACACGCCGACGGCGTCGCCGCCATCCTGCGCGACATCGGCGCCGACGCGGGTGCGCAGGCCGCGGCCTATCTCAATCTGGTCGTGCCCCAACTGGCGCACCCGCAGGAACAACTGCGCAAGCATTTCGGCGAAGCGCTGGCGGTCCTGTCGGTGGAAACGCGCAAGCTGGTCGAAGTCTCCCGCATGGCCCGCAGGGGGCCGGACGAGGCCGAACTGCGGCGTCGGCACACCGAACTGGTGCGGCGCCTGCTGCTCGGTTTTTCGCGCGATCTGCGCGTCGCCCTGCTGCGTCTGGCCTCCCGGCTGCAATCGCTGCGGTATTTCACCCGCAGCAAGCAGGCCGCGCCCGCAGCCTTTCTGGCCGAAAGCATGGAGGTCTACGCCCCGCTGGCGAATCGTCTGGGCATTTGGCAGATCAAGTGGGAGATAGAGGACCTGTCTTTCCGCCTGATGCAGCCCGAGGTGTACAAAGACATCGCCCGCAAGCTGGACGAGCGGCGCGTCGAGCGCGAACAGGGCATCGGCGCCGCCATCGCCCTGTTGCAGAAGGAATTGCAGCGCCAGCACATTGCCGCCGAGGTGGCCGGCCGGCCCAAGCACATCTACAGCATCTGGCGCAAGATGCAAGGCAAGCAACTGCAGTTCGAGCAGGTGATGGATTTGCGCGCCTTGCGCATCATCGTCGGCGATGTCAGCGCCTGCTACGCCGCGCTGAGCGTGGTGCACGCCATGTGGTCCGCGCTGCCCGACGAATTCGACGACTATATCGCCAAGCCCAAGCCCAACGGCTATCAGTCGCTGCACACCGTGGTGCGAACCGACTCGGGGCAGATTTTCGAAATCCAGATCCGTACCCAGGCCATGCATGCCTATGCCGAGCAGGGCAGTGCGGCGCACTGGGCCTACAAGGAGGCGGGCGCCAAGGGTTATCAGGGACAGGCGCAGGCGGGCGACTATCAAGCGCGTATCGCTCTGGCGCGCCAGTTGCTGGCGCTGCAGCAGGAACTCGCCGGTGCCCACGCGCAGCCAACAGCAGGAGCTGCGGCCGAGCTTTGCGCCGGGCAGGAGGCGCAGGACCGCATCTTCGTCCTCACCCCCCAGGCCCGCATCGTTGAACTGGCCCAGGGTTCGACGCCGGTGGATTTTGCCTATGCGCTGCACACCGATCTCGGCCACCGCTGCCGCGGCGCGCGCGTCGATGGAGTGCTCGTTGCGCTGACCACGCCGCTGCGCAGCGGGCAGACGGTGGAGATCGTCGCGGCAAAGGAGGGCGGGCCATCGAGGGACTGGCTGAATGCTGAATTGGGCTATCTGCGCAGCCCTCGGGCGCGCGCCAAGGTGCGCGCCTGGTTCAATCAGCTCGCACAGGAGCAGACCATCGCCAAGGGTCGGGCGCAGGTCGAGCGCCTGCTGCAGCGCGAGGGCAGGACCAGCTTCAACCTGCAAAGTCTGGCCGAAGGATTGGGCTTGCGTACTGCCGATGAGCTGTTTGAACGTGTCGGCAAAGACGAGTTTTCGCAGCGGCAGATCGAGGCTTACCTGCGCGCCGATTCCACAGCGCCTGCGGCGGACGAGTTCCGGGTTCAGCCAGGCGCGGGCGCGGGCCAGAAAAAGCAGGGCGGTCAAGTGCTGGTCGTGGGCATGGGCTCGCTGCTCACGCAGCTTGCGGCATGTTGCAAACCGGCCCCGCCCGACGCCATCGGCGGCTTTGTCACGCGCGAGAAGGGGGTGACCGTGCACCGCGCCAGTTGCCAGAACTTTCGCCATATCGCACGCCAGCATCCTGAACGTGTCATCGCCGTGACCTGGGCGGGGGAGGACGATGCAAGCGCGCTCTATCCGATAGACCTCGAGGTCAGTGCCAACGATCGCCAGGGGCTGCTGCGCGATATTTCCGACGTTTTGGCCAAGGAGCGCATCAACGTCATTGCGGCGAGTACGCGCTCGGCAGGCGATCTGGCGCAGATGCGTTTCACCGTTCAACTGGCCAACAGCGCCAGACTCAAGCGCGCGCTGGCCCTCATTGCGAGCGTGCCCGGTGTGCTCAAAGCATCAAGAAAGTAGGCTGCTCGAAGGCAGCATGAGAGCCGTGCTATGATTGCGGGCTACTTAGGCGGTTAGCTCAGATGGTTAGAGCGCTTGCTTGACATGCAAGAGGTCGTTGGTTCGATTCCAATACCGCCTACCAAATCCTTCCAATCTCCTCATCAACGCCATGCATTTCTTCCGAACTAGCTTGCCGACCCCTTGAGTTTCAGAGGTCCGCACGCCCGTGCATAGCGATGACAAGGTGCGGTCCATCCGCACCTTTTTTTGTTTGAGCGAGACGCATCATGTTTCAAATTACCCTGCCTGACGGTTCCAAACGCGCTTTCGAAGCCCCGCTGACGGTTGGCGAACTGGCGCAATCGATCGGCGCCGGGCTGTTCAAGGCGGCCCTGGCTGGAAAAGTCGACGGCAAGCTGGTCGATACCAGCTATGCGCTGACGCAGGATGCCGCAGTATCCATCGTCACCGACAAAGATCCGGAAGGCCTGGAAATCATCCGACATTCCACGGCTCACCTTCTGGCCTACGCCGTCAAGGACCTGTATCCCGACGCGCAGGTGACCATCGGCCCGGTGATCGACAACGGCTTCTACTACGACTTCGCCTACAAGCGGCCCTTCACGCCGGAAGATCTCGAAAAGATCGAAGCACGCATGGTCGAGCTCGCGCGCAAGGACGAGCCGGTGCAGCGCAAAGTGCTGCCGCGCGACGAGGCGATCGACTATTTCA
This sequence comes from Thiomonas sp., assembly GCF_034007205.1. Lineage (GTDB taxonomy): Bacteria > Pseudomonadota > Gammaproteobacteria > Burkholderiales > Burkholderiaceae_C > Thiomonas. Next base: position 17,428 of record NZ_JAVERI010000004.1, read on the forward strand.
AGTCTATCGGCGAGCATTACAAGGCCGAAATCATCGCCAGCATTCCTGCGGGTGAAGAGGTTTCGCTTTACTCGGAAGGCGCTTTCACCGACCTCTGCCGCGGCCCGCACGTGCCGTCGACCGGGCGGCTGAAGGTGTTCAAGCTGATGAAGGTGGCCGGCGCCTATTGGCGCGGCGACCATCGCAACGCGCAATTGCAGCGCATTTACGGCACCGCCTGGGCGAAGAAAGAGGATCAGGACGCCTACCTCCATGCCTTGGCCGAGGCGGAAAAGCGCGATCACCGCAAGCTCGGCAAGGAACTCGACCTGTTCCATTTCCAGGAAGAGGCGCCCGGGCTGGCCTTCTGGCATCCCAAGGGCTGGGCGCTGTGGCAGGCGGTCGAGCAGTACATGCGGCAGGTCTATCGCGACAGCGGTTACCACGAAGTCAAGGGGCCGCAGATTCTGGACGTGAGCCTGTGGAAGCGCTCCGGCCACTGGGACAACTACTCGGAGAACATGTTCTTCACCGAGTCGGAAAAGCGCCAGTTCGCGATCAAGCCGATGAACTGTCCCGGCCACATCCAGATTTTCAACTCCAGCTTGCGCAGCTACCGCGATCTGCCCATCCGCTACGGCGAGTTCGGCTCTTGCCATCGCAACGAGCCCTCCGGCGCGCTGCACGGTCTGCTGCGGGTGCGCGGCTTCACCCAGGACGACGGCCATATTTTCTGTACCGAAGATCAGATCGAGGCCGAGGTCACCGCCTTTCACCGCCAGGCCATGCAGGTCTATACCGACTTCGGCTTCACCGATATCGCGCTGAAAATCGCCTTGCGCCCGGAAAAACGCATCGGCATCGATGCCGTGTGGGACAAGGCCGAGTCTGCGCTGCGCGCGGCGCTGCAGGCCTGCGACGTGGTCTGGCAGGAGTTGCCGGGCGAGGGGGCGTTCTACGGCCCGAAGATCGAATATCACATGAAGGACTCGATCGGCCGAGCCTGGCAGGTCGGCACCATGCAGGTCGATTTCATGATGCCCGAGCGTCTGGATGCCGAGTATGTCGACGAACATTCGCAGCGGGTGCGCCCGGTCATGCTGCATCGCGCCATCGTTGGCTCGATGGAGCGCTTCATCGGCGTGTTGATCGAGCATTACGCCGGCGCGATGCCGTTGTGGCTTGCGCCGGTACAGGCTGTGGTGATGAACATCACCGACGCGCAGGCCGACTACGCGAGATCTGTTGCACAAGCGCTGACAAAACAAGGCTTTAGGGTGGAGTTGGATTTGCGCAACGAAAAAATCAACTATAAAATACGCGAAAATGCATTGAGCAAAGTGCCTTATCTGCTTGTGGTCGGCGACCAGGAGAAAGACGCAGGGACCATCGCAGTACGGGCACGCGGCAATGTCAACCTCGGGGTGCTGTCCCTGGAGGCGCTGACGCAAAAACTCTCCCAGGAAGTGCGGTCGCGCAGATAATCCAACAGTCGGAATTCTGCTGGGGCAGCACATTTGTCTTTAATGATCTGAAAGGTTTGAACCATCGCTACGTTCCAGAGCCGTAATACACCGGAAAAACGCGCCCATCGTCTGAATCGCGAAATCACATTGCCTGAGCTCCGTCTGATCGGGCCGGAGGGCGAGGCGATCGGCGTGGTTTCTCTATCCGAGGCGCTCAAACTCGCCGAGCAACACGATGTGGACTTGGTGGAGATTGCGCCCACCGCATCGCCTCCGGTCTGCCGTTTGATGGATTACGGCAAGTTCAAGTACGAAGAACAAAAAAAGAGTCACGAAGCGCGTCTCAAGCAAAAACAGATCCAGATCAAGGAAGTCAAGTTCCGTCCGGCGACGGATGATGGCGACTATCAAATCAAGTTGCGCAATCTGCGCCGTTTTCTGGAAGAAGGCGACAAGGGCAAGGTCACGCTGCGTTTTCGCGGTCGTGAAATCACGCACCAGGACATCGGCATGCGCGTGCTCGAGCGAGTGAAGGCGGACGTGGAAGATGTGGGCCAGGTCGAGCAGATGCCCAAGTTGGAAGGTCGGCAAATGATCATGGTGATTTCGCCGAAGAAGAAAAAATAACGATGCGTTGAATTTCAGCGTTTCTTGAAGAACCTGCGGCGCAAGCTGCAGTCGCGTGTGTTTGGCTCGTAGGGACGAATGCCGCAAAACTCGTGTGCGTGGGCTTGAAAGTGTCTGGTTCATCGTCAGGCCGCCTGCGGATATGTCATATTCAATGGAGCAATCATGCCCAAGATGAAAACCAAAAAGAGTGCCGCCAAGCGATTCCGCGTGCGTCCGGGCGGCACGGTCAAACGTGGCCAGGCGTTCAAGCGCCATATCCTGACCAAGAAAACCACCAAGAGCAAGCGTCACCTGCGTGGAGCCACGGCGGTGCATGACAGCGATCTGAAGCAGATCGCCGCCATGATGCCTTTCGCCTGAAGCGCCAGCCGCCTCAGTCCGAACAACCGATCAGGATAAGGAGTCTCAAATGCCTCGCGTCAAACGTGGTGTGACTGCACGTGCACGTCACAAAAAAGTTCTCGACCTCGCCAAGGGTTTCCGCGGCCGCCGCAAAAACGTCTATCGCATCGCCAAGGAAGCGGTGATGAAGGCCGGGCAGTATGCCTACCGCGACCGTCGTGCCAAGAAGCGTGAATTCCGTTCGCTGTGGATCACCCGGATCAACGCCGCAGTGCGTCAGTCCGGCATGACCTACAGCGTGTTCATGAACGGCATGAAAAAAGCACAGATCGAGATCGACCGCAAGGTGCTTGCCGACATGGCCGTTCACGATGCGGCCGCATTTGCCAAGATCGTCGATCAGGTCAAGGCGGCAATGGCCTGACGCATCGCCCCGCCGCACGCGGCGGTGTTCTGCTGTGCAAGGGCCTGTGGAAACAGGCCTTTGTTTTTGACGGTGTCACAACTTGTTCACATTCTCGTGAGAAATGGCCGGGACGACCCGAGTCATTCTCACCGCTTCAGGGGGCCTGGCGCGCAGCGGCAGGGCCGGGGGCGCTCTTGACGCACTGAGTCCATGAATCCTTTGCAAACCCTGATCGATCAAGCCAGCGCCGAGTTCGCGCAGGCGGCAGACTCCGCCTCGCTGGAAAATGCCAAGGCGCGCTATTTGGGTAAAACGGGTTTGATCACCATCGAGATGAAAGCGCTGGCGACTCTGCCCGTTGAGGAGAAGCGGGCGCGGGGTGCGCAGATCAATCTGGCGAAGCAGGCCATCGAGCGGGCGCTGCAACAGCGGCGCGAGGCGATCGAGCAAGCTGCGCTGCAGGCTCAATTGCAGGCTCAGGCGATCGATGTGACCTTGCCGGGGCGCGCCGGAAACCAAGGCGGCTTGCATCCGCTGACGCGCAGTTGGATGCGGATGGAGCAGATTTTCCGTTCCATGGGCTTTGACGTGGCCGACGGCCCCGAGATCGAGGACGACTGGACCAATTTCACCGCACTGAATTCGCCGCAGGATCACCCTGCGCGATCGATGCAGGACACGTTTTACGTCGACGCCCAGGATGCGCAAGGCCAACCCCTGCTATTGCGTACACATACTTCTCCGATGCAGGTTCGCCATGCCCGCGCCCATGTGCAGCGCTATGCAGGAGCCGCGCAAATGCCGCCGATCAAGGTGATCGCGCCAGGGCGCACCTACCGCGTGGATAGCGATGCGACGCATTCACCCATGTTCCATCAGTTCGAGGGCTTATGGATCGATCAGGACGTCTCGATGGCCGATCTCAAGGGCACTTACACCCATTTTCTCAAGGCGTTTTTCGAGCGCGACGATATTCTGGTGCGCTTTCGGCCTTCGTACTTTCCGTTTACCGAACCTTCTGCCGAGATCGACATGATGTTCGAGAGCGGGCCGCTCAAGGGGCGCTGGCTGGAACTGGCAGGTTCCGGGCAGGTGCATCCCACGGTTGTGCGCAACTTCGGGCTCGACCCCGAGCGCTATATCGGGTTTGCCTTCGGCAGCGGCCTGGACCGCCTCACCATGTTGCGCTATGGGATTTCGGATCTGCGCTTGTTCTATGAAAACGACCTGCGCTTTCTTCAACAATTTGCCTAAAGCGATCCCTCAATCATCTTGCGCGCGCCGTGCAGCGCGGCCGCTCTGCAGAACATCACCAAGAATTGACCATGCAGTTTCCCGAATCCTGGTTGCGCCAGTTTTGTAATCCCGACCTGTCGACCGATGCGCTCGCCGATACGCTGACCATGGCGGGACTGGAGGTCGAGGAGGTGCGCGCCGCGGCGCCCGCCTTCTCCGGGGTGGTCGTCGGACGGGTGCGCGACGTGCAGCCCCATCCCAACGCCGACAAGCTGCGCGTCTGCCAGGTGGATGTCGGCGCTGCGCAATCGCTGCAAATCGTCTGCGGCGCGCCCAATGTGGCCGTCGGCATGGCCGCGCCGTGCGCGCTGGTCGGCGCCGAGTTGCCGCCGCAGCAGGAGGGACAGGGCGTGTTTCGGATCGGTGCGGCCGAGATGCGCGGCGTGCAGTCGCAGGGCATGCTGTGCTCGGCGCGCGAGCTGGGGCTGTCGTCCGATCATGCCGGCCTGCTCGCGCTGCCGGAAAACCTCCAGCCGGGCGCCGATCTGCGCGAAGTGCTGGCCCTCGACGAGGCGGTGTTCACGATCAAGCTCACGCCGAATCTGGGGCATTGCCTGAGTGTGTTGGGTGTGGCGCGCGAGGTCTCGGCGGTGACGGGAGCGGCGCTGCGCAAGCCGTTATTCAAACCCGTGACGCCGACATGGCCTGACCGCCTGCCGGTGCGCATCGAGGCGCCCGATCTATGCGGGCGCTTTTCCGGTCGCATCATACGCGGGGTGAACGCCCGGGCCGAAACACCGCTGTGGATGAAGACGCGGCTGGAGCGCAGCGGTCAGCGCAGCATTTCGGCCTTGGTCGATATTTCCAACTATGTGATGCTGGAACTGGGCCGTCCCAGTCATGTGTTCGATCTGGCCAAGATTCGCGGCGGCCTGACGGTGCGTTGGGCGCACGAAGGCGAGCAGGTCGAATTGCTCAACGGACAGACCGTCACGCTCGACGCCGACATGGGGGTGATTGCCGCCGAGAACGGGGTGGAGTCTCTTGCCGGCATCATGGGCGGAGAGTCCACGGCGGTCACTCTGGACACCACGGATATTTACCTCGAAGCCGCATTCTGGTGGCCGGATGCCATTCGCGGCCGAGCGCGCCGATTGAATTTTTCGACCGATGCGGCGTCGCGCTTCGAGCGCGGCGTCGACTATGCGACCACCGCGCTGCATCTCGATGCGATCACGGCACTGATTCTGGAGATTTGCGGCGGACAGGCGGGCCCGGTCGACGATCAGGTCGCCCGGCTGCCTCAGCGCAGGCCGGTACGCATGCGCGCCGCACGCTGCGAGAAGGTCATCGGCATTTCCATCGGGGTGGAACGCATGGGCGAGATCTTCACCCGGCTGGGCCTGAGGGCAGAGCTCGAGCATCCCGGCGGCGAGCCCGTCTGGGTCGTGACGCCGGGATCCGAGCGTTTCGATCTGGAGATCGAAGAGGATCTGATCGAAGAAGTCGCGCGCATCCACGGCTATCAGCACATTCCGGTCCAAGCACCAGTCGGTCGCCTGGCTCCGCTGCCGGTGCCCGAAGGCCGGCGCAGTCTGCACAGCCTGCGTCTGAAGGCGGCTGCGCTGGGTTACCAGGAAACCATCAATTTCTCGTTCGTCGATGCACAATGGGAACAGGATTTCGCCGGGAAATCCGATCCCATTCGGCTGCTCAATCCGATCGTGTCGCAAATGTCGGTGATGCGTTCCACCCTCATCGGCTCGCTGGTCAAGGTGCTTGCAGACAACCTTAGCCACCGGGTCAAACGAGCGCGCCTGTTCGAGTTGGGGCGTGTGTTCATCCGCGATGCCAGCGTGGCGGACGGGGCGATGCAAGTCGCAGGCATCCTGCAACCGATGCGGCTGGCCGGTTTGGCATACGGCTCTGCGGTACCCGTGCAATGGGCCGTGCCCGAACGCCGGGTCGATTTCTACGATGTGAAAGCGGACGTCGAGGCGCTGTGCCTGGGCACGGGTGAGTTGCAATGGCGGCCGGTTCAACATCCGGCCCTGCATCCTGGGCGGAGCGCGGAAGTGCGGCTCGATGGCGAGCGTCTGGGCGTGGTGGGAGAACTGCATCCGCAGTGGGTGCAGAGTTATCACCTGCAGTCCGCGCCGGTGGTCTTCGAACTGGATGCCGCTCTGCTGCAAGTCCAGCAACTGCCTGCATTCGCTCCCATCAACCGCGTTCCGGCCGTGCAGCGCGATCTGGCTTTTCAGGTTCCCTCCGGTGTCAGCTATGCGCAAATGGAACAGGCCATACAAGCCGCGATTCGCGACATTCCGGTTTGCGGCATCATTCGGCAGGCGCATCTGTTTGACATGTTCACCCCGGCCGGAGAAACGGCGACAAGAAGCATGGCTTTTCGCCTGCAGTTGCAAGCCGCGCAAACCTTGACCGACGAACAGGTGGACGCCGCCTGTCAAGCGCTGGTTTGCGCCCTGGCGACGTCGACGGGGGCGCAACTCAGGAGCTGAAGTCGGCTGGTACAACAACTCATGAGACGCAGGGCCGCCCCAAGTTTTCTCATCCCCCTCGGGGGGGCCTGACGCGAATGCGGCAGGTCTGGGGGCGCTCTAAACGCAGTTCACAGGAGGACAGATGGCACGCATTCAGATCGAATCGGTGCAGACACCGACGCTGACCAAGGCAGAACTTGCCGAACAGCTCTATGAGCACATCGGCCTGAACAAGCGGGAATCCAAAGACATGGTCGATGCTTTTTTCGACCGCGTTCGCGACGCCCTGGGGCGTGGCGAAGATGTCAAACTTTCCGGATTCGGCCATTTCCAGTTGCGCGAAAAGGCCCAGCGACCGGGCCGCAATCCCCGCACCGGCGAGATCATTCCCATCGCTGCGCGGCGGGTGGTCATTTTCCACGCCAGTCACAAGTTCAAACATCAACTCCAAAGCGCTGCATCGGCGGACATGGCAAAAGAAAGCCATCAGGCCGCCGCTTTGCAGCGGCCGATCCCCGAGGGGGCCTGACGCGAAAGCGGCAGGTCTGGGGCGCTCTCCAGTTCCCGTTTACGGCTTTGACGCACCAGCTCGGGCTATTAGGATTCGTCCATCGCCACCTCTACCGCCATGAGTGCCGCCCCTGCATTGCCGCCCATTCCTGCCAAGCGCTATTTCACCATTGGTGAAGTCAGCGAATTGTGCGGCGTGAAATCGCACGTGTTGCGATATTGGGAGCAGGAATTCGCGCAACTGCGTCCCATAAAAAGGAGGGGCAACCGTCGCTATTACCAGCACCATGAGGTTTTGCTGATTCGCCGCATTCGCGAATTGTTGTACGAACAAGGGTTCACCATCAGCGGCGCCCGCGCCCGCCTGGGCGGGGCTGCCGCAGAGGGGCGCGACATCGAAGATACGGCAGGCAGGACGCAAACCCCGAATCCGGCCTCACTCACGCCTTTGCCACCGATTCAGCACCTCGGCGAACTCCGCGCAGAACTCCTTTCGATTCGCAGAAGTTTGATTGAGCCATGAAGAATGGTGTAATATTGTTTGCTTTGGTCGTCGGGGCGTAGCGCAGCCTGGTAGCGCACCTGCATGGGGTGCAGGGGGTCGGAGGTTCGAATCCTCTCGCCCCGACCAAAAACTTCAAGCAAACCAACATATCACCTGTCGTTGCATCTGACGGTCGTGACGGGGAAGTAAAAAGTCCGCCTAAGAATCAAACTTGGAGCGGACTTTTTCTTGTGCGCCCGGCATAGGCGCACTCTTGCGGATATTTTTTGCTCAGGCTACGGCCCGCAGAGGAACCTGCATGGATTGCAGATGCCGCTGCGCGTCGCTCTCGGGCAAACGCTGCAGCAATCGATTGGCGCCGGAGATGAGCGCATGCACGGAGGCGGTGACGATATTGGCGTCCATGCCCACCCCATAGGTGCTCGTTGCCATCCCGGTAAGGGCCATTTCGACGATGGCCGAGGCTTGGGCGTCTGCCCCCAGCCCGAGCGCGCGCTCTTCGTAGCTGTGCACGGCCAATGGCAGACGCAGGGCGTGGATGGCCGCGTCGATCGGGCCGTTGCCTTCGCCAGTGAGGCTCAGGCGTTTGCCTTGCACATCGATTTCCAGGCGGATGCCCTGGCGCTCGCCGTGGTCGCTGAGGTGGTAGCCGTGCAGGTGCAGCGGCTGCGCGATCTGCACATACTCTTCTGCGAACATCAGCCAGAGCTGTTGCGCGGTGACTTCGGTGCCGGTCATGTCGGTGTGCTTCTGCACCACACCGCTGAATTCCACCTGCAGACGACGCGGCATGACCAGACCGTAGGCGGATTCGAGCAAGTAGGCGATGCCGCCTTTGCCCGACTGGCTGTTGACGCGGATGACCGAGTCGTAGGCGCGGCCGAGATCGGCCGGGTCGACCGGCAGATAGGGCACTTCCCACAGCGCGTCTGAACGCTGCGCGGCCAGACCCTTCTTGATGGCGTCCTGGTGCGAGCCAGAGAAGGCGGTGAACACCAGATCGCCCGCATAGGGATGACGCGGGTGCACCGGGAGCTGGGTGCATTCCTCCACGGTGCGTGCCACGGCGTTGATGTTCGAGAAGTCGAGCCCGGGGTCGACGCCTTGCGAATAGAGGTTGAGCGCGAGGGTGACCAGATCGACATTGCCGGTGCGCTCGCCGTTGCCGAACAGACAGCCTTCGACCCGGTCGGCGCCGGCCATGACGCCGAGCTCGGCGGCGGCGACGGCGCAGCCCCGGTCATTGTGCGGATGCAGCGACAGGATGATGCTGTCGCGCCTGTCGAGGTGGCGGTGCATCCATTCGATCTGGTCGGCGTAGATGTTGGGCGTGCTCATCTCGACCGTCGCCGGCAGGTTGAAAATGATCTTGTTCTCGGGGGTGGGCTGCCAGACTTCGGTCACGGCGTTGCAGACCGAGACGGCGAAGGCAAGCTCGGTGCCGCTGAAGACTTCCGGGCTGTACTGGAAGGTCCACTGGGTTTCGGGGTACTCGGCGGCGATCTGCTTGATGAGCCTGGCGGCGTTCACGGCGATCCGGGTGCAGCCCGCCTCGTCGACATTGAACACGATGCGGCGGAAGTTGGGCGCGGTCGCGTTGTAGATGTGCACGATGGCCTTCTTGGCGCCGCGCAGCGATTCGAAGGTGCGGCGGATGAGGTCTTCGCGCGCCTGCGTCAGTACTTCGATGGTGACGTCGTCGGGGATGTGGCCGCCTTCGATGAGTTCGCGCACGAAATCGAAATCGGTCTGCGACGCCGAGGGAAAGGCCACTTCGATCTGCTTGACGCCGACGGCGCACAGCATCTTGAACATGCGCATCTTGCGCTGCGCGTCCATGGGTTCGAACAGCGCCTGATTGCCGTCGCGCAGATCGGTGCTCATCCAGATGGGCGGGTGGGTGATGATCTGGTCAGGCCAGGTACGGTCTTTCAAACCTACGGGCGGGAAGGCGCGATATTTGGTGTGGGGTTGCTTCAACATGACATCGTCTCCGAAAAATGAATGAGGCCGATCAAGGCAAAAGGGTTGCGACGGTGGGGCGGACGGGCTGTCGCCGGTTCAGGGCCCGTCCACCGATGGGTAGTCGTTTCGGATCGTTCAGAGATGTCGTCATGGCAAAGCGCAGAAAAAAGCGCCCGAAGGCTGAAGCCGCGGGCGCTTGGGAATGGGAGATAAACGGGGAGAAAAACGTCAATCAATCCTGTCGATCAAGCGCACGCGGCAGCCTGTGGCAAAGCCAGTAGCAGACCACTCAGTAGTAGACCAACCAGATCAACCAGACCAACCAGCAGCAGGCGACCTCGTAGCACAATATTGCAAGCTCTCGCACAGCAAGCGCGAGAAGCGTTGCTGGATGACATCGATGCGCGAGAACGGTAAGCCGTAAACATGGCAGCAAGGTAGCAAAAACAGACGCTCGCGTCAATGTCAAGTCATGGATGGCAAGATGGCAGGTCTGCCCAGCTTGCCGTCATCCAGCGGGGTAGTTGAGATGCGGTCAGTCCACAGGGGCCGTGAACTTGGGCATACTGGCTGGCGGCCTGCCCATGCAGCCAGACTGCGGCGAGCACCGATGGGGCCTGGCCGGTTGCTGCGAGCAGGGCGGCTATGGAGCCGGCCAGCACGTCGCCGCTGCCCGCCGTGGCCAGCAGGCCGTTGCCGGTGGCATTGATCCACGCCGTTTGTTGCGGCGAAACGATGACGGTGCCGTGCCCCTTGAGCACGACCCAGCATGCGAACCGCTGCACCAGGGCGCGCGCGGCGTTCAGGCGGTCCGCCTCGACGGCCTGTACCGGGATGCCCAGCAGACGGGCGGCTTCCAGCGGGTGGGGCGTCAGCACGGTGATCTGGCGCCGTTGCCGCAACAGGGACTGCAGCGCCGGCGTTCGGGGTTCGTGCGTGTTTTCCGCGGCGAGGAGATTGAGAGCGTCAGCGTCGAGGACCAGAGGGACGGGCAGGGCCAGGGTCTGAGCCAGATGGATGCGGGCGGTATCGCCGCCGCCCATGCCGGGGCCGACGAGCAGACAGGTGCGACCGCTCGGCGCATCGAGCAGCGCTGTGGGGGTGCGCAGCATCAGTTCGGGTGCTTGCAGGTCGAGGGCGGGGGCGTGCTCGTCGAGCAGGCCGACGAACACTCGGCCCGCGCCGAGATGCGCCGCTGCGCGGGCAGCCAGCAAGGCGGCGCCCGTCATGCCGGCGGCGCCGCCGATTACCGCGACGTCGCCTCGCTTGCCCTTGTGGGCGGACTGCGTGAGGTCGGGCAGCAACGGGCGAATCAGATCGGCGCCGAGCTGGGTGGCTTCGGCCTGGGGATGGGCGTGCAACGACGCTGCATCGATGCCGAGATCGTCGTGCCACAGTTCTCCGCATGACGCCGATCCCGCGCCGGTGCACAGGCCGGGCTTGAGCCCGAGCAGGCTGAGCGTGACCGTGGCGTGAACGCAAGCGTCTGCGGCGGCGCCGGTATCGGCATCCAGCCCCGAAGGCAGGTCGACGCTGAACACGGGAGCGTCGCGCTGCGCGTCGAGTCTTCGAATGATCTCAGCCATCTGCGCCCGCACGGGGCCGCGCAGTCCGAGGCCCAGCAGCGCGTCGATGTAGAGATCGGCCTCGGGCAAGGCTTGGCGATCATCCAGAACGCACCGAACCTGGGCGGACTGCGCCTGCGTCCAGGCCCAGGCGGCGTCGGCGGGCAGGCGGGCGAGCCAGTCGTCGAGCGTCTCGGCGCCGCAGGCGAGCACGAGCACATCGCGTCCGGTCTGCCGCAACTGGGCTGCTGCGACGAGGCCGTCGCCGCCGTTGTTGCCCGCACCGGCGAGTACGACGATGCGGCGCGTGTGCGGCCAGCCGGCCTGCGTCAGCCGGGCCACGGCGCTTCCCGCACGTTGCATGAGGCTGTGCGGTGGCAGCGCCCGCGCTGCTTCGGCCTCGATCTGGCGCAGCGCGACGACGCTGTACACCGGTTCGGATTGCAAGGAACTGATGCGTTCGAGCATATTCACGCCTGTCTCAAATGAACCCGAGCAAGCCCAGGAGGGCGCCGGCGAGCAGCAGCCACAAGGGGTTGAGCCGCGTGCGAAGGGTGAGGATGACGGTGAGCGAGATGAGGGCCACGCGCTGCCAGTTGCGGGCTTCCTGCTGCGCCAGCAGCCAGCCGGAAGACAGCAGCAGGCCGACGGTGAGGGGCGCCATGCCGTCGTGCATGGCGCGCACCCAGTGGAGATCCTTGTGCATGCGGCTGTAGCGGAAATAAGCCACGGCGATGATCGATGACGGCAGAATCAGCCCGACGGTCGCCAGCAGCGCGCCCGGCAGACCGAGAATCTGCCAACCCAGCAACGCGGCGAACAGAATCATGTTGGGGCCCGGCGAAGCCTGGCCCAGAGCCAGCGCGGAAGTGAATGCCGAGTCGCTGAGCCAATGTTGTTCCACCACGAGATACCGGTGCATGTCGGGCAACAGGCCGATGGCTCCACCGACCGAAAGCAGGGACCACAACAGAAAGTGGCCGAAAAAGGCCACGGCAACCGAGAGCGTGTGCATCAGGCTCTCCGAATGCGCCACCAGGCCCAGGCAACGGCAATCGGTCCGAGCGCGATCAGCACCCAGAGCAGATCGATGTGCAAAAGACCCACGCCGACAAAGGCCAGTCCCATCCAGCCCCAGTTGCTCGGGTCGTGGCGGATGGCGGGAAACAGCTTGATGGCCATGGCGATCACCAGTCCGGCCACGACCGCCGACATGCCCTGCAACGCGCGCGCCACCGCAGGCGTGCTGGCGTATTGGGCATAGGCGATGGCGACGACGAAGATCAGCACCAGCGGGGCGGCCAGCATGCCCGCCAGGGCCACGACCGCCCCGCGCCAGCCGAAGAAATGCTGCCCGACCATCAGCGCGAGATTGATCAGATTCGGCCCGGGAAGCACCTGCCCCAGGCTGAGCATCTCGACAAATTCTTCGTTGCTCAACCAGCGTTTGTCTTCCACCAGGATGCGCTGCGCAAATGGCAGCACCCCGCCCACGCCCAGCAGGGTGAGGTGATTGAACACCCAGAACAACTCGGCCATGTGACGCGGCGCTTGAAGGAATGACGCGGGCGGGCGTTTCTGATCGACCGGCTTGTCCGCAGGAGATGGAGAGGTCATGCAAGGATCAAAAGAGAAATGGGCCGGGTTAACCTCTCACGATGCGAAATGGAGAGGGCGTGATATGAAAATGAACTCTTGCCATGCAGCCCGTTGAGCTTTCATTGAGCAAAAAAATATCCCGCATTGCAAAAAATGCAATGTAAATGATTGATTTTTCTATACATAAAATTCTATCTTCTATAAGATATAAGACTTTGCTGCGCTGCAAAAGTCCATTAAGCTGAAGCATCTGTTTTCAATCATCCAGATTGTTCATGAAGACGGCCAGCGCTCATGCAGGCGCGAAGCGTTAACCGATGGGCAAACTGGGTTCACCCGGAGAAGCAAATGGCAGATCGCAAACAGCAAATGGCAGAGTTGGAGCAGGATTGGGCGCAGAACCCGCGTTGGAAGGGCATCAAGCGCGGTTATGACGCGGAACAGGTGGTGCGCCTGCGGGGCTCGGTGAGGGTCGAGCATACGCTGGCGCAACGTGGCGCACAGCGGCTGTGGAAGCAGATGCACGACATGCCCTTCGTCAATGCGCTGGGCGCGCTCACCGGCAACCAGGCGATGCAGCAGGTCAAGGCCGGGCTGCAGGCGATCTATCTGTCGGGCTGGCAGGTCGCGGGAGACGCCAACCTCGCCGGCGAGATGTACCCCGACCAGTCGCTGTATCCGGCCAATTCGGTGCCCAGCGTGGTCAAGCGCATCAACAACACCCTGACCCGCGCCGACCAGATCCAGTGGATGGAAGGCAAGCAGCCGGGTGACGAAGGATTCATCGACTACTTCGCCCCGATCGTCGCCGACGCCGAGGCCGGTTTCGGCGGGGTGCTCAACGCCTTCGAGCTGATGAAGGCGATGATCGAGGCGGGCGCCGCCGGGGTGCACTTCGAGGACCAGCTCGCTTCGGTGAAAAAGTGCGGACATATGGGCGGCAAGGTGCTCGTGCCGACCCGCGAGGCGGTGGCCAAGCTGGTCGCGGCTCGCCTCGCTGCCGACGTGCTCGGCGTGCCGACCGTGCTGGTCGCGCGCACCGACGCCGAGGCGGCCGACCTGCTCACCGCCGACGTCGACGCCAACGACAAGCCGTTCTGCACCGGCGAGCGCACGGTCGAGGGCTTCTACCGCACCCGGCCCGGACTGCAGCAGGCGATTTCGCGCGGCCTGGCCTACGCGCCGTATGCCGACCTGGTGTGGTGCGAAACCGGCAAGCCCGATCTGGCCTACGCCAAGGCCTTCGCCGAGGCCATCCATGCCAAGTTCCCGGGCAAGCTGCTGGCGTACAACTGCTCGCCGTCGTTCAACTGGAAGAAAAACCTCGACGATGCGACCATCGCCAGGTTCCAGAAGGAACTCGGCGCGATGGGCTACAAGTTCCAGTTCATCACCCTGGCGGGTTTCCACGCGCTGAACTACTCGATGTTCCACCTGGCCTATGGCTACGCGCGCAACCAGATGAGCGCCTTCGTCGAACTGCAGGAAGCCGAATTCGCCGCCGCCGACAAGGGCTTCACCGCGGTCAAGCACCAGCGCGAGGTCGGCACCGGCTACTTCGACGCCGTGACCACGACCATCGAGAACGAGGCGTCCACCGCTGCGCTGAAGGGTTCGACCGAAGATGAACAGTTCTTCGACCGCAAGGTGGCCTGAGTGTTCTGAGCGCCCCCAGGGTCGGCGAGCCGACCTGGGGGCACTCACAGGACTACCCTCCTCGCTACGCTCGCCCCCACCTCGCAGCTTGCAAGCCGCTCGGATTCGGCTGGCGCGCAAACACGCGCAGGCGTGTTCGCTGGCCCAGCCTCATCCCCAAAGGGAGTTGAGCGCTCCTTCGGAGCGGCCGTGCGGAGCGCTCATGGCGTCGGTTCCACCGCTTTTGCAGTGCCCGGGCAGGCGGGGCCATCTCCTGCGACGAGTGCGCAATGCGCGGCAAAATTCTCCGACTCGACTTGCAGCGTCACGTGTCTGATCTCGAAAACGTCGTGCAACACGTGCTCGGCTTGTTCGAGAACCGCATCCGCCGCAGGCGTGTCGCCGTGCACGACCAGATGCGCGGTCAGGCTGACCTTCGAGGTGCTCAGCGCCCACACATGCAGATCGTGCAGACTCACCACTCCCGGCACGGCGAGGAGCCTGGCGCGCACCGCAGCCAGGTCCACCCCATGCGGCACGCCGTCGAACAGCAGGTGCAGCGACTGCGCAAACAGCGACCACGTGCCCCACACCACCACGGCGACGATGAGCAGCGAGATCGCCGGGTCGATCCACATCCAGCCGGTGGCGAGCACCACCGCCGCGCTGATCACCACCCCCAGCGACACCAGCGCATCGGCAGCCATGTGCAGGAAGGCGGCGCGAATGTTGAGGTCGCCCTTGCTGCCCGCCAGAAACAGCCAGGCCGTGGCCCCATTGATGACGATGCCCACTGCGGCGACGACCAGCACCGGCCATTCGTCCACCGGCGCGGGGCTGGAGAGCCGCTGCGCCGCCTCCAGCGCCAGCGCGCCCATGAGCACGAGCAGCAGCGTGGCGTTGAGGAAGCTGGCGAGGATGGAGGCGCGCTGCCAGCCGTAGGTGTGGCGGTCGTTCGCGCGCAGGCGTCCTGCGGCCAATCCCGCCCACGCCAGCGCCAGCCCGCCGACATCGCCGAGGTTGTGCCCGGCATCGGCCAGCAGGGCGAGTGAACCGGCGCGCCAGCCGTAGAACGCTTCGACCGCGACAAAGGCGATGTTCAGCGCGATGCCCAAGGCGAAGCGCGCGCCGAAGTCCTGCGGCGCCGGGTGATGATGGTGGTCGTGATCGTGGTTCATGGCGGGCGAGAATGTCCAGATGCAGCGGGCCGGGAGCACGTTGATGACACGGGTCATGGCGCAGCCCTTCTCATGAGAAAACGCAGGGCCGCCCCAAGTTTTCTCATCCCCCTTGGGGGGGCTGACGCACAGCGGCAGGTCTGGGGGCGCTCATGAGAAAACGCAGGGCCGCCCCAAGTTTTCTCAGTCCACCTCGCGGCTTGCAAGCCGCTCGGATTCGGCTCCGTCCAGGCTGCCGCAGGGCAGCCTGGAGCCGCGGGCCTCATCCCCCTCGGGGGGCCTGACGCACAGCGGCAGGTCTGGGGGCGCTCATGACAAAACGCAGGGCCGCCCTGATTGCCGCGCTTCAAAACGCCAGGTCGCCCTCGATGGCGTCCAGGCCGGCCTTGGCGCAAATATCGTCGTTGGCCCCGCCCGGCGCGCCCGACACCCCGAGGGCACCCACCATCTGCCCGGCGGCCTCGATCGGCATGCCGCCGCCGATCATCACCACCCCGGGCAGATTCTTGATGGCTTGCTCGGCAGCGCCGGGCTTGTTCACCCGCTGCGCCACCGAGCTGGTGGATTCTCGCCAGCTCGCTGCGGTGCGCGCCTTGCCTTCGGCGGCCGCCACAGTATGCCAGCCGGCGAAACGGTCACGCAGCATGACCAGCGGCAGACCCGACGGGTCGGTCACGGTCACGGCGACCTGCCAGCCGTGCTTGACGCATTCGGCCTTTGCCGCCTGCGCTGCCTTGAGGGCGATTTCCGGGGTGATGATTTTCTGCGTCCAGGTGGACGAATCGGCGCGGGCGTTGGCCGCCAGCGTGCTGGCCGCGGCCAGGATCAAGGCGAAGAGGGTTTTGTTCATGGGGTTGTCCGTGTAGGAAAAATGTTCAGCCCTTGAGCCAGCTTTCGATTTGTGCGCGGCTGGGAATGCCGCCGCTGTGCACCACCTTGCCGTCGATCACCACGCCGGGGGTGCGCATCACGCCATATTGCATGATTGACGCGATGTCTTCGACCTTTTCCACCTGGGCCTGCAACCCCTTGGCCTGGATGACGTCTTCGACGAGTTTTTGCGTGGATTTGCAACTGGCACAGCCCGTGCCGAGGATTTTGATGTTCAGCATGAAAGGTCGCTTCGATATGAGATGTGAATGGGCGCGTCACATCACCGCGTTGAACACATAGCCCACGATGATGATGCCCGCCGCCACGACACCGGCGAACAGCGCGATCAGCCTGGGTTTCATCACCTTCTTCAGAATCATGAATTCGGGGAAGGACAGCGCGGTGACTGCCATCATGAAGGCCAGTGTCGTGCCCAGCGCCGCGCCCTTGCCCAGCAGCGCCTGCACCACGGGGATGATGCCCGCGGCGTTCGAATACATCGGCACGCCGATGAGCACCGCCAGCGGCACCGACCACCAGCGGCCTTTGCCCATGAGGTGGGCCATGAAGTCCTGCGGCACATAGCCGTGAATCCACGCGCCCACACCCACGCCGGCGACGATGTAGGGCGCGACCTTGAGCACGATGTCGCGCACATGCTTCCAGCCCTGGGTGAAGCGCGCGTCCCAGCCCAGCGCGCCTTCGGCGTGGCTGACCGACGGAATGTCGAACACCCAGGCCTCGACCAGCTTGACCGGGTTCATGCGGCCGATCACCATCCCCGCCGCGATGGCCACGACGAGCCCCAGGCCGAGGTAGATCGCGGCGATCTTCCAGCCGAACAGGCCGAACAACAGGGCGAGCGCCACTTCGTTGACCATGGGCGCGGACACCAGGAACGAAAAGGTCACGCCCAGCGGCACGCCCGCGGTGAGAAAGCCGATGAACAGCGGCACCGCCGAGCACGAGCAGAACGGCGTGACGATGCCCAGACTGGCCGCCAGCACATTGCCCACGCCCTGCCGCTTGCCCGCGAGGATGGCGCGGGTTTTCTCCGGGGTGAAGAAGGTCTGGATGACGCCGACCACAAACACGATGAGCGCCAGCAGCATCAGCACCTTGGGCACTTCAAACACGAAAAAGCTCACCGCACCAAACAGATGGCTGGTCGCGGCCATGCCGCTGGCGACGGACAGCCAGCGCATCAAGGCATCGGTGGCGGATTCGAGCCGGCTGTAGAGCGCGAACCAGCCGACGACATACAGCAGGGGCACGATCCAGGCACGCCAGGCGGAAGCGACCTTGGGCACAGCAGTGGGTGTGGATTGGACTTGGGTGTTCATGGCAACGGGTCCTGAAAAAAAGCCGAACTCGTCGTGAAGACGCGCAAGCGCCGAAAAGGATGCAGCCCGAACGGCTGAAATTGCCGTTTCTCAGGGTTTATGCGGCGGAGTTGCAGCGGCTGCCTTGCGGAACGTGGCAGCACACGGCGCCGGTCTGCGCATCGAAACGCACGCCGCAACGTTCCACCAGGGCGGCGCGCAGACGGGTGCGGGCGCGCTGGATGCGTGACTTGGCCGTGGGCAGCTTGAGCCCGCGCAGTTCGGCGTATTGCACCTGCGACAGACCGCCAAGTTCGCATTGCTCGATGGCATCGCGGTCTGCGGCAGACAGGCTCGCCAGCGCGATCGGCAGGCACTCGGCCAGTGCTTCGACCGGGGCTGGACCCTCATCGAGCGCGGGCAGTTCGTCGGGCAGCGGGTCAAACGGTCGGGCGGCGCGCTGCAGATCGACCAGCGCGTTGCGCGCCACCCGGAACAGCCAGGCGCGGGCGTTGTCGATCTGGCAGAAGCGATCGCCTTGACGCATGGCCTTGAGAAACACCTCGTGCAGCAGGTCGTCGGCCGCGTCGGCGTCGTGCAACTGGCGGCGCAGAAAGCCGCGCAGCTCGGCCTCGGCGCTTTGCCAGGCTTGCAGCGTGCAGGGGGCGGCTTGGGTGTCGATCATGGCAGCGGGCAGGATAGGCAGACGCCCATCCTAAAACTTCATCACCCGATCAGCTCAAGCGCCAGGCCAGAGCCAGCAGGGTGATCAGCAGCACCGGCGTGGTCAGCACCAGGCCGACGCGCATGTAATAGCCCCAGCCGATGTGCATGCCCTTGCGGTCGAGTACATGCAGCCACAGCAGCGTCGCGAGGCTGCCGATGGGGGTGAACTTGGGGCCGAGATCGCAGCCGATGACATGGGCGTAGATCATCGCTTCGCGCACGTCCGGGGCCAGCCCCTGCGCGTGCTGGATGCCCAGCGCGCCCACCAGGGTCATGGGCATATTGTTCATCACCGAGGACAACACCGCGCTGATGAAACCCGTGCCGACCGCCGCGACCACTGTGCCGTGGCGGGACAGCGCCTGCAGCGCCTGCGCCAGATAGTCGGTCAGCCCGGCGTTGCGCAGACCATAGACCACGAGGTACATGCCCAGCGAGAACAGCACGATCTGCCACGGTGCCCCCTTGATGACGTGGCGCAGGTCGATCACCGCGCCGCGCCCGCCGCGCCACCAGCGCCCGGCCAGGGCCAGCAGCAACAGCGCGGCGAGACCCGTCACCAGCGACACCGGCACCTGCCATGCGGCGGTGACGAAATACGCCACCAGCAGCACAGCCATCACCGGCCAGGTCCAGCGGAACACCAGCGCGTCCTTGACGGCGCTGGCCGGGGCGTCGAGCCGGGCGAGGTCGTAGCGCGGGGGAATGTCGCGGCGGAAGAACAGCATCAGCACGGCCAGCGTGGCGGCCAGCGCGGCGAGATCGACCGGCACCATCACCGCGGCGTAGCGGTCGAAGGGAATGCCGAAATAGCCGGCGGTGACGATGTTGACCAGATTGGAGATCACCAGCGGCAGCGAGGTGGTGTCGGCGACGAAGCCGCAGGCCATGACGAAGGCCAGCGCCGCCGCCGGGCCGAAGCCCAGCGCCAGCAGCATGGCCAGCACGATGGGCGTGAGGATGAGCGCCGCGCCGTCATTGGCGAAAAACGCCGAAATGACTGCGCCCAGCACCACGATCAGCGGGAACAGTCGCCGCCCGCGCCCGCGCCCGAAGCGCGCCACATGCAGCGCGGCCCAGTGGAACACCCCGGCATCGTCGAGGATGAGCGAAATGATGATCAGCCCGACGAAGGTGAAGGTGGCGTCCCAGACGATGTGCCATACCACCGGAATGTCGCCCCAGTCGATCACGCCGAACATCAGCGCCAGCGCCGCGCCGCCCAGGGCGCTGTAGCCGATGCCCAGACCGCGCGGCTGCCAGATGACGAACACCAGGGTGAGGATGAAGATGAGCAGGGCGGCGAGCATGAAAAGATGTGGGATTCTTGTAGAAAAACAAACGGCAGGCCGCTGACGCCTGCCGTGCGGTGCGCAGATGCGGTCATTGAACCGCCGAGTCTTGCATCACGGGATCGAGATCGTCCTTGGTGCAAGACTCGGGCAAAGGCTCGACCGGGGTCTTGCCGATGTCCACGATTTCTCTCTTGATCGCCGCATCGTCCAGGCGCTCCAGCGGCAGGCTGACGAAGGCGCGCACCCGGCACATGATCTGGCGGAAGACGGTCTGGAAGACGCGCCGCTTTTGCTCGTCGCTGCCCTGCACGGCGGCCGGGTCTTCGAAGCCCCAGTGCGCGGTCATTGGGTGTCCGGGCCAGATGGGGCAGGTTTCGCCTGCAGCCTTGTCGCAGACGGTGAAGACAAAGTCCATGTGTGGCGCATCGGGCGTGGCGAATTCATCCCAGCTTTTGCTGCGCAGCGTATCGGTCGGATAGCCGATGCTTTTCAACTGCTCGATGGCGAAGGGGTTGACCACCCCGACCGGATGGCTGCCGGCGCTGTAGGCCTTGAAGCGCCCCTTGCCCAGCGTGTTGATCAGCCCCTCGCCCATGATCGAGCGGGCGGAATTGCCGGTGCACAGCACCAGCACGTTGTAAACCTTGTCCATGAAGACTCCCAGTAGAAAAAATCAGCAGCAGGATGATTTTGATGTGGTGCCGCCGCAGCATGTGGCAGGCTGGCTAAAGACTGTCGGGCTCTGGGGCGCAGGTGCGGCCACCACCGCTGCGGGCACGCAGCAACCGCCCGCTTCAGGCGATTCATTGAACATGGGGATCGTGTCCAGCGTGTGATAGGTCTCCCAGGCGATGCCCACCGGGTCGTTGGCCCAGTATTTGTCCGAGCGGGCATAGCAGCAGGCCGTGCCCGCCTCTTCGATGAAGTCGGCCTCGGTGGATTCGAGCCGTTGCTGCATTTCCCGCAGTTCCGCCTCGTTTTCCACCTGAATGCCCAGGTGGTTCAATCCGGGTTCGGCGCCACGCTGCGAAATGGCGAAGTTCACCCGCGGGTCGTCGAGCATCCACTTGGCGTAATCGGGCTTGCGTACCGTCGGCTCGGCGGCGAACAGGCCGGAGTAGAAGCGGATGGCCTCGTCCAGCGCCGGGACGCTGACATGGACATGGAAGCGTTTCATGGGGTGATGTCCTCCTCAAGGGATGATTGCGGGTGATTCGCACAGTGCGCGCCGACCGGTCCGCAGGGATTGCCGCCGCAGCAGTTTTCGGTGAGATAGCCGATCAGATCATTGATGGTGGAAAAGCGCGCCGTGTAAATCACGAAGCGCCCGGCCTGATGGGACGCGACCAGATCGGCATGGGCGAGCTCCTTCAAATGGAAAGACAGCGACGAGGGGGGGATGGCGGTCTGCTCGGCAATACGGCCAGCGGCCAGCCCCTTCGGGCCTGCCTGGACCAAGGTGCGAAACACGCGAAGGCGCGAATCTTGCGAGAGTGCAGCCAGAGCGAGAAGAGCCGCTTTCGTTTCCATGATTCGAAGTTTATGGAAATATAGAAATCGAAGCAAGCATCTTTCGATTTTGTGTGGATCCGACAACGCTTTTGTTGTCCGATTTTGAGGTGTGCACTGCAGCAAAATTTGCTTACACATATAGAAAACCGAATGGCTGCGGCATGATGCAAGTCAAGCTCCTGCCACGGTGCTGTAGCACACTACAGGCTCACCTTGACGTCGGCTGCAGCGGGCAGCGCTGCAAGTGAGCGCTGTCGAGCGCACCGGAAGAGCGATTTCCCGAAAATGAGTCCCCTGATGTCCAAATCCACGGAGAAACACCATGCCTGAATCCCCCATGCGCGAACGCCTGCACGAAATCGAGTCGCTGTTGTCCACGCTCGGAAAAAGTCATCCCAACGAAGTCCAGGCCTTCATGAATTTCATGGGCAAGGCCGAATCGGGCCCGGCCCTGTCGGGCAAGCAAAAAGAACTGGTCAATGTGGCGCTGTCGGTGGCGGCGCAGTGCGAATGGTGCATCGCATTCCACGTCAAACAGGCGGTGCATGCCGGGGCGAAGCGTGACGAACTGATCGAGGCCGGCTTTCTTGCCGTGCTCATGCATGGCGGCCCGGCCATGATGTACATGACCCCTTTGCTCCAGGCGCTGGATGAATTCGTTGCGCCCGCCGCAGAGCCGACCTGACCCATGAAGCGGATGCCGCTGTCCCCCGAAAAGATGCGGGCATTCGAGGAATTCGTCTGGCGCGCCATGGGGCGGCTCGATGGCTCGCGCTGGCGCGACCTGCTCGATCCGCACAGCGAACTGGGCCGCATCGCCCGCGCCTATTACGCCGGTCTGGCCGCGGGCGAGTTGCCTCACTACATGATGATCTTCCTATACCGGGCGCCGGATGAATCCGTCCTGCCCGCCACCGTGCAGAGCTGAGCCAGCAAGAAATTAGCGACAGGCCTTCAGGCCTGTCGGTCCAATGTGTTTTGGAAGGGGTTTGCATCCCCTGCCAAAACGGTCACCGAAACCTCGGCCTTCAGGCCGAGGTCTGCGGCTCCCACCGCCCTGAAGGGCGGGGTTTCAAAACGAAGTCAGTTCTACGATGAAACAAGCACCGTTGTCGCCCGAAAAGATGCGGGCATTCGAGGAATTCATCTGGCGGGCCATGGGGCGGCTGGACGGCGCTCAGTCGCACGATCTGCTCGACCCCAACAGCGAACTCGGCCGCCTCGCCCGCGCCTATTACGAAGAACTGGCCGAAGGCAGACCCTGGGACGAGATGGCCGATTACCTCTCGCCCATCGGCAGCGATGCCTTGCCGGAGCATTTGCCAGAAGATCCGCTGCCGAAGTCCGACCTGGGCTTAGGAGATTGAAATGAGCAAGAAAAATGAGCAAAAACAGCCGTCATCTCACCCCGATCACGACTACGCCAAAACCCTCAAGGCCCTGCAGATCGAGCTGGTGAAATTCCAGAAGGCGCTCATCGCCAACGGCGACCGCATTCTCATCCTGCTCGAAGGGCGCGACAGCGCGGGCAAGGATGGCACCATCAAGCGCGTCATCGAGCACCTCTCGCCGCGCGAGACCCGCGTGGTGGCGCTGGGCAAGCCGTCCACGCGCGACGAGTCGGAGTGGTATTTTCAGCGCTACGTGCCGCATCTGCCGGCCGCCGAGGAGTTCGTGCTGTTCAACCGCAGTTGGTACAACCGCGCCGGAGTGGAATGGGTGATGGGCTTCTGCACCGAGGCGCAGTACGAGGAGTTCATGGAGACCGTGCCGGTGTTCGAGCAGATGCTGGTGCGCTCGGGTCTGCAACTGTTCAAGTACTACCTCGACATCGACAAAGACGAGCAGAAGCAGCGACTCAAGGACCGGCTCACCGATCCGCTCAAGCAGTGGAAGATGAGCCCGATCGACGCCGCCGCGCAAAAGCACTGGAAAGACTACAGCGTGGCGCGCAACGCCATGTTCGCCCGCACGCATACGCCGGTCGCGCCCTGGACCATCGTGCGCGCCAACGACAAGAAGCAGGCGCGCCTGAATCTCATCATGGATCTGCTCGCCCGGCTGGATTACCAGGGCAAGGATCACGCTCTGCTCTGTCCGGATCCCGAGGTGGTGTTCAACTACACCCACGAGGCGGTGGCGCAAGGGCGCGTTGCGGCCTGAGGGGATCATGGCGGCATCCGCACAGGCTGTCGGATCGCAAGGGACAGCGGTTCACCCCGACCATGCGCAGATCATCGCGCTGCTCGACGGCGCGCCGATGCGCCTGCCGCACTACCTGGCCTGGGCGCTGGCCAGCGGCGGCACGCTGATCGACGGGCTGTCGGTGTTCATGCTGGGCCTGTCCATTCCTTTGCTGATCGAGGGTCTGAGTTTGTCGGCGCTGCAGACCGGGCTGCTCGGCGCGGCGCTGGTGGCCGGCGCCATCGTCGGTGCGGCCTGGGGCGGGCGGCTGGCGGACCGCGTCGGGCGCAAGTCGGTCTTTTTGCTCGACATGATCGTTCTGGCCATCGCCGCGGGTTTCAGCGCGCTGACCTGGAACGCCTGGGGGCTGATTGCCGCGCAGTTCGTCGTGGGCATGGGCATCGGCATGGATTTTCCGGTCAGCGGCAGCTATGTGGCCGAGTGCATGCCGCACCCAAAGCGCAGCCGCATGATGGTCGCCACCATCGCCTGCCAGTCGCTCGGCCTGATCGTGGCCGCGCTGTTGTCTCTGGCGCTGTTGCACATCAACCCCGAGCCTTCTGTTTGGCGCTGGTTCTTCGCTACGGAAATGCTGTTTGCGCTGCTGTTCCTTCTGGGGCGTCTGAATCTGCCGGAAAGCCCGCGCTGGCTGATGGGGCAGGGGCGCAACCGCGAGGCGGTGCACGTGCTGGAGCGCTTCGTGCCCTCCGACCGCCGCCAGCTCGAACGCATGGCCTCGCGTCTGGGCGATACGGTGCACTTCGTCGCCCGCGTGCCGCAGTCGGCCAAACCGCAGGGCTATGGCCTGTTGTTTCACCCGGCCTACCTGCGCCGCACGCTGCTGAGCGCCGTGCCGTGGTTTCTGATGGATATCGCCACCTATGGCGTCGGGCTGTTCACCGCCGTGCTGCTGGCGCAGATGCATGTGGCGGGGGCAGGGCTGCCGCTGGTGCCGCATGTGGCGGCGCTGGCGCGCGGCACCGGGCTGATCGACCTGTTTCTGCTGCTGGGCTTTGTCATCGGTCTCTGGGCGGTGGCGCGGTTCGGGCGCATCCGCATGCAGATGCTCGGCTTCGGCGGCATGGCCGTCGGCATGGGCGTTCTCTGGTTGAGCACGGTGCTCGCGGGGGGCGACGCGGCGCATGTCGGGCTGGTGTTCTTCGGTTTTTTCGTGTTCAACCTGTTCATGAACATGGGGCCCAACAGCACCACCTACATCCTGCCGACCGAGCTGTACCCCACGCAGTTGCGCGCCACCGGCGCAGGCTTTGCCGCATCGAGCGCCAAGATCGGCGCCACGCTTGGCGTATTCGCCCTGCCGCTGATCAAGTCTGCTCTGGGCGTGCCGACCGTGCTGGCGCTGATGGCCGGGGTCAGCCTGCTCGGGCTGCTCAGTACCTGGGCGTTCGGCCTGTATGGGCACGGGCTCACGCTCGAACAGCATCAAACGCAAACCCTGCCGACGCGCCGCCCCAAGGTCGCGCTGCTCGCATCTCCAACCGAGGGTGGAACATGAATCCGGCGAATCAAACATTCGATGCCAAGGCCGCAGCCGCGCTATCGTCGGCTGATCTGCTGCAAAAACTTGGCAGCACGGCGGGCGGTCTCACCCAGGCCGAAGCCGCGCAGCGCCTCGCGCAGGTCGGCCCCAACAGCCTGCCGGAGCAGCATGTCAGCCTGCTGATGCGCCTGCTGCGCTATTTCTGGGGGCCGATTCCGTGGATGATCGAGGTCGCCGCGCTGCTCTCGGCGCTGGTGCGGCATTGGCCGGATTTCATCATCATCGTGCTGCTGCTGCTGTTCAATGCCGGCATCGGCTTCTGGCAGGAGTTCAAGGCCAGCAGCGCGCTCGATGCGCTGAAAAAACAGCTCGCGCTCAAGTGCCGCGTCAAGCGCGACGGCCAGTGGACGCAGCTCGATACCGCGCAGCTCGTTCCCGGCGACGTGGTGCGCGTGCGGCTGGGCGACATTCTGCCCGCCGACCTCAAGCTCATCGAGGGCGACTACCTCAGCGTCGACCAATCGGCGCTCACCGGCGAGTCGCTGCCGGTCAGCCGCAAGCCGGGCGAGGTGGTGTATTCCGGCTCCATCGCCAAACAGGGCGAGATGGTCGGCGTGGTCTATGCCACCGGGGTGAATACCTATCTGGGCAAGACCGCGCAACTGGTGCAGAAGGCCGGCGCGGTGTCGCACTTTCAGAAGGCCGTGCTCAACATCGGCGACTATCTCATCTACGTCAGCCTCGGCCTGGTGGCGATCCTGGTGCTGGTCGAGCTGCATCGCGGTCTGCCGTGGATCGACCTGCTGCAATTCGCCCTCATCCTCACCGTGGCCTCGATACCGGTGGCCATGCCCGCCGTGCTGTCGGTGACCATGGCGCTGGGCGCGCTGGCGCTCTCGAAGGAAAAGGCCATCGTCTCGCGGCTGGAATCCATCGAGGAACTGGCCGCGGTGGACGTGCTGTGCTCGGACAAGACCGGCACGCTCACGCAGAACAAGCTCACTCTGGGCGACCCGCTGCTGCTGGCCGCGCCCGATGCCGCCACGCTCAACCTGCACGCCGCGCTGGCCAGCCAGCCCGACAACGGCGACGCCATCGATCAGGCGGTGTACGCCGCGCAGCCGGTGAAAACTGCCACGCCTGCGGGCTACACCGCCGCGGGCTTCACCCCGTTCGACCCGGTGGGCAAGCGCAGCGAAGGCCGCTGGACCGACGCGCAGGGCGCGCAGATCAGCGCCACCAAGGGCGCGCCGCAGGTCATCCTCGATCTGTGCAAGCCGGATGAGGCTACCCGCAACAAGGCCAGCGCCTGGATCGAGGCGCAGGCCGTCAAGGGTCTGCGCACCCTGGGCGTGGCGAGCAAGACCGGGGAGGGTGCCTGGCAGCTCGACGGCCTGCTGTCGCTGTTCGACCCGCCGCGCAGCGACTCCAGACAAACCATTGCCGACGCCCGCAGCCACGGCCTGGCGGTGAAAATGGTCACCGGCGACAACGTCGCCATTGCGCGCGAAATCGGCGGGCAGCTCGGCATCGGCACACACATCGTCGCCGCAGGCGAGGTGTTCGATGCCGACAAGCAGCAGCCCGGCGTGAGCCTGGCCGAGCAGATCGACGCCGCCGACGGCTTCGCCCAGGTCTTCCCCGAGCACAAGTACGGCATCGTCAAGGCGCTGCAGGACGCCGGCCACCGCGTGGCCATGACCGGCGACGGCGTCAACGACGCCCCGGCGCTCAAGCAGGCTGATGTCGGCATTGCGGTGTCGGGCGCCACCGACGCGGCGCGCGCGGCGGCCGCGCTCATTCTCACCGCGCCGGGGCTGTCGACCATCGTCAAGGCGGTGGAAGAGGCGCGGCGCATATTCGAGCGCATGAACAGCTACGCCATCTACCGCATCACCGAGACCATCCGCATCATGGTGTTCGTGGTCGCGGCCATGCTGGCCTACGGTTTCTACCCCATCACCGCGGTGATGATCATCCTGCTGGCCTTCTTCAACGACGTGCCCATCATGACCATCGCCTACGACCGCACCGCCGTCGATCCCCAGCCGGTGCGCTGGGACATGCGCCGCGTCATCACCGTGTCCACCGTGCTCGGACTGATCGGCGTGGGCGAGACCCTGCTGCTGCTGTGGTTCGCGCACGATGTGATGAAGCTCGACATGGGCAGCATCCAGACCTTCATTTTCCTCAAGCTGGCGGTCTCCGGGCACCTCACCCTGTTCGTCGCACGCAGCAAACAAGCCTTCTGGAAAAAGCCCTGGCCTTCGCCCGCACTGCTGTGGTCGGCCATTCTCACCAAGGCGCTGGCGACGCTGTTCGTGGTGTTCCCGATGGGACTGATCGCCCCGATCGGTTGGTCGGCGGTGGGTTTGATCTGGGTCTATTGCCTGTTCTGGGCCTTCGTCGAAGACCTGGCCAAGCTCGCGGTGTATCGCCACTTCGACCGCAGCGCGCCGCGCCATCGCGATTTTCTGCATTTGCTCAAACAGCGCACGTTCAAGCCAGGCCAATGAACCGGGGTGCGAGTGCTGCTGACGTACAGTGTGTCTATTTCTTGCGAAAGGAGTTGAATCATGGCCCATCGTCACGCCGTTGTCTGGATCGATCATTCTCAAGCCCGGGTGCTGTTCATCGACCCGGCGGATATCGAGAAGTCCATCATCCTGCCCAAGGAACATCCGCATCTGCACATCATGAGCGGCGTGATCGGCAGCGGCAAGGCGGCCGAGGATCCGAAGTTCTACCATGCAGTGGCCGAAGCCCTGGACGGCGTTCCCGAGGTGCTCATCACCGGGCCGGGGCAGGCCAAGCTGGCGCTGTTCAAGCATCTGCAACGCCACGACCCCGCCGTGGCCGAGCATGTACAGGGCCTGGAGTCGGCCGATCATCCCACCGACGCTCAATTGGTCGCGCACGCCCGGCACTACTTCAAGGCCAGGGATCAGATGCTCGGCGACCCGATGGCGGTCTGACCGGCTTTTGCCCGACCCGTCCCTGTTCTCGCCTCCACCGCAACGCTCATCATGTCCACCTACAAAAAAATCCTGGTTCCCATCGACGCCAGCCAGACCGCACAATCCGCCGCTGCCCAGGCCACTGCCCTGGCGCGCGACCAAGGCGCCGCGATTCGCTTCATCGTGGTGGTGGAAGCCAACGGCCTGCTGAGTTCCTCCCCGGAATTTCTGGGTGTGCTGGGCAACGACGCCCGCCTGCTGCTCGCCCGTTGGGTGAATGAAGCACTTGCCCCGGGCATGGATGTCAGCTCCGCCGTGGTGGAAACCACGCAGGCCTTGCCGCGCGTGGCCGACGCCATCCTGGCAGAAGGACATCGTTGGGGCGCCGATCTGATCGTCATCGGCAGCCATGGCCGCAGCGGCGTGCGCCGCCTGATTCTGGGCAGCGTGGCCGAAGGCGTGGCGCAGCGCAGCACGGTGCCGGTATTGATCGTGCATGCGGGTGGGAGGGCGGAACTGCAGACTTCACTCTGATGCTTGGCATCTGGCCATATTTAGTTTATTGTGTTCCGGCAGTGGCCTGTTACGATGCACGAATCCACTGGATTCGGATTCACGCATGAAACGTCACTCCATTGCAGCCCCGTTCCGCTCGCGTCATCCGCACCCCTGCGATGGTCATCTGCCCTCAGACCTGGAGCCGATCTTGCGACAGCGCATCACCGAAACCGCGGAGGCGACGCTGGAGTTGAACCGGGGTGAAATCCTGGTGCACAGCGGTGAGCCGTTCAAATATCTCTATCTGCTGTTGAGCGGGGGTTTCAAGGCCGAGGAGATCGGTGAAGACGGGCTATCTCAGATCGTCAGCTTTCACTATGCGGGCGAATTCATGGGGCTGAGCGCTTTCGCGGAGCAGCGCTACATGGTCGATCTGATCGCGCTGGTGCCTTCCAGCGTCTGCGAATTTCCGATGGCCGGGGTGCAGGCCATCATGCAGGATGATCGTGCGCTGCTCGATCGTCTGCTGATTTATGTGTCGGATAGGCTGATGCGGGCCGAGCAGGATCAGTTGATGCTGGGCAGCATGAGTTCCACGCAAAAAATCGCACACTTCCTGGTCGACAGGCTGGAGGCCTCGCGTCGGGGTGCCCAGGCGGAATCCCGCTTTGAGTTGCCGATGACCCGCAAAGAGCTCGGCAGCTACCTGGGTCTGAGCATGGAAACGGTCAGCCGCCTGCTTTCCCATTTGCAGGAGCAGGGCGTGGTGCGGGTGGACAAACGGCAAATCGAAATCCTGCGTGAAGACCAATTGCGCGTCTGGCTGGACGGGGTGGTCAGTCTGCCCGCATCGTCTCGCGGCAAGCCGGCCGCCAAACAGGCGCTCAAACTGGCTTGATCTCGGTCAAACCCAGTTTTACTGCGCGGGGGGTTCGAGCAGGGCGCTCAAGGTGTCGACATCCCGGCGGTCGAGCTGGCCTGCCGCGCTTTTCAGACGCAGCATGTTGACCAGCACGTCATAGCGCGCCTGGTCGGCCTGACGCTGGGTTTCGTAGAGCTGCGACAGGGCGTTGAGCACGTCGATGTTCACGCGCATGCCCACCTTGAACCCGGTCTCGTTCGCCTGCAGCGAACTGCGGCTGGAGGCAATGGCGGCGTCGAGCGCCTTCACTTGCGCCAGCCCGGATTGCACGCTGAGGTAGGCGGCGCGCGCCGCCTGCGCAGCATTCAAGCGCGCGGCGTCCAGATCGGATTGCGATTTTTCCAGCAGATGCGCGGTCTGTTCGACATCGCTCTGCACCGCATAACCGGTGAACAGCGGCCAGCGCATCTGCACCCCCACTGTGGCGACATTGGCACGATTGCTGAAGGGAAACAGCGTACTGCCGCCGCTTGTCGCGTTGTGGTCGAGACGCGCATAGGCGGAGACGGTGGGCTTGTAGCCGGTGTCGGCTTTTTGGGCGCCCAGTTGCGCCAGCTTCACGCTCAAAAGGGCCTCATCGACGCCCAGATTGTGTTCTTCGGCCTTGCGCGCCCACACGCCCATATCGCCCACAGGCGGCGCAAGCGCCGTGCTGCGGGGCAGGGGCGCCAGCGTTCGTACCGGCGCGCCGACCACTTGCTGCAGGCTGTTGCGCGCAAGCTGGAGCCGGTTTTGCGCCGCCAGCACCTGGGCGGCGGTGAGATCGACACGCGCCTGCGCGTCACGCACATCGACGATGGTGCCGTTGCCCGCATCGAAGTTGGCCTGTGCCGACTTGAGCTGTTGCACGACGGCTTTGTCTTGTTCCTTGAGCGAATGCAGGCTGTCCTGCGCGGCGAGCACATCGAAATAGCGCGCGGCGACCTGAAGCATCAAATCCTGGTCTTGCTGCACGAACTTCAGGTAGGCGATGCGCGCGGCAACATCGGCCTGTTCCACGCCGAGATGATCGGCCGGCTGGTAGAGCGCCTGCGTGGCCACCAGATTGACATCGCGCGAGGTGTAGTTCCACTGCGTGGGCATGCCGAATTTCTGCAACAGCGGGTTGTCGCTGTTGTCCTGCGCGCTGGCGCTCAGATTGGCGCCCGCGGTGAGTTGCGGCAACAGCCTGGAGCGCGCCAGCGGCACGCCCGACAGGGCGGCCCGATAGTTGGCCTGCGCACTGCGCAGCGTGGGGTTGTGTTGTTGCGCGAGGGTGAAAACCTGCGCCAGGGTTTCGGCCTCGGACGTTCCCATCAGGCCCAGGCTGCAACCGACCAGACAGACTGCGCGTGCCAGACCTCGGGCAGAAAAGACAGACGTGGTCATCGGAGGGGTTCAGGGATGCAATGCAGGGAGTGAGATGCAGCGATCGATGCTACGCGCCGCGGTATGAGCATGATTGACTTGAATCATGGCTGCAGGGCGCACCGGCGCGACAATGAAAAATAAATTGCGGCACCGCATCAACCCCGTCATTCACACTTCCATGAACAACAAAAAACGGCCCTTGATCATCGTGGTGCTGCTCATCGTTGCGCTCGCTGCCGGCGGCGCTTATTGGTGGATCCAGCAGAAAAAGCCGGACGCCGACGTGCTGACGATGTATGGCAATATCGACATCCGCCAAGTGCAGCTCGCGTTCAACGATGCCGGGCGGGTTTCCGAGCTGCTGGTGCAGGAAGGCGATGCCGTGCGCAAGGGGCAGGCGGTGGCCCGCATCGACGCGGTGCGCTACCAGGATGCGGTCGATCGCGCGCAGGCCGCCTTGCTGGCGCAAAAGAACGTGCTGGCCAAGCTCAAGGCCGGCAGCCGTCCGCAGGAGATTGCCGAGGCGCGTGCCGGGGTCGATGCGGCGCTGGCGGCGCAGGCCAATGCCAAGGCCACTTATGCGCGACAAAAGACGCTGGTGGAGTCTGGCTTCCTGCCCCGCCAGAGCCTGGACAACGTCACCCAGCAGCTCGACACCGCGGCCGCCAATGTGCAGCGCGCGCGCCAGGCCTTGAGCCTGGCGCTGCAGGGCCCGCGCAAGGAAGACATCGCCGCGGCGCAGGCGACGGTCAAGGCCGATGAATCCGCACTCGCACTGGCACAGCGTCAACTGAGCGACACGGTGCTGTATGCGCCCGATGACGGCGTGGTCGAAAACCGCATTCTGGAAGTCGGCGACATGGCCGCGCCGCAAACCCCGGTGATGACGCTGGCGCTGAACAACCCGGTGTGGGTGCGTGCCTATGTGCCCGAAACCGAGCTGGGCAAGATCGCGCCGGGCATGCGCGCCGACATTCTGAGCGACAGCTTCCCCGGCCAGCCTTTCAGGGGCTGGATCGGCAATATTTCGCCCACCGCCGAGTTCACCCCCAAGTCCGTCGAGACCACCGAGTTGCGCGCGCAACTGGTGTATCGGGTGCGGGTCTATGCCTGCAACCCCGACCAGAGACTGCGCCTGGGCATGCCGGTGACGGTGCAGGTTCCGCTGCGCAACAACGCGCCGCAATCGGTTTCTGCGCATGTCTGCCAACACTGAAACGGCAGTGCCGGAAGTGCAGGGCGCAAAGCCAGCCGCTGCGGCGCTGGAACTGGCCGCGGTGCACAAACGGTTCAACCAGGGCAAGACCGTGACCGATGCCCTCAAGGGGGTTGATGTGCGCATTCAACAGGGCCGCATCACCGGTCTGCTCGGGCCGGACGGCGCGGGCAAGACCACATTGATCCGCCTCGCCGCAGCTCTGCTGCTGCCCAGCGCGGGCGAGGTCAAGGTGCTGGGGCTGGACACGCGCAAGGAAGCCACGGCCATCCAGCAGATCATCGGCTATATGCCGCAGCGCTTCGGCCTGTATGAAGACCTCACCGTGCAGGAAAATCTCGACCTGTACGCCGATCTGCAAGGACTGAAAGCGCAAGAGAGGCAACAGCGTTTCGACGAGTTGCTCAAGCTCACCGCGCTCGGCCCGTTCTCGCATCGACGGGCGGGGGCGCTTTCCGGGGGAATGAAGCAAAAGCTCGGGCTGGCCTGCACGCTGTTGCGTGCACCGCGTCTGCTGCTGCTCGACGAGCCGACGGTCGGCGTCGATCCCATTTCACGGCGCGAACTCTGGAGCATCATCAAGCTGTTGCGCAGCCAGAATGTCGCCGTGCTGGTGAGCACCGCGTATCTCGACGAGGCCGAGCAGTGCGACGACATCGTGCTGCTGCACGCAGGCCAGGTACTGGCGCATCAACCGCCCGAGGCGTTTCATGCTCCGTTGAAGGGTCATGTATTTCTGGTGCGGCATGCGCAACGGCATCGCCGCACGCTGCAGGAGTCGCTGCATGCCCGCGCCGGGGTGGTCGATGCGCTGGTGCAGGCCGAAGGGGTGCGGGTGGTGTTGCAGGGCACGCAGCCGCCGCAGCAGCCCGGCGAAGACTGGCAGGCGGTGGAGTCGCGATTCGAAGATGCGTTTGTGAGCCTGCTGCAAACCCGTCAGCCTTCCGCGCCGTTGCAGGTCAAGCCCCAGGCCGAGCCGACGGCCAGCACCCTGACCAAGCCGGACGAAGCGCCGCCCACGGTGATCGAAGTGAAGGAATTGCGCCGGTTTTTCGGCGCGTTCCAGGCGGTCAAGGGCATCAGCTTCACAGTCGGCAAGGGCGAGATTTTCGGCCTGCTCGGCGCCAACGGTGCCGGCAAGAGCACCACCTTTCGCATGCTCTGCGGCCTGCTGCCCGCGTCTTCGGGCACGCTGCGCGTCGCGGGCGCCGACCTGCGCACCGCCCGTGCGGATGCGCGGGCGCGCATCGGTTATGTCTCGCAGAAGTTCGCGCTCTATGGCAATCTCAGCGCGCGACAGAACCTGAATTTCTTCGCCTCGGCCTATGGACTGGGCGGCGCGCGGCGCAGGCAGCGGCTGGCCTGGGCCTTCGATGAGTTCGATCTGACCGAGTATGCCGACGCGGAGGTCATGGCCCTGCCGCTGGGCTACAAGCAGCGTCTGGCATTGGCCTGCGCGCTGATGCACGAGCCGTCCATCCTGTTTCTCGACGAGCCGACTTCCGGCGTCGATCCGCTGGCGCGGCGCGAGTTCTGGCAGCGCATCAACCATCTGGCCGAATCGGGCGTGACCGTCATGATCACCACGCACTTCATGGACGAGGCCGAGTACTGCGACCATCTGGTGCTGATGTCGCTGGGCGAGATTCTGGCTTACGGCACGCCGCGCGAGATACGCGGGCGCATCCGCACCGACGCGCTGCCCGACCCGACGATGGAAGACGCCTTCATCGCGCTGATCCAGTCGCACGAGGCGCAGATTCGCCGCGCCGCATGAGGGTAACAAGGCGATGAACCGGCAACGCCTGCGCGGCCTGGTACGCAAGGAATCTTTGCAGATCATCCGCGATCCGTCGGCCATCGCCATCGCCTTCGTGCTGCCGGTGCTGTTGCTGCTGCTGTTCGGCTACGGCGTGTCGCTCAATGCCCGCGATGTGCCGCTTGCGGTGGTGGTCGATCAGCCCAGCGGGCAGACCAGCAGTTTCGTTGGCGGGCTGCAGCAGTCGGCGTTTTTCGCCCCCAGAATCTATCCCGACATCGCCGCCGCCCGCCAGGCGCTGATGACCCGCAAGGTCGACGGCATCGTCTGGCTGCGCGGTGACTTCACCCGTCTGGCGCTCACCGGCCGCTCCGCTCCCGTGGCGGTGTGGGTCAACGGCGTGGACGCCAACAACGCCCGCATCATGGAAGGCTATCTGCAGGGCGTGTGGCAGAACTGGCTGCAGATCGACGCCGAGCGGCAAGGCCAGCCCCTGCTCATCCCGGTCAGCGTGCAGGCGCGCATCTGGTTCAACCCCGCAGTGCGCAGCCGCGACTTTCTGGTGCCGGGGCTGATTGCCGTGATCATGACCCTGATCGGCGCCCTGCTCACCGCGCTGGTGGTGGCACGCGAACGCGAACGCGGCACCATGGAGGCGCTGATGGCCAGCCCGGTGACCATGGCGGAAATCCTGTTCGGCAAGCTCATTCCCTATTTCGTGCTCGGCATGGGCGGCATGGCGCTGTCGGTGGCGATGGCGGTGTGGCTGTTTGCCGTGCCGCTGGTCGGCAGCCTGTGGCTGCTGGTGCTGTGCTCGGCGCTGTTCCTGCTGGTGTCGCTGGCGATGGGGCTGCTGATCTCCACCTTGGCAAACAGCCAGTTCGTCGCCGCGCTGGTCGCGGTCATCGTGACCTTCCTGCCGGCGTTCATCCTGTCGGGCTTCATCTTCGACATCGAATCGATGCCCGCCGTGGTGCAGTTTCTCACCCATCTGGTGGCGGCACGTTATTTCGTGGCCATTGCGCAGACGGTGTTCCTGGCGGGCGATGTGTGGCCGGTGGTGTTGAGCAACAGCGCTGCGTTGGCGCTGATGGGGGTGATTTTCATGGGCATCGCCTGGCGCAAATCCCACAAGCGGCTGGATTGAGAGGGCGTCTGTCAGCATGTTCGCCCGAGTTCTCGCCCTCGTCATCAAGGAACTGCTCATGTTGCTGCGCGACAAGGCAAGCCGCGCCGTGCTCATCGGCCCGCCGCTCATTCAGTTGCTGGTGTTCGGCTACGCCGCGAGCTATGACCTCAATCACATCCCCTACGCGGTCTACAACGAAGACTCGGGTTACGCCTCGCGCGAACTGGTGGCGCGCTTTTCCGGCACGTCCACCTTCCGCCAGGTGGCCACCATCACCCACCATGCGCAAATCGCCCCGCTGATCGACGACAAGGACGCCCTGCTGGTGCTGCACATCGGCGCGCATTTCACCCGCGATCTGCTGCGCCATCAGCCCGCCACCGTGCAACTTCTGGTCGATGGGCGCGACTCCAACACCGCCTCGCTGGCGCTGAACGATGCCAACAGCGTGCTGCTCGCGTTCAACCAGCAATGGGCCGCGCAACACGGCTGGCGCGGCCCTCCCGCGAGGCTGGACATCCGCTCCTGGTTCAACCCCAACCTGCTGTCGCGCTGGTTCATTCTGCCGGGCATCGTCGCCTTGCTCACCCTGGTCGTCACTCTGCTGGTCACTGGGCTGTCGGTGGCGCGCGAGCGCGAGATGGGCACCTTCGACCAACTGCTGGTCACGCCGCTGCGGCCGGTGGAAATCCTGTTGGGCAAGGCGCTTCCGGGCTTCATCATCGGCGGGCTGGAGGCGGCATTCATCGCCGTCGTCGCCATTCTCTGGTTTGGGGTGCCGTTCGTCGGCAGCGTGCCGGCGCTGGCGATCGGGCTGTTGTTCTTTCTGCTCGCCGCCACGGGCATCGGGCTGATGATTTCGTCCATCGCCGTCACGCAGCAGCAGGGCCTGCTGGGGGTGTTCATGTTCCTCGTGCCGGCCATCATTCTTTCCGGCTTTGCCACGCCCATCGCCAATATGCCCCAGGCGGTGCAGTGGCTCACCTACCTCAACCCGATGCGGTATTTTCTCATCATCACCCGCGGGGTCTATCTCGAAGGCTATGGGGTGAGTGACCTGATGTCGCAATACTGGCCGCTGGCGCTGATCGGCGTGGTCAGCATGGCGCTGGCCGGCTGGCTTTTTCGCCATCGCATGGCATAGCCGCGTTGCATTTTGGAGCGAGTCTGACATTCCCAAGGCTGTCGGCCTTGATGCATATCAAGCGCCATGTTGCACCGCCGCAATCCAATGTTTCGCATCTTTCATGGAATGTGGAGAGTGGTATGGCGCTTGCCTTTCAAACCCCATTGACCGCCCTCGCCGACGAGGTGGACGTGCTCGTGCTCGGCGCGGGCGGTGCCGGGTATCCGGGCGCCTTTTTTCTCGCCAGGGCAGGGCAGTCGGTGTTGATGGTCGACCCCATAGGCAATCTCGGCGGCGACTGTCTGGCCGAGGGTTGCGTGCCGTCGAAGGCGGTGCGCGAGGCGGCGCTGGTGCGCAGTCTGACCGACAAATTCGAGGGCTTCGGTCTGCACGGCAGCAAGCCCGCGGCGGACTGGCGTGCCGTGCTCGCGCACAAGGACCGGGTGCAGAACACCCGCTATGCGCAGCACGCCCGCGAGATCGCCGAGGGCGGCGTGGCCTTCGTGCAGGGGCGTGGCGTGATCGTCGCGCCCGACCGCGCGCGCATCGACGCCAGCGACGGCAGCGGTTCGCGTGAAGTGCGCTTTGCTCACCTGATCCTCGGCACGGGATCGGCGCCGGCGCGCTTGCCGATTCTCGGCGCCGATCTGGCGCTGACCTCGCATGACCTGTTCCGCCTTGGCGCCGATCTGCCCTTGCCGCGCCATCTGGTCATCATCGGCGGCGGCTATATCGGGGTGGAGACGGCTTCGATGCTGCAGGCCCTCGGCGCCGAGTGCACCGTTCTCGAATACGCGCCTCAGCTGCTGCCCGGGTTCGATGCCGAACTGGCGAGTTTTTTGCACGCCAGCCTGTCGCAGCGGGTGCGCATCGAATTGTCGTCGCAGGTGCTCAGCATCGCGCGCGAGGGCAGTGGCTACTACGTGCGCTACAAGCAAAGCGGCGGCGAGCTTGGCATGAGTGGCGACGCCGTGCTCATGGCCACCGGTCGCGTGCCGGTGCTGCCCGAAGGCGTGGAACACCTCGGCCTGGCGCTGGAGCGCGGGCATGTGGGGGTGGACGACACGCTGCGCTCCTCCAACCCGCGAGTGTGGGCGCCCGGCGATGTGAATGGGCGCAGCATGCTGTTCCATTCCGCGGTGCGCCAGAGCCTGGTGGCGGCGCACTGCATCGCCGCAGGCGGTCAGGCGGTGGACCGCATGCCCTTTCACGCCGTGCCGATGACCGTGTTCACCGAGCCGGAGCTGGCGCATGTCGGCCAGACCGCGGCGCAGGCCGAGGCGGCTTTGGGTGCGGGCTCGGTGGCCGTGGCGCGCTACGACTATGCGGAGGATTCCCGCGCGCAGATCTATGGTGAGACGCAGGGTTTCATCAAACTGGTGTTCAATCGCAGTGACGCCCGACTGCTGGGCGCGCAGATCGCCGGTATGGACGCTGCCCAGCTCATCGCCCCGCTGGCGCTGGCGATGGAACAAGGTCTGGGCGCGCAGGCGCTGGCCGATTGCGTCTTTCCGCATCCCATGCTCAGCGAGGGCATCAACAAGGCGGCGCGCAGTTTTCGGCCGTAACCAGGCGCTGCAGCGCATGACATGACCACCACGCCCAGCCAGACATCTGCGCAAACCGCCGCCCAGCCCAGTGAGACCGACGACTTGCCGCCGACCGATCCGGCCCAGGGCCTGAGCGCAGCCGAAGCCGCCGCGCGTCTGGCGCGCTTCGGCCCCAACGCGATTGCCGAGCAGACCGTTCCTGCCTGGCGGCAACTGCTGCTCAAGTTCTGGGCGCCGGTGCCGTGGATGCTCGAAGCCGTCATCGTGCTGCAATTGCTGCTCGGGCGCGATCTGGAAGCGCTGGTCATCGCCGTGCTGCTGGGGTTCAACGCCGTGGTCGCCTTCGTGCAGGAGCAGCGCGCCAAGGACGCGCTGGCGCTGCTGCGCAAGCAACTGCATGTCAACGCCCGCGTGCTGCGCGAGGGTCAGTGGCGGCAGATTCCCGCCGAGCAGGTGGCGCCGGGCGATGTGGTGCACATCCGCGCCGGCGACATCGTGCCGGCCGATCTGCGGCTGCAAGGCGGCGCCGTGTCGCTCGATGAATCGGCGCTCACCGGCGAATCGCTGCCGGTGGACGCGGGCGCGGGCAAGCCCGCCTACACCGGTGCCATCGTGCGGCAGGGCGAGGCCAGCGGGGTGGTCACCGCCACCGGCGCGCACACCTTCTTCGGCCACACCGCCGAACTGGTGCGCACCTCCAGCGCGCCCAGCCATATGCAGAACACCATTTTCGCCATCGTCAAGCGGCTGGTGGTGTTCGACGCCGTGCTGGTGGCGCTGGTCATCGGCTTCGCGCTGTGGCATCACCTGCCCCCGCTCGACACCGCGGTATTCGCGCTGATGCTGCTGGTCGCCTCGGTGCCGGTCGCGCTGCCCGCCACCTACACCCTGGCCACCGCCGTGAGCGGCCAGTCGCTGGCGCATCAGGGCGTGCTGGTCACGCGCCTGCCCGCAGTGGAAGAAGCGGCGGCGATGGACACGCTGGTGTCCGACAAGACCGGCACGCTCACGCAGAACCGCCTGCGCTACGCGGGCGCGGCGGCGCTGGCGCCGGGCGCAGACGAAAACGCCGTGCTGCGCGCCGCCGCGCTGGCCAGCGACGACGCCACGCAGGATCCGCTCGATCTGGCGCTGCTCGCCCCCGCGCGCGAACGCGGGCTGCTGGCCGACGCGCCGGCGCGCAGCGCTTTCAGTCCGTTCGACCCGGCCACGCGGCGCAGCGAGGGCCTCTACACCGTGGACGGCCAGCCCTGGCGCGCGGTGAAGGGGGCCGCTACGGTCATCGGCCCGCTGTGCCATCTGAACGCCGCGCAGCAGACCGCGCTGGATGCGGCGGAACAGCAGCTCGCCACCAGCGGCGCCCGCGTGCTCGCGGTGGCGGCGGGACGAAGTGATGCGCTGCAGTTGCTCGGCGTGGTCGGCCTGTCCGATCCGCCCCGGCCCGATGCCGCCGATCTGATCGCCCGGATCAAGCAGCTCGGCGTGCGCGTGTGCATGGCCACCGGCGATGCCGAGGAAACCGCCCGCGCCGTCGGTGGTGAATTGGGACTGGGTACCCGTGTCTGCCACATCCAGCATGGCGTGGCGCTGGACCCCTCGCAATGTGATCTCTACGCGCGCGTGCTGCCCGAGGACAAGCACCACATCGTCGCCGCGCTGCAAAAGGCCGGGCACGTCACCGGCATGACCGGCGACGGCGTCAACGACGCCCCCGCGCTGCGCCAGGCCGAGATGGGCATCGCCGTGGCCAGCGCCACCGACGTGGCCAAGGCGGCCGCCGGGGTGGTGCTCACCGATCCGGGACTGGGAGGCGTGCTCACCGTGGTGCGCGAAGGCCGCGAGGTGCACCGGCGCATGCTCACCTACACCCTCAACAAGGTGCTGCGCACGCTGGAAATCGTGGTCTTCCTCACTCTCGGCCTGCTGCTGACCGGGCACTTCGTCATCTCGCCGCTGCTCATCGTGCTGATGCTGTTCGCCAACGACTTCGCCACCATGAGCATCGCCACCGACCGCGTGCATCCGTCGGCGCAGCCGCAGCGCTGGCAGGTGGGGCGGCTCATGGGCGCGTCCATCGTGCTCGCGGTGTTCAGCCTGCTGTTCGCCTGGGTGGTGTACGTCTGGGCGCAGGCGCAAGGGTTGAGCCTGGCGCAGTTGCAGACCGTGGTGTTCCTGATCCTGGTGTTCGGCAACCAGGCGGGAATTTATCTGCTGCGCAGCGACGGCCCGCTGTGGTCGCTCGGCCCCTCGCGCTGGATGGCAGCGGCCAGCATCGGCGATGGGATCATCGTCTGTTGGCTGGCGGTCTTCGGCGTGCTGATGGCCGCTTTGCCCTGGTTCGTCGTGGGCATGGTTTTGCTCGCAACGGTGGTATTCACTTTTTTGCTGGACTTATGGGTCAAGCGACCCTTGTTCCATTACTTTGCCATAGCCTGAAGGAGGTTTCTCATGTCTGATTCCCCGGACTCGTCCGCCAAACCCCATCTCAACGTGCCGTTTTTCTGGCCGATGCAACTCGCGGCCGACATGGCCGAGCAGGGCATCGAGCTGGCTGCGCGCAATGTGAAGTTTCTCGACGAGGAAGTGCGCCTGCACGGGGGCATCAAGCCCAGCCTGGCCACCGCGCACACGGTGCGTCTGAAGCTGCGCACCCTCGATCTGTGCGACTACTCCGCAAGCGGCGCCGAGGGCGTTCCCACCCTGGTCAACGCGCCCTATGCCGGACACACCTCGATGATCGCCGACTACCACGAGGGCCAGAGCCTGATGCAGACCCTGAAGCAGGCCGGGGTCGGCCCGCTGTTCCTCACCGACTGGCACAGCGCCACGCTGGACATGAAAGACCTCGAAGTCGATCAATACCTCGGCGACTTTCTGGCGTGCATCGACGACCTGGGCGGGCGCGTCAATCTGGTCGGCCTGTGCCAGGGCGGCTGGATGGCGGCCATGCTGGCCGCGCGCTTTCCCGACAAGGTCGCCAGTCTGGTGCTGGCGGGCTCGCCCATCGATACCCACGCCGGCCACGGCCCGCTGTTGAAAATGGTCAAGCAAACGCCGATGAGTTTCTACGAAGAACTGGTCGCCAGCGGCGGCGGGCTGATGCTGGGCAAATACATGCTGGCCGGCTGGAAGAACATGCACCCCGAGCAGCACTACGTGCAGGAGCACATCGACCTGTACGAACACATCGACGACCCGGTCTGGCTGAGCAAGACCGAAGCCTTCGAGCGCTGGTACGAGAATCCGCTGAACCTGCCCGGGCGCTGGTATCTGCAGGTCATCGACCAGTTGTTCCGGCGCAATCTGCTGGCCAAGGGTCAGTTCGTCGGTCTGGGCCGCGCGCTGCACCTGAAAGACATCACCTGCCCGTTGTATCTGCTCGCGGGCGAGAGCGACGACATCACGCCGCATGAGCAGGTCTTTGCCGCGCGACACCTCTGCGGCACGCCTGCCGACCAGATCGAGCAGCGCATCGTCCCCGGCGGGCATGTGGGCCTGTTCATGGGCCGTCGCACCCTCGATGAAGCCTGGCCGGTAATCGGCGCCTGGATCAAGCGCTGGCGGTGAAGCGATTGGCAGTGGATCGATTGACGCACTGCCGCGCAATGCGCCCATACATAAAATGGCCTGATCGCGCCCAAACTGGAGAACCGAGTGGAGCAACCCGTGATTGATGTCGACCTGGATGCGCGCGGACTGAACTGTCCGCTGCCCATCCTCAAGGCCAAGAAAGCGCTGGCGCAGATGCAGAGCGGCCAGGTGCTGCGCATCGTGTCCACCGACGTCGGCTCGGTGAAGGACTTCCAGGCGTTTGCCCGACAGACCGGCAACACCCTGGTCGAGCAGAAGACCGAGGGCGGCGAATATCACCACCTGCTGCGACGGCGCTGATTCACGCCTGGAAAAGTCGGCATGGGCTTTTGTACCGGAGGCTTTGGCATCGGGTCGTCATCGATCTGTCATGAAGTTGCAAGAGGATGAATCGGATGAATCCGAAAACCCCCGATCCGCTTTCGGGGCCCATCCTTCCATCAACTCGCCCAAGGAATCACGCACATGACTCCGTTTGACGACCACGCCGCCCTGCTCAAGCGCATCGAGCGCGACCTCACCGACGGTTACGACGAAGAGCTGGAACTCGAAATCGAGGATCGCACCGATCATCTGGCCGATGCCGATGGCGCCTTGGTGCGCAGCGATGAGGAAGAACGGCTGGCGCGGCAGGTCTATTTCAAGGAATTGTTTCGTCTGCAGGCCGAATTGGTGAAGCTGCAGGACTGGGTGGCGTCAACCCGGCAGAAAGTGGTCGTGCTGTTCGAAGGCCGCGACGCGGCGGGCAAGGGCGGTGTGATCAAGCGCATCACCCAGCGGCTCAATCCGCGCGTCTGCCGCGTGGTGGCGCTGCCCGCGCCCAGCGACCGCGAACGCACGCAGTGGTATTTCCAGCGCTACGCCGCGCATCTGCCGGCTGCGGGCGAAATCGTGCTGTTCGACCGCAGTTGGTACAACCGCGCGGGAGTCGAGCGGGTGATGGGGTTTTGCAGCGAGGAGGATGTGGAAGAGTTCTTCCGCTCCGTGCCCGAATTCGAGCGCATGCTGGTGCGCTCGGGCATCAAGGTGCTGAAGTATTGGTTTTCGATCACCGATGACGAGCAGCACATGCGCTTTCTCAGCCGCATTCACGACCCGATGAAGCAGTGGAAGCTCAGCCCGATGGACCTGGAAAGCCGCCGCCGCTGGGAGCTTTACACTCAGGCCAAGGAAGACATGCTCGAGCGCACGCACATCGAAGAAGCGCGCTGGTGGGTGGTCGAGGGCAACGACAAGAAGCTGGCGCGGCTCAATTGCATCCACCACCTGCTGTCGCAGTTCGACTACCACGAAATCGAACGCGCGCCCATCGAACTGCCCGAGCGCGTACGCCACCCGGACTACACGCGCCATCCCGTGCCAGCGCAGATGCTCGTGCCCAAGGTTTACGGTTGACCCACTGAGCGCAGGCTGTCGATATAGGCGCTGAATTCCGGCCCGGTTTCCGGGTGGGACATGCCGAGCTGCACCGTGGCTTCGAGGTAGCCGAGCTTGCTGCCGCAGTCGAAACGGCGGCCCTTGTAGCGGTAGGCGTACACCGCTTCTTCATGCAGCAAGGCGGAAATGCCGTCGGTGAGCTGGATCTCGCCTCCGGCACCCGGCTTGCCGTTGCGCAGGTGATGAAACACGCGCGGGCTGAGGATGTAGCGGCCCACCACCGCCTGCGTGCTGGGCG
This sequence comes from Thiomonas sp., assembly GCF_034007205.1. Taxonomy (GTDB): domain Bacteria; phylum Pseudomonadota; class Gammaproteobacteria; order Burkholderiales; family Burkholderiaceae_C; genus Thiomonas. Next base: position 60,131 of record NZ_JAVERI010000004.1, read on the forward strand.
CCACATCGGGCGCGGGTTTTTCCACGATGCCCGACAGCGAGGTCAGCCCCGGCGTGATCTCCTGACCGCTGACGATGCCGTAGCGCCTGGTGTGTTCGCGCGGCACTTCCTCGGTGGCCAGCACGCTGCGGCCATGACGGCTGTGAATGTCGACCATCTGCGCCATCACGGGCGGTTCACCCACGAGCAGGTCGTCGGCCAGAATGACGGCAAACGGTTCGTCCCCCACCAGACGCTCGGCGCACAGCACCGCTGCGCCCAAGCCGTTGGCCACCGGCTGGCGCACGAACACGCACTGCACATGGTCGGGTTTGACGCTGCGCACGACTTCCAGCATGGACTGCTTGCCGGCTTCTTCGAGTTGATGCTCCAGCTCGTAGGCCGTGTCGAAATGGTCTTCGATGGCGCGTTTGTGGCGGCCGGTGACGAAAATCATTTCGGTGATGCCCGCGGCATAAGCCTCCTCCACGGCATACTGGATGAGCGGTTTGTCGACTACCGGCATCATTTCTTTTGGCGTGGCCTTGGTCGCGGGCAGGAAGCGTGTGCCGAGACCGGCGACGGGGAAGACGGCTTTGGTGATGGTCGGGGGCATGGGCAGAGTCGTGAATGCATCAGGAATGACGCCGATACTAACAAGGGAATCCGCGATGCGGCGGTATGGTCCTCCAGTGAGAATGCGGTTTGGGCCACTTTCCGTGCAGGCGTTTTTCAAGTTCGCCGCCGCGGCACATAACCCTCGGCCAGGATGCGCGTCCAGACCACGCGCGGCAGATTGGCAGAAACCGAAGTCATACGGCGGCGCCTTGCAGGGCGAGGGTGCCGCTGCGCCCAGCTATGCTGCCCATGCCCACGGCGTGGCGCGGCAAGGCGGCCGGGTTCAGCGAGTCGGCATAGTCGCGCATCGAAGTGCAGTGCATCCCGGCGGCCTTCCAGCCTTGCAGCAGGCGGTCGAACACGGGGGCGAGCTGACCGCCTTCCAGCTCGGCATGCAGGGTGTAGACATGGTCCCGACCGTCGGTGCTCAGGCGCAGGAGGTGGTCGGCCACGTTGTGGGCGTCGAGACCGCCCACGCCGATCAGCTCGTCGAGGGTGGGCAGGGTGGTCGGCAGTTGCGGCACGGTCAACGTCCGCCCCTGGACGACGGGCAAGAAGGGATGCGTGCCCCGGCCGTCCGAAGCCAGGGTGAAGCCCAGTTCCTGCTCCAGCACATAGGCCGCATCGTTCATCTGCCAGCCGGCGGCGCCGTGGACCCGCGGGGGGCGGCCGAAGATTTTGCCGTAGCGCTCGGCAGCAAGCTGAAGCTGACGGCGGGTCCAGTCGGCGTTCTTGCGCACCACATGGTCTTGCCAGAGGACGTGATCCCAGGTGTGCACGCCGGTTTCATGGCCGGCCCGGTCGGCGTCGCGCATGGGCCCGGCGGCGCGCCTGCCGATGTCCGGGCCGGGCAGCAGGGTGCCATACAGCAGGGTTTTCAGGCCGTAGTGGCGGGTGACTGAGGTGCGCTGGACCTTGGCGAGGAAGCCGGGGCGGAACACCCGCTTGAGCGCGCGCCCGGTGTGGTCTGGCCCGAGGCTGAACAGGAAGGTCGCACGCAGTTGATGCTGGTCAAGCAGGCGAAGCAGCGCGGGCACACCTTCGAGCGTGCCGCGCAGGGTATCGACATCGATTTTGAGCGCGAGAAACGGCATGGATTGGGACAGGTTACTGGACAGGACGCCAAAACCCGCATCGTAGAGGACTTGACCTGACACAGCCCCAGGGCGCAGGGTGTCTGCTTCAATGGCGAGGACGTTGCCAATCGAAAGCATCAGGAGGAATGGCCATGCACGCCTTGTTTTCAACCAGTGATCTGTGCGACGCGCACCGCGAGGCCTTGCACACGGATGCGCTGCGTGTGCTGCCGCCGGTGTTTCGTTCCTTTGGCAAGATCGGTCGCTTCCGCGGCCCGATCGCCACCGTGCAATGTCACGACGACAACGCCCTGGTGCGCGCCGCTCTGGAGGCGGCCGGCATGGCCCGGGTGCTGGTGGTGGACGGCGCGGCGTCGATGAAGCGGGCGCTGCTGGGCGGAAATCTGGCGGCGCTGGCCAACCAGAACGGCTGGGCCGGGGTGGTGATCAACGGCTGCGTGCGCGATGTGCATGAAATCCAGCAGGTGCCCATCGGCGTGCTGGCGCTGGCGTCGATGCCCGCTCCGCCCGAAAAACACGGCAAGGGCAGGGTCGATGTCGTGGTGACCATTCAGGAGGTGGTCGTGCGCCCAGGTGAATGGCTCTACGCCGATGAAGACGGCGTGATCATCAGCCGCGAGCGACTTGGTCTGGCGCTTTGATCGAGGTCAGGACCTCAAGTCAAAATGCGGCGGCGGGCCAAGGGCGGGTTGGTGTCGAGATAGGCGCGTATGCCCTCGAAAATCGCGCGGGCGATCTGCTTGCGATAGGCCGGGGTCTGCAGCCGCGCTTCTTCTTCCGGGTTGCTGATGAAGGCGGTTTCCACCAGCATCGAAGGGATGCTGGGCGATTTCAGCACGACGAATCCCGCCTGCTGCACCTGCCTGGAATGCAGATGCACCAGTTCGCCCATTTTGCTCAGAGTGGGGCGGGCCATTTTCAGGCTGGCATTGATCTTCGCCGTGGTGGACATGTCGAGCAGCACCTTGGCCACCTGATAGCTGCGCGAGTTGATGTCGATGCCGCCGATGGCGTCCGCCGCGTTCTCGCGTTGCGCTATCAGGCGGGCTGCCACGCTGGAAGCGCCGCCTTCCGACAGGCAGTAAACCGACGCGCCGCGCGCCTCGGGCGTGAACCAGCCGTCGGCATGGATGGAGGTGAACAGGTCGGCGTTGGCCGATTGCGCCTTCTCCACCCGCGTCCACAGCGGCACGAAGTAGTCGCGGTCGCGCGTCATCATCACCCGCATGTGGGGGGTGTTCTGAGCCAGATCGCGCAAGTGGCGGGCGATGAGCAGCACCACGTCTTTTTCATGCACCCCGCTGGGCCCCGTGGCGCCCGGGTCTTCGCCGCCGTGGCCCGGGTCGATGGCCAGCAGCACGGTGCGGAAGTTGCGGCGGTCGCGGCGCACGGGGTCGGGGCGTTGCGCCGGGGAGCTGTCCGCCCGCGCATCGGCAGAGGCGGCGCGCGGCGCATCGGCGCGGGCGAACTGCCGGGGCTGCCCGGCCTGTTGGCTGTCGAGTTCGCTGCGGTGTTGGCGTATCCAGTCGCCCAGCGTATCGTCCTTGCGGGTCCGAGCTTGCGCGAGGGTCTGCGGCGACGTGGATTCCCCGCCAAGCTGGAGTTGGCGGTCGAGTGTCTCCTGCTGTTGCATGAAAGCCATCAGCCGGTCAGAATGGGCAGGATAGAGATCGAACACCAGACGGTTTTGATAGGCCGCCACCGGCAGCAGGCTGAAGACCTGCGGTTTGACCGCCTGCTTCAGGTCGATGACCAGGCGCACCACGTCGGGCTTGAACTGGCCCACGCGCACGTCCTTGATGAAGGGATCGTCGGCCTTGATTCTGCCCGCCAGATCGCGCAACGCATTGTCGAGCTGCAGACCCTGAAGGTCCACCACGAGCCGCGGCGGATCGCTCAGGATTTGGTGCGTTGCACTCAGGGCGCCGTCCGACTCCAGCGTCAACCGGGTGTATTCCGGCGCCGGCCAGACGCGGATGGACAGCAGCGTGGCGCCGCGGGCGATCATGGGGGCCGTCAGCAGCAGCACGAGGCTGGACGATTGCACGAGAAAACGTCGACGCGGTGAGGTCATCATGTTCAGGCTCCTGCTCAAGAACCGGGGGAGCAGCAGCCCGCCCGCGGCATCAACCGGACTTCAAACCCTCCGGCAGGGCGCGAAACAACTGCTGTCCCAGTTCGGTCCCGGCTTGCAGCGTGCACTGGCGCTGTTCTCCCAGCGGTTCGAGGTGCACGCTCAAGTCGGCGATGGGCAGCAAACCCGGCGCGCGCTGCGGCCACTCGACCAGACTGATCCCGGGTCCGCCCACGACATCGCGCAGCCCGGAATCTTCCCACTCTTGCGGGTCCGAAAATCGATACAGATCAATGTGATGGGCCGATGTCCGAAGAGTTCCCTTGAATTGTAGGGCTGGAATGTCGAGGTCGTACTCTTCCAGCAGGCTGAAACTCGGGCTTTTGATGCGTCCCTGCACACCCAAGGCACGCAAAAAGGCGCGCGCAAAGGTGGTTTTCCCTGCGCCGAGGTCGCCGTCGAGGGTGATCAGCAGACGCGGCGCCGGGTGTTGCGTCCACGCCAAAGCCAGGGCCCGGGCCAGTGCTTCGGTGTCGTGCTCGTCGGTGAGCAGCAAGTGCAGTGCGGCAGGGGACATGGGGCATTTCTAGAATGAGGCGGATGGAGCAACTCGGCACATCGCCCAAGGTTCTGCACGCCTTGGCGCAGGACATCAAGCAGTACGGACGTGCGCTGGGATTCTCGCAAATCGGCATCACCGGCGTGGATCTGCGTTCCGCCGAGGCGCCGTTGCTGGCCTGGCTGGCTGCAGGCCACCACGGCAACATGGACTATATGCAGCGGCATGGCCTCAAGCGCGCCCGGCCCGCCGAGCTGCTTCCCGGCACGCTGCGCGTCATCACCGCGCGTATGGACTACCTGCCGCGCGCAGCCCCCGAGAACTGGCGCGAGGGGGAGTGGCGCCGGCTGGCGCAGCCCGAAGCAGCGACCGTTTCGGTCTACGCCAGGGGCCGCGACTACCACAAGGTACTGCGGCGCCGGCTGCAGCAACTGGCCGATCACATCGCCGCCCAAGTCGACCCGGGCGTGGTGCGGGTGTTCACCGACTCCGCGCCCGTGCTCGAAGTGGAGTTGGCGGCGCGCGCCGGGCTGGGTTGGCGCGGCAAGCACACCCTGCTGCTGCAGCGTGACAGCGGGTCGATGTTTTTTCTGGGCGAGATCTTCGTCGGCCTGCCCCTGCCAGTGGATGCGCCCACGAGTGCGCACTGCGGCACCTGCCGCAAGTGCATCGACATCTGCCCGACGCAGGCCATCATCAAACCTGGAGAACTCGATGCGCGGCGCTGCATCTCCTACCTGACCATCGAGCATGGCGGGCCGATTCCCCTGGAACTGCGCCCGCTGATCGGCAACCGCATCTATGGCTGCGACGATTGCCAGTTGATCTGCCCGTGGAATCGCCATGCCCGGCGCAGCCCCTTGCCCGACTTCGACGTGCGGCAAGGTCTCGACCAGGCTTTGCTGCTCGATCTATGGCGTTGGAACAAGGCGGAATTCGAGCAACACACCGAGGGCAGCGCGATCCGCCGCATCGGCTTTGAGCGCTGGCGGCGCAACCTCGCCGTCGCCCTGGGCAACGGACTGCGCCAGAGCCGGGATGCCGCCTGGCGAGCGGCTGTCATCCAGGCGCTGGGCGAAGCGCTTGTGCAAGCCAGCCCGCTGCTCCGGGAGCATCTGCGCTGGGCGTTGACACAGGCCGAATCGAATCCAGTGGAATGACCCGGTAGAATGCCGGGTTTCGTCGGGGCGTAGCGCAGTCTGGTAGCGCATCTGCTTTGGGAGCAGAGGGTCGGAGGTTCGAATCCTCTCGCCCCGACCAAAAAACACATATTAAATCAATGAGTTGCAGAACAAGCCCACGCCAACAACGCGGGCTTTTTTGTGCCAAGAGCGGGACTTTTGGGGGGCGCATTCCCCCTCAATTCCCCCAAATTTCCCCCAGACCGCCCCGAAATGTCCCTTTGCCGGACACCCCAGGATTCCCCCCGCAGGGAGATGGTCAGCGCTTCATCCCCCTGCTGCGCTGCAAGTCGGCTTCCAACACCATCCGCACATAGCGAGCGTAAGGAATGCCCTGGGCTTTCGCCTTGGCGCGTACCGCGTCCATCAGGGCGGCGGGCAGGCGCATATTCAGCGCGGCTTCCTTCTTCGCCACCTCGAAGCGCATCGGCTTGAACTGTTTGAAATCAAGACCGGAAAGGTCTTTCTCCAGGAATGCTTCGGCTTCGGCGTCGGTCTTGAATTCAGGCACTCGTTTCATAGTTGCTCGCCTCCTTCGCGTGCATGTAGCGGGCACTGATCGGACGGATGAAGCCGCCCCGAAAAGCGAACGCTACGAACATGGCCCGGCCATCGACCCGGCCTGCCGCAATGTGTCGGCTCTCAGCCGGTGTGGTGTGCTTGAGGTCAGGCGCAACCCGCGCTTGACCTTCGAGAAACAGCCGTTCGATTTCCTCACGGGAAACCCCATGCTTCCCGCACTTGGGCCAGTTGCCGCTGTCCCAGTCGAACCCCGCTATTTTCATGGATTCATTGTAGATAAATGTCTACACAACAACAATGCATTTCAGCGGCTCATTCCCCGGTCGTTCTCGCGGTACGGCGCGCGCTGTGATCTGCCGACTGGTTGGCGAGCGTTCGATGAATTTCCGGCGGGATGAGTGCCGCGCACTGTCCACTGCAAGTCCGACAGGCTCCTAACCCATCGTGCCGATGGTGCGGCGCAGCAGCGCCAGCGCGATCAGGAAGAACGCGCCGCCGATCGCCGCGATGGCGAGGAACGACGGCCAGACGACGTCGAACCCGGCGCCGCGGAACAGGATGGCCTGCGACAGGCTGACGAAGTGGGTGGTCGGCGCCGCGAGCATCACGATGCGCACCGCTTCGGGCATGCTTTCCTGCGGCGTGACGCCACCCGAGAGCATTTGCAGCGGCAGCAGCACCAGCATCAGCAGCAGCCCCATCTGCGGCATCGACCGCGCCACCGTGCCCATGAAAATGCCCATCGACGTCACCGCGAACAATTGCAGCGCGGCGCCGACGAGGAACAGCGGCACCGAGTCGGGCAGCGGCACCGCGAGCAGGCTGTGCACGATGAAGAACAGCGACAGCGACGACGCCAGCAGCACCACCAGCCCCATCGACCAGACCTTGGCCGCCATGATCTCGAACGGCGTCACCGGCATGGCCAGCAGGTGCTCGATGGTGCCGTGCTCGCGCTCGCGGATCAGCGCGGCGCCGGTGAGCACGATGCCCAGCGTGGTGATGCCGTTGATCAGTTCGACGATGGCGCCGAACCACGACCGCACCTGCGCCGGGTTGAAGCGGTGGCGCAGCGCCAGCTCGACCGGTGCCGCCGGCGCCGCGCGGTGGCGCGCGAGGAACTCGGCGATCTCGCCGTTGACGATGGCCTGGACGTAGCCGCCGCCGGTGAACGCCTGCGTCATGCGGGTCGCATCGACGTTGAGCTGCAGCGCCGGCTGGCGCCCGGCGAGCAGGTCGCGCTGGAAGTTGGGCGGGATGTCGAGGACGAAGGTGTAGCGCCCGGAGTCGAGTCCGGGGTCGACCTCGGACAGGTCGATCAGCGGCGCGTGCAGGAAGTAGGGCGGAGCGAACGCCGCGTCGATGCGCGCCGACAGCGGCGAGTGATCCTCGTCGACGATGGCCAGAGGGGCGCGGTGCAGCGTTTCGGGGATGCCGCTGGCCGCGATGTAGATCTGCGCCGTGAACGCGAACACGATCAGCAGCAGCATCGCGGTGTCGTGCCACAGGCTGCGCAGCTCCTTGATGCCGAGATGCCAGATGTTGGCCGCGCTGGACAGGGCGATGCGCGTGGACGGCGGCGGACGCGGCGGTTGTTCCACCTTTAGCGCTCCTGCTTGCGCAGCAGCGCCGCGCTCAGCGCGATCAGCAGCGGCGCGGCCAGCGCCAGCGGCACGAAGGCCGGCGCGAGCTCGGGAAACCCCAGCGCCTTGGAGAAGGTGCCGCGGGCGATGGTGAGGAAATGCGTGGTCGGGTAGATCTGGCCGATCCACACGGCCGGGCCTTCGAGCGACGAGATCGGGTTGATCATCCCGGAGAACTGCGCCGCCGGCAGCAGGGTGCCGATGGTGGTGGCGAAAATCGCCGCCGTCTGCGTGCGCAGAAAGGTCGATATCAACAGCCCGAGCGCGGTTGCCGCAGCGACGTAGAGCAGCGCCGCCGTGGCCAGCGCGGCAAAGCTGCCCTTGAACGGCACGCCGAACACCGTCACCGCCATCACCCACAGCAGCAGGAAGTTGAACATCGCCAGCGCGACGTAGGGAAGCTGCTTGCCGACGAGGAACTCGATCCGCCCGACCGGGGTGACGTAGAAGTTGATGATCGAGCCCAGCTCCTTCTCGCGCACCACGCTCAGCGAGGTGAGCATCGCCGGGATCATCATCAGCAGCAGCGGGATCACCGCCGGCACCATCGCCACCAGGCTTTTGACGTCGGGGTTGTAGCGGAAGCGGATTTCGATGTTCGACGCCGCAGTCGGCAGCGCGCGGGCGAGCTCCTGCCGCGCGTATTCGACCATCCAGGCGGCGTGCAGCGCCTGGACGTACCCGGAAATGGTTTCGGCGCGCGTGGGCATCGCGCCGTCGATCCAGACGCCGATCTCGGTCTGCCGGCCGCGCGCGACATCGCGGCCGAACCCCGGCGGGATTTCGATCGCCAGGCTGAGCTCGCCGCTGCGCATGCGCTGGTCGAGTTGGGCGTAGTCGGTGATCGGCGCATGCTCGACGAAATAGCGCGACCCGGCGATGTTGCGGGCATAGTCGCGGCTGATCGCGCTGTGGTCGCGGTCGAGCACGGCGTAGCGCAGGTTCTCGACGTCCATACTGATGCCGTAGCCCATGATCAGCATCAGGATCAGGCTGCCCGCCAGCGCCAGCGTGGCGCGCACCGGATCGCGCAGCAGTTCGAGCGCCTCGCGCCGGGTGAAGCTCAGCAGCCGGGTGGCGCTGCGGGCGAGCGCGCCGCCGCGCCGCGTCCGCGCCTGCGGCGCGGGCAGCGGGTCGAATCCGGCGGCGGCCCCGTCCGCTTCCGGCTCGCCCTGCGCCTCGCTGAGCCATTCGACGAACGCCTGTTCGAGCGATGCCGCGCCGCGCTGCGCGACCAGCGCCGCGGGCGCGCCGGTGGCCAGCACCCGCCCGGCGTGCATCAGCGCGACGCGGTCGCAGCGCATCGCCTCGTTCATGAAGTGGGTCGAGACGAAAATGGTCACGCCGTCGTTGCGCGCCAGGTCGATCATCCGCTGCCAGAACCAGTCGCGCGCGATCGGATCGACTCCCGAGGTCGGCTCGTCGAGGATCAGCAGCTCGGGCTGGTGGATCATCGCCACCGCCAGCGACAGCCGCTGGCGCATGCCCAGCGGCAGCGCCGAGGGGTGCTGGTCAATCTCGGCTTCGAGCCCGAAGCGGGCAACCATTTCGGCGACGCGGGCGACACGAAGATCCGCCGGGACGTGAAACAGCCGCGCATGCAGTTCGAGGTTCTGCCGCACCGTCAGCTCGGTGTAGAGCGAGAACGCCTGGGTCATATAGCCCACGCGCTTGCGCGTGCCCAGATCCTTCGGGTCGGGCTGGTGGCCGAGCACGCGCACCTCGCCGCTGCTGGCCGGCAGCAGCCCGGTGAGCATTTTCATCGTCGTCGACTTGCCGCAGCCGTTGGAGCCGATGAAGCCGAAGATTTCGCCGCGCTCGATGCGCAGGTCGACGTGGTCGACGGCGACGAAGTCGCCGAAGCGTCGGGTCAGGCCGTGGGCCTCGATGGCGTAGCCGTTCGACCCGTCGGCCGGACGCGGCGGCAGCACGACGGCATGGTGCTGGCGCCTGCGCGATTCGGGCAGCAGGCCGATGAACGCCTGTTCCAGCGTCGCCGCCTGCGTCTGCGACTTGAGCTGCGCCGGGGTGCCGGCGGCGATCGGCCGTCCGCCATCCATCGCCACCAGCCAGTCGAAGCCCTCGGCCTCGTCCATATAGGCGGTGGCGACGAGCACGCTCATCGCCGGGCGCTGCTCGCGCAGCCGCGCGATCAGCGTCCAGAACTGGCTGCGCGACAGCGGATCGACCCCGGTGGTCGGCTCGTCGAGCACCAGCAGATCGGGGTCGTGCAGCAGGGCGCCGCACAGACTGAGCTTCTGCCGCATGCCGCCCGAGAGCTTGCCGGCGGGGCGGTCGCGGAAAGGCGCCAGCCCGGTGGCCTGCAGCAGCGCGTCGATGCGCTGCGCCCGCTGCGCCGCGGTGTAGCCGAACAGCCGGCCGAAGAAGTCGAGGTTTTCGACGATCGACAGCGTTGGGTAGAGGTTGCGCCCCAGACCCTGCGGCATATAGGCCACGCGCTCACGCACCCGGCCGAGGTGGCGCGCGTCGGCCATGTCGCCGCCGAGCACCTCGACCCGGCCCTGCTGGATCGCGCGCGTGCCGGTGATCAGCGCGAGCAGGCTGGACTTGCCGACACCGTCGGGCCCGATCAGCCCGACGGTGCGCCCGGCGGGAAGTTCGAGGTCGACCGCGTCGAGTGCGACCACCTCGCCGTAGCGCAGCGTCACGCCCGCCAGCCGCGCGACCGCTTCCTGCGGCGGCGCGTTTCCCGGCGTGAGCGCAGGTCCGGGGGCGCTCATTGCGGCGCCACTTGCAGCCGTGCCGGCCACGGCACGTTGCGGTCGAGCCGGACGTAGGCCACTCCCGGCATACCGCTCTTGAGCTCGGGCAGCCGCGCGGCGGCCCATCCGGGATCGACCTGCGCCTTGACGCGGAACATCAGCTTCTGCCGCTCGCTTTCGGTCTCGACCGTCTTGGGAGTGAACTGCGCCACGCTCGACACATACGACACCGTGGCCGGAATGACCTTGCCGGGAAGCGCGTCGAGCACGATGCGCGCGGTGTCGCCGATGACCACCCGGCCCGAGTCCTGCTCGGGGAGGAAGAAGGCCATGTACAGGCTGCCGAAGTCGAGCAGGCTGAGGATCTTTCCGCCCGGGGGCAGAACCTCGCCGGGGCGCGAGATGATGTATTGCACCACGCCGTCGATCGGCGCGCGGATGGTGCAGTCGTCGATTTCGACCTGGACGCGGCGCACCGCCGCCTGCGCCGCGCGCACCGCCGACTCGGCCTCGACGCCCTGCGAGCGCGCCGCGGCGATCGCCGAGCGGGCGGCGGCGACCTGCGATTGCGCCGCGCTCAAGGCCCCGCGCGAGCCGTCGACGCGCGCGCGGTCGTCGTCGAGCTGCTGCTCGGCGACGCCGCCCATGCCGACCAGCGCCTTCGACCGGGCGTAGCGCTTTTCTGCGGCGACCAGGTCGCTTTCCCGCTGCACCACCCCGGCCTGTGCCACCGCGAGTTCGCTCTGCCGCAGCGCGAGTTGCGCCTTGGCCGTTTGCAGCGCATTGCGCGCGCGCTCGAGCTGCGCCTGCGCCTCGGCGAGCTGGGCTTGCAGCGGCTTGGTGTCCATGCGTGCCAGAACCTCGCCGGCACGCACCGTCGCACCTTCGCTTGCCAGCACCTGCACCAGCCGCCCGCCCTGCCGCGCCGCGACGTCGATCTCGATCGCCTCGATGCGGCCATTGCCCTGCGCCAGCGCCTGCTTCGGCGCGGCCAGGTTCAGCGTATACCAGCCGAAAGCCGCGGCCGCCAGCGCTGCGGCGAGCACGAGCGCGACCAGCGCGAGGCGATTCCTGGGTAGATGCATCGTTTTTTCCATTCGTGGTGCGGGGATCGGCAGATTCTGCCATACGAACCAGGAAGCCTGTCGGCCTTGAAGAATCGAAGCGAGAATCCGGCTGGTCGAGACCAGATTTTGACGATTTGCCCGGGCATTGGCGTTTCCCCAGGGTTTGCCCTCTGCGCGGTCCGCGCCGCATCGACAAGTTTGTCGCCTTTGTTGTGAAGCCGCCATTTCAAATTCACCGATTTGACGGATAAGTCGTTGAAATGTATTGACTATCTTTCGGTGCGCGGCTGGCATCGTTTGTGCTTCGTCTATTCCGACCCCAACGCATGGAGGCTGGAATGTCCACGATGCTCAAGCAGAAAATCGATCAGGTGTTCGAGGAGCCTGGATGTGACAAGAATCAGGCGAAGGACGCGAAGGAGCGCAAGAAGGGCTGCACCAAGCAGCTCACCCCTGGGGCAGCGGCCGGGGGCTGCGCTTTCGATGGTGCCAAGATCGCCTTGCAGCCCATCGTGGATGTGGCCCATCTGGTTCACGGGCCGATTGCCTGCGAAGGCAATTCCTGGGACAACCGCCACAGTGCCAGCAGCGGTTCGCAGATCTACCGTACCGGCTTCACCACCGACATCAATGAACTCGACGTGGTGTACGGCGGCGAGAAGCGGCTGTTCAGGGCGGTGCGCGAAATCATCGAAAAATACGACCCTCCCGCGGTGTTCGTCTACCAGACCTGTGTCACCGCGCTGATCGGCGACGACATCGAGGCGGTGTGCAAGCGCGCCAGCGAGAAGTTCGGCAAGCCGGTGATTCCCGTGAATTCGCCCGGTTTCGCCGGGCCGAAGAACCTGGGCAACAAGCTCGGCGGCGAGGCCCTGCTCGATTACGTCATCGGCACGCGCGAACCCGAAGTCACCACGCCGTATGACATCAACATCATCGGCGAATACAACCTGGTGGGCGAGCTGTGGCAGGTCAAGCCGCTGCTCGACGCTCTGGGCGTTCGCATCCTGGCGTGCATTTCCGGCGACGGCCGCTACAACGAGATCGCCGCCAGCCATCGCGCCCGGGCGACGATGATGGTGTGCTCCAAGTCGATGATCAATATCGCGCGCAAGATGGAGGAGCGCTGGGGCATTCCGTTTTTCGAGGGCTCGTTCTACGGCATTTCCGACATGAGCCACACCCTGCGCGAGATCGCGCGGCTGCTGGTCGAGCGCGGCGCGCCCGAGGAACTGCTCGGCCGCACCGAAAGGCTGATCCGCGTCGAGGAGGCGCGCGCAACCGAGCGCATCCGCGCCTACCGCGAGCGGCTGGCGGGCAAGCGGGTGCTGCTGATCACCGGCGGGGTCAAGAGCTGGTCGGTGGTGTCGGCGCTGCAGGAGGCCGGGCTCGAAGTCGTCGGCACCAGCGTGAAAAAGAGCACCAAGGAAGACAAGGACAAGATCAAGGACATCATGGGCGACGACGCGCACATGATCGACGACATGACCCCGCGCGAGATGTACGCGATGCTGCGCGAGGCGCGCGCCGACATCATGCTGTCGGGCGGGCGCTCGCAGTTCGTCGCCCTCAAGGCGCGCATGCCCTGGCTGGACATCAACCAGGAGCGGCACCACGCCTACGCCGGCTACGAGGGCATGGTCGAACTGGTGCAGGAAATCGACAAGGCGCTGTTCAACCCGGTGTGGGCGCAGGTGCGCACTCCGGCGCCGTGGGACGACTCGACCGACCCCACCAACCTGGCGCAGGCCAGCGCCCCGCCACCGTCAAAGGCGCAAACCCTGGCGGCTGCCGTCGGCATGAACTGAGGAGGCGATGATGGCGCTGGTTGTCGAAACGAAAAAGTCGTGTGCGGTCAATCCGCTCAAAATGAGCCAGCCGCTGGGAGCGACCTTTGCCTTCCTCGGGCTGGATTCCTGTGTGCCGACCATGCATGGATCGCAAGGCTGCACCTCATTCGGCCTGGTGGTGATGGTGCGGCACTTCCGCGAAGCCATCCCGATGCAGACCACGGCGATGAACGAGGTCACCACCATTCTGGGCGGTCTGGAGAACATCGAGCAGGCCATCCTCAACATCCACAAGCGCAACCATCCGCGCATCATCGCGATCTGCTCCACCGGGCTGACCGAGACCAAGGGCGACGACGTCGACGGCTATCTGCAACTCATCCGCAAACGTCATCCCGAACTCGACGATACGGCGATCGTCTATGTGTCCACGCCCGACTATGTGGGTGCATTCGAGGATGGATTTTCCCGGGCGGTCACCGCCGTGGTCAAAACGCTGGTCGAGCCCGCGGCGCATTCGATCCCCGGCCAGGTGAATCTGCTCGTGGGTTGGCACATCACGGCGGGAGACATCGACGAATTGCGCGAGATGTTCGCGGCCTTCGGCTTGAGCGCCATCGTTCTCCCCGACGTCTCCGGCTCGCTCGATGGCCACATCCCCGACGACTGGCTCGGCACCACGCTGGGCGGAACCCCGCTGGAATCGATCCGCGAGATGGGCGCGTCGATGCTGACCATCGCCGTCGGCGAGCAGATGCGCTCGGCGGCGATGGAGCTCGAAATGCGCGCCGGCGTGCCCTTCGTGCTGTTCGACCGGCTCACCGGACTCGCCTCCAACGACGCCCTGCTGCAAACCCTGTCCGAACTCAGCGGGCGGCCTGTGCCCGAGAAGTATCACCGCCAGCGCAGCCAGCTTCTCGATGCCATGCTCGACGGCCATTTCTTTTTCGGCAACGTCAAGGTGGCCATAGCCGCCGAGCCCGATCTGCTGTGGGCCATGGGCAGCTTTCTGGCAGAAATGGGGGCGGAGCTCACCGTCTGCGTCACGACCACCAAGTCGCCGCTGCTGTCGCAACTGCCGACCAACGAAGTGGTGATCGGCGACCTGGAGGACTTCGAGCGCGCCGCGCAGGCAACCGGCTGCGAGCTGTTGCTCACGCACTCGCACGGACGCCAGGCCGCCGAGCGCCTCGCCAAACCGCTCTATCGCATCGGGCTGCCGCTGTTTGACCGGCTGGGCAATGCGCATACCGTGAACATCGGTTATCGCGGTACGCGCAACCTGGTGTTCGACCTCGGCAATCTGCTGATCGCGCAAACGCCGCACCATGAGCCGGGCGACTGGCCCTTGCCGGCCACCTCGCTTGCGGCGCTCGAATCGGGCTGTGCACCCGTCGAGCAGTGGGCGCAGCCGGTGGGCGAATCGGGCTGCGGCGGCCGCTCCTGCGGCTGCGGTGAGTGAATCATGACTTGCACCTTCATCACCCTTTTCAACTCACCGGAGCATGCACCATGAAAATCGCTTTCGCCACGCAGGACATGCAGCAGGTCGATGCGCATTTCGGTTGGGCACGGCACATCGCCGTGTATGAAATCGACGAAGCCGGCTATCGTTTCGTCCAGACCTTCGACTTCGGCAGCGATCTGGCCGAAGACGGCAACGAAGACAAGCTCGCCCCCAAGCTCGACGCCATCAAGGACTGCGCCATTCTGTACGTCGCCGCAATCGGCGGTTCCGGCGCCGCAAGGGTGGTGGCGCTGAAAATCCACCCGATCAAGGTGCCGCAACCCGAGCCCATCCTGGACATCCTCGACAAATTCCAGGAGGTGCTCAAGGGCACGCCGCCGCCCTGGCTGCGCAAGGTGCTGAACAAGGGGCGCGAACGCGATTTCGATGTGGAAGACGATGAGGAGAAGGCTCATGGCTGAGGCCGAAACGACCGCTGCGCCCGATACCGATGCCCTGCAGGACGGCTTCGTGCGCGAACTGATCAAGCAGATCCGCGCGCAGGACACCCACGGCGTGTGGGAAGGCAAGAGCGACGCCACGCTGCTCGCACCCTACATCCTCACCGCCGAGCAGCGCCGCGCGCTGCCGATCATGGGCGACCCCGACCCCGAGACGCTGTGGCGGCTCGAACTGTTCCACAACGCCGTCGGACTGGCGATCGAGCGCGCCACCGGCTGCATGGTGTCGCCGATGATGAAAATGAGCCACGAAGGCTTCGGCCGCGCGGTGCTCACCGCCGGCCGGCTGGTCGTGGTCAACCGCCATCTGCGCGATGTCCACCGCTTCGGATTCCCCAGCCTGGAAAAGCTCGCCGAGGCCGGCAACAAGCTGGTGACTGAGGGCATCGGCCTGATCGAGCAATACGGCGAAGTCGCCCGCTATGGCTGATTCCCGCACCCACGAGGCCACCATGTCCCAGACCGCAACTGACCCCGAAGCCCTGAAGTCCGAGCTGAAAAAGCTGAACGCCCGCGCCACCCAGGCCAAGATGGACCTGCACGACCTGTCCGAGGACCTTCCCACCAACTGGGAACGCATCCTCGAAGTCGCGCAGATCGCCTACGACGCGCATGCCGCGCTGATGCAGGCGCGCAAGCGTCTGAATGAGATGGCTTGAAAGCCGACCGGAGTCCGATCATGAGCACGTTTTCCGTCACCTTTCCCAGCGGCGCGGCCTGGGTGCCGACCTTCGTCCAGTCCATCGACGAGGCCAAGTGCATCGGCTGCGGCCGCTGCTTCAAGGTCTGTCCACGCGGCGTGCTCGCCATGGTCGGCCTCGATGAAGACGGAGAACGTGTCGCCATCGATCAGGACGGCGATGACGATGAAGAGTACGAAAAAAAGGTCATGACCATTGCGCACCGCGAGCTGTGCATCGGCTGCACCGCCTGCGCCAAGATCTGTCCGAAAAAATGCTACAGCCACGCCGCGCAGGAGGTCTGAGCCATGAGCGCTCCGCACGGCCGCTCCGTAGGAGCGCTCAACTCCCTTGGGGATGAGGCTGGGCCAGCGAACGCGCCTGCGCGTGTTCGCGCGCCAGCCGAATCCGAGCGGCTTGCAAGCCGCGAGGTGGGGGCGAGCGTAGCGAGGAGGGTAGTCCAGTGAGTGCCGTCTGGATCGGCGGATATTCGAACCTGCGCAAGGAAAAGACGTCCTGTGATATGCCGCCCGTCGCCAAGCCTGACGAGCAGGCGCTGCGCGCCCTGCTGCTGGCCTGCGCAGACGATGCCGACGATCCCGCGACGCTGGCCGTTGCCGGGGTGCTGGCCGAGGCCTTTGCGCGTCATGGCCTGCATCTGCTGCCCATTCCCGGGCTGGATGTCAGGGACACCCGCAGGCTGATGCGCCACTGGGTTCCCCTCGCGGACCAGGTGCTGGGCCTGGACTGGCTCGAACTGACCCGCATGGACCGGCCCGAACCCCGTGCGGATGAAATCGACGACGTCGCCTCGCTGCTGTTCGAGGCCGCACGCGAAGGACGGGGCGACGACGCGGCGCGCTGGCTGGCGCACATCGTTGCCGTCGCCTGCCTGGGCGCAGACCACCTCTGGCAGGATCTGCATCTGCGCTCCAGGGCCGATCTTTCGCGCTTGCTGCAGGACTGGTTTCCAGCCCTGGCGGCGCGCAATACCGGCAATATGAAGTGGAAGAAATTCTTCTACAAGCAGTTGTGCGAACGCGCGGACTTGAGAATCTGCAAATCACCGAGCTGCGACGTCTGCAGTGATCATGCGGTGTGCTTCGGGCCTGAGGAGGCGGGCGCGTAGCACAGTGCATGCGAGGGAATGATTCCTTTGCTGTGGCGGCCCGGATGAAGCGCCCCGAGCCGCAGTGCGGCGCCATTACCCGCCGGGTTTGATCACCGCATCGCCCAGGACCAGCGTCTGGCAGGCCAGGCGTATGTTCGGGCCCGCTTTTTTCGCGGCCAGCGTGGCCCGCTCGAACGTCGACGGTTCGGACAGATGCTCCATGCCTTCCACCACTTCGGTCAGGCAGGTGCCACAATCGCTTTCGCGGCAGCCATACGCAATGCCGGCGCCCACCTTTTCTGAGACTTCGATGATGCGCGTTCCGGCGGGCACGGTGACGGTGACGCCGATGTCGGCAAAGGTCAATCTGGCTTTGGCCACGAAAATTCTCCTGGTCGATTCACGTCACGCGTCTGCGGTGCCGTGAGCTTGGGGTTCAGAGCGGGGACACGGTGACATCGCCGTAGATCTGGGTCTGGCAGGCGAGGCGGCAGTGCTTGCCGGCGAAGTTCTCGCGCTGGATCATGGCCTGCAGCGATTCGAGGTCTTTGCAGTTGCGCCAGCCGCTCACCACCTCCTTGAAGTGCGCGAGCAGCGTGTCCTTTTCCAGCGAGGAGGGCTTGGACAGGTTCTCGGCGCCATCGAGTACCGCGAACACGCAACTGCCGCAATCGCCCTCGCGGCAGTTGTAGGCGATGTAGGAGCCGACCTTTTCCGAAATCTCGATGATGCGTGTGCCCACCGGCACGGTGACGGTGGCCGAGACGTCTGCAAACTTGACTTTCGCTTTTGCCATGATGGTGAATGCTCGTTAAGAGGGGTGCGTCGTGCGCAATGGGGTTGCGGCAAGGAAATGCGTCAGTCGATGGAGAGTTGCGACATGTCGATGTCGCGCGCCTTGGGCCTGCCCATGAGAAAGCTGCCGATGTCGCGGCCGTAGTCGCGGCAACTCTCCAGTTCCTCTTCACTGGGAATCAGTTTGATGCGCAGCCCGCCGACGGGAACGCGCATCTTCAGGCCGCGCAGGCGGTCTTCGATCATGCGCACGGCCTCGCCAGACCAGCCATACGAGCCAAAGGCGCCGGCCACCTTGCCCTTGACGTGGATCCTGGCGAATGAGGACAGCAGATCCCACACGGGTTTGACCGCGTCGCCATTGATGGTGGGAGAGCCGACCAGAATGGCGTCGGCGTCTTCCACCAGGTCGACAAAGGGTTCGACTTCCCCTCCTTCGAGGTCATACAGGGAGATGCGGAATCCGCCGATCTCTGCAGCCCCGTCGCGGATCGCCTCGGCCATATGCATGGTGTTGCGATAGGAGCTGATGTAGAAGATGAGCAGTGTCTTGTCGCTGCGGCCGCTGTCCAGGTGCAGCCTGGGCGTGGACAACTCGCGGTAGCGTGCGATGTAATCACGGGGACGATCCCGCAGGATGGGGCCGTGCGTTGGCGCGATCAAAGTGATGTGCAGCGGCTCGATCAAGTCCAGCGCATGCAGCACATGCTGTTTGAAGGGGCGCATGATGTGCGCGTAGTAATACTCGAAGGAAAAGCGGAAGTCGCCCACCCGGTCGTTGAACAATTGCTCGTCGCAGTGGTGGCAGCCAAACACATCCCCGGAGAACAGCACGCCCTCTTCCTCCAGAAAAGTGCACTGGGTATCGGGCCAATGCAGGTAAGGGGTGTTGAGAAAGCGCAGGGTGCGGTCCCCCAGGTTCACGGTGTCGTTCGTCATCACCGGGGTGTAGGCAATGGCGGTGTCGTTGAGCAGCGCCTTGAGCATGAGTTGCGCGGCTTCAGAAATGTAGAGCGTGGCGTTGACCGCGCGCCGCATGAGTTCGGGCAAGGCGCCGGAATGATCCGGTTCCAGGTGGTTGAGCACGATGGCCTTGATGTCCTCGTAGTTGGCCACCGCTTCCAAGCGGGCGAAGAACTGGTCGGCGCATTCCTCTTTCACCGTATCGATTACCGCGAGACCCGCCGATCCGCGCACCAGATAGGCGTTATAGGTCGTGCCGTTGGGCGTTTTGAGAATGACGTCGAAGGTGCGCATCTTGGGGTCGAGCGCGCCGACCCAATGCACCCGCGGGGTCACTTCGACAGGAAGCAGGCTATGGTCTCGCATGGCTTGGAATTCGCAAGCGAATAAGGGGACGTCTGCCGACTGGAGCGGGAGCATCGCGCCTTGGAGCGGCGCTCCACGTCCCCGTGCGGGTCATTTGAATCCGACGCCAGGCTCGCCGCTGAATTGAACCAGGATGTTTTCATCGCGCGGAATGAACTGGCAGGCCAGGCGATAGGTCGGCGGCAGGTCGTTGACTTCGGCGTCCTTGAGCTCCTGCTTGGTGATCAGGCCCTCCGCCACCAGGGTGCGGCGCTCCTTCTCGCTGAGCGCGTGCGCCATGCGCGGCTTGTCGTCGAGCGAGGTCACCTTGATGACGCAAGAGCCGCATTCGCCGTCTTCGCATTCAAACGGCAGGGGGATCTTGTTCTTTTTGGCGAGTTTGAGCACGCTGTGCGTGTCGCCCGCAATGGCGTAAACGGTGATGTCCTTTTCCATCAGTGGGGAGCTGAAGCAGATCGTGGCCATGAGTTTTCCTTTTCGAATGACGAAGTGAAGGGGGATTGGCGGCGACCGCCATCACGGCATTCCAAGCAACAGCCATGCCAAACCATGAAATCTGTCTAAGCTATTGTTTTGTATTGGGATATGCACCCCGCAGCAGAATTTTTGATCGGATGCGCGTTATCAATCGGACAGGCGCCTACCCATCTGCTACAGGACTCTGCCGAGTGCGGCGTCATTCATGTCGCAAAGCAGACAAAGCCGACAGGCGGCTTGGGCCGAAGCGGGTTTGTGATGAAACGGCCAGGAATTCATGGAGGACAAAAATCGCTAACTCATTGATATAAATCAAAAATAATGGCCGATGATGGCTGGCACGGTTTCTGCTGAAAGAGGGCGTGGCACAGTGAATTCCGACTGTGCCGAACCCAGGGGAGCCGTCTCATGTCAGTCATCGACAAACCGATCTATCTCGACTATGCCGCCACCACCCCGGTCGATCCGCGTGTCGTGCGGGCGATGGTGCCGTATCTGTATGAGCAATTCGGCAATCCGGCTTCACGCAGCCACGCCTTCGGCTGGGCGGCGGAGGAAGCCGTGGAAATCGCCCGCGAGCAGGTCGCGGCGCTGATCGGCGCCGATGCCCGCGAGATCGTCTGGACCTCGGGGGCGACCGAATCGAACAATCTGGCGATCAAGGGCGCGGCGCACTTTCATCAGGGCCGCGGTCGCCATATCGTGACGGTCAAGACCGAGCACAAGGCCGTGCTCGACGCCTGCCGTGAACTCGAACGCGAGGGCTTTGAAGTCAGCTATGTCGATGTCGGGCCAGACGGCCTGCTCGACCCCGCCGTGTTCGCCGCGGCGCTGCGGCCCGACACCATCCTGGCGTCGGTGATGTTCGTCAACAACGAGATCGGCGTCATCCAGGACGTGGCGACGCTGGGCACCCTGTGCCGGGCGCGCGGCATTCTGTTTCACGTCGATGCGGCGCAGGCCACCGGCAAGGTGGAAATCGATCTGACCGATCTGCCCATCGACCTGATGAGCCTGTCGGCGCACAAGACCTACGGCCCCAAGGGCATCGGCGCGCTCTATGTGCGGCGCAAGCCGCGGGTGCGCATCGCCGCGCAGATGCACGGCGGCGGGCACGAGAACGGCCTGCGCTCGGGCACGCTGCCCACGCACCAGATCGTCGGCATGGGCGAGGCCTACCGCCTGGCGCGCGAGACCATGCAGACCGAGAACGAGCGCATCCGCGCGCTGCGCGATCGCCTCTGGAGCGCGCTGTCGGCCATACCGGAAATCCGCGTCAATGGCGACATGCAGCAGCGCGTGCCGCACAACCTCAACGTCAGTTTCCAGTTCGTCGAAGGCGAATCGCTGCTGATGGGCATCAAGGGCGTGGCCGTGTCCAGCGGCTCGGCCTGCACCTCGGCCAGCCTGGAGCCCAGCTATGTGCTGCGGGCTCTGGGCCTGAGCGACGAAGTGGCGCACAGCTCGATCCGGTTTTCCATCGGGCGCTACACCACCGAGCACGAGGTGGATGCCGCCGCGCAGCGCATCAAGACCACGGTGGAGCGCCTGCGCGATCTGAGCCCGCTGTGGGACATGCATTGCAGCGGAATCGATCTGTCTGCCGTGCAGTGGGCCGAGCATTGAGCCGAACCTGGCGTTCAACCCCCATCAATCTTTTTTCACCTGACTCCCGGAGCCCATCATGGCCTATAGCGACAAAGTGATCGAGCATTACGAGAACCCGCGCAACGTCGGCGGCTTTGCGGCAAACGAGGCCGGGGTGGGCACTGGCATGGTCGGGGCGCCCGCCTGTGGCGATGTGATGAAGCTGCAGATCAAGGTCAACGCCGAAGGCGTGATCGAGGACGCGCGCTTCAAGACCTACGGCTGCGGCTCGGCCATCGCCTCGTCCTCGCTCGTCACCGAATGGGTCAAGGGCAAGACGCTGGACGAGGCGCTGTCGATCAAGAACACCGCCATCGCCGCCGAACTGGCCCTGCCGCCGGTGAAGATTCACTGCTCCATCCTGGCGGAAGACGCCATCAAGGCCGCAGTGGCCGATTACCGCACCCGGCTCGACGCCGCAGGCGCGACGCTGATCGAACACAACGCCTGCGCGCCCGCGGCGACGGGTCTGTCCGAAGCCGCCTGAGCTGCCCCCCGCTTCGGCGCTTTTTTCTCACATCGAGGAGTCTCACCATGAGTTCATGCAAGTCGCAAGGAGCCGCTTCGTCCTGCTCCACCACCCTGCCTGCGCCGCCCGCCGCGGCGATCGAACGTGCGGCAGGGGCCGATCCCATCCTCGTCACCGATGCCGTGGTCGAGAAAGTCACGCAGATGCTCGCCGAAGAGGGCGACAGCGCCATGTGCCTGCGCGTATTCGTCTCCGGCGGCGGCTGCTCGGGCCTGCAATACGGATTTTCCATCGAGGACGCGCCGGCGGAAAACGATGTGCTGGTGCAGCGCGGCGTCCTGTCCGTCGTGGTCGATCCGATGAGTCTGCAATATCTGGCGGGCGCCGAAATCGACTTTCAGGACGGTCTCGAAGGCGCGAACTTCATCATTCGCAACCCCAATGCCACCAGCACCTGCGGCTGCGGCAATTCGTTCTCGACCTGAGCCTTTGAGACAGGAGCAAGGCAATGAGTATTTCCGTCACCCCCAAGGCCGCGGCGCAGGTGCGCAAGGCCATCGACAAGCGCGGCGCCGGGCTGGGCCTGCGGCTGGCGATCAAGACCAGCGGCTGCTCCGGCTATGCCTATGCGCTGGAATTCGTCGATGCGGTCAACGACGACGACGCCTGCTTCGAAACCGAGGGCGTGACCATCGTCGTCGATCAGCGCAGCCTGCCGCTGCTCGATGGCACCCAGCTCGACTGGACGCGCGAAGGGTTGAACGAGGGTTTCCGCTTCCTCAACCCCAACGCCAGCGCCACCTGCGGCTGCGGCGAGTCGTTCGCCGTGTAATCCAACGGAAAGCCCGCGATGGCCCTGCTCCAGATCGCCGAACCCGGACGTTCCGCCGCGCCGCATCAGCACCGGCTCGCCGTGGGCATCGACCTGGGCACCACCAACTCGCTGGTGGCGACGGTGCGCAGCGGACAGGCGGTCGCGCTGGCCGACGCCGACGGCGGCATCCTGCTGCCGTCGGTGGTGCACTACGCCGCAGACGGGAGCGTGACCGTCGGCCATGCAGCGCGCGAGCGCCTGGCCGACGATCCGCACAACACCATCACATCGGCCAAGCGCTTGATCGGGCACACGGCAGACGAGCTCGCACCCGGCCTGGTGCACTACGGCCTGGTCGAGCAACCCGGCGCCGTGGCGGTGCGCACCGCGGCCGGCATCAAGTCTCCGAGCGAAGTCGGCGCCGAGGTGTTGCGCGCATTGAAGGCGCGCGCCGAAGCCGCGCTCGGCGGCGAGCTGGTCGGCGCCGTGGTGACGGTGCCCGCGTACTTCGACGAAGCGCAGCGCCAGGCCACCAAGGAGGCCGCGCGCCTGGCCGGTCTGCCGGTGCTGCGGCTGCTCAACGAACCCACGGCCGCCGCCGTGGCCTATGGCCTGGACCACGCGAGCGAAGGCGTGTTCGTGGTGTACGACCTCGGCGGCGGCACCTTCGACGTGTCCATCCTGCGTCTGACGCGCGGCGTGTTCGAGGTGCTCTCGACCCACGGCGATGCCATGCTGGGCGGCGATGATTTCGATCGTGCCATCGTCGATTGGTTCGTCGACCAAACCGGCGCCGACGCCTGGCTCGCCGGCGATGCCCCCCACCTCACCCGCGCCGCCCGCGCCGCCAAGGAAGGCCTCAGTGCGCAGGATCGCGCGGTGATGCAATGCGCCTGCGCCGACGGTTCGCTGCAAAGCGCCGCGCTCGATCGCAACACCTTCGAGGTCTTGAGCAAGGTCTTGATCGACCGCACCCTGCGCTGCGTGCGCCAGGCGCTCGGTGATGCTCAGTTGCATGCCGACGAGGTCGACGGCGTCATTCTGGTCGGCGGCGCCACCCGCATGCCGCAGGTGCGCCACGCCGTGGCCCGGCTGTTCGGCCGTGAGCCGCTGACGAATATCGATCCGGACCAGGCCGTGGCCATCGGCGCGGCGATCCAGGCCGATCAGCTCGCAGGCAACCGCGCGGCAAGCGACGACGGCCTGCTGCTGCTCGACGTCTGCCCCTTGTCGCTGGGCATCGAGACCATGGGCGGTCTGGTGGAAAAGATCATCCCGCGCAACAGCACGGTGCCGACCGCAAGGGCGCAGGATTTCACCACCTTCAAGGACGGGCAGACCGCCATGTCGCTGCATGTGCTGCAGGGCGAGCGCGATCTGGTGAGCGAATGCCGCTCGCTGGCGCGGTTCGAACTGCGCGGCATACCGCCGATGGTGGCCGGTGCGGCGCGCATCCGGGTCACGTTCCAGATCGACGCCGATGGTCTGCTGAGCGTGAGCGCGCATGAACAAAGCACCGGGATCGAAGCGCATATCGAGGTCAAGCCGAGCTACGGTCTGGGCAATGAACAGGTCACCGACATGCTGCGCGACGCCATGCACAGCGCCGAGGCCGACGCCGCGCTGCGCATGCTGCGCGAAGCCGAAGTGGACGCCCGCCGCCTGCTCGACGCCACCGACGCTGCGCTGCGCGAGGACGGCCGCGCCCTGCTCAGCAATGAGGAATACCGCGCCATCGTCCAGTGCATGCAGCAACTGGCCGATGTGCTGGAGCCGCTCGCCGCGGGCGAATCGCAGGACGGCGAGGCGCTGCGCCAGCAGCGCGATCTGTTGCAGCAAGCCAGCACCGCACTCAATCAGGCGACGACCGAATTCGCCGGGCGCCGCATGGATGCCAAAGTGCGCCAGGCGCTGGGCGGCATGCGCCTGGATGATGTGCCCTGCTGAGCGCCGGTTTCAGCCGATTTCACTCACCATCCAGCAGGGAAAGACCATGCCGCAGGCGATCGAAAGCATTCAGACCATGACGCAGGTGCAGGTGCTGCCGCATCCCGACCTCTGCCCCCAGGGCGCTGCGTTCGAGGCCAGGAAGGGCAAAACCCTGCTCGACGCCCTGCTCGATCAGGGCATCGCCGTGGAACACGCCTGCGAGAAAGTCTGCGCCTGCGCCACCTGCCACGTGCATTTGCGCGCCGGCGGCGACCAGGTCAAACCCGCTGACGAACAGGAAGAAGACCAGCTCGGCGCCGCCTGGGGGCTGGACGCGCAATCGCGCCTGGCCTGCTGCGTGCGGCTGAGCGACGCCCCACTGGTCGTGGAACTCCCCCGCCACACCCGCAACCACGCCCGCGAGCGCTGAATCAATCTCCCTCCCCACTCGTGGGGAGGGAGGGGTGGGGAAATGGCGAGAACAGGCCGTAATCTGCCCACTTCCAGATCCCCCTCCTCAAGTCCGACAGGCTCCTAGCGTCCACCGCCAGCGGGCGTGGAGTTTTTTTGCTCGGACAGCGTGCGCCACGCGCGCTTCGATCAAGCCCCGATATGGGAAAATGCCCATTCGAGGGGGGCGCAGAGTTTCGCCCGCAAATGACCTGGGGTCCCGTTGACAACACCGCAGCTTCTGACGCCGCACCAGAGCCAGTACTTCGCCTGGTTGCTGACCAGGCGCGCAGCAGGCGACTCGGTGGAGTCGCTGGCTTCGACCCTGGTCGATGCGCAAGTCGATCTGAATCCCCATCAAGTCGAGGCCGCGCTCTTCGCTTGCCGCAACCCCCTCTCACGTGGCGTGATCCTCGCCGACGAGGTGGGTCTGGGCAAGACCATCGAAGCCGGCTTGGTCATCTCCCAACGCTGGGCGGAACGGCGGCGGAAGGTGCTCATCATCGTGCCGGCGAACCTGCGCAAGCAATGGCACCAGGAGCTGCAGGACAAGTTCGGCCTGCAAGGGCTGATCCTCGAAGCCAAGAGCTACAACGCGATCCGAAAACAGGAGCGGCAGAACCCGTTCCTGTTCGCCTCCGGCCCGATCATCTGTTCCTATCAGTTCGCGAAGGCCAAGGCCGACGACGTCAAGGGCATCGCCTGGGACTTGGTCGTGCTCGACGAAGCGCATCGCCTGCGCAACGTCTACAAGACCGGCAACGTCATCGCCAGGACCCTCAAGGAGGCGCTCGCAAACGTGCATTCCAAGGCGCTCCTGACCGCGACGCCGCTGCAGAACTCTTTGCTCGAACTCTATGGGCTGGTCAGCTTCATCGACGACCGCGTGTTCGGCAACCTCGACAGCTTCCGCTCGCAGTTCACCGGCCGGGAGCAATCCTTCGGCAGCCTGCGTGAGCGGCTGGCCCCCCTCTGCAAGCGCACCCTGCGCCGCCAGGTTCAGCCCTACGTGTCGTACACCGCGCGCCGCGCCATCGTCCAGGAATTCACGCCGTCGAGCGAAGAGCAGGAACTTTCCAGGCTCGTCGCCGATTACCTGCGCCGCCCCAACCTCAAGGCCCTGCCCGAGGGTCAGCGCCAACTGATTTCGCTGGTGCTGTGGAAGCTGCTCGCCTCCAGCACGCACGCCATCGCAGGGGCGCTGGAGACCATGGCCAGACGCCTCCAGGGGGTGCTGGACGAAGCTCCCGTGGTTCCCGATCTGGCCGAAGAACTGGACGAGGACTACGAGTCGCTCGAAGAGACCGCCGACGAATGGGAAGACCAGGAGCTGGGCAGCAAGGCAGCGGGCCGCGATGAACGCGACGCCATCGCGCAGGAGATCGAGGAGCTGCGCCACTTCAAAACGCTGGCAACGAACATCCGCGACAACGCCAAGGGCCGCGCTCTGCTCACCGCGCTCGACCGTGCCTTTGCCGAACTCGATCGCTTGGGCGCGACCAGAAAGGCCATCCTCTTCACCGAGTCCAGGCGCACGCAGGACTACCTCCTCGATTTGCTCGCCGACACGCCCTACGGCGACGGCATCGTGCTCTTCAACGGCACCAACAGCGACGCGCGTGCGCAGGCCATCTACAAGGACTGGCTCAAGCGCCACCAAGGCACCGACCGCATCAGCGGCTCCAGGACCGCCGACACCCGCGCGGCCCTGGTCGAGCATTTCAAGGAGCGCGGCAAGGTCATGATTGCCACCGAGGCCGGAGCCGAAGGCATCAACCTCCAGTTCTGCTCGCTGGTCATCAACTACGACCTGCCGTGGAACCCGCAGCGCATCGAACAGCGCATCGGGCGCTGCCACCGCTACGGGCAGAAGCACGACGTGGTGGTGGTCAACTTCGTCGATCTCGGCAATGAGGCGGACCGCCGCGTCTACGAACTGCTGGAGCAGAAATTCCGGCTGTTCGATGGGGTATTCGGGGCCAGCGACGAGGTGCTGGGCGCCATCGGTTCGGGCGTCGATTTCGAGCGCCGCATCGCCGATATCTACCAGAACTGCCGCGACCCCGAGGAAATCCGGTCCCGCTTCGAGCAGCTTCGGCTCGACCTCTCCGGCGAGATCAACGAGGCGATGGTCAAGACCCGCCAGCTCCTGCTGGAGAACTTCGACGAGGAAGTGCAGGACAAGCTGCGCATGCGGGCCGAGGACAGCCGCAACACGCGAAGCAAATACGAACGCATGTTGATGGACCTGACCCGGGCGGAACTGGGCGACTGCGCCGCATTCGACGACGAGGGGTTCGATCTGCTTCGCCTCCCCTCTCCCGCAGGCGGGGACGGGGGTGAGGGTGATGTGCCACTCGGTCGCTACGAACTCCCCCGCCGCTCCGGCGACGCGCACCTATACCGCATCAATCATCCGCTGGCGCGATGGGGCATCGAGCAGGCCAAGGCTCGCGCACTCGACGGGGCTCGTCTCGTCTTCGACTACAACGCCTACGGCACCAAGATCAGCACGCTGGAGCCATATCGCGGCAAGGCCGGATGGCTCACCCTGAAACTGCTCGAAGTCGAGGCATTGGGCAATCGGGAGCAACACCTGCTGGTTGCCGCGGGCACGACCGACGGCGTCGTACTCGCGGAAGACGACCCCGAAAAGCTGCTGCGCCTGCCCGCCATCGAACTCCCCTCTCTCCTCGGGAGAGGGGCAGGGGGTGAGGGCATCCCGCCCGAGTTGCAAGCCGATGTCCAAGCCCGCAAGACTGTCCTGCTGCGCGACATCAACCAGCGCAACCTCGGCTACTTCGAGCAGGAAGTCCAGAAACTCGACGCCTGGGCGGACGACCTGAAGCTCGGTCTGGAGCAGGACATCAAGGAAATCGACCGCGAGATCAAGGAAGTGCGCCGCACCGCCGCGATCTCGCCGACGCTGGAAGAAAAGCTGTCCTGGCAGAAGCGGCAGCGCGAGCTGGAAGCCAAGCGCAGCAAGCTGCGCCGCGAGCTGTTCGCCCGGCAGGACGAAGTCGAAGCCCAGCGCAACGACCTCATCAATCAGTTGGAGGTGCAACTCCAGCAGCAGGTCGAGGAGCGCACGCTGTTCACCGTGGAATGGGAATTGCGATGAACCACACCCCAGCCCGACAACACGATGCTTTGGAGTCCTTGGCAGGACAGATTGCCGAGATCGTCCAACGGGCACGCAGCCATGTGCGCCAAAGCGTCAATCAGGCCATGGTGGTCTGCTACTGGGAAATCGGCCGTCTGATCGTGGAACACGAACAGCAAGGGCAAGCCCGCGCCGCCTACGGGCAACGGCAACTGGCCGCGCTCTCCGCTCGGCTGACAGACAGGTTCGGCAAGGGGTTCGATGTCAGCAACTTGCGCAACATGCGCCGGTTTTACCAGGCCTTCCCAATACGAGAGACGGTGTCTCCTGAATTGAGTTGGTCGCACTACAACGCATTGGCGCGGATAGACAATCCCGCCGCCCGCGACTGGTATCTGCGCGAATCTGTCAGCCAGAACTGGAGCGTGCGCGCGCTGGAGCGGCAAATCGGCGTGCTGTACTACGAGCGCCTGCTCGCCAGCAAGGACAAGGCCGTCGTCGAGACGCAAGCAAGGGAACAAACCGCGCCCCTGGCCGAAACCGCGAAAGATTTCTTGCGCGATCCCTATGTGCTGGATTTCCTGAACCTGAACGCCAGCTGCTTCCTGGAAGGCGATCTGGAACAGGCCATCATGGACAATCTGCAAAGCTTCCTGCTGGAACTGGGCCGGGGCTTTGCCTTCGTCGCCCGTCAGCAGCGCGTGAGTTTTGCCGACGAAGTCGAAGCCCAGCGCAATGACTTCATCAATTAGTTCGAGGTGCAGCTCCAGCAACAGGTCGAAGAGCGCACGCTGTTCACTGTGGAGTGAGAATTGGGATGAAAAGGTGGGAACGATGACCGCAACCAACTTCAACACCGAGAACCGCACCTATCGCCAACTGTTGGGTAACGGCCTTGTCTACCGCATCCCGCGTTTCCAGCGCGACTACTCCTGGGACGAGGAGCACTGGGAGGACCTTTGGGACGACATCGTCGGCACGCTGCCGGCCGATGGCGAACCCGCCCACTACATGGGCTATCTGGTGCTGCAAACCGGGGATAACCGCATTTTCGAGGTCATCGACGGCCAGCAGCGGCTCACGACCTTGAGCCTGATCGTGCTCGCCAGCATGCGTCTGCTCAACAAGCTGCCGGGTGCAGGCAGTCCGGCCGATGCCAATGCCAAGCGCCTGGAACAATTGCGCGCCACCTACATCGGCTATCTGGACCCCGTGACTCTGACCACCCGCAACAAGCTGGCGCTGAATCGCAACAACGACACCTACTACCGGGACTATCTCGTCACCCTCGCCGAGCATCTGCCGCAGCGCGGCTTTCCCGCGTCCACGCATGCCATGCGCAAGGGTTTCGAGTGGTTCGAGCGGCGTTTGCGCGATTGGGTCAAGACGGAAGCCGACGCCGGCATGGCGCTGGCGCGCTTCATCGACACCATGAGCGACAAGCTGTTTTTTACCGTCATCACGGTGGCCGACGAACTCAACGCCTACAAGGTATTCGAGACGCTCAATGCACGCGGTGTGCGCCTTTCCGCCACCGACCTGCTCAAGAACTATCTGTTTTCGGTGCTTGCCCGAGGCGGCGAATCGGCGCACGAACTGGACGAGCTGGAACGTCGCTGGGAGAACATGGTCGGGCGGCTTGGTCAGGAAAGTTTTCCCGATTTTCTGCGCATGCACTGGAACAGCCGCAACAGCTTCGCCCGACAGTCGGAACTGTTCAAAACCATACGCAACCGCATCGAGACCCGCGAGGCCGTATTTCAGCTTCTGCGCGAGATGGATGAGGACATCGACACCTATCTTGCGCTCAGCCAGCCCGAAGGATCGCAATGGCCTGCCTCGTGGAAGAAAAGCGCGCAGGATTTGCGCATGTTCTCTGTGCGCCAGCCTTATCCCATGCTCATGGCGGCCAGGCGGCGGCTGACCGATGGGGACTTCGAGGCGCTGCTGCGCGCCACTGTCGTCATCGCCTTTCGCTACAACGTCATCGGCTCCCAGCACACCAGCGAGCAGGAACGCATCTACCACACTGTCGCCCTCCGGCTGCACCGGGGCGAGGCACAGTCGCTCGGTGACGTGCTGGAAGCGCTGCACCCCGTGTACCGGAGTGATGAAGCCTTTCGCGCCGACTTCGCCGAAAAGAGCATCAAGACCACCCAGAGCCGCAACGCCAAGATCGTGCGCTATGTCCTGAGCAAGCTGGAGCGGCAGGCCGGGGGCATCGACTTCGACCCCGAGTCCGCGAGTTACACCATCGAGCACGTGCTGCCCCAGTCGCCGCAAGCAGGCTGGGAGGCGTTTTCCGATCGCGATTTGGAGAACTTCGTTTATCGGCTGGGCAATATGGTCATGCTGGAAGCGGGCAGGAACAAGGACATCGCCAACCGACCCTACGCCGAAAAGCGGCCGGTGCTCGCCGCCAGCGGGTTGACGCTCACCCGCTCGCTCGCCGAAGAAAACGCCGAATGGAATCCCGAGCGCGTAGAGGCACGCCAGCAGCAATTGGCCCGGCTCGCCACGGCCGTCTGGCGCATCGCGCAATTGAGTTGAAACCCCCATGAACAAACAAAAACTCGAACTCACCTGGATCGGCAAGGAGAAGCGGCCCAGGCTGGAGCCGCGCATTCTGCTCGAAGAGCCTGAGAAGTCGTATCACGCCAGGCATCGGGTGACGGAGAACGACCTCTTCGACAACCGGCTGATCTTTGGCGACAACCTGCTGGCGTTGAAGGCGCTGGAGGCGGAGTTTGCGGGCCGGGTGAAGTGCGTGTTCATCGACCCGCCGTACAACACCGGCAGCGCGTTCACGCATTACGACGACGGGCTGGAGCACTCGATCTGGCTGGGGCTGATGCGCGACCGGCTGGAGATCATCCGGCGACTGCTGACGGAGGATGGGTCGTTGTGGATCACCATTGACGACAACGAGGCGCATTACTTGAAGGTGTTGTGTGATGAGGTGTTTGGGCGGGCGAATTTTGTTTCTACTGTCATTTGGCAGAAGAAGTACGCACCGAAATCCGACTCTAAGTACTTCTCGAACTCTCATGACTTCGTGCTCGTTGTCG
This sequence comes from Thiomonas sp., assembly GCF_034007205.1. Taxonomy (GTDB): domain Bacteria; phylum Pseudomonadota; class Gammaproteobacteria; order Burkholderiales; family Burkholderiaceae_C; genus Thiomonas. The sequence continues at coordinate 91,224 of NZ_JAVERI010000004.1, forward strand.
CCAAAGACTTGACCAGGTTCAATCTTGGACGGTTGCCGAAGACTGAGAAGCAAACTGGTCGATATACGAATCGGGACAACGACCCTCGTGGGCCCTGGAAAGCGAGCGATGTTCTGCGCAACGAAGCACGCGACTATGCGATTTTCCCTGTCACGTTGCCTTCTGGTCGGGAGGTCTATCCACCGTCTGGTACAAGCTGGCGCTACACGAAGGAGAAGTTCGCCGAGTTGATAGCAGACAACCGCATCTGGTTCGGTGTGGAAGGCGATGCACGCCCCGCATACAAGCGATTCCTGTCAGAAGTTACTGACACGATTCCAAGCACCACCATCTGGCCCTACGATGAAGTTGGTCACAACGACGAGTCGAAGAAGGAAATGCGGGCGTTGTTTGGTGAAAATCTCTTTGACACGCCGAAGCCGGAGCGACTTCTTGAGCGTGTCCTGATGTTGGCCACCAACCCTGGCGACCTCGTCCTCGACTCCTTCGCCGGCTCCGGCACCACGGGTGCGGTCGCGCACAAGATGGGCCGTCGCTGGATCATGGTCGAGCTGGGCGAGCACTGCCACACCCACATCATCCCGCGGCTGAAGAAGGTGATCGACGGCGAGGATCAGGGCGGCATTTCCAAGGCGGTGGGCTGGCAGGGCGGCGGCGGTTTCCGCTATTACAAACTCGCACCGACGCTGATCGTCAACGACCGCTGGGGCAACGCGGTCATCAACCCGGCGTACAACGCGGCGCAACTGGCCGAGGCGCTGGCCAAGCTGGAGGGCTTCAGCTATGCGCCGTCCGAGGTGCACTGGTGGCAGCACGGCCATTCCAGCGAGCGGGATTTCATCTACGTCACCACGCAGAACCTGTCCGCTGAGCAGTTGCAGGCGCTGGCCGATGAAGTGGGCAGCGAACGCAGCCTGCTGGTGTGCTGCGCGGCCTTTCGCGGCGTAACGGCGGCGCAGGCCTCGCAGCGCTGGCCGAATCTGACGTTGAAGAAGATTCCGAAGATGGTGCTGGCCCGCTGCGAGTGGGGGCACGACGACTACAGCCTGAATGTGGCCAATCTGCCGATGGCGGCGCCGCAGCCGGAGACGCCCTCACCCCAACCCTCTCCCGGAGGGAGAGGGAGCAAAACAGGCAGGGCGGTCAGCGGCACGGCTGACCTGTTTGGCGATGGCGGGGAGGACGGGGCATGAGCCGGAACCTTGCAGGCATTCCGGCGGATTACGCCGCCAAGCCAAACACTGAAATTGTGCAGCAGGCTGCTGCATGAATGCCTTTTTCCCGATGGCGATGGCAAAAAGGCGCTTGAATCGATTCGAGGAGGCGATATGAATCGCGAACAAGCATTGAGGCTTTTGGCTCAAAGCAAACCCACCTTGGCAACCCGCTACGGCGTGACCCGCCTGGCGCTGTTCGGCTCCACGGCGCGCAACTCGGCCCGGGCCGATAGCGATATCGATGTACTGGTCGATTTCGATGGGCCTGCAACATCCGCACGATATTTCGGTGTGCAGTTTTATTTGGAGGATTTATTGGGGCGCCCGGTCGATCTGGTCACGGCAAAGGCGCTGCGCAAGGAGCTGCGTCCCTACATCGAGCGGGAGGCGCTGTATGTCTGAAGCTCCGCCGCGCGAGTGGCGTTTCTACCTGGAAGACATGATCGGCTTTGCCGAAAAGGTGCTGGTTTATACCCAGGGTCTCGATCAGGCAGGCTTCGAGGCCAGTGGACTGAACTACGATGCCACGCTGCGTAATCTGGAACTGATTGGCGAAGCGGCAACGCATATTCCAGAACCGGCGCGACAGGCTCACCCGGAGATCCCGTGGCGCATGGTCATTGCCACTCGCAATCGCCTGATTCATGGCTATCTCGGCATCGATAACGATACCTTGTGGAGCATCATCCAGGATGATGTGCCGAAGCTGCTGCAACAACTGAAATCGATGCGGGAGAAGTCGGAATGAATCGGGTGTTTCATCACATCAGTGGCCGCCTGTCGCTGCGCCCGCCGCAGGCGGAATCGCTGGTGCATCTGGCGCGTGCCATCGAGGCCGCGCCGGAACTGCTGGAGCACGGCAAGGATGCATCGGCGGTGCTCGCCACGCTGAAAGCACTGTTCCCCACGCTGGAAGACTTCGAGCGCGAATTCCCCTCGCTGTGCTTCGCACTGGCCACGGGGGTGGGCAAGACGCGGCTGATGGGGGCCTTCATCGCCTATTTGCATCTGGCGCACGGCATCAACAACTTCTTCGTGCTTGCGCCCAACCTGACGATCTACAACAAGCTGATCACGGATTTCACGCCCAATACACCAAAATATGTCTTCAAGGGTATTGGCGAGTTCGCTATCAACGCGCCGAGAGTCATCACCGGCGACAATTACGACCAGCAGAACATCAGCGGGGGCGAGCTGTTCGGCGAAGTACGCATCAACATCTTCAACATCTCCAAGATCAACTCCGAGGTGCGCGGCGGCAAGGAACCGCGCATCAAGCGCATGCGCGAAGTGCTGGGCGACAGCTATTTCAACCATCTCGCCAACCTGCCCGACCTGGTGCTGCTGATGGACGAGTCGCACCGTTACCGGGCGCAGGCGGGAATGCGGGCGATCAACGAGCTGAAGCCGCTGTTCGGTCTGGAAGTGACGGCGACGCCGTTCGTCGAGTCCAGCCGTGGGCCGGTGCCGTTCAGGAACGTGGTGATGGACTACCCGCTCTCAAGGGCGATGGAGGATGGCTTCGTCAAGGAGCCTGCCGTGGTCACCCAGCGCAACTTCATTGCTGCGGCGCACACGCCCGAGGAGATCGAGAAGATCAAGCTGGAAGACGGCGTGCGCCTGCACGAGACGACCAAGGTCGAGCTGCTCACCTATGCCCGCGAGAACTTTGTTCCGCCGGTCAAGCCCTTCATGCTCGTCATCGCTCGCGATACCACGCACGCGGGGCAACTCAAGGCCTTGATCGAGTCCGATGCCTTTTACGAGGGACGTTACGCGGGCAAGGTGATTCAGGTCGATTCCAGCCGCACCGGCGCGGAGGAAGAGGAGATGATCACGCGCCTGTTGGCCGTGGAGAGCGTGGATGAGCCGACCGAGATCGTCATCCACGTCAACATGCTCAAGGAGGGCTGGGACGTGACCAACCTTTACACCCTCGTGCCGCTGCGCGCCGCCAATGCGCGCACACTGATCGAGCAGAGCATCGGGCGCGGCCTGCGTCTGCCCTACGGCAAGCGCACCGGTGTGGCGGCGGTGGATCGCCTGAACATCGTCGCCCACGACAAGTTTCAGGAGATCATCGACGAGGCCAACCGCGGCGACTCGCCGATTCGGCTGAAGCAGGTCATCCTCGATGCGCCGTCCGGCGATGACAACAAGGTCAGCGTGCAGGTCGAGTCGGGGGCGGCGGCGCGTCTCGGTTTGACGGGAGCACCGGTCGTGATCACGGGGGCTTCAAGCACTGACAACGGAGCGGAAATCCCTGTGCCCGAGCCGGTGTTCACCACGGAGGCAGAGAAGCAGGCCGCGCGCGTGGTCATGGACGTCATCGGCAAGTACGAGGTCAAGCGCGATCTGGTGCCCACCAGCAGCGCGCTACTGAAACCCGAGGTGCAATCGGCGCTCCTCGCGGAGGTGGCCGAGCGGTTGAAGCCCCTGCAAGGCGAATTGCTGGCGGGCGTGGACGCATCCGCTCCCGCGCTCGACCTGGTTGCCGTGGTGGCCAAGACCACCGAGATCGTGGTGCAGCAGACCATCGACATCCCGCGCATCGCGGTGGTGCCGACCGGCGAGGTCACGACCGGCTTCCGCGCCTTCAAGCTGGATGTGAGCCAGCTCCATCTCCAGCCGGGGAGCCACGAGATCGTCGGGCAGATGCTGCGCAGCAACGAGCAGTTCACCCTGGCCGCCGAGGTCGGGCTCAAGGAGAAGCGCCCGGAGGACTACATCGTCCACGCGCTGGTGGACTTCGATGACGTCGACTACTTCACCCACGCCGACCTCCTCTACGACCTCGCAGGTCAGATGGTGCAGCACCTGCGCGGTTATCTGTCCGAGATTGATGCCATCAGCGTCCTCGATCGTGACCGCCGCCTGATCGCACGGGAAATCCACGCGCAGATGATGGCGCATTTCTGGGAAGATGCGACCGAGTACGAGGTGCAGGTCAGCCGCGGCTTCACCGAACTCAAGCCCTGCAACTACACCGCCACCGCAGGCCAGACGGCCCACCACTTCCGGGAGACCGTGCCTGATCCCGGCCGCATCAAGCAGATGCTCTTCGGTGGCTTCGCGCGTTGCCTGTACCCGCTGCAGAAGTTCGACTCGGATACCGAACGGCGCTTCGCCATCCTCCTGGAGCGCGACGCGATGAAATGGATCAAGCCCGCGAAGGGGCAGTTCCAGATTTACTACAAGCTCGGCACCGCGCAGCCGGAATACATCCCCGACTTCGTGGCCGAAACGGATGCGGCGATTTTGATGGTGGAGACCAAGGCACGCGCCGACATCGACACGCAGGAGGTGCAGGCCAAGGCCGCTGCCGCCATGCGCTGGTGCAAGTACGCTTCCGATCACGCGGCGAACGTAGGCACCAAGCCCTGGAAGTACCTGCTGCTGCCGCATGACGAGGTCGACGAGTCGAAGCGGCTCGTCGATTACCTGCGCTTCCAGCCGGATGAAAGCGGGTCAGGAAACCAGCCGCGGGCCGGTACTGCGTGAGGCTCGACTTGTCGGCAAACCGACAAAACCCACATCGGCCAAACCCGCCGTCTAGCCTGAAAACATCCAATAAATCAAGCGGTTGGAAAATGCCAGGTGATGGCATAGGTTTTGCTCAGTAGGCATCGACAACCTGGGAGAAGTCGATGAACACACTGGCCACCCGAACGATCACCATCAATGACACCACACTGCGCGACGGTGAGCAGACTGCCGGTGTGGCCTTCGCCGACGAGGAAAAGCTCAGCATCGCCCGCGCGCTCGACCAGGCTGGCGTGCCGGAAATGGAGATCGGCATTCCCGCGATGGGGCCACGCGAGATCGACCTCATCCGCGCCATCGTCGGCCTGGGGCTCAAGGCGCGCACCATGGTCTGGGCGCGCATGTGCGAGTCCGATCTGACCGCGGCGGTGTCGTGCGGGGCCGACATCGTGCATCTGTCCATACCGGTGTCCGACATCCAGATCGAGCGCAAGCTCGGGCGCAACCGCGACTGGGTGCTCGATGCCATCTATCGCCATGTGCGGTTTGGCCGCACGCTGGGCAGCCAGATCAGCGTGGGGTTTGAAGATGCCTCACGCGCCGATGCGGATTTCCTGCTGTGTGCCGCGCAGGCGGCGCAGCAGGCGGGCGCGATCCGCCTGCGCTACGCCGACACCCTCGGCGTGCTCGACCCGTTCACCACCTTCGAGCGCATCGCCCAACTGCGCGCGGCGGTCGATCTGGACATCGAGATGCATGCGCATGACGATCTCGGCCTGGCCACGGCCAATACCCTGGCCGCGGTGCGCGCCGGGGCGACGCACGTCAGCACCACGGTCAACGGCCTGGGCGAGCGCGCCGGCAATGCGCCGCTGGAGGAAGTGGTCATGGCGCTGCGCCATCTGCACGGCGTGGAATGCGGCGTCGCCACCGACACGCTGCCGCAGATTTCCGCTCTGGTGGCCAAGGCCTCCGGTCGTCCGGTTGCCGCGGGCAAGAGCATCGTCGGCGCGGCGGTGTTCACCCACGAGTCGGGCATCCATGTGGACGGTCTGCTGAAAGACCCGAGCAACTATGAAGGCTTCGACCCCGCCGAACTGGGGCGCAGCCACCGCACCGTGCTGGGCAAGCACTCCGGCGCGCATGCGGTGCGGCATGGCTATGAACAGATCGGCATCGAACTCCGGGAAGACGATGCCGGCGAACTGCTCGGCCGCATCCGCCAGCACGTCAGCGCGACCAAGAGTCCGCCGGAACGGGAAGATCTGCTGCGTTTCTATCGTGAGGCGCTCGCCATCGGCTTGAACGAAGTCGGCATCTGAACGGCCGTCCGCGTTCGCCTGCCGCCTCACCGTTCCAACCTCACGCCATCCACCCCATTCAGACCTGTCAGGAAGCATGCCATGAACGACCTCATCATTCGCCTCAAGCAACTCTCCAGCGCCGAAGAGTTTCTGCAGTTTTTCGGCGTGAGTTATGACGAGCACGTGGTTCATGTCAACCGCCTGCACATCCTCAAGCGCTTCTACCAATACCTGCACAAGGCGCAGGGGCTGGCCGATCTGAACGAGGTGGAGATGTTCACCCGCTACCGCGAGCTGCTGGCCCAGGCCTATCAGGACTTCGTGCATTCCAGCGCCGTACAGGAAAAGGTGTTCAAGGTGTTCCAGGACGCCGAAGGCCAGCAGCGGGTGTCGTTGACCTCGCTGCGTGACCGGCTTGCGCAGCGGCGCAGCGACAGCGCCTCACCCGCGAAGCAGGCGGCTTGAACCGGACCGGCGGGAGACCCTCATGCACATCGTCGTCTGCATCAAGCAGGTTCCGGATTCGGCGCAGATCCGCGTCCATCCGGTGACCAACACCATCATGCGCCAGGGCGTCCCGGCGATCGTCAACCCCTACGACCTGTTCTCGCTGGAAGAGGCGCTTCGCCTGAAGGACCAGTTCGGCGGCCGCGTCACGGTGCTGAGCATGGGGCCGCCGCAGGCCGAGGATGCGCTGCGCAAGTGCATCTCGTACGGCGCCGACGACGCCGTGCTGGTGACCGACCGCGCCTTCGCCGGCGCCGACACCCTGGCGACTTCGTATGCGCTGGCCTCGGCAATCCGCCAGATCGCGCGCGAGCAGGCGGTCGACATGGTGTTCGCCGGCAAGCAGACCATCGACGGCGACACCGCGCAGGTCGGCCCGGGAATCGCCAAGCGCATGGATCTGCAGTTGCTGACCTATGTGTCGCGCATCGTCGAGGTCGATCCGGTGGCGCGCAGCATCACCGTCGAGCGCCGCGCCGAAGGCGGGGTGCAGGTGCTGCGCACCGCGCTGCCCTGCCTGGTGACCATGCTGGAAAACAGCAACGAGCTGCGCTTCGCCACCCTGCCGGCGATGATCCACGCCGCCGCCTATCCGGTGCGTCGGTGGGATAAGGTCGCCGCCGGAATCGAGGACCTGGGCAAGATCGGTCTCAAGGGCTCGCCCACGGTGGTGAGCAAGGTGTTCGGCCCGACGCCGCGCAGCGACAAGGCCGAGATGCTGTCGGCCGACACCGCCGAGCCGCGCGACATCGCCCTCAACCTGGTGCAGATGATTTTCACCCGCCAGCCGGCGCTCGAAGCCGATCTGATCGCCGCGGCATCCGCCTGACATCGCACGCAAACGAGGCAACGCCATGAACGACACCGTCAAGAAGCCCGCGGGACGCGGACGCAATCTGGAACTGCCCGAACACCTCAAGTCGTACAAGGGGGTGTGGGTGTTCATCGAACACGACCGCGGCCACGTCCATCCGGTGAGCTGGGAACTGCTCGGCGCCGCGCGCAAGCTGGCCGACGCTCTCGGGGTGACGGTCTCCGGGGTGCTGATGGGCGGCCCCGACGAGGCGCTCGACGATTTCGCCCGCGACGCCTGGGCCTATGGCGCCGACCGCTGCCACCTGGTGCGCGACCCGGCGCTCAAGGGCTACCGCAACGAGCCATTCACCCGCGCGCTGACCGAACTGGTCAACCGCCACCAGCCCGAAATCGTGCTGCTCGGCGCGACCACCATGGGCCGCGACCTGGCCGGATCGGTGGCGACCACGCTGCAGACCGGGCTGACCGCCGACTGCACCGAACTCAACATCGACCCGGCGACGCGCGCGCTGGCCGCCACCCGCCCGACCTTCGGCGGCTCGCTCTACTGCACCATCATGACCCTGGCCTACCGGCCGCAGATGGCGACGGTGCGCCCGCGGGTGATGCCGCTGCCGCGCCGCGACGCGTCGCGCAGCGGCACGCTGGTCGAGGACGCCGTCCATCTGGTCGAAGCCGACATCGTCACCAAGCTGATCGAGTTCATCCCCGATGCCAGCCGCAACAGCGTCAACCTCACCTACGCCGACATCATCGTCGCCGGCGGCAAGGGGCTGAAGAACGCCGACAACTTCGGCCTGGTGTGGGACCTGGCGCGGGTGCTCGGCGCCGAAGTCGGTGCCAGCCGGCCGGTGGTGCATGCGGGCTGGGTCGAGGCCGAGCGCCAGGTCGGGCAGTCGGGCAAGACGGTGCGGCCCAAGCTCTACATCGCCGCCGGAATTTCCGGCGCGGTGCAGCACCGCGTCGGCATGGAAGGCGCCGACCTGATCGTCGCGATCAACACCGACCCGAACGCGCCGATTTTCGATTTCGCGCACATCGGCGTGGTCGGCAACGCGATGCAGATCCTGCCGGCGCTGACGCGGGCGCTGCGCGCGCACATCGACAGCCGAGCTGTCCGCGCCGCCTGAGGCCGTCCCAACCGGAGCAAGCACCATGAACGTCAACAAGAATTTCGATGCCATCGTCGTCGGCGCCGGACCCTCGGGCAATGCCTGTGCCTACACCCTGGCCAAGGCCGGGCTGAAGGTGCTGCAGATCGAGCGCGGGGAGTATCCGGGGTCGAAGAACGTGCAGGGCGCCATCCTCTACTCCGACGCGCTCGAGCGCATCATCCCCGACTTCCGCGAAGACGCGCCGCTGGAGCGTCACATCATCGAGCAGCGCATGTGGGTGCTCGACGACGCCTCGTTCATCGGCACCCATTTCCGCAGCGACGACTACAACAAGCCGCCGCACAACCGCTACACCATCCTGCGCGCGCAGTTCGACAAGTGGTTCTCGTCCAAGGTGCGCGAGGCAGGCGCCCTGCTGATCTGCGAGACCACGGTCGAGGAACTGCTGCTCGACGCCGACCGCGTCATCGGCGTGCGCTGCGACCGCCTGGGCGGCGAGGTCTATGCCGACGTGGTCGTGCTCGCCGACGGCGTCAACTCGACGCTGGCGCGCAAGGCTGGGTTCCACGGCGAGATCAAGGCCAAGGAAGTCGCGCTGGCGGTGAAGGAAATCCTGTTCCTGCCCGAAGAGGTGATCCAGCAGCGCTTCAACGTCAAGGGCGACGAAGGCGTGGTGATCGAGCTGGTCGGCAAGGTGACCGAGGGCATGGTCGGCACCGCCTTCCTCTACACCAACAAGGAGTCGCTGACCATCGGCATCGGCTGCATGCTCGACGGCTTCAAGTCCAACCCCAACCGCACCACGCCTTACGCACTGCTGGAAAAGCTCAAGCGCCATCCGTCGATCGCCCCGCTGATCGAGGGCGGCGAGATGAAGGAATACTGCGCCCACCTCATCCCCGAGGGCGGATTCCACGCCATTCCCAAGCTCTACGGCACCGGCTGGATGATCGTCGGCGACTCCGGCGGTTTCGTCAACGCCGCGCACCGCGAGGGATCGAATCTGGCGATGACCACCGGGCGCCTGGCCGCCGAAACCATCATCGAGGCGCGCGCCGCCGGACTGCCGATGAGCGAGAAAACGCTGCGCGCGTACAAGGACAAGCTCGACGCCAGCTTTGTGATGAAAGACCTGCACAAGTACCGCGACATGCCCGAGGTGCTGCACGCCAATCCGCAGTTCTTCACCACCTATCCCGAACTCGTCAACCGCGCGGCGCAGACCATGCTCACCGTCGACGGCGACGACAAGAAGACCAAGGAACGCGAGATTTTCAAAAGCTTCCGCGGCTCGCGCGGGGTCGCCGGGCTGCTCGGCGATGCATTCAAACTGTGGAGGGCATTTCGATGAGCGCCATTTCAGTCAATGTCGAGGAAAAACTTTTCCAGAACCGCTATCGGGTCGATCACGGTCGGCCGCACATCCGCATCAGGCAGCCCGAGATCTGCAGCAATGAGTGCGTCAGCCAGGCCTGCACCTATATCTGCCCGGCCTCCTGCTATACGGCCGAAGGCAACGGCACCGTCACGCTGATCACCGACGGCTGCCTCGAATGCGGCAGTTGCCGGGTGATCTGCACCGAGTACCACAATGTCGACTGGGAATACCCACGCGGTGGGCATGGCATTTTGTTCAAATTCGGCTGAATGGATGCAGTGGCATCGCCATCGCCATCGTGGAGAATGCAGGCTTGGCATGAAATCTGCATTTCTCACGAGGACAGGTGAAGCCCCATTGCTTGCTTGCACCGCAGCGGAGCAGGGCGGAGACCTTGGTGCCGATCCTGTGCCACCGTTGTGCCGTTGCGCGGCAGGAGGCGCACCATGAATCAGACTGCCTATCGGCAACGCTCCCATGTGGAGCTGATCACCATCTACGAGGTTTGCCGCATTCTGGGCGCTTCGCTCGACATCGACCGCACGTTCCGCGAAACGCTCAATGTGCTTGCCGCGTATCTGGGCCTCTCCCGGGCCATGATCGTCCTTGCCGACGATGAAGGCCAGTTGCGCCTGCACAGTGCGGTGGGCATGAGCGACGAGCAGATTGCACGCGGGCAATGGCAGTCGGGCGAAGGCATGGTAGGAGGCGTCTATGCCAAAGGCTTGCCGATGACCGTGCCCGATGTGAGCAATGCGCCCGAGTTCATCGACCGCACCGGCGCCTTCACCGCGCCGAGCGGGCGTATGATGGCGCTGATCGTCGTGCCGCTGAAAACCGAGCGCGGCAAGCTCGGCGTGCTCGCGGCGCAGCGCGAGGTCGAGGGCGCTGCGCGCCTGTCCGACGATCAGCGCCTGCTCACCATGGTGGCCACCCTGCTGGCGCAGGCGGTGTTGATGCACAACGCCGTGAGTCAGGAACACGAGCGCCTGCAGCTCGAAGCCACGCGGCTGCAAAAGGCGCTGCAGACCGCCCCGGTCGGGCGCTACAGCCTGGAAAACGTCATCGGCATCTCGCAGCCGATGCAGCAGGTGTTTGCCGAAGTGCATCAGGCCGCGCCGTCGCGCGCGACCGTGCTGCTGCGCGGCGAGAGCGGCACCGGCAAGGAGGCCATCGCCCGCGCGCTGCACTTCCTGTCGCCGCGCAAGGACGGCCCCTTCATCAAGGTCAACTGCGCCGCGCTGACCGAGTCGCTGCTGGAGTCTGAACTCTTCGGCCACGAAAAGGGCGCGTTCACCGGCGCCGCGGGCGAGCGCAAGGGACGCTTCGAGCTGGCGCACGGCGGCACGCTGTTCCTCGACGAGGTCGGCGACATCTCGCCGGCGTTCCAGGCCAAGCTGCTGCGCGTGCTGCAGGAGCGCGAGTTCGAGCGCGTCGGCGGCAGCCGCCCGATCAAGGTCGACGTGCGGCTGATCTGCGCGACCAACCGCGACCTGGAGAAGATGGTCAAGCGTGGCGAATACCGTGCCGACCTTTACTACCGCATCAACGTGGTGTCGATCTTCCTGCCGCCGCTGCGCGAGCGCCGCGAAGACATCCCGCCGCTGGTGGCGCACTTCGTCGACCGCTTCAACAAGGAGAACCGCCGCGGGCTCAAGGTCAGCCCCGACGCGATGAAGGTGCTCTACAACTGCTACTGGCCGGGCAATGTGCGCGAACTGGAGAACTGCATCGAGCGCACAGCGACCATGGCGCAGGGCGACGTGATCCGCGACGCCTCGTTTCCGTGTCGGCACAATCGCTGCCTCACCCAGACCCTGCACTTCGTGGCGAAGGAGGATGCGGTGTCGGCAGCCATTTCCATTGCACCTGCCCCGGCTGCCGCGCCGCTGCAGCCGCAAGATGCCGCCGAATCCTTCGGTGAACGGCCGGCCGAGCCGGTGCGCATCGGGCCGACCGCGCAGATCGCCACGCCTGCCCGTCAATATGGCAACGAACCGCCGCAAGGCGAGCGCGAGCGTCTGATCTGGGCGATGGAGCAATGCGGCTGGGTGCAGGCCAAGGCCGCGCGCCTGCTCAAGGTCACGCCGCGCCAGCTTGGCTACGCCTTGCAGAAACACCTGATCGAAGTGCAGAAATTATGAGCGCCATGCCGCAGAGTGATTACTTCCGCCTCGCCGAGGCCATGCTCGCCGCCGTGGAGGCGGCTGCGGACAAGGCCGATGTCGACACGCGCCGCGATGGCGCCGTGCTCACGCTCACCCTCGACAACAAGGAGCGCATCATCATCAACCTGCAGGCGCCCCTGCAGGAGCTGTGGCTGGCGAGTCAATCGGGGGCGCATCATTTCCGCTGCTCCGCGCAGCAGTGGCGAGATACGCGCACGGGGCAGGGCTTTGCGGCCCTGCTCCAGGCCGCGGTGACCGCGCAGGGCGGCCCGGATCTGCAATTGGGCTGATCCTCTCGCTTCGCTTGTGGCGACTCATGAGAAAACGCAGGGCCGCCCCAAGTTTTCTCATCCCCCTCGGGGGGCGGGTCGGCTCGCCGACCCTGGGGGCGCTCATGAGAAAACGCCGGGCCGCCCCAAGTTTTCTCATCCCCCTCGGGGGGCGGGTCGGCTCGCCGACCCTGGGGGCGCTCATGAGCGCCGGGATTGTCATCACGGCACCCGTTGGGCCGCATGCTTCACTCTCAAAATCTCGACGATGCGCGCCTCGTCCAGCACGCGATAAAAAACGAGGTAGTTCGGATGCGCGACCAGTTCGCGCAGGATGGTCGGCAAGCCGGGCCTTCCTGCGCGGCCAAGTTTCGGATGCTGCGCAAGCGGCAACACTTTGGCGCGCAGCGCCTGGCCGAATTCCTCGGCTCTGATCGGGTTGTCCTGGGCGATGTAGTCAACGATGTGGTCTAGGTCGGCCTCGGCAATCGGTCGCCAGACGATGCGATAAGGGGTCTTTGGCTTCGCCAGCCGATTCATGCCCGTTTCGCTCCTGCGGCCTTGTGGCGTGCAATGCGGGCATCCATCCGGGCCATGACTTCATCGTGTGGAATGCTGGGCCGTGGGTCGTCGAGAGCTTCCTGAATCTCGGCGGCCAGCCACTGGTTATAGGCGGCGGCTTGGTGTGCGCTTCGCATGGCCTCGGCGCGGCTCTGCCGACTGCGGGTCATGTCCTTCTGCTCGGGGTTCCAGTCGGTGGCGTCGATCTGCGCAACGGCAATGCCCACGTCACGCAAGACGATCAGTGCGGAAGTGGGATTGCCAAAGCGGCGCGGCTCCGTGGTGCGGGCCTTCACCAAGAAGGCGTCCTGGCCGCTGCGGGTGGCGATTGCGACGAAGAAGCCGCCGCCCTGCGCTTTCAGGGTGACGCCCGTCACGCCGCCGGCGCTGGCCGTGGCGCGTAGCTGCTCTAAGGTCATGCTCTGCATGGTGCGCTCCTTTATCAAACGATGTTACTTAAAAATGTTTAGTGTGCATGATGGATAGAACACATGCAAGCGGTCGTCCAGTATCCGCGCCAGACCAGACCTGTCGGTCGATTTGACCGACACCCTGCCTTCGTGCTGTTGGCCTGCGGACTTCGGTATGCCGCCCCTTGCCGAAGCCTCGCAAGGACTTCGCGTTCATGCGCTGTGTTCGTCGCAAGCCGACAGGCCCGCTGTCGCCTTTGTCGTTAAGGCAACATCCCTGCGGCGACGCAAGTCATTGAAAAACAAGGAAATGCATCCTGGCACGGGTCTCGCTATGCAGTGGTCGAACCACCAACTGACGAGGTACCCGATGAACGCTCCAACCGCCACCGTCGCCCTGGGTGATCTGCTGCGCACCAAGCGGGCTGTTTCCATGACCCTGCCCGAGGCCGGAGGCGGCTGCTCCAGTGCGGGTGGCGACGGCAAGGCGAGCTGCGGCTCCTCCGGCGGCCCGGACGACATGCCGCCCGAGATCTGGGACAAGGTGAAGAACCACCCCTGCTATTCCGAGGAGGCGCATCACCACTTTGCCCGCATGCACGTGGCTGTCGCGCCGGCGTGCAACATCCAGTGCAACTACTGCAACCGCAAGTATGACTGTTCGAACGAGTCGCGCCCCGGTGTGGTCAGCCAGAAGCTCACCCCGGAGCAGGCGGTGAAGAAGGTGCTGGCGGTGGCCAGCGAGATTCCGCAGATGACGGTGCTGGGGATTGCCGGCCCGGGCGACGCGCTGGCCAATCCGAAAAAGACCTTCGACACCATGCGCGCGCTCAGCGAGAAGGCGCCCGACATCAAGCTGTGCCTGTCGACCAACGGCCTGGCGCTGCCCGACATGGTGGGCGAGATCTGCAGGCACAACATCGACCACGTCACCATCACCATCAATATGGTCGATCCGGAAATCGGCGCCAAGATCTACCCGTGGATTTTCTGGAACCACCAGCGCGTCACCGGCGTGGAGGCCGCGCGCATCCTGCACGAGCGCCAGATGCTGGGGCTGGAGATGCTGACCGCGCGCGGCGTGCTCACCAAGATCAATTCGGTGCTGATCCCCGGCATCAACGACCAGCACCTGATCGAAGTGAACCGCGAGGTGAAAAAGCGCGGCGCTTTCCTCCACAACATCATGCCGCTGATTTCCGAGGCCGAGCATGGCACGGTGTTCGGCCTGACCGGCCAGCGCGGCCCGACCGCGCAGGAACTCAAGGCGGTGCAGGACGCCTGCATGGGCGGCGCCAACCTGATGCGCCACTGCCGCCAGTGCCGCGCCGACGCCGTGGGGCTGCTGGGCGAGGATCGCAGCGAGGAATTCACGCTGGACAAGATCGAGAACATGGAAGTGGTGTACGACCTCGACAAGCGCCGCGCCTATCAGGAGAAGGTCGAGCTGGAGCGGCAGTCGCAGCATCAGGCCAAGGTGGACGCCCTGGCCGCCGCACTCGATCTGGAAAACGTGGACCCCGACATGCAGGTGCTGCTGGCGGTGGCCACCGAAGGCCACGGCAAGGTGAACCAGCATTTCGGCCACGCCACCGAGTTCCAGATCTTCCAGGTGAGCAAGGATGAGGCGCTGTTCGTCGGCCATCGCCGCGTCGATCTGTACTGCCAGGGCGGCTATGGCGAAGACGAGCAGTTGCCCTCCATCGTCAACGCCATCAACGACTGCCATGCCGTGCTGGTGGCCAAGATCGGCGCCTGTCCGCGCGACGAGCTATTGGCAGCCGGCATCGAGCCGGTGGACGAGTACGCCCACGAATACATCGAGAAGGCCGCGCTGAGCTGGTTTGCCAAGTACCGCCAGCGCATCGCCAACGGCGAACTGCGCCATCAGCCGCGCGGCGACGCCACCATCCGTCAGGGCGCTTTCACTGCGGCGGCCTGAGGCTTCAACCCAGATCGTTCATTAGGACGCGGGATGATGACGTGGCGGTTTGGGGATGGATTTGGCCCGGCGCGACAAGCCCATAGCCGAAGCTATGGGCGCGAAGCGCCGGGGCGAATACGCACCAAACCGACCGCCAGCGCCCGTGTAGGCGTATCGCGCCGCCTAATGGACGATCTGGGTTCAACCAGCAGCGATTCCAGGAGATCATCATGGCACTGAAAATCATCGCTTCAACCTGCACCGGCTGCTCCGCCTGCGAGCCCGAATGCCCCAACACCGCGATCCGCGAAAAGGGCGGCGTCTTCATCATCGATCCGGCCAAGTGCACCGAATGCGAAGGCCAGTTCGACAGCCCGCAATGCGTCGCGGTCTGCCCGGTCGACGGCTGCATCGTCAAGGCCTGAAACCTTCGATCCACGGAGAAGACTCATGGCCTTATCTCAACTCACCGTCACGCCGGCTGCTGAAAAATTCATGCGCCGCATCGTCCGTTTCTCCGGTCTGCCTGCGGGCGCGGGCTTTCGCCTGCTGGTCAGCGCCGGGGGCTGCTCGGGCTACAGCACCGAATTCAACGCCGAGGCCGCGCCGCAGGCCGATGATGAGGTCTTCAAGGTCGGCGAAGGCCTGCAGCTCTTTCTTCCCGCCGAAAGCCGCCTGCTGCTCGAAGGGGCGACGCTGGACTTCATCGACACCCCGATGCAGTCCGGACTGAGCGTGCGCAGCCCGGTGGCCAGCTCCTGCGGCTGCTCCAGCGCGGGCAGCGCAGAGTCGATCCCCGCTTCGACCAGTGTGCCGATGAGCGCGCTGCTGCGCCGCTGAATTGCTCATAGGTGCGCAGCATGAACCCGAGCGTCCAGCCCAACTTCGGAGAGGCCGTTCTGGGCAGGGACTTGCCCGAGCCGCTGGAGCGGGCGCTGCGCCAGGCCGGGGAGCATCGTGCCGATCCCGTTTTGGCCATGGCCGCGTTGATGCGCGCGATGGCTCTAGCGCCCGATCATCCGGCGGTGCTGATCGCGCTGTACCGCCATTACTTCTACGGCCATCAGCTTGCCTGCGCGCGCGATGTGGCAAGGCGCGCGCTGTTCGTCGCCACGCAGGCGCTGGGTCTGCCGGCGTTGTGGCGCAACGTGCCGCCGCAGGCGCTGGCAGGCGCGCGCGACGACCCGGCGACGCGCTTCTTCCTGTTTTCGCTCAAGGGCTATGCCTACCTCAGCCTGCGCCTGGGGGATGCGGGTGAAGCACGCGATGCGCTCGATCTGCTGCAGGCGCTCGACCCGGAAGACCGGGTCGGCGGGGCGCTGCTGGAAACCGTGCGCCTGCGCCGCGAACGCCATCCCAATGGTCAATACGAGGACGATCTGGACGGCGCAGACGCCGCGATTGGGCAGGAGGGAGCGCTCCATGGGTGACATCTCGCGCGACAGCGATTGGGTCGAACTCAACGACCCGCCGCGATTCGACTTCGGCGAGCGCGTGGTCAGCCGCCACGTGGTGCGCAACGACGGCACCTATCCGGGCCTGGACATCGGCGCCGTGCTGGTGAACAAGGGCGACATCGGCTATGTGACCTCGGTCGGCACCTTCTTGCAGCAGTTCTACATCTATGCCGTCGACTTCGTCGCCACCGGCTGCCGCGTCGGCATGAAGGGGCGCGAACTGATGTCTCTGGACAAGCTGCCGCCCGAACTCGCCCTGCAGCTCGGGCCCGACAAGGTGGCGCGGCTGCGCTCCCTTGCCGCAGCGCCGCTTGCGCCCACCCCGGAGCACAGCGATGCCTGAATCCTGCGAATCCACCGCGTCCCCGATCCCCCGCATGCCGCGCGAACCCCGTTATGGCTGGGGCCAGACGGTGCAGGCGATCGTCGATCTGCACAACGACGGCAGCCACCCGGAGGCGGGCGAAGACGCGCTGCTGGTGGCCTGCGGCAGTCTGGGCGAAATCGTGCGCGTCGGGCGTCACACCGAGTTCGACATGCCGATCTATGTGGTGGACTTCGGCACGCAGGTGGTGGGCTGTACCGAAGACGAGCTCAGTCCCGCGCCGGTCGCGGCTGACGCCGGGAGCCCTTGATGGTCGCCGCGCCCGTGGACGGCAGGGCAGGGCAGGGCGTCGCCGAGGTGCGCGATCTGCTTGCCGAGCGCATCCGCCGTGCGCTGGCTCGGCGCACCCGCTACCGCTATGTGCGGCCGCGGGTCGAGCCCGAGGGCCAGGGCTGGAAGATCGTCAGCCCCAACTGCTCGCGCAACATCGACCAGCGCGGCGGCGACATCGACATCGCCTGGCTCGCCCCCGATGGCGAAAACGGCTGGCTGTTGTTCGCCCGCGACCATGCGCGCGACTGCTGGGATCTGCGTCGGCGCAGCCGTCGGCTCGACGAGCTGTTCGCCGCCTTGCTGCTCGACCCCCAGCGGGAGTACTGGCGGTGATCTACCTCGACCACAACGCCACCACCGCGGTCGCACCCGAGGCCGTCGCGGCCATGCACCAGGCGCTCGACCAGGTCTGGGCCAACCCCTCATCCACCCATGAGCCGGGTCAGGCGGCGCGTCGGCTGCTGGCCACGGCGCGCGCCCAGGTTGCGCAGTTGCTCGGCTGCCGCGGCGACGAACTGGTGTTCACCAGCGGCGCCACCGAATCCAACCACGCCGCGCTGCTGGGGGCGATCGATCCGCGGCGGCTGGCGCAGGCGCCGCAGCGTCGCCGCCTGGTGTTGTCGGCGGTGGAACATCCCTCGATGCTCGCGCTGGCGCAGCGGCTGCGCGCCGCGGGTTTCCCCGTGGATCTGATCGCGGTCGATGCCGCGGGCCGACTCGATCTCGACCAGGCCCGCGCGCTGATCGGCCCCGATGTCGCGCTGGTCAGCGTGATGGGCGCGAACAACGAGACCGGGGTGTGCATGCCGCTGACGGAACTGGCGGCGATGGCGCACGCGCAAGGTGCGATGCTGCATGTGGATGCCACCCAGCGGGTCGGCAAGTCGGTACTGCGCTTCGCCGAAAACGACGCCGATCTGTGGTCGGTGTCGGCGCACAAGCTGCACGGACCCAAGGGCATCGGCGCTCTGGTGATCCGCAAGGGGCTGTCCTGGCCGTCGCTGTTCGAAGGGCGCCAGGAGCGCGCTCGGCGGGGCGGCACCGAAAATCTGCCGGGCATCGTCGGCTTCGGCGCCGCCGCCGAGCGCGCCGCGCGCACGCTGGACGAGGATATCGCGCAGATGGCCGCGCTGCGCCAGCGTTTCGAGTCCGGCCTGCACCACCTTCCTGCCCCTGCCGGCACGGTGAAGCTGTATGGCGCGCAAGCGCATCGCCTCGCCAACACCACGCTGGTGCGGTTCGGCAGCCTCTCGGCAGAGCGGGTTCTGCTGGCGCTGGAACGTGCGGGCGTCATCGCTTCCTCGGGCGCGGCGTGCAGCGCCGGCGGCAATCAACCCTCGCATGTGTTGCTGGCGATGGGCGCAAGCCCGCAGCATGCGCTCTGCGGGGTGCGCTTCTCCCTGGGGCGCGACACCACGGCGGACGACATCGACGCTGCGATCGAGGCCATCCACCGCCATGTCCTTCCCCTGCTGCAGGCAGAGGCCGCTGAGGCCGCGCGGTTTGCAGTCACCGTCTGACTCCCAACTGGACCATCCCGACATGAAAGTCATGATCCGCAAGAACGCCGCCGGCCAGCTCTTCGCCTATGTGCCGAAGAAGGATCTGGAAGAACCCATCGTGTCGCAGCAGCACCCGCGGCTCTGGGGCGGCACGGTGACGCTGGCCAACGGCTGGACGCTGGAGCTGCCGGAAATGGCCGAACACACCGCCTTGCCCGTCACGGTGGAAGCGCGCAAGACCGGAGACTGAAGCCATGGACGCCGCCGACCTGCAACTCGCCTCGACCCTGGCCGATTCCGCGCCCGACGCGCGCGCGGCCGTCACCGCGCTGCGCCAGTGCTTCCCGGCGCTGCGCGTCAGCGCCGTCGATGCCGCCGACATGCGCGGCGAGGAGCCCGTCGCCCGGGGTCGCCTGCGCACCCTGTGGCTGGGGACGAACGATGGCCATTGCTGGCAGGTGACCAACGATCTGGCGCGCGCCGCAGCGCTGTTCGTCGCCGAGGGGAGTTCTCATGAATCCTGAACGCGATGAGGACTGGATCGCGCTGTCCGAGCCCGACATCGACGAAGTCGAGAGCGAAGTGGTGCGGGCCGCCCTGCGGGCGCCGCGACTGAGCGAAGGGCCGTTTGCCGAGCGCTTCGAGGCCGCTTTCGCCCAATGGACGGGGCGAGCGCATGCGGTATCGGTGGCCAGCGGCACGCTCGGCGCCTTGCTGGCGCTGCGCGCGCTGGGCATCGGGCCGGGCGACGAGGTCATCGTCTCGGCCTATGGCTGGCATCAGATCGCGCATGCCGTCGCCTGGGTCGGAGCCACGCCCGTCTGCGCCGAAATCAACTACTGGACGGGCTGCATGAACCCGGCGCGCGCGGCGCAGCACATCGGTCCGCGCACGCGGGCGATCATGGCGGGCAATGTCAACGGCCATCCCGCCGAGTGGCAGGCGCTGCGCGAACTGGCCGATTCGACCGGCGTGGCGCTGATCGAAGACAGCACCGAAGCCATCGGCTCGCGCTACGCCGGCCGCAGAACCGGCAGTTTCGGCGATCTCGCCGTGTTCGACTTTTCCCAGCCCAGTGCGCTGTGCGTCGGGGAAGGCGGCATGGTGCTGACCGACGACGCCGATATGGCCGCCGAGCTGCGCATGCTGCGGCGGCGCGACAGGGGCGACCGCCAGTCGATCTCCGCAGGCAGCCGCGTGCCGCTGCAGGCCGCGATGAGTGAACTCGCCGCGGCGCTCGGGCTGGCGCAGCTCGCGCGCATCGAAACCCTCCTCGCCCGGCGCAAGCAGGTCGAGTCCTGGTATCTGGAGCAGATGCGCACCTTCGAAGGCATCAAGCCGCCGTATCTGGGGCAGGATGTCGACGAAGTCCACTGGATGCTGTATGTCGTGCATCTGGGGGCGCGTTTCACCGCGAGCGGGCGGCGGCAGATCATCGACGATCTCGCTGCCGATCACATCGAGGCCGCCGCCTACTGCCTGCCGCTGCACCAGCAGTTCCACTACCAGCAGCTCGGCATGGCGCGCGGCCAGCTTGCGCTGACCGAGCGCATCGGCGACCGCTCGCTGGCCCTGCCGCTGCACGCTGGGCTGGATGAGGATCAGGTTCGCTTCATCGTCAAGACCCTCAAGGATGCCTCGGTGAATGTCGGCGCCGGGGCGGCCATCTACCTCTGAACCCCGACGCGAAAGCCTGGACATGAACGCCGCACCGTCGCAGATTCACACCCTGGGCCGTCTGATCGCAGCCGGCAGCATCATCCCCTATCTTGGCCCGGCCATGCTCGAACTGTGCACGGAGGTGCAGATTCCCGCGTCCCCGCTGGCCCTGGCCGAGCGGATCACCGCCAAGGCCAGCGTGCCGCACAAAATCCGCCATCGACTCACCCAGGCGGCGCAGTTCATCGAAAACTTCAAGCACCGCAAGACCCTGGTCGGTCTGATGAACGAAGCCTTCGCCACCGTGCCGCCGCCGTCGCGCCTGCATCTGGCGCTGGCAGCCAGCCGCGCCCCGCTGCTGGTCGACACCTGGTACGGCGACACCCTGCTCCATGCCCTGCGGCAGGCGCGGCCGCAAGGCGACTGGGGGCAGGTGCAGGGCCTGTCGCAGTCCGAGCATTTCGGCGTGTGGACCGCGGCCTATGCCGCAGGTGGCGCGCTGTTGGACCGACAGGATGAACCCGATCTGCCGCCAGGCTGGGAGACTCTGCTGTACAGGCCCCTGGGCGGACGCGCTCCGGCATCGAACTACCTGGTTTCCGACACCGACTTTGTCGAAGTGCTGACCGAAATCGACATCCAGACGCCGATTCCGCGGGCGGTGCAGGCGCTGCGCAGCGGCCGCAGTTTTCTGTTCATCGGCTGCCGCTTCGACGACCAACTCGCCCGCGCCTTCGCCCGGCAGATCATGAAGCGTTCATCGGACACGCACTGGGCGGTGCTGCAAGGCCCGCTCACGCGCATGGAACAGCGCTTTCTCGCCGAGCAGAACATCCAGCGCATCGACCTGCCGCTGGCTGAATTTGCCGCCAGCCTGAGCGATGCGCTCACCGCCGCCGAGGCGATGGCCGCCTGAAGCTGGCGTGTGCAGCGGCGCGCTTCGTTCCCCTTCTTTGTCCCCCTTTGTCCCCTTTTTTCCACCCCTCTGACGATTGAATCGCCATGCCCATTCTGACCCTGATGCCTTCGGGCAAGACCATCGAAGCCGCCGCCGGTTCCACCCTCATGCAAGCCCTGCTCGCAGCGGGCGAGCCGATTGCCCACAAATGCGACAGCAAGGCCGAGTGCGGCAGTTGTCATGTGTTCGTCCATGAAGGGCGCAAGAGCCTGTCCAGAATACAGCGCGCCGAAAACGACAGGCTCGACACCCTGGTGGGCGTGAGTTCCAAGTCGCGCCTGGCCTGTCAGACCGTGCTCGGGGAAGAAGCGGTGACCGTGGAACTGCTGAGTTTCGTCTAGGATGCCCGCGCCCCCCGAAATGCGCACCCAGATCGCCAGCACCGCCTTGCTCGGCATCATCGAGCAGGCTGGGCTGGGCGTTTTGACGCTGACGGAAAACCTCGGCCGCGACGAATTGCTGCGCACCCGCCTGACGCGCGACGAGGTCGGCCGTCAGTTGCGCATCCTGACCGACAGCCTTGCCGCCCTGCCGCCCGATCTGCAAAAGGCCATGCCCGAGATCGACTGGGCGGGCTGGCAGCGCGTCGGCGTGCAGTTGATGGCGCCGCGCGGCGAAACGCAGGAAGACGCGCTGTGGTTCGCCGTCGAGTCGCTGACCCCGGCGCTGCTGCTCTGGCTGCGGGTCTACCGTCGCAACCAGCCCGAGCTGTTCAAGATGCGCGGATAGCGCACCCTGGCATCACCTGCCGCTCATTTGCCACCGAGGCGGCGCTTCTCGGCGGCGGAATAGTTGCTGAAATGGCCTTCCTGCCGCGCCTGCTTTCGGGCCGACGCGATCAACGCCTTGCTTCGTCCGGGGGCCGCAGGCGCGGTGACGCACTTGTCCAGCTCGGTGCTGCCGCAATGCGGGCATTGCGGGGCGGTGCTGCTGCGCACCAGCAGCTCGAAGCGCCGGTCGCAGGTCTTGCAGCGATAGTCGTAGATGGGCATGGTTTGCTTTCAGTCGGGATGGGCGTTTCAAAGAACACGATCCGGGTCATTGATGCGCTTCTTGCGAACGTCCCAGCGCCAGCAGCGCGGGAGTCTGCGCCACGATGGCGCGCACCACATTGCGGTCGACGCGGTCGAGCCAATGGCGCGGCAGCGCGCGCGCGCCGCAGCGTGCACCGGCGAGCATGCCGACGAGCGCGCCCGTGGTGTCGGCATCCTCGCCGCGGTTGACGGCGTCGGTCACGGCGAATTCGAAGCGCGCGTGGTTGAAAAAATAGTGCAGCACGGTCTGCACGGTATCGACCACATAGCCGCTGGCGCGGCCGGGGTAGGGGTCGAAGCGGAACTCCGGGTGCGCGCGCACCAGCGATGCGGCGACGGCGGCGCAGGCGGCAGTGTCGCCATGCTTCACCAGGCGGCGGGTCATTTCTCCCAGCGCCAGCACCGCGGCGTCGGACAGGGGGTGGTTGTGGGTGACATGCGCCTGGGCGATGGAGCGGCGCGCCCAAGCCTCGTCGTCGTTCAGCGTGGACAGGACGACCGGCAGGTTGCGCATCAGCGCACCATTGCCGGCATCGCCTTCGTTCGGCGACGTGGCCAGGCTGCCGTCGGCCAGATAGCGTCGGATGCCGCGGCGGCAGGTGTTGCCGCAATCGACCGGACGGGCCCGCAGCCAGTCGGCGAAGCTTGCCGCCACGGCGTCGAGGCTCCAGCCGCCGCTGCGCACGAGGGCGTCGCCGAGCGCCAGGCTCATGGTGGTGTCGTCGGTCACCTGTCCCGGTGCGAGACCGAGCCAGCCGCCGCCGACGATGCGCCGATGCACGCCGTAGCATCGGACGATCTCGTCGGGTGTCATGAACTCGACCGTCGCACCGAGGGCGTCGCCGATGGCCAGGCCGAGATAGGCGCCGAGCGCGCGGTCGACGATCGGGTCGAAGCCGGTGCCGTGCGAATTCGAGCGGCTGGCGAGCCGCCAAATCGGACGCACGATGGGACGCGCGCGCAGTGAGTCAGGGGACGGTTTCATCTCACTGATCCGGCACGTCGAAGTTTGAGACTGCGTCTCCCCACCCCAACCCTCCCCATAAGTGGAGAGGGAGCAAACACGCCTCCCCCACGGCGTGAGGGAGGTTGGGAGGGGGAGAGGCCGTTGCATGGCCTTGCCGATGAACCCTGCATGCTTCTCGATTCCGCATCCACAGGCATAGCTCGACTCCATGGCATAGTCGCCACCGATGGTCAAGACTTCATTCTCGCTACCCAGAACGGTGCTGCCGAGCAGCGCAGCCGGTATGCCGACCAGATCGGTCGTGTACCAGCGCCGCGGGTCCGCGCAGGACTGCATGCCGGCGCAGTGTTATACCGGGCGGTTGGCATACAGGTCGCGTACCGGCCCCATCAGCTTCAGCCCTTCCTCGTAGCTGATGGCGGGGAAGGTGTCGTTGAACCCCATCGCGGCGTCGACGATGGCATCGGTTTTTCCGGCCGTGTCGAGCTTTTTCAGATCGTTCTTTTCCAGGTAGAGCAACTGCAGAACCTCGTTGTAGACCGTGGCCTCGTCGATGGGCAGGACGTAGAAGGTGGCGCCGCCGTAGGCCACCTGATAGCGCTTGGACAGGTCGATGTTGTCGCAGAACACGAAATACTTGCCTTGCGGCGCCAGGGCATCTCCGAGCGCTTCGGCCAGCAGCTTGAGATACTCGAACGACAGCAGAAAACCGGCGAAGAAGGCCAGATGCGTCTGGCCTTCTTCGGCAGCGGCGATCACCTGATCCGAGCTGATTTCCGGCGGGCGCTTTTCGTCGGCGAACTGCGCTGCGAACTTCAGCGCCAGGTCGCCGCGGAAGCCGACGCGGCCCGGCTTGTGCGTGGGGCCCTTGAGCAGGCTGTTGAGCAGGCGGCCTTCGGCATCGAGCCGGGCGAATGCGGTCTGGGTGATAGAGGTCATGGGGTGGACTCCGCTGAGGGTGTTGGAACGATTGAGCAGCGCAAGAGTTGTGTGTGCAAACCTTCATAAACGTTGCTCTGCGGTGTCAGAGAGCAACGACCATGCCCGCGGCGCTTGACAGCTTGCAAGGTGCGGTCAATGGCAGGTTCCTTGCCTCTGCAGCCCTTGCAAACCGGGGCTCCAACCGATTTTCCACAGGCGTGCTCAATGCATCGGTCGTCGGTTTGCAGCACTGCGTCGCGGATCGGCTTTGTCGGCTTTCAGACAATCCACACGCCCGCTCATGACGCCGGATTTTGGGCATAAATCTAAATGAAATCAATGACTTGATCGTGTTCGACGAGGGTGGCACGCGGTTTGCAAATGAAGAGGCACGCGGACACCCTGTCTGGCCCTCAAGTGGCTTCAGAAGAAGACCATAGAGACACCCAAGGCTGCATAGAGATCGCGGAATCGCAACTCTGCTTTTCAACCTTTTTTGTCCTTTGATTGGAGAACTGAAATGGCCGCACTCAGGCAAATCGCTTTTTATGGCAAAGGTGGAATCGGCAAATCGACCACCTCGCAAAACACCCTCGCGGCGCTGGCCGAAATGGGTCAGAAAATCCTCATCGTCGGCTGCGACCCCAAGGCGGATTCGACCCGCCTGATCCTGCACGCCAAGGCGCAGGACACCATCCTGTCGCTCGCCGCCGAAGCCGGCTCGGTCGAGGACCTGGAGCTCGAAGACGTGATGAAGGTCGGCTACCGCGACATCCGCTGCGTCGAGTCCGGCGGCCCGGAGCCGGGAGTCGGCTGCGCCGGTCGCGGCGTCATCACCTCGATCAACTTCCTGGAAGAAAACGGCGCTTATGACGGCGTCGACTATGTGTCGTACGACGTGCTCGGCGACGTGGTCTGCGGCGGCTTCGCCATGCCCATCCGCGAAAACAAGGCGCAGGAAATCTACATCGTGATGTCGGGCGAGATGATGGCGATGTACGCCGCCAACAACATCTCCAAGGGCATTCTGAAGTACGCCAATTCCGGCGGCGTGCGCCTGGGCGGGTTGGTGTGCAACGAGCGCCAGACCGACAAGGAGCTGGAGCTGGCCGAGTCGCTGGCGAAGAAGCTGGGCAGCCGGCTCATCCACTTCGTGCCGCGCGACAACATCGTGCAGCACGCCGAACTGCGCCGCATGACCGTGCTCGAGTTTGCGCCGGATTCCAAGCAGGCCCAGGAGTACCGCACGCTGGCCGAGAAGATCCACGCCAACGCCGGCAACGGCACCATCCCCACCCCCATCACCATGGACGAACTCGAAGACCTGCTGATGGAGCACGGGATCATGAAGTCGGTGGACGAAAGCCTGATCGGCAAGTCCGCGGCCGAACTCGCTGCAGCCTGATCGCAGCAATCGTCCCACGGCGGCGTTGCAGCTTGCGGCGCCGCCCAGAATTCAAGCAACAGCCAAGGAGCATCACCATGAGCATGACGGTTGAAGAGCGCAAGGCCGAAAACAAGGCCTTGATCGACGAGGTACTCAAGGCCTACCCGGAAAAGATGGCCAAGCGCCGTGCCAAGCATCTCAATTCATTCGAGGAAGGCAAGCCCGACTGCGGCGTCAAGTCCAATATCAAGTCGCTGCCCGGTGTGATGACCATCCGCGGCTGTGCCTACGCCGGTTCCAAGGGCGTGGTGTGGGGGCCGATCAAGGACATGATCCACATCTCGCACGGCCCGGTGGGCTGCGGCCAGTATTCCTGGGCCTCGCGGCGCAACTACTACATCGGCGAGACCGGGGTCGACACCTTCGGCACCATGCAGTTCACCTCCGACTTCCAGGAGAAGGACATCGTCTTCGGCGGCGACAAGAAGCTCGACAAGATCATCGACGAAATCCAGGAACTGTTCCCGCTGAACAAGGGCATCTCGATCCAGAGCGAATGCCCGATCGGACTGATCGGCGACGACATCGAGGCGGTGTCGAAGAAAAAGAGCAAGGAGTACGAGGGCAAGACCATCGTCCCAGTGCGTTGCGAAGGTTTCCGCGGCGTGAGCCAGTCGCTCGGCCACCACCTCGCCAACGACGCCATCCGCGACTGGGTGTTCGACAAGGTCGACCCGGAGAAAAACACCTTCCAGGCCACCCCCTACGACGTGGCCATCATCGGCGACTACAACATCGGCGGCGACGCCTGGTCCAGCCGCATCCTGCTCGAAGAGATGGGCCTGCGCGTGATCGCGCAATGGTCGGGCGACGGCACCCTGGCCGAACTGGAAAACACCCCCAAGGCCAAGCTCAACGTGCTGCACTGCTACCGGTCGATGAACTACATCAGCCGCCACATGGAAGAGAAGTACGGCATTCCCTGGGTCGAGTACAACTTCTTCGGCCCGAGCATGATCGAAAAGAGCCTGCGCGAAATCGCCAGCCATTTCGACGACACCATCAAGGCCAAGGCCGAAGCCGTGATCGCCAAGTACAAGCCGCTGACGCAGGCGGTGATCGACAAGTACAAACCGCGACTGCAAGGCAAGAAGGTCATGCTGTTCGTCGGCGGCCTGCGTCCGCGCCACGTCATCGGCGCCTACGAAGACCTGGGCATGGAAGTGGTCGGCACCGGCTACGAGTTCGGCCACAACGACGACTACCAGCGCACCACCCACTACGTCAAGGACGGCACGCTGATCTACGACGACGTCACCGGCTACGAATTCGAGAAGTTCGTCGAGAAGATCCAGCCCGATCTGGTCGGCTCGGGCATCAAGGAAAAGTACGTGTTCCAGAAAATGGGCGTGCCTTTCCGCCAGATGCACAGTTGGGATTATTCCGGCCCCTACCACGGCTATGACGGCTTCGCCATCTTCGCCCGCGACATGGACATGGCGATCAACTCGCCGGTCTGGGGTCTGACCAAGGCGCCGTGGGCAGCCTGAGCCCGATGCCACGCAACCTAGTTTGAAGGAGAAAGTCATGCCGCAAAGCGCCGAAGCCATTCTCGACCACGAGATGCTGTTCCGCCAGCCCGAATACCGCGAGATGTTGCAGTCCAAGCGGGCGAATTTCGAATACCGCGTTCCCGCCGACGATCTGGCCAAGACCATCGAGTGGACCAAGAGCTGGGAGTACCGTGAGAAGAACTTCGCCCGCGAAGCGCTCACGGTCAACCCGGCCAAGGCCTGCCAGCCGCTGGGCGCGGTATTCGCCGCCAATGGCTTTGCCAAGACGCTGTCCTTCGTGCACGGCTCGCAGGGTTGCGTGGCGTATTACCGCTCGCACTTCTCGCGCCACTTCAAGGAGCCGACGTCCTGCGTGTCGTCGTCGATGACCGAGGACGCCGCGGTGTTCGGCGGTCTCAACAACATGGTCGACGGTCTGGCCAACGCCTACAACCTGTACAAGCCGGACATGATCGCGGTGTCCACCACCTGCATGGCCGAGGTCATCGGCGACGATCTGAACGCCTTCATCAAGACGTCCAAGGATAAGGGCTCGGTGCCCGAAGACTTCGACGTGCCGTTCGCCCACACCCCGGCCTTCGTCGGCAGCCACATCACCGGCTACGACAATGCGCTGCTGGGCGTGCTCAAGCACTTCTGGGACGGCAAGGCCGGCACGACCGAGGCGCTGGTGCGCAAGCCCGATGACAGCATCAACTTCATCGGCGGCTTCGACGGCTATGTCGTCGGCAACATGCCCGAGATCCGCCGCATTTTCAAGGCGTTCGAAGCAGACCACACCGTGCTGTGCGACCCGTCGGAAGTGTGGAACACGCCGACCGACGGCGAGTTCCGCATGTACGACGGCGGCACCACAAAGGCCGAGGTCGAGCGTGCGCTCGATGCCAAGGCGACCATCGTGTTCCAGCATTACAGCGCGGAAAAGACCGCGGCCTACATTGCCGAAAAAGGCCAGGAGGTGGTGGCGCTCAACAGCCCGATGGGCGTATCGGGCACCGACAAGTTCCTCATGGAGCTGTCGCGTCTGACCGGCAAGCCGGTGCCCGCCAGCCTGGTGAAGGAACGCGGTCGTCTGGTCGATGCCATCGCCGACAGCCAGGCCCATCTGCACGGCAAGCGCTTTGCGCTGTATGGCGACCCGGACATGATGATCGGCCTGACCCAGTTCCTGCTGGAACTCGGCGCCGAACCGGTGCATGTGCTGAGCACCAACGGCGACATGGACTGGGCCGAGCGCGTGCAGGCCCTGCTCGACGCCAGCCCTTTCGGTCAAGGCGGCAAGGCCCATGCGAAAAAGGATCTGTGGCATATGCGCTCGCTGCTGTTCACCGAGCCGGTGGACTTCCTGATCGGCAACACCTACGGCAAATACCTGGAGCGCGACTGCAAGGTGCCGCTGATCCGCATGGGCTTCCCGATCTTCGACCGCCACCACTGGCACCGCTATCCGATCTGGGGCTACGAGGGCGCGATGCGCGTGCTGATGTCCATCCTCGACAAGCATTTCGATCGCCTGGACGCCAGCACCAGCGGCATCTCGACGACCGATTATTCCTTCGACATCATTCGTTGAGCCGGGGCGGGGAGGGAGCATGCCGCGGCTTCTGGCACCAAGCCGGAGCTGCGGCGCAGCACCAGCCATTTCGCTGATAAGTCAGGGGAGGGCGCCATGCGCATCACGTCCAAAGCAAGCCATGCGATCACTGCCATGATCGACCTCGCGCTGCAGAAGAAGGGCGGCTATACCAGCCTGCAGACCATCGCATCGCGGCACGCCATTTCGGTCTCGTATCTGGAGCATCTTTTTGCCGATCTGCGGCGGCACGGGCTGGTGCGCTCGGTGCGCGGTCCCGGAGGAGGCTATGCCTTGGCGCGTGCCGCGCACACCATCAGCATCGCCGACATCGTCATGGCGGTCGATCGCCATCAGGCCGCGCCGGACTTCGATCATCCGGCGCCTGCCGCCGGGGGGCTGACGATCGAGGCGCGCATTGCCGAGTCGCTCTGGGCGAGCGCCGAGCTGTTTCTGCATTCGACGCTCGAGGACATGGACTTGCACAGCCTGGTCGAGAGTTGTTGTGCCGCCTTTCCGGAAGCAACCGGGGAGGAAGCGGCGCGGCCGCGCTCGCCCGTGCTGCAGCGGCCCAGATCGCTCGCGCAGGCGTCGCGTGCTCGCGCCTTGACTTCGGTGTTCGATCTGGCGGAAATCGAGGTCTGACTGCTGGTGCTGCCGCCGACCGTGCTCGGTTTTTATCTGCTGATCGCGCTCAACCCCAACGGCGTGTTGACGCAGCTTTTGCGCAGGTTCGGCCTCGAAGGACAGCTCACCTTCAACTTCTCCGGCCTGCTGATCGGCTTGGTGGTGTATTCGCTGCCATTTGCCGCGCAGCCTCTGCTGCGCGCGTTCGAGGCGGTGCCGCCGCGCCTGCTCGATGCGGCCTTCACCCTGCGCGCGCGCCGCTGGGACCGCTTCGTCCATGTCACCCTGCCTTTGTCGAAGGCCGGCTATCTGGTCGCCGGCACGCTGGCCTTTGCGCATACCGTGGGCGAGTTCGGCGTGGTGCTCATGCTGGGCGGCAACATCCCAGGCAAGACGCGGGTGATCTCCATCGATATTTTTGACCATGTGGAAAACCTGGAGTACGCGCAGGCGCATGTGCTGTCGTTGTTCCTGCTGGTTTTTGCGGTGCTGGTGCTGACCCTGCTGTATGCGCTCAACCGCCAGTGGGACCTGCGGCACGGAGGATGAGGCCATGCTCGAAGGGGATTTGCAGCTCGATCTCGGCCGGTTTGCACTGCAGACTGGCGCGTTTGCCTTGCCCCTTTCCGGGGTGACCGCGGTATTCGGCCCATCGGGCTGCGGCAAGTCCACCCTGCTGCGCTGCCTGGCCGGTCTGGAGCCGCAAGTCCGCGGGCGACTGGCGTGCGGCGGCGTGCCCTGGCTGCAAGGGCGGCGCCAGACGCCAGCCTACGCCCGCGACATCGGCTTCGTGTTTCAGGATGCCGCGCTGTTTCCGCATTTGAGCGTGCGTCGGAACCTGCAGTTCGCCGCGCTGCGAGCCGGGGCCGATGACATCGAGGTCGAACTCGAGGCAGTCCCGGCAGGGCCGATGGATTCTCCGCGTCGGCGCAGTCTGGGTTTCGTCTTCCAGGATCCTGCACTCGTGTCTCACCTCAACGCCCGCGGCAATCTGCAGTTCACCACCCGGCGCGCCCGGGTGGGTGACCCGGAAGTCGAGCGCGTCGCGCGGCAGGTGGGTCTGGATGGCAAGCTCGACCGGGGCGTGAATCTGCTGTCCGGGGGCGAGCGCCAGCGCGTGGCCATCGCCCGCGCGCTGCTGTCGCGCCCGCGGCTGCTGTTGATGGACGAGCCGCTGGCCGCGCTGGACTGGCGTGCGAAGGCCGAGATCCTCGACCTGCTGCAGGACGTCATCGAACGCACCGGACTGCCGGTGGTGCTCATCACCCATGCGCCGGCCGAAGTGCTGCGTCTGGCCGATCGCGTGGTGTTCATGCAGGACGGGCGCATCACCGCAATCGAATCGCTGATGGAGGCCGCCTCGCGCGCGGATTCGCCGCTACTGGAAACGCAGGATCGAAGCGCCGTGCTGCAGGCCACACGATCTTCCAGTGCCGATGGACTGCAGGCCTATGCGCTGGGCGCAAGCGACGTGCTCAGGCTGCCTGACGAGCCCCGGGCCAGGCAGCGCGCCCGCACGGCAACGCGCTTGCTGGTGCGCGCACGAGATGTCGGCGTGGCGCTGAGCCAGCCTGTCGATGCGTCCATCGTCAATCAGTTGAAGGCGCGCATCGTGTACATCGAACCTGCGCTGCAGCCAGAGCATGTCCTGCTGCAGCTCGAGCTGACTTGCGGTCAAAGGCTGTTTGCAGAAATCACCCAGGCTTCGTGCCTGCGCCTGCGTTTGCGTCCCGCAATACCGGTGTGGGCCTTGATCAAGGCTGTCGCGCTTCAGATTTGAGGCCGCCCCTTCAAAACTGGGTCAATTTTCGTTCGGCACGAACAAGTCGGGCTCTGAGGTGGCGACGCCACATCAGCTCAACATGCCCCTGAGATCCTTGAGCATCAGGAACAGGTGATACGGATCGGTCGGGCTGGGCTCGAACTCCCAGGACGCGTACCACTGCCGCGCCGCGTCATCCTTGGCATGGACGAGCAGGCAGCGGATACCGGCGATATCGGCGGCCTGTGCCGTGCGCAGCAGCGCATCCTTGAGCAATGCCTGCCCCAGGCTTTTGCGCTGATGGTCCTTGTCCACCGCCAGCCGGGCCAGGATCATGACCGGTACCGGGTGACGCGCCAGCCCCTTCATCACTCTCGATGGTGCGACTTGCGGATCGACGCTGCCGACCGCGAGGCTGTAGTAGCCGACCACCACGTCACCCTGGCAGCAGACGTAGGTCTGCGCGCTGTTGGCCTTCTGGTTGACGAGCGCGTAACGCTGCAGGAACTGGTTCAGCGCGGCTTGGCCGCAGTCGAAGGCATCGACCTGATCTGCAGCAAGCAGCTTGCGAACGGGTGCATAGGGCGACGTTTTGACGTCTCCGGTCAATCCAGCACCCCGGGCTCACGCAGCAGCCTCGATAGGCGCGGCTTGCTTTGTACCGGACGATCGAGAGCTTCCAGGAACGCCTGCCACTGCGCATCACTCAGCACGAAATGAGGACGATCCGCCAGCGTCAGCTCGGCCGCCGTTACGCCCGCATCGAGCAGGAACTCGCTGACGTTCTTGTGGCAGGCGCGTGCAGCTTCCTGCAGCAGTTGCTTGACCGGCGTGCTTGCACGGACGTCGATGCGTTCGGTCTTGGAAAGATTCAGGGTGCTCATGGTGTCCCTCCGGACCGATCTTGAATGTCCTCATTGTAGTCGTCCGGACGGTGTCCTGACAAGCCGTTTCTTGTCCTGACCGTATGCGTCCAGCCAACCCCTCTTGATACCCGAAGTGAAGGTCAGGTGCTACTACGTGTCCAAGTCGGAAAGCCGCTTCGGTGCGTCGGGCAAGAGTGATGAGCGCCTGCCTGCGCCGGAGATCGAGGCAGCGGTGGTCGCCCAGATCCGCACCGTGCTCACCAGCCCGGAATCCATCGCGTCGGTGGTGCACCATATCCAGCGCAACGGGGCGCAGGTCGACGAGGCCAGCACCGTGATGGCGATGGGGCGGCTAGGCGACGTGTGGGATCAACTGTTCCCGGTCGAGCGTCACCGCATCGCCAACCTGATGATCGAGCGCATCGACCTCGTCCACGCGGGCGAGCTGCAGGGCATCAAGGTGAGGTGGCGGGAGTTGGGCTGGAACAAGCTGATCGAGGAGTTCGCTCCGAACAGCATCGGTGCGGAACTGCTGGAGGTCGAAGGCTGATGAGGGATGCGATGGAGACTTTTGTGCCGCTGACCTTGCCCTCGAAAAACGTATCCCTTGCTGAGTGATTCAATCCAAGCAAGGAGAACGGAAATGACGAAGACGACAACGCGGGCGCGCTACACGTTCGAGTTCAAGCAAGAGGCAGTGCGGCTGGTCGAAGGTGGCCAGAGCATGGCGGCGGCGGCGCGCACGCTGGGCGTGGTGGACCAGACGCTGTTCAACTGGGTCAAGGCCCACCGGCAGGGCAAGCTTACCGGCGCGGACAGCAAGGTCGTGAGCGCCGAGCAGATGGAGCTTGCACGACTGCGTGCTGAGTTGTCGCGGGTGAAGATGGAGCGCGACATCCTAAAAAAAGCGACGGCGTACTTTGCAAAGGAATCGCTGTGAAGTACGCCTTTATCGAGCGCCATCGGCGCGTGTGGCCGATCTCGGTGCAGTGCCGGGTGCTTGGTGTCAGCGTGGCCGGCTACCACGCGCACTTCGTTCGCCGCGCCAGGGGCGCCCAGCGCCGCCACCTGAGCGACGATGCGCTGCTGGTGCACATCAAGGCG
Organism: Thiomonas sp.; assembly: GCF_034007205.1. Lineage (GTDB taxonomy): Bacteria > Pseudomonadota > Gammaproteobacteria > Burkholderiales > Burkholderiaceae_C > Thiomonas. The sequence goes on from NZ_JAVERI010000004.1 coordinate 124,425, forward strand.
ATCCACGCCGAAACGCGCGGTGGCTACGGCTGGCCACGCACCTGGAAGGAACTGCTTGCCAGGGGCATCCGCGTGGGCAAGCAGCGGGTGCAAAAGCTCATGCAACAGCACGGTATACGCGCCAAGGGCAAGCGCCGCTTCAAGGTCACCACCGACAGCAAGCACGACCTGCCGATCGCCCCCAACCTGCTCGACCGACAATTCAACGTGGCCGAGCCCGACAAGGTCTGGGTGGGCGACATTACCTACATCGCCACCGACGAGGGCTGGCTGTTCCTGGCCGTGGTGATCGACCTATTCAGCCGCCAGGTGATCGGCTGGAGCCTGCGAGCCGACATGACACGCGACATCGTCATCGACGCACTGCGCATGGCGTGGTTCAAGCGCCATCCGAGCAAGCAGGCCGGGCTGATCTTCCACAGCGACCGCGGCAGCCAGTACGCTGCCAAGGACTTCCGCGACGTCCTGACCGAGTACGGCATCACCGCGTCGATGAGCCGTCGCGGCAACTGTTGGGACAACGCCTGCAGCGAGACGCTGTTCGGCTCGTTGAAGGTAGAGCGGCTGCACGGGCAACGCTTCAAGACCCGGCGCCAGGCCATGGACGAAGTCGTCGCCTGGATGCTCTGGTACAACCGCACCCGATTGCACTCGACGCTGGCCTATGTCAGCCCGATGCGGTTCGAAGAAAACTGGCTCGCCAATCAACCCCGGCAAGCCAGCGCATGAGCCCAGCTATGGGATACGGAATCCAGGGGCAAGGTCAGATTTCATGGGTTTTACTCATTCAAAGATTGTTCACGATAGGACGTGCTACAAAGCTAGACCTGACCTCAGACATCGGTGATTCAGAAAAATCCAAAAACATGGCGCAAATTGCGCTCGATGGCAATGGCATCTTTTGTGTCGAGCGTTCCCAATACACCACGTATGAGCCGCTCATCGAGGGTGAAGAACTTGGCACGTACCACGGAGGGTGCGGGTAAACCCGCCACGGCAAGATTCTCGATGGGGCAATCCAGTGGCCAGGATGGATTCTTGGCAGAGGTGATCATGGCCATGACGACATGGCCGGAAGATGTATTGAAGGCCGCAGCATCGGACAGGACAAGGGCAGGGCGGTTCTTGCTCGCTGTGCGGTCGGTAAAGGGAAAGGGCACTCGCAACACCTGCCAACGTTCATAGGTCACGGTAGGCATCCTCATCGGCTTCCGAATGCCATTCGCTCAAACTGCCTTCCAGGGCTTTGAGATATTCCTTATCCAGCGGCTGTACCCGTCGCACGCGCGCTTGACCATTGCTCAGCATTTCCCATTCGAGCAAATCGCCAGGTTTAGCCTGCAAAGCTTTGCGAATACTCGACGGAATCGTGGTTTGACCTTTGGTCGTGATTTTGGCGAGGTATGACATTCCATGCATCCTTACAGTAAGGAAGGTCTTACTTTACAACAGCGGCGTAGCGTCTGCCAGTACCTGTACCTCAGTGCCAAGCGGGGCTTGAAGTACTTGCCACATGCTATGAAGCTAGACCTGACCCGGGTTGTCGCCGACCCCGGTTGTCGCCGATTTTGCTACAAAGCTAGACCTGACCCCCGACACTGGGAGCACTGGGAGGGGGCAAGCAGGCAAGGAAAGTCGTACCGCCGATCATGAGTGCACGGCCCCTGGATGCGCCGTGCAGTGTACCGACTCCAATTTGCCCAGCCGTGCGGCTTGCTGGGATTTAGGGCCGCGTCGCTGCGCGACAACACAAGCTTGAGCACAAACGAATTCAGCAGCCGTCCCTCGCTCCGCCGCAATCGACCGCCGCAGCAGGTCGACCTGCGACCTCATGCCGAGCGTGGCGGGATCTCGATCTTCACTTCCAGGATTTCGAGCGTGTCCTGACGTTCGAGCTTGACCTGAATGTCGTTGCTGTCGATCTTGACGTATTTCGAGATCACGTCGACCAGTTCGCGCTGCAGCGCGGGGAGCCAGTCGGCCGGGGCGCTGGCACCGCCGCGTTCGTGCGCGAGGATGATCTGCAGCCGCTCCTTGGCGACCGCGGCGGTCTTCTTTTTTTCGCCCAGCAGAAAGGAGAGGAATGACATGGTGCGTGCCTCCCTCAGGCGCCGAACAGTCGCTTGAACAGGCCGGGCTTTTGATAGTCGGTGAAGCGCATCGGTTTGTCTTCTCCGAGGAAGCGGGCCACCACGTCCTGATAGGCCTCGGCGACGTCGCTGCCGGTGAGGTGAATGGCTGGGGTGCCCTGGTTGGAGGCCTGCAGCACGGCTTCGCTCTCGGGAATCACGCCGATGAGCGGGATGCGCAGGATGTCCTGGATGTCGGTGAGCGACAGCATCTCGCCTTCGTTCACCCGCTTGGGGTTGTAGCGGGTGATGAGCAGATGCTCGCGGATCGGCTCGCCGCCTTCGATGGCGCGGCGGGTCTTGCTCGACAGCATGCCCAGGATGCGGTCGGAGTCGCGCACCGACGAGACTTCCGGGTTGGTGACGACCAGCGCCTCGTCGGCGAAGTGCATGGCCATCAGCGCGCCGCTCTCGATGCCGGCCGGCGAGTCGCAGACGATGTAGGTGAAGCCCATGTCGTCGAGTTCCTTGAGCACGTTTTCCACGCCTTCCTGCGTCAGCGCGTCCTTGTCGCGGGTCTGCGAGGCGGGGAGGATGAACAGGTTGTCGCACTGCTTGTCCTTGATCAGCGCCTGCGTCAGCCGGGCCTCGCCCTGAATGACGTTGATGAGGTCGTACACCACGCGGCGCTCGCAGCCCATGATGAGGTCGAGGTTGCGCAGGCCGACGTCGAAGTCGATGACGGCGGTCTTGTGGCCGCGCAGGGCCAGGCCGGAGGCGAAGCTGGCGCTGGTGGTGGTCTTGCCCACGCCGCCCTTGCCGGAAGTCACCACGATGATTTTGGCCATGAGTTCTGTCCTTCTTGAATTATTTGAGTGCCAAAGGTTCGATCAGCAATTGTTCACCCTGCAATCGCACGATGGCCGGCTGGCCGCGCACCCCGGCGGGCAAATCCTGTTCGGCGGTGCGGTAGATGCCGGCGATGGCGACCAGCTCGGGCTCGAAGCTGGTGCAGTAGATCCGCGCTGTGGTGTTGCCGCGCGCCCCGGCCAGCGCACGGCCGCGCAGCGCGCCGTAGATGTGCACATGCCCTTCGGCCATGACTTCCGCACCAAAGCTGACCACGCCCTGCACGATGAGATCGCCGGGGGAATACACCCGCTGCCCCGAGCGCAGCGGTCGGTCGATGAGCACCGTGGGCAGCGTTGCGAGGGCGGGTTCACGGGCGGCGGGTGTGGCAGCAGCAATGGAGGGCATCGCCGCGACCTGGGGTTCGGCACGTGGCGACTCATCGGCGGGTGTCGTTGCGGGTGCAGAGGCGGCTTCGGCGGGATCGGCCGGTTTGCGAGGATCTCGACCGACGTCGCGGCTGTCGAGCAGGGGTAGATCGCTGGCCCCGGCCCAGACTTGTTGCGCGGCCTGAGCCACCACGCCGAAGGGTCGCATCCTGAGGCGGCGCAGCAGGGCGGCGAGTTCGTCCAGCGGCAGGGCGGCGTCGTCGGCCAGGCGGCGCAGGTCGATGGCCACGGCCTCGCCCGCGAAAAACTCGGGCGCGGCATCGAAGCGCTGCTGCAGCGCCTCGGCCAGCGCGGCGAAGTCGGGTGTTTTCACCACCAGATGCACGGCGTCGATGGCGCCGCTGCGCAGTTCAAACAAGGTGGCTTTGGAGCGGGACATGGGCAAGCGGGACGACTGCGGGTGTGAGGAGCCTGTCGGACTTGAGGATCGCGGGCAGCAAATGGACGGTGCGGCGCCCTGCGGCAGCGGTTTTTTGCCCCATAGCTCCGGCTATGGGGCTGCAAACCCGCCGCCACATGGCATCCACACCGCCCATTTTCGCCTTCCGCGCCCCAAGCCCGATAGGCTCCGAGGAAAAACGAATCCGGCAATCGTAGTGGATCGGTGCGGGTGGCCGTCGATGCCGGCTCAGGCATCTTCCAGCGCGCCGTTCACCAGCCGAAGCCGGCGCTGGCAGCGCGCGGCCACCGTGGCGTCGTGGGTGACGATGATGAGGGCGTCGCCCTGCGCACGCGCCACGTCGAGCAGCAGGTTCAGCGCCACTTCCGAGGCTTCGCTGTCGAGATTGCCAGTGGGTTCGTCGGCGAGCACGAGCTGCGGTTGGGTGACCAAGGCGCGGGCGATGGCCACGCGCTGGCGCTCGCCGCCCGAAAGCTCGCCCGGGCGGTGCTGCAGCCGTGCGCCCAGGCCCATGCTTTGCAACATCTGCGCGGCCACCGCATGCGCCTGCCCGGTCGGGGTGCGGCGGATGCGCAGCGGCATGGCGACATTGTCGAGCGCGCTGAACTCCATCAGCAGGTGGTGGAACTGATAGACGAAGCCGACATGCTGGTTGCGCCACGCGCCCTGCGCCTTGGGGTTCATCTGCGCCCAGTCGCGCCCGCAGACCTGCACATGGCCGCCGTCGGCGCGGTCGAGGCCGCCCAGCAGGTGCATGAGCGTGCTCTTGCCCGAGCCCGAAGCGCCGATGATGGCCAGGGTCTGACCGCCGTCGATGCGCAGATTCACGTCCTTGAGCACTTCGACGGGCTGCGGCCCTTCGGTGTAGCGCTTGCGGACGTGTTCGGCCAGCAGGATGGGTAGGGTCATGGCGAAAGCTCAAAGCGACTCATGCTAATGGAAGCCCATCACGCCAGCTTGTCGTCCGCGACGTGATAACGCGGGTCTTCGAGCCGGTTGACTTCCACGCTGTCACCCGCCTTGTCGATTCATTGCGACGCGAACAGAATGAAGGAATCCCCTCCCAGCCTCCCCCGCAGGCGGGGGAGGGGCCGTCTTGCTCCCTCCCCACTCGTGGGGGTGGAGGCGGAAAAGGCAAAGCCAACTGCTTGGCTTTGCCCCGCCGGAACGGGGCTGGCTTGCAAGCCAGCCATTGGACGGGTTGGGGTGGGCGTCTCCCCCTCCCAGCCTCCCCCACGCCGTGGGGGAGGAGTGTTCGCTCCCTCCCCACTCGTGGGGGTGGAGGCGGAAAAGGCAAAGCCAACTGCTTGGCTTTGCCCCGCCGGAACGGGGCTGGCTTGCAAGCCAGCCATTGGACGGGTTGGGGTGGGCGTCTTCCCCTCCCAGCCTCCCCCACGTCGTGGGGGAGGAGTGTTCTCTCCCTCCCCACTCGTGGGGAGGGTTGGGGTGGGGAGGCAGTCTCGAACTTCAACGCGCCGGATCAATGGCTCCCGATCTGCGGCGCATATTCGGGCACCAGCGCGTGGAGCGCGGCCTTGATCTGCGCGGGCGAGTCGGCACCGCTGGCGGCGATCCAGTCTTGCAGCGCCTGCAGGTCGATAGCGTCCTGCTCGGCCTGGCGGGCGACGCGCAGTTTGGGGTGGGGCGTGGGCAGGGTGGTCTCGTCGTCGGCCAGCAGTTCTTCATACAGCTTTTCGCCGGGGCGCAGGCCGGTGAAATGAATCGGAATCTCCCCCTCGGTCTTGTTCGAAAGCCGAATCATCAGCCGCGCCAGATCGACGATCTTCACCGGCTCGCCCATGTCGAGCACATAGATTTCACCGCTTCGCCCCATCAGCCCGGCCTGCAGCACGAGCTGCGCGGCTTCGGGAATGGTCATGAAATAGCGCACGATCTCCGGGTGGGTCACGGTGACCGGCCCGCCCGCGGCGATCTGCGCCGCAAAACGCGGCACCACGCTGCCGCTGGAACCCAGCACATTGCCGAAGCGCACCGCGCAGCAATGCGTGTCGGGGTGCTGCGCGGCGTGCGCCTGCAGCGCCAGCTCGGCCAGCCGCTTGCTCGCGCCCATCACATTGGTCGGGTTCACTGCCTTGTCGGTGGAGATGAGCACGAAGCGCTGCGCGCCGCAGGCGGTGGCCGCGCGTGCCGCGTTCAGGGTGCCCAGCACATTGGTGCGCAGCGCCTCGATGGCGTTGTCGTCTTCCATCAGCGGCACATGCTTGTAGGCCGCGGCGTGCAGCACCACGGCAGGGCGGTGCAGCTTGAACAGGTCGCCCAGCCGTTCGGGCTCGCGCACATTGGCGGTGTAGTAGCGCACGGCCAGCTCGGGAAAGCGCGCCTTGAACTCCTGCTCCAGCGCATAGATGGCGATTTCCGACGCGTCGATGCACACCAGTTGCCGCACGCCGAAGCGCGCGATCTGGCGGCACAGCTCCGAGCCGATGCTGCCCCCCGCCCCCGTGACCAGCGCCACCTGACCCGCGAACAGATCGGAGAGGCCGCGCACGTCGAGTTGCACGGCGGCGCGCCCGAGCAGGTCGGCCAGCTCGACCTGGCGCGGCGCACTGCCGCCGCTGACGCCGCTTTGCAGCCAGTCGTCTGCGCGCGGCAGGGTGAGCAGGGCCAGGCGCGCCTCGCTGGCCCGCAGCAGCAGTTCGCGGCGCGCAGCGCTGCCGGGTTCGCTGGCGATCAGCGCATGACGGGCGCCCTGCGCCTGCGCTACCGCTGCCAGATCGTCGACGCTGCCGGCCACCCGCACGCCCTGCACGCTGCGCCCCACTTCGCCGCGGTTCGGGCTGATGAGCGCGGCCACCTGCCAGCCCTTGCTGGAACGCAGACTCTGCAGCGCGCGCGCGGCGTCGTCGAGCGTGCCCAGCACCAGCAGCGGCTTGCCCTGCGCGCTGGAGCGGGTGAGGCGGCCTTCGGCCAGAATGCGCGCGGCCAGCCGCAGGCCGAGCAGCGCGGCGGCTGCGAACAGCGGATGCAGCAGCACGATGGAGCGCGGGAAATTGGGCAGGCGCAAGAGCAGCAGCACGGCCGCCAGCGCCAGCGCCGCCACGATCATGGCCGAAGCCAGCCGCTTGAACTCGGGCACGCTGGTGTGGCGCCACGGCGTGCGGTACGCCCCCATTCCCGCCAGCGCCGCCGCCCACACCGCGGCGGCCAGCGGCGTGCTGATCCACAGAATCTGCGCCAGATTGGCCGGCGCGTCATTGCGCAGCAGGCTGAAGCGAAACAGGAAGGCGAGCAGCCAGGCAGTAGCGACGAGCAGGGCGTCGACGGCTGCGGGGCGCCACGCCGCGCGGAGGGAAAAACTCATGCAGCGGTCCGCTCGCTCAGGCTCAAGCCGCGCGCCACCAGCTCGCACACCCGCGCGCGCTGCGCCGCGCTCATGTTCGAGCCCGAGGGCAGGCAGATGCCGCCTTCGAACAGCGCGCGGCTCACATCCCGTCCCGGGGCATGGGGAAAATAGCGGCAGCCCGCGTAGAGGGGCTGCAGGTGCATGGGCTTCCACACCGGGCGGGCCTCGACGTTGTGGCGTTCGAGAAAGTCGAGCAGGGCGTCGCGGCGGCTCTGCGCGTCGTCACCTTCCAGCACGAAGGCCGACAGCCAGCGGGTGGAACGATGGCCCTCGGGCTCGGCCATCCAGCGCAGACCGGGCACGGTGGCGAGCGCGTCGCGGTACTGTGCAAACACCTCGCGGCGGACCTGCACCCGCTGGTCGAGCACGCGCAACTGGCCGCGGCCGATGCCCGCCAGCACATTGCTGAGTCGATAGTTGTAGCCGTCTTCGACATGCTCGTAATGCCGCGTCGGTTCGCGCGCCTGGGTGGAGAGCTTGCGGGCGTGTTCGATCAGCGCCGCGTCGTTGCCCACCAGCATGCCGCCGCCCGAGGTGGTGATGATCTTGTTGCCGTTGAACGAGAACACCGCCAGCTTGCCGAAGCTGCCGCTGGGGCGGCCGTGGTAGGTCGCGCCGAGCGATTCGGCGGCGTCTTCGAGCATGGGCACACCGTAGCGTTCGAGCAGGGGGGCAATGGCGTCCATCTCGGCGCTCTGGCCATAGAGATTGACCACCACCGCGGCCTTGGGCGTGATGCCTTGCGCGTGCAGCGTGGCGAGCGCAACAGCCAGGGCCTGCGGCGACAGATTCCAGCTCTGCGGCTCCGCATCGATGAACACCGGCGTGGCGCCGAGCTGCCTGATGGGATTGACGCTGGCCACGAAGGTCAGGCTGGAGCACAGCACCACGTCGCCCGGCCCCACGCCCAGCAGGCGCAGGCCCAGATGCAGCGCCGCCGTGCCCGAAATCGTGGCCGCAGCGTGCTGCACACCCACGCGCGCGGCCAGCTCGCGCTCGAAGGCGTCCACGTGGGGGCCGAGCGGCGCGATCCAGTTGCTGGTGAAGGCCTCCTGCACCAGCGCCACCTCGTCTTCGCCCAGATGCGGCGAGGACAGATAGACGCGCTGCGACAGCTCGCGCCGCGTCACCAGATCGACCGCGCGCCCGGTCGCGTCCACCACCGGCACATGGTCGATGCGCTGCGCGTCCATCAGCGCCAGCACGTCGCGCTGGCTGGCCTGCAGGCTCACCGTGTGCGGCGCGTGCGCAGGCAGGGCGGACAAGGGCGCATCGTTGCTCACCCCGGCCAGCGCGGCGCGGCGCAGGTCGCCGTCGGTGACGGTGCGCAGCAGACGCCCTTGGTCGTCGGTGACGAGCAGAATGCCCTGCGCCGTGGCATCGAGCCGCGCCAGCGCGTCGTGCAACGTGGCGGTGGGGGGCAGGCAAAGTTGGGCGAGTGGGAGAAAGGGCATGGCAGCGGGCAATCAAACGGCAATCAAACAGGAACCACGCGCAGACCGAGGGCGCGCGCCGCGCCACACTGGCGCTGATCGGCTGAGACGAACACCTCGGCCTCGCAAGCCAGCGCGGCGCCGAGGTGCAGCGCATCCATGCCGCGCAGCGGGTGGGCCTCGAGCGCACGCACGGCGTGGCCGACGACGTCGGGTGATGTGTCGCAGACCAGGGCGTCCTCGATGTCGGCGAGCAGGTCGGCCTTGACGGTGCGGTACTGCTGCGCGTCGATTCGACCTTCGCGCAGCAGGCGGCTGAAGGCGGAGATCAGCTCAGGCACTGCGATGACCGACAGCGCGAGCACGCTGGCTGCATCGCACCAGCGCAGCACCTCGGCCGAGCCGGCTTCGTCGATATAGCGCTTGGCCAGAGCCGAGGAATCGAAGTACACCCGCATGGTGCTGGAGACGCCGCAGCGATCAGCGTTGCTCGAGAATGACGCGGCTGATCTGCTCACCCGAAATCTGCAGCGGGCGGGCCGCGCGCCGCTTCCAAGAGGGCACTTGCGGCGCCACCGGGTGAATCTCGGCGATGGGCTTGCCCTTGCGCAGCACGCGCACGGTTTCGCCGGCTTCGACCAAGTCGAAAAACGCGCGGGCGTGGTTGCGCAGTTCGGTGAAAGTGGTGTCGCGCATGGCAGGGCTCCGGGGAAAATGTACAGCGAAGTGTACATCGCGGCGTGGACGTGGCTGTGCAGTTTTACGCGCTCGCCTGCGCCAGAGGCCGTGCCGGCACGCCGGCCCAGGACTGGCCGTCGGGCAGGTCTTGCAGCAGCACCGCGCCCGCGCCCAGCGTGGCGCCCGCGCCCACGCGCAGATTGCGCAGCACCGTGCTGCCCGCGCCCACCAGGGCGGCTTCGCCCACCTGCACCGCGCCGCCCAGGCGCGCGCCGGGAGCGATGTGCGCCCAGGCGGCGATGCGGCAGTCGTGATCGACCACCGCGCCGTGATTGACGATGACCCCAAGGCCGAGCTCGGCCATGGGGCCGACGACGCACTGCGACGTGATCAGACAGCCGGGCTGGATGCGTGCCGAGGCCGCCACGCTGGCGCTGGGGTGCACGATGGTCGCCAGCGGCCCGATGGACGCCAGCCGCGCCGCCTCGTCGCGCCGCATCGCGTTGTGGCCGATGGCCACATGCACCGCGCGCGGGCCAGGCAGGGCACTGGCGTCGTCGGGTGAAAGCACCGGTACCCCGGGCAGCAGCTCGCTGCCCCAGGTGGCCGCGTCGCGGTCCGAGGCGAGCACGCGCGCAAAGGCGCCGCTCAGCAAGGCCGCGTCAGCCGCCACGCGGCCGTGGCCGCCGGCGCCAAACACGATCAAGACAGGTTTGTCGGAGGATGGGGACATATGGGTTTCAATAACGATTGACCTTGTGCAGCAGCTCGCCAGACAGCGGCAGAGTTGCCAGCAGATGCGCGATGCGCGCGGCGCTGCGGCCGTCACCGTAAACATTGTCGGCTGGATGCGGCCAAGGCCCGAGCGCCAGCGCCTGCCGCACGGCGGCTTCGATGGCGCCGGCCTGCGGCGGCACGTCCACCGTGTTGGCGTTGCGCTCGCGCAGGTTCTGGCGGCTGCCGACGTTGACCACCCGCGTGCCCAGACTGGCGGCCTCGATGATGCCAGAAGACGAATTGCCCGCCAGCACCGCGGCGTGGCGCAGCGCGGCCAGATAGTCGGCGCGCGGCAGATGGGTGATGCGGTGAAACCCCGGCCACTGCTGCGCCCGCAGCAAGGCTTCGATGTGGCCCGAACCCGCGTCGGCATTGGGCGCCAGCCACACCACGCTGAACGCCGACCCCGCCCCGGCAGCCCGCAGACCGTCGAGCAGCGCCTGGGTCTGCGCGGCGGCGTCGTCCGCCTCCTGCACCACGGGGTGGAACAAGGCCAGGACGTAAGGCCGATCTTCGCGCCACGCGCGCCCTCCCCACGCGTGGGGAGGGTTGGGGTGGGCATCTCCCCCTCCCAGCCTCCCCCACGGCGTGGGGGAGGAGTGTTCGCTCCCTCCCCACTTGTGGGGAGGGTTGGGGTGGGGAGCCTGCCGCGCCAGTGCCGACTGCAAGGCCCGCAGTGCGGCCTCTCGCGGAAGATGCCGCGCGTCAGCCAGGTCGTCCAGCCCCGGCGCGCCCACCACATGCACGCGCTGCGGGTCTTCGCCCATCGCGATGAGGCGCTCGCGCGACTGCGCCGTGGCGCAGAAATGCAGCGCCGCCAGCTTGCTGATGGCATGGCGCACCGGTTCGTCCACCGTGCCCGAGCGCTCGCCGCCGTGCAGGTGAATGGACGGCACCCCCAGATGCAGCGCGGCCAGGGCCCCCGCGAGCATCTCGCCCCGGTCGCCCAGCAGCAGCAGTGCGTCGGGCCGCTCGGTCTGCAGCACCGGCGCCAGCCCGGCGAGCGTCTGGCTGATCGCCCGCGCCATGCCCGCACCGTCGCGCGCGCCCACGTCACTGGGCATGCGCGCCGCGATGCGCAGCCCGCTGGCCGCGATCTCGTCCACCGTGTGGCCAAAGTCGGGGTGCAGATGCATGCCCGTGACCGCCACAGCCACCTCCAGCAGCGGATGCGCAGCAGCAGTGAGCAAGGTCTGGCGCATCAGCCCGAAGTCGGCGCGGGTGCCGGAGAGATAGAGAATGCGGCGGGGCATGGGGGCGGCATTGTGATCAAGCGGGGGCATCATGCGCAGCCCAAGGGTCGATCACCGTCAGTCCTGAAAACTGAAAGTTGCGCACATTCCGAGTCACCAGGGTCAGGCCATGGGTCAGGGCTGTAGCGGCGAGCAGGCTGTCGATGGCTGGAAGGGGTCTGCCGGCCTCCGCAAGTAATTTTCCCCAACGTTCCGCGACTTTCATATCGACGGGCAGCAGCCGGTTTGCGAAGAACGCGGGCAATTCCACTTCCAGCCAGTCGAGCAGTTGTTGTTTGCGCAGGCCCGCGGGCAGCGCCTCGATGCCCTTGCGCAATTCGCCCACGGTCAGGACAGACAGAAACAAGGCTGTGGCCGGGCGCGCTTCCATCCATTGCACGACCGCGGGCATCGGCTCGCGGCGTCGCAGTTCGGACAGGACGTTGGTATCGACGAGATAACTCACAGGCTTACAGGTGGGTTTCTCGCGTGAGACTGGGGTCGCGCGAGAAATCGAGATCGTCTGCACCGGCCAACGGCGAACGGCGTATGAAGGAAGCCAGCGATTCACCGGTACCGGCCAGCCGATCGTAGTCGGCGCGCGACAGCACGACGGCCACCGACCGGCCATGCACCGTGATTTCCTGCGGGCCGTCGCGCTCGGCCTCTTTGACGACCTCGGATAGACGCGATTTGGCTTCTTGCATTTGCCAGATGTGCATGGAGAACCCCCAATTCTGACCAGTGTGGTCAGAGTGTAGTGCAAAGCCGCGCTGTGAATTTTCCGTTCCCGCTCGCCCCTATCACCAGTCGCTGCGTCGCCCGCGTCGCTCCCACATAGAACAGCCGCGCTGCCTCGCGCTCGTCTTCGCCTTCGGCGGGCATGTGGCCCACACCCACCAAGGCCACCACGGGGAACTCCAGGCCCTTGCTCGCGTGCAGGGTCATCACCTTGATGCTGTCGTGCGCGGGGTTGAACTCGCCTGAGCGTTTGCGCACCTGATGCGGCAGCTTGCGTTTGCGCAGGAACTCGGCGCACAGGTCCATTTCGCTGTGGTGGCGGCAGAGGATGGCCATGTCGCCCCAGGCGTGGCCTTCGCGGTGGGCGCTGGCCAGCACCTCGGCCACCTGGACCACCTCTTCGCGCAGGGTGTGCAGGCGGATGATGAGCGGCGCCTCGCCGTCGCGCCCGCAGCTCACGGGCTTGAGCAGGGGTACGCCGTCGTCGTCCCTGTCCTCGGCCGTGAGCAGATCGGATGCAACAAGGCTGGCGGTCTGCAAGATCTGCCGCGTGTTGCGGTAGTTGATCTTGAGAATGGTGGTGCGCCCCTGCGCCTGGATGCCCACGCTCTTGAAGCTGAAGTTCTTCTTCTGCGCGCGTTCGTAGATGCTCTGCGCGTCATCAAACAGCACGAGCAGGCTGTTGGTGGCGGGGTCCACCATCTGCACCACCAGGCGCAGCCATTCGGGCGCGAAGTCATGGCCTTCGTCGATCAGCACGGCCTGGTATTGCCCGCTGGGGATCTGGCGGCGCTCCACGCCGGTGATGACGCGCTGGACCAGGTCAGCCATTTTGTCGGAGACGGACTGGTTGGCGGCGGGCAGGTCTTGCCCGTAGGCCACCAACTGGTCGCGGCACCATTTGTGAAAGTGCACGGCGTGCACGCGGTCGGCAATGCCTTTGGCGGCCATGTTGCGGGCGAGCTGCCGGGCAAGCGGTTCGTTGTAGCAGAGGATGAGGATGGGCTTGCTGGCGGCTGCGTCTTGGGTTTTGACGGCTTTGGCCAGGTGTTCGGCGCGGCAGCCCAGCAGCATGGTCTTGCCCGAGCCGGCCACGCCGTGGATGACGCGGTGCCCATCGCCCAGGCTGCGGGCCAGCTGCTCCTGCTGCAGGTCCATCACCCGCATGATGCTGGGCAGCTCGGCGGCTTCGTCGCCGTCGTCAAACAGCTCGCCGGTCACTTGCACGCGCACCTCGGGGAACAGGATCCAGCGCACCCGCTCCATCTGCGGCAGCGACAGGACGCCGCGCATCATGAAGGGGAACATGTCCCAGAGGCGGCTTTGCAGCGCTTCGGGCTCCACCGCCTCGAGCATCTCGTCCTGGCAGAGTACGCGGTGCGGTTCGATGGCGTGGGCGAGTTCGGCCTTGTCAAACTGCGCGCGGGTGATGTTGGGCAGCACCACGCCGTAGCTCCACGGAAAGGCCAGCCTGCCCTGATGCCGGCCTTCGGACTGCACCAACTGCGGGTCGCGTTCCAGCGCGTTCACCACCTGGTGCGCATACTGCCGGGCCTGCTCCAGCGGGTTGGGAATGGTCTTGGGGCCGAGCTCGGTGTGGATGTCCCAGGTCTGCTTGTTGGCCTGGATGAGGGTGGAGAGCCGCAAGTCCTTGACCTCCAGGATCAGGATGCCCCGGCGCGGGTGCATGACGACAAAGTCCGGGTGCTGGCGCTGCGGGCCGACGGCCACGTCGTACCACAGCAGGTAGTCGGCGTCGAGCTTCTGTTCAAGCCGTTCGGCGGTGCGGCGTTCGCCCGGCGTCATGCGCGCAACGCAGGAGCCCAGCGCAGGAATCAGGGTGGCCATGTTGTCTCTGTTTGTGTGCCTGAGATGAATGATGCCGCAATTTCGGGGGAAGGCCGGAAATTTCGGTTCTCCAGCGGTATCTCACGGCAAGGATGTTTGAGGTCTTGGGGCTCGGCCTTGATCGATACAACCGGCATCTGGCCATTGCGGCACTATGGGGTGGTCAGAAATGATGTGTGAGCCTGCGTCATCTGTAAACTCCAATGCATGCACCCTGCCATTGCACAACACCGCGCCGCCATCGCGGCGATTTGCCAGCGCTACGGCATACGCCGGCTGGAGGTGTTCGGCTCGGCCGCGCGAGGGGACGATTTCGTGCCTGCAAGCAGCGATGCGGACTTTCTCGTGGAGTTTGCTGCGGATGCTGGGCCTGATCTGCACAGTTTTTACGGCGCAAAGGCCGAACTGGAGCAGTTGCTAGGTAGGGGCGTCGATCTGGTGGAGCCTGGCGCGGTGCGCAACCCGTATGTGCTCGCCAGTATCAACCGCCATCGTGAGCCCGTGTATGCAGCGTGACCCACGAGCTTATCTTTGGGATGCGCGCGAGGCAGCGCAGGCGATCCTGGCTTTTACCGCAGACATGGACGCCAAGGCCTATGTGACCAACGAGATGGTGCAGGCCGCAGTCGAGCGTAAGTTTGAAGTGATCGGCGAAGCACTCAATCAACTGTCCAAATGGGATGCGGCCAAGGCTGCGCGCATTCAGGACTTGCCGCAGGTTGTTGCCTTTCGCAACCAACTGATCCATGGCTACGCCACGATCAACCCGCTCACGGTTTGGAACATCGTGCAGAACGCTTTGCCGGGTTTGCTCGCGACCGTGCAGACGTTGCTCGATGAGCTGGATTCCTGAAGTCTGCAACCGTTTCAGGCGCTGTCTCCGCCCTGGAGGTTTTCCCACTGCAACACGGCGCCCGCGGCGGCATCGGCGCGCAGGCGCTGGCCGATGACGGCGTCGAGCTCGGCGGCGGGAATGCCGCTGGCGGGGCGGCGCAGTTGCAGGTGTTCGCGCCGCAGCACGGTGCCTGCGGGCAGGGCGGTGGCCAGCACCACGCTGCGGCGGGCCACGGCGCGCACGTCGATCTCGTCGGGCCGCGGGGCCTTGATGCCGTCGCCCAGCATGGCTTCGATGCGGCGGATGTCCTGCGCCAGCGCGGCGAACTCGGCGGGTTCGCTGGAGGCGCGGTGGTCGGGGCCGGGCAGGTTGCGGTCGAGGGTGAGGTGCTTTTCGATCACGCAGGCGCCCAGGGCCACGGCGGCAAGCGCGGCGGTGTTGCCCAGGCTGTGGTCGGAATAGCCGGTGGGCAGGCCGGTCTCGGTGCGCAGGGTGGCGATGGCGCGCAGATTCAGCGCGTCGTCGGGTGCGGGATAGGCGGAGGTGCATTGCAGCAAGGTCAGGCTTTGCTCTTGCCCCCACGCCGCCTGTACCCAGCCGACGGCCTGCTTCACTTCATCCAGGGTGGCCATGCCGGTGGAAAGAATCAGCGGCAACCCGGTGGCGGCGGCCTTGGCCAGCAGGGGGCGGTTGACGATTTCGCCGGATGAAATTTTCAGCCGCCGCACGCCGAGGCCGACCAGCAGATCCACCGCGGCTTCCGAAAACGGGGTGGACATGAACTCGATGCCGACCCGTGCGCAATGGGCGGCAATGATCTGGTGCTGCTCTGCGCTGAGTTCGAGCTTGCGCAGCATGGCGAATTGATCGGTCTCGCCGGTGGCGCCCTGCTGATAGGCGGCGGTGGCGGCGCCGGGCAGGGCGAGGTCTTCGGCACGGAAGGTCTGGAACTTGACCGCGTCGGCCCCGGACGCCTTGGCGGCATCGACGAGTTCGAGCGCGAGGTCGAGTTGGCCGTTGTGGTTGACGCCGGCTTCGGCAATGAGAAAGACGCGGTCGCTGGGCATGGCTGGGCCTTCGTTCAGGCTGGCTGCCGATGGTGGAGCCATTCGGCCAGGGCGAAATCGTCGGCGGTGTCGATGTCCACCGAGCGTTGCGCGGGCATGGCGTAAGCCGCGACAGACACACTCCACAGGCCGTGCCGCGCGGCGTGGGCCAGGGCTTCGCGCCGCCAGACGTAGATCGAGCCGTTGAGCGCCCAGACCTTGGGCGCGTTCTGGCGCGCGCCCAGGCCGCCGCCCTTGCTGATGCAGACGCGGCCGTCGGGCAGTTCTTCGACGAGGTTGAAGTAGGGGTTGAAGCCGCTGTCGAACACGCTGAGCACCAGATCCGGCGCGTCGGGGGCGTCGAAACGGGCGAGGCAGCCGTCGAGGTCTGCGGGCGCGCGCAGCGGCGAGGTGGGTTGCAGATCGACGATGCGGGTGACGATGGTCCCCCGCGCTTCGAGATGGGCCACGAGGTGCTCGATGACCGGGAGCTTGGGGGTGTCGTCGCGGGCAAGTTCGACCGGACGCAGATAGGGCACGATGGCCCCATGCTCGCGGGCGATGCGGGCGATCTCGGGGTCGTCGGTGGACACATGGACGGCGCCGATGGCGGGGTGCTGCAGCGCAAAGCGGATGCTGTGCGCGATGAGCGGCAGGCCCGCGAAGGGCAGGATGTTCTTGCCCGGCAGGCCTTTGCTGCCGCCTCGGGCGCAGATCGTGGCGAGGGTGGTCATGGCGTGGGGATGGATCATGCAGGATGGACCGCGAGCAGGGCCAGGGCCAGCTCGCTTACCCGCTCTGCAGCGGTGTTGGGTGCCCCCACGCTCGGGCTTTGTCCTCGCTGCCCCCCGAGGGGGCTGGCCCCGCCTTGGGACGGCCCGGCGGCGGGGCAGGCGCATGCGGCGGCGCGCTCCCTCTCGGGTTGCGCGAGCAGGGTGGCCAGCGTCTGCGGCAGATCGGTCAGGTGGCACGCGGCATCGGCCACGCCCAGCGCGGCATAGGGCATGGCGGGCGCGGCGATGGAGTCGAGCAGTTGCAGCACGCGCCTGCCCGCCAGATGCGCTTCGAGGGCGACGGTGGAAGTGCCGGTGATGACGGCGTCCACCGCATGCAGCAGCGGGTGCAGCGGTTCGATCGCGGCCGAGACGCGGCATTGCGGATCGTCGGGCAGGGCGGGCAGCGATTGCGAGGGATGCGGGCGCACGATCAGGGTCCAGTCGGGGTGCCGGCGCACGGCGCCGATGCAGGATTGCAATATGCGTTCGGGCAGATGCGGGTCGCCGTGGCAGCCGGGCGAGGCCGGGTGCGTGGCGGGTTCGGGCTGCAGCGCCAGCAGAATCAGCCGGCGCTGCGGAGCGCCCAATGTGGCGCGCAACGACCGCCCGGCCGCGCGCGTCTGCGGGGCGCCCAGCGCATCGAACGCCGGATTGCCGGTGATGGCGATGCGCTCGGGCGGCCATCCGGCGCGGATGAGGTTGTCGCGCACGGCTTCGGACAACACGCACACCCGGCTGGGGTGGCGCGTGCGCGCGGCGAAGGCGTCTCCGGGCAGTGCGAAGAGGTCGAGCAGCGCCAGGCTGGGAATGCCCGCTTCGCTGGCCGCATCGACCGCGGCGTACTCGCTGCGCGGTGAGTTGGTGGCGAGCACCAGATCGGGCCGAAGGTGGGCGACGATGCGGCGGAAGAAGTGCAGCGGATGAAAGCCCAGCCGTCCCCGGGCGTCGAGCAGGGCCTGCGCCGCCTCGGGGCCGATCTGCTGCTGCAGATCCCAGGCGTTGATGCCCAGATACGCCACGGTTTCTGCCTCGGGAATGTCGGGATGGGTGTTGCCCGGCCGCAGCGCGCGGCCCAGCGCCAGGGCCTCAGCCTGTTCCTCGGGGGAGAGCAGGTGCAGCAGGTCGGCATAGCCCAGCGGAGTTTCACCGGCTTGCCGCGCCACGCGGGCCGCGGTGGTCAGCGCCAGCAGGGTGATGTCCACATCGGGCCGGCGCCGGCGCAGCGCCCGCAGCAGCGGCAGCATCATGGCGATATGGCCGCCGCCATAGGCGACGGCGAGGATGCGCGGTGGGATGTTCATCCGGCAATCTCGGGCTCGAATTGCTGCGCCCATAGTTCCAGCGCGGCCAGCGCGCGCAGTTCGCGGGTGTGATTCGCCACGCCCGAGACATGGTCGTCGAACAGCTTGCGCACCACGCTCGCCTCGAACAGTTGCGCGCCGAGCGCGTCGGGTGCGAACAACAGTTCGTGCAGCCATTGCCGGCGCGGCCCGCGGAACCACTCGCCGATGGGAACGGTGAACATCTGCTTCTTGCGGTGCGCGAGGTCGGCGCCGATCAGCGGCTCGACTGCGCGCTTGAACCTGTGTTTCTTGTCGCCGTCCTTGAGCTTGGTGTCGCCGGGCGCACGAAAGGCGAACTCCATCACGCGCCAATCGAGAAAGGGCGTGCGCGCCTCCAGCGACACCGACATGCCCATGCGGTCGGGCTTGACGAGGTTGTTGCCGGGCAGCAGCAACATCATGTCCAGAAACAGCATCTGGTTGACGCGGTCGAAGTGCGCCGCCTGCTCGAACCAGGGCGCGGCCACGTCGCGCACGCTGTCCACATCGGCCAGCTTCTGGCGCAGCCAGGGCTGGAACAGCGCGGCTCTAGCCTGCTCGCCGAACAGTCCGGTGTGTTCCACGTAGTGCTGCGCGAAGTCGGCCACGGGCAGATCGCGCAGCGCAGGGTCGGCCATGAAGCTGGCGTATTTGTCGTAACCGGCGAACAGTTCGTCGCCGCCATCGCCGGTGAGCACGACTTTCACATCCTGAACGGCGAGTTGGCTGACGCTGCGCGTGGGCATGAACGAGGCGTCGCCGTGCGGCTGGTCGCAGTGCCACAGCACGCGGGCCCAGTCGTCGAGCATGTCGGGCTGCACGATGCGCTCGCGGTGCGTGGCGCCGAAGCGCTGCGCGGCCTGGCGGGCGTAGGGCGATTCGTCGAAGCGCGGGTCGGGAAAGCCGATGCAGAAGGTGCGGGCGGGCTCGCGCACATGCCGCGCCATCAGCGCGACGACGGTGCTGGAATCGACCCCGCCGGAGAGAAAGGCGCCAAAGGGCACGTCGGCGCGCAGCCGCAGCCGCACGGCGTCGTCGAGCAGGGCGAGGCATTCCTGCTGCCAGGCGGCGAAGGTCTGGACGCTTTGCGTCTGCTCGGCAAGGCTCCACCAGTGGCGCGTTTGGCTGCCGCTGCTGCTGACGGTGAGCACCGTGCCCGGCATGACGTGACGCACGCCGGCGAACAGGGTGAACGGCGGCGGAGCGTAGTTGTAAGCAAGGTAGTGCTGCAGCGCGGGCAGATCGAGCGCGGGACGGCCCGGCAGCGCGGCGAGCACGGCCTTGATCTCCGAGCCGAACAGCACCTGCCGGCCGTCGCCGTGCACGAACAGCGGCTTGACGCCGATGCGATCGCGCACCAGATGAAGCCGGGGATCCTCGGGGTCGCGCCCGTCCCAGATGGCGATGGCGAACATGCCGTTGAGCCGCGGCAGGAAACCCAGCCCTTCGCGTTCATACAGTCGCAGCAAGACCTCGGTATCGCTGTGATCGGAGTGGAAGCGCACGCCCTGGCGCTGCAATTCGGCGCGCAGTTCCACGTGGTTGAAAATCTCGCCGTTCTGCACCAGGGCGATTCGCCCATCGTCGCTGACGAAGGGTTGGTGTCCGCCGGCGAGGTCGATGATCGACAGGCGGCGGTTGCCCAGGGCCGCGCCGCCTGCGGTGAACACCCCGCTGTCGTCCGGGCCGCGATGGATCAGGCTGGCGTCCATCGCCGCGAGGGTCTGCTCGCTCAAGTTGCGTCCGCTTCGGTCGAAAAAACCATAAATTCCACACATGGCGGGATTGTCGTGCTTTGGCGGTGCGAATCAGTTCGAACTGCGCCGCAACAGTTGCACCACGGTCAGGCCGATGATGCGCAGATCGACCAGCAGGCCGTGGTGTTTCGCATAGTCGAGATCGGCGTGCAAGCGCTGCTGCGGCGTGGCGCGCGAGCGGTAGAGCGCCTGCGCCAGCCCGGTGATGCCGGGGCGCACGCTGTGGCGCAGCGTCCATTGTGCTTCGGTGTAGTTGGCACGTTGCGCCGGCACGTCCGGGCGCGGGCCGACCAGGCTCATGTCGCCGCGCAGCACGTTGAGGAGTTGCGGCAGTTCGTCCACGCTGGTGCGCCGCAGAACGTGGCCGACGCGGGTGATGCGCGGGTCGTTTGAACTCGTGTTGTACGGGCCGCGCTGCGCGGCGTCCACCACCATGCTGCGGAATTTGTAGAGGCGAAAGGGCCGCGCTCCCCGGCCCACGCGGGTCTGGGCGAACAGCACGGGGCGGCCGGAGTCCAGCCACACCGCCACGGCCGCTGCGAGCATCAGCGGCGAGAACAGCAACAGCGCCAGCAGTGCCAGCACGATGTCGAACAAGCGCTTGGCCACGGTGGTTCAACGCGGAACTGAGCGCCCCCAGGGCCGGCTCGCCGTCCCACCCCCCGTGGGGGTCAAGGAAACTTGGGGCGGCCCTGCGTTTCCTTGAGAGACCGGCTCCAGACTCTGGACGATGCGGGCGATGAGATCGATCGCCAGCAGGCGGTCGTTCTCGATCTCGGCGGGCTCGCGCTGCGCGAGCACCTGCGCGGCATGCAGCAGCCGCGCCAGCTCTTTGGCGTAGATGGCACGCCAGTCGGAATCCGGGTCCTCGATGCGCTCGCGGTTGAAGGTGCGCGACAGAATCACGCTGCTGGAACCCAGGCGCAGATGCTCGCCCAGCACCACGCGCCCGGGCAGCAGGCCCTCGTCCAGCCGGGCGATGCCGCCAAAGCCGAAGCGCTTGCCTTGCTGCTTCGCCACGGCTGCGACGTGATCGATCACACCACCCGCCAGCGGCTCGAACATGAAGCGCAGACCCAGCTCGCGGTGCAGATCGTTGAGACCCACATAGATCTCGTCCAACCCTGCCAACCCTGCCCACCGGGGCAGGCCATCGAGCGCGTCACGGGTTTCGAGCAGGGCGATGGTGTGGGCACGTCCTGCCACCAGGTCGACGAATTGCGCCACCGCGTCGGCGCTGCGGAACATGGGCAGCATCAGGTGGCTGGCGCCGCCCTCGAGCGCCTGGTCGATCTCGATGGTGCTGGCGTCATGCAGGGGATTGACCCGCACGATCAGCGCAGACTGCGGCACGGCCCGCCGAACCTTGGCCACGTCCTCGGGCACATGGTTGGAGATGAAGGTATCCAATCCGCCTTGACGCTCGATCTTGCCGTGGCGCTCCAGATCGACCATGATGCGCGTCACGCCGCAGCCCACGGCAAAGGCGGCAAAGTCGGGGTCGTTGGTGATCTGGATGAAGTCCATTGGGCGCAAAGGTCAGAGGGTGTGAATGAATCCGGCGTGGCCGAGCAGGGCGCCCAAAGCGCTCCCATCAAGGAAGGCGCAAAGCACAGCCGTGCCCGTCGGCACGGCGCGCATTTGCAACGCTGCAGGGGGCGCTTTGGGCGCGATGAGCGGGCATGGCGGATTTGTTCACACCCTCTCTCAAGGAAACGCCGGGCCGCCCCAAGTTTCCTTGACCCCCGCGGGGGGCGGGCTGGGCGCAGCCCGGCCCTGGGGCGCTCAGGAGGCGCGGCGGCGTTGCCGACGGGAAGTGTAGCGATCGCGCACCAGTCGGCCCAGCGGATCGAAATGCAACAGCGCTCCTGCGCCGGCCGCAAACAGCCCGCCGGCCAGACCCAGACCCAGCGCCCAGGGCGGATTCGAAGCCTGCAATGCTGCGCCCGCCGCCGCCAGCACCAGCAGCACGGCCAGCAACACCCCGGCATTGCGCCACTGCGCATCGGCCTGATGACGCGCCAGCCGCCACCACAGCACGATCACCGCCACCGTCCAGGCGGCGCCATAGGCGGCCAGCCCGCGCCAGGGCAGGGCGGGCAGCAGGGTGCCGACTGCGGCCAGCGCGACGAGTCCCGCGCCGTAGCCCAGCACCTGATCGGCGATGCGCCGATGGCTGTTGAGCCGCGTGGCCAGCACCAGTTGCGCGGCCTGCAACGGCAGCAGCAGCAGAATCCAGCGCATCGCATCGGCGACCTGTTGCTGGGCCTCAGGCGTCATCCGGCCCCAGCCGAACAGCAGCCGGACGATGCCCGGAGCTGCCACCATGCCCGCCAGCGCGATCAGGGCCGAGAGCCACAGCATCGACCGCAGCCATTGCCGCGTCTCCAACTGGGCCCGTGCGCTATCGCCCTGGCTTTGCGCTGCGCTGAGCCGCGCCAGCGCCAGCGCCGAAGCCACGGCAAACACCGTGTGCAGCGGCAACTCGCCGACGCGCTGGGCATACTGAAACACGCCGAGTTGGCCCGGCCCCGCGTCCGACATCAGGGCGCGCGCCGCCAGGGTGTAGAGCACCGTCAGCCCGGAGGCCGCCAGGGCCAGCACGAGCGCGTACAGGCTGCTCGCCTCCGGCCAGGCGCGGCCCGGTGCGACGGCGGGCAGCGCTGCGCGGCTGGCCCTGTGCATCAGCAGCAATCGCAGCAGCGCCGCGATCACCACGCCGACCGCAATCCAGCCGAACGCACCCGTCTGCGCCGCGACGATCAAGCCGCCGATCAACCCGAGGTTGAACACCACCTGCCCCATGTACTGCCACTGCAGCCGACCCTGAGCCTGCAGCATGGCGTTGCCCACCATGGCCACCGCGCCGGCAGGCAGGGCGATCAGGGCAGACCAGCCCAAGGACTGCGCGGCCAGAACCGAATCCGGCGCGCTCAGTCCCGGCGCCAACAGGTGCACGATCGTTTGCCGACCCCACCACACCCCGGCTCCAGTGAACATGAACAGCACTGCAGCCAGCCGCGACCAGCGCGCGCCCTCGGTGGCGATCTGCGCCGCATCGCGCCCAGCCATGCGCGGCACCATCACGGCGGGAATGGCTGCGCCCCAAAGCAGACTCACCGCGAGATCGGGAAAGGACAGTACGACCAGCGCCGCATCGGCATGGCCGCTGAGTCCGAATTGCGTGGCCACCACCACATCGCGCACCAGCCCAAGCAGACGGCTGGCGGCCAGGAGCAGCAGGCTGAGCGAAAAAATGCGCAACATCGACATGGACGGCCATTGTGCCTGCGGCAAAGACCCCGACCGATGGGGAACGCCGGAGGACTTTACGCATTTGCAAAAGCGTGTTTATAATTTTGTTTTTTAGCGCCCGTAGCTCAGTTGGATTAGAGTACTTGGCTACGAACCAAGGGGTCGTGGGTTCGAATCCTGCCGGGCGCACCAAAAAAATCCTGAGAAATCAGGTGGTGAAAGAAAAAGCCCGACTGTAACAGTCGGGCTTTTTTTGTTGCTTTTGTTGCGGCTGCGCCTAGGGTGCGGCTGAAACGGTCGATGGGGGGATTCGACTCCTGAGTTTTCACTCCTGGGTTTTCACTCCAATCGACCCGATTGCCGCAAGCCTGCGCTCAGGTATCTCACGAACCACGCACTGGCCAGCCCAGAGACCTCGTCGAGTTTGCCCGGCTCCTCGAAAAGATGGGTCGCCTCAGGGACGATGACGGTGCGATGCTCGCAGGAGAGCCGCAGCGCGGCCTGTTCGTTCAGTGCGATGACGTCGGTGTCCCAGCCGCCGACGATGAGCAGGGTGGGCGCCTGGACTCGGCCGAGCGCCTCACCGGCCAGGTCGGGCCGACCGCCGCGCGACACCACCGCGCCGACGCGATGCGGACGGTCTGCTGCGGCGATCAACGCTGCCGCAGCGCCGGTGCTGGCGCCAAACAGTCCGATCGCCAGCAACCGTGACACCGTTTCATGGCTGAGCCAGTCGACCGCATCCGTCAGGCGCCGGGCGAGCAGCGGAATGTCGAATCGATATTCGGCGGTGACCACATCGCGCGTGTTTTCATCGGCGGTGAGCAGATCGAACAGCAGGGTGGCAAGCCCCGCCTGATTCAGGAATTGCGCCACACGCTGGTTGCGGCGGCTGAAGCGGCTGCTGCCGCTGCCGTGCGCAAAAGCGACGATACCGAGC
Source organism: Thiomonas sp. (assembly GCF_034007205.1). Lineage (GTDB taxonomy): Bacteria > Pseudomonadota > Gammaproteobacteria > Burkholderiales > Burkholderiaceae_C > Thiomonas. Next base: position 148,196 of record NZ_JAVERI010000004.1, read on the forward strand.
GCCTGCGGTGGGATGACCAGACTGCCAGGCAGCAAGGCGCCCCCGGAAGGGATGGCAACGTCGAGGGTCTGGGCAGGAGACATGGGCGGAGGTCTTCAGGTTGCCGTTTCCACGGCTTCGGGCCGGTGCCAGTGTTGCGGTGCATCCAGCGGTTCGAGCGCGGCGGTTTCATCGAGATGGAACACGGCGTCGAATTGCTGGGCCAGCGAGGTGACGAAATAATGGCTCGCACGCTCGGTCTGCGGCACATAGATCACCCCAATGGCACGCTCCAGCAGGGTTTCGTGCAAGGGCTCGGCTGCCGGGGTGTTCAGCCGCAAAAAGAAGCGGTCGAGGCCCGTGCTGTGAAACAGGTATTCGTAACTGTCGTGCAGCGCGGGTCGAACCCATTTGTGTTCGACATCGCCGTCCCACTGCGAGGCAGCCGAAACATGGCCGGTGTAGGTGGTGAAACCCACCAGCAGCGCCTTGTCCCCGACGGCCTGCCGCATGAGTTGGCCCAGGTTCCATTCGCCGCGCAGATGTGCCTCGGTGGCGCGCGCGTCGCCGAGATGCGAGTTGTGCGCCCAGACGACCACCTTGCCCGTGCCGCCGCGCCGGATGCGGTAGTCCGCCAGTGCCAGCAGGGTATCGCGCATATGGGCGTCGCGCAGATTCCAGGTGTTGACGCGCCGGCCGAACATGGCGCGGTAATAGGTCTCGGCGTTGACCACGACGGCTGCGTTGCGTTCGGCAAAGAAATGCGAGTCGATTGCCGTCAGACCGTTGCGTTCGAGGTAGGTCTGCGCGTCGCTGCGCAGTTGCAGCAGCTGCGCGACGGCCGCCTCGCGCGCGGCCGGGCGCTGGCCGAAGGCGGCCTGATAGCCGTACACCTGGGGCTCGCGCACATGATCGAGCGCGGCGTAACGCCCGCGGGCGATTTCCGCCTGCTCGGGATCGACTTGCTGCAGATAGCGAATCACCGCGTCGGCCGAGCGGTAAAGGCTGTAGAGATCCAGCCCGTAGAAGCCGACGCGGGCTTGCGGGCTGCGATCGGCGTTGTGAGCTCGCAGCCAGGCGACGAAATCCAGGACTTCGCGGTTGCGCCACATCCACTGCGGAAAACGCTCGAAGTCGTCGAGCGACGAGGTGGCATCGTCATCGCCCTCACCCTGGACGTAGCGGTTGACCCGCCAGGCATCGGGCCAGTCGCCCTCGACGGCAACGGCATCGAAGCCGTGCTCGGCAATCAATCTGCGGGTGATCTGCGCGCGCATGCGATAGAACTCCTGCGTGCCGTGGGTCGCTTCGCCGAGCAGCACGAAACGCCGGTCTGCGGCCATTTCCAGCAGGGTGTCGTAGTCTGTGGCGTTGCCGTCCAGGCGCTGCGCCAGTGCGCGCACCGCGAGAAAGGGGGTCATCGGCGCCGTCATTTCAGCGCTCCGGTCGCGTGGAATTGCGCCAGCAGGGTGCGCACCTCGTCGTCGCTGGTTTGATCGAAGTGCCGGTAGAACTGGCCGACCGCCTGGAAATCGGCCGGGCTGAGAACGCAGACGAATTCGTCGGCCACATCCTGCAGCCGCTGCCGCGCATCGAGTGGAGCAACGGGCACGGCAACGATGAGTTTCGCCGGTTTGCGCGTTCGCAGCGCCTTGAGCGCGGCGCGCATCGACGCCCCCGTGGCCATGCCGTCGTCGACCACGATGACCGTGCGCCCTTCGATTTGCGCCGTGGGGCGGGAGCCACGGTAAAGCGCTTCCCGCCGTTCGAGTTCGCGATATTCCTCGGCCATCACGCCTTCGATGTCGCGCTGGCTCACGCCGGACATCGCAATCACATGGCGGTTGAGGTCGATCGCGCCGCCCGATGCGATGGCGCCCATCGCCAATTCCGGGTGATAGGGCAGGCCGAGTTTGCGCACGATGAGCACGTCGAATTCGGCGCCGAGGGCTTTCGCCACTTCATAACCCACAGGAACTCCGCCGCGAGGAAGCGCCAGGACGACGACGTCGCTTCGACCCGCATAGGCTTGAAGCGCTCCGGCCAGACGGCGGCCCGCCGCATACCGGTCTTCGAAATGACTTTCCATGCCAGCTCCTTGCATTGGATACGCTCACGTTAAGCGCGTTGCAGGTCCGGCGACTTGATCTGGATCATTGGGGCATGGGCAAAGCCCAGCGTTCAAGGGGGCAAATTCCCTACCCCTGCGCCAGACGTTGCGCCACGTCGCGTAGCGTCTGGATGAAGTTGTCCCGCAGAGGATCAGGCGTCCGAGTGGGTTGAAGAATGCCCAGTTCGATGGTGGCGGGTTTGCCGAGCAGGGGGCGGTATTGCACTCCGGCACGTTTGAGCAGGCGCAGCGAGGCGGGAACGAGGGCCACGCCCATGCCGCAGGAGACCAGGCCGATGACGGTCTGCATCTGCCGTGCGTGCTGAGTGATGCGCGGTGCAAACCCTGCGGCCTGACACAGGCTGACGGTGAGGTCGTACAGGCCAGGGCCGATGTTGCGGGGCGGCACGATGAAAGGCTCCTTGGCCAGGGCGCGGAGATCGACTGCGCCGCTGCTGCGCAGAACGGGGTGCGCTGTGGGGGCGGCGAGCATCAACGGCTCGTGCAGCAGGCTGGTGAAGGTCAGGCCGGGTTCGTCCACCGGGGCCAGGCCGATGCCGAGGTCGAGTTCGGCGGCGAGCAGTTCGCGGATCTGCGCATCGGTGGTGAGTTCGTGCAGTTGCACATCCACCTGCGGATACTGGGCACGAAAGCTCTTGAGGGTGGGGGGCAGGATGCTGAAGTCGGCGATGGAGACGAAGCCGATGGAGAGGGTGCCGACGTCGCCGCGCTCGCTCTGCCGCACCCGCTCGACGGCGTGTTCGAGCTGACCAAGGAGGGAGCGGATGTCCTCAAAGAACGCGGCGCCAGCGGCGGTGAGCACCACGCCGCGGTTGCTGCGATCGAGCAGGCGCGCGCCGATCTCGTCTTCGAGCGCCTTGATCTGGGTGGACAGCGGAGGCTGCGAGATATGCAGGCGCTCGGCCGCGCGCGAGAAGCTGCCCTGTTCCGCAATGGCGACGAAGTACCGGAGCTGCCGCAGTTCCATGATTCGTTTGGCGTATGGCGCCACCATCAAAAATGTATTGTTCAATATAGCCGAGGATTCAGACAATCTGTTCCTCGATCCATCATTTCCAAGCAGGAGAATCGCCCCATGCCCGCCTACCGTTCGCATACCAGCACTTCCGGCCGCAATATGGCCGGCGCCCGCGCGCTGTGGCGCGCCACCGGCATGCAGGACGACGATTTCGGCAAGCCCATCATCGCGGTGGCCAATTCGTTCACGCAGTTCGTGCCCGGCCACGTGCACCTGCAGAACCTGGGGCAGCTCGTGATCGAGGAAATCGAGCGCGCCGGCGGCGTCGGCAAGGAGTTCGACACCATCGCCGTGGACGACGGCATCGCCATGGGACACGACGGCATGCTCTACAGCCTGCCCTCGCGCGACATCATCGCCGACAGCGTGGAGTACATGTGCAACGCGCACACCGCCGACGCGCTGGTGTGCATTTCCAACTGCGACAAGATCACCCCCGGCATGCTGATGGCCGCGCTGCGGCTGAACATTCCGGTGGTCTTCGTCTCGGGCGGGCCGATGGAGGCGGGCAAGACGCGGCTGGCCGGCAAGGTGATCTCGCTCGACCTGATCGACGCCATGGTGGCCGCCGCCGACGACAAGGTGTCGGATGCCGACGTGCAGGCCATCGAGCGCTCGGCCTGCCCGACCTGCGGCTCGTGCTCGGGCATGTTCACCGCGAACTCGATGAACTGTCTCACCGAGGCGCTGGGCCTGTCGCTGCCGGGCAACGGCTCGCTGGTGGCCACGCATGCCGACCGCGAGCAACTGTTCCGCCGTGCCGGGCGCACCATCGTCGATCTGGCCCGCCGTTACTACGAGGGCAATGACGAAAGCGTGCTGCCGCGCCGCATCGCGTGCAAGGCGGCGTTCGAGAATGCGATGTCGCTGGACATCGCCATGGGCGGTTCGACCAACACCGTGCTGCACCTGCTGGCGGCGGCGCAGGAAGGCGGCGTCGATTTCCGCATGAGCGACATCGACCACCTTTCGCGCAAGGTGCCCACGCTGTGCAAGGTGGCGCCGTCGAGCCACTATCACCTCGAAGACGTGCACCGCGCCGGCGGCGTGATGGCCATTCTGGGCGAACTCGACCGCGCCGGACTGCTCGACACCGGCGTGCCGACGGTGCACGCGCCAACGCTTGCCGCCGCGCTCGATGCCTGGGACGTGGCGCGCCAGCCGAGCGACGAGGTGCAGACCTTTTACCGCGCAGGCCCGGCCGGCGTGCGCAGCACCAAGGCGTTTTCGCAGAGCTGCCGCTACGACACGCTGGACACCGACCGTGCCGAGGGCTGCATCCGCGATGTCGGACACGCCTACAGCGCCGATGGCGGCCTGGCCGTGCTGTTCGGCAATCTGGCCGAGCGCGGCTGCATCGTCAAGACTGCCGGCGTGGACCAGAGCATCCTCACCTTCACCGGCCCCGCCGTGGTGCTGGAAAGCCAGGACGCGGCCGTCGAGGCGATTCTGGGTGGCCGGATCCAGCCGGGCGACGTGGTCGTCATCCGCTATGAAGGCCCGCGTGGCGGCCCCGGCATGCAGGAAATGCTCTACCCGACGAGCTATCTGAAATCCAAGGGCCTGGGCAAGGTCTGCGCCCTCATCACCGACGGCCGCTTCTCGGGCGGAACCGCGGGGCTGTCCATTGGCCATGTGTCGCCCGAGGCGGCCGAAGGCGGCGCCATCGGCCTGGTGCGCACAGGCGACCGGATCGTCATCGACATTCCGAACCGTGTGGTGCGCGTGGATGTGAGCGACGAAGAACTGGCCCGCCGCCGCGTTGAGCAGGACGCCCGCGGCTGGAAGCCTGCGGCGCCGCGCGCCCGCAAGGTGAGCCTGGCGCTCAAGGCCTACGCCAAGCTGGTGACCAGCGCCGACAAGGGCGCGGTGCGCAACGCCGAGTTGTTGGGCGATTGAAAGGGTTTGCGCCCGGGAAAGCCGAGACTTCCTTCCCGGTATTTACAGGTATTTTCATTGACAGTCTCCCCGTGATCCATGGTTGACGGTTGGGTTCTGTAAAGTCAGAATGCCATCCATGTTGGAACTGATCCAGAGTCAGGCTTTCCAATGCTGGCTGGACGGCTTGAAGGACCGGCAAGCGCGAGCGCGTATTCAGGCCCGGCTTGATCGTCTGGCGCTTGGCAATCGGGGCGACACCAAACTCTTGCGAGACGGTGTGTCTGAACTGCGGATCGACTATGGGCCGGGGTATCGCGTGTACTACATGCGACGCGGATCAGCGATTCTCGTGCTGCTTGCAGGGGGCGATAAGCGTACCCAGGACACGGACATCGAGCGGGCGATCGGCATTGCCAGAGACTGGAAGGACTGAACCATGACAGAGAAATTCACCCGCTACGACACGGCGGACTACCTGAAATCCGACGAAGACATGGCAGCCTACCTGGACGCCTGCATCGAGGATGACCCCGGGGACGGCAGCCTCATCCGCGTTGCGTTGGGCACGATCGCCCGTGCGCGCGGCATGAGCCAGCTCGCCCGGGACACTGGCATTTCCCGGGAAGGGCTTTATCAGGCGTTATCAGCCGAAGGCAACCCGGAGTTTTCCACGGTGATGAAAGTCATCCGGGCGCTCAAGCTCAGGCTGCATGCCCAGCCTGTTTCCGGCTGACGGACGCCACCTGCAGCAACTGCGCCGCCACCGAGGCGGCGATCACTTCGGGCGCCTTGCCCGGAATGCCGGGGAGCCCCACCGGGCAGACCAGCCGCTGCAGCGCCGCGTCAGGCACGCCGCGTTCACGCCAGCGCCGCACGAAGCGGGCGCGCTTGGTGGCCGAGCCGATGAGGCCGAACCAGCCGATGTCCTGGCGCCGCAGAATGGTTTCGCCCAGGCGGAAGTCGAGGTCGTGGCTGTGCGTCATCACCAGATGGAAGGCGCCGGGCGGGGCGCTGGCGATTTCGGCTTCCGGGGCGTCCACCGCGAGGGCGTGCAGGGTGGAAGGCCATGCGTCGCTCTGTGCTGCTGCGAAAGCCTCAGGCGGGAAGATTTCATCGCGTTCGTCGATCCAGTCGATGGTGCAGGGCAGGGGACGCAAGGCGCGCACCAGCGCCCGGCCCACATGGCCCGCGCCGAAAAGCTGCAGGTGAAACAGCGGCTCGGGAACGGGAAGCGCGCCGCTTTCGGCCATCTCGTAGCGCAGCTCGACGTGACCGCCGCAGCATTGCCCGAGTGCGGGGCCGAGGGCGTGGCTTTCGAGATGGGGTTCAGTTGCCCCGGCGGCCCAGTGCGCGCGCAGTTGCCGCGCGGTGGCGATGGCCCTGTACTCCAGATTTCCGCCGCCGATGCTGCCGCGCGTGAGCGTGGCGCCGACCAGCATGCAGGCGCCTTGCTCGCGCGGGGCCGAGCCGCGCACCCGGCTGAGCGTGACGCGCACCCAGGGCGCCTGCGCCGCCTCGCCTTCGTGCAGGGTGTGTGGCGCGGGTTCGCGTTTCATGATTCTGCCCTTTCGGCGCGCACCGCGTCGATGGCATCGAGTATGGCTTCGGGCGTGGCCGGCGCGCGCAGCGGCGGGTCGATGCGGTGATTGCCCACGGCGGAAATCGCGTCGCGGATGGCCAGCAGCACCGAGAACGGCAGCAGCAGCGGCGGTTCGCCCACGGCTTTGGAGCGATGGAGGGTGGGCTGGGCGTTACCGTTGTCGAACAGCGCGGTGCGCAACGAAGGCGGGCAATCGTTGGCGGTGGGAATCTTGTAGGTGCTGGGGGCGTGGGTGAGCAGCAGCCCGGTTTGGGGATGCCACATCAGTTCTTCCAGGGTGAGCCAGCCCATTCCCTGGATGAAGGCGCCTTCGATCTGGCCGATGTCGATTGCGGGGTTGATCGACCGGCCGGCATCGTGCAGCAGGTCGGCGCGCAGCAGCCGCCATTCACCAGTCAGGGTATCGACCAGCACTTCGCTGACCGCGGCGCCGTAGGCGAAGTAGTAGAACGGGTGGCCGGTGAGCGTGTCGGCATCCCAATGCAGGTCGGGGGTGGCGTAGAAGCCGTCGCTCCACAACTGCACCCGGGCGAGATAGGCCTGCTGCACCAAGGCGGCAAAGGGCAGGGTGGTGCTGCCCGCGTGCACCATGCCGCTACGGAACCGCACCGACTCGGTGCGGCCGCCGTAGCGCTCGGCGGCGAATGCCGCCAGCCGCTGGCGCAGGGTGCTGGCGGCGTCGAGCGCGGCCATGCCGTTGAGGTCGGCCCCGGTGGAAGCGGCGGTGGCCGAGGTGTTCGCCACCTTGTGGGTGTCGGTGGCGGTGCAGCGCACGGCGGCGAAGTCCAACCCCAGTTCCTCGGCGACGACCTGCGCCACCTTGGTGTTCAACCCTTGCCCCATTTCGGTGCCGCCGTGGTTGACCAGCACGCTGCCATCGGTGTAGATATGGACGAGGGCGCCGGCCTGGTTCAGGTGCACGACATTGAACGAGATGCCGAACTTGACGGGGGTGAGCGCCAGACCCTTCTTGAGCACCGGGCTATCGGCGTTGAAGCGGGCGATGGCGGCGCGGCGTGCGGCGTAGTCGGCACTCTGCGTGAGCTGGTCGACCAACGGGGTGATGACGTTGTCGGTCACGCCCTGGCCGTAGGGCGTGTGGTTGTTCTGGCCGATGCCGTAGAAATTGGCGCGGCGCACCTGAAGGGCGTCATGCCCGAGCTTTCGAGCGATGGAGTCGAGCACGAACTCGGTGACCAGCGCGCCCTGTGGTCCGCCGAAGCCGCGGAAGGCGGTGTTGCTCTGGGTGTTGGTCTTGGCGAGGAAACCGTGAATAGCGACGTTGGGCAGCCAATAGGCGTTGTCCACATGGCAGATGGCCCGGGTGAGCACTGCGCCCGACAGATCGGCGGAATGCCCGGCATTGGCGATCAGCGTCACCTCGTAGGCGAGGATGCGCCCCGCGTCGTCGAAGCCGACGGCGTAGTCGTACTCGAAACCGTGGCGCCTGCCGGTGATGAGGAAGTCGTCGTCGCGGTCGAGCCGCAGTTTCACCGGCTTTTGCAGCAGGTGGGCGGCCAGCGTCGCGCAGCAGGCGAACTGCGCCGATTGCGATTCCTTGCCGCCGAAACCGCCGCCCATGCGCCGGCATTCCACCTGCACCTGATGCTGCATCCAGCCCAGCATGTGCGCGATGACATGCTGCATCTCGCTGGGGTGCTGGGTGGAGCAGAGCACGCGCATCCCCGCGTTCTCGGTGGGCATGGCATAGGCCACCTGGCCTTCGAGGTAGAACTGCTCCTGCCCGCCCACGCTCAGGCTGCCTTGCAGGCGATGCGGGGCGGCGGCCATCGCGCGTTGGAGTTCGCCGGGTGCCGTCTCGCGCATCAGGTGCATCGGCGGCAGCACATACTGGCCTCGGGCATGGGCTTCGCGGGCGGTGAGCAGCGCGGGCAGGGCCTCGGCCTGGATCACCTCGCGTGCCAGCGCTGCCGCGCGGCGCGCCAGGGTCTGTGTGGTGGCCACGACGAGGAATACCGGCTGACCGACGAAACGCAGGGTGTCGGCTGCCAGAATGGGGTCGTCGTGCAACACGGGGCCGCAATCGTTCTCCGCAGGAATGTCGGCCGCCGTGTAGACCGCGACCACACCAGGCTGGGCACGCACGCGGTCGAGGTCGATGCCCAGCAGTTTGCCGCAGGCGATGGGAGACAGGCCAAGCGCGGCATGCAGCGTACCGAGCAGCTCCGGGGCGTCGTCGGTGTAGGTAGCCTGTCCGCTGACGTGCAAGTGCGCGGATTCGTGCGGCGGAGTGGATGGCCCCCACGCTCCCGCTTCGCGGTCGCTGCCCCCCGAGGGGGCGCACCCCGCCTTGGGGCGGCCCGGCGGCGGGGTGGCGCCGACGCGGGCGCCTTCGCGCAGGGCGGGCCATTCAGCTTCGCTCCACGCTGTGTTGTCCTGGCGGGCAAAGTTCTGAATGGCGGGCGATAGCGGCAAGGGGTCGTGGGGCTTGTTCATGGGGCGCTCCTCAAACCGTGTGCAGCGCGGGCATCGAACCGGACCAGACGCGGGTCTGGCTCGCAGGCAGGGGCGCATCGAGACGGGTTTCCAGCCAGAAGCGCCACAGCAGATTGCGTGCCACGCGCTGCCGATGAGCGCTACTGGCGCGCAGATCGGTCAAGGGCTGGAAGTCCGCGTCGAGCGACCGCATCGCCGCGCGCACGCTGGCTTCACTCCAGGGCTGACCCAGCAGCGCTGCCTCGGCCTGCGCAGCGCGCCTGACCACCGCCGCCATGCCGCCAAAAGCCAGACGCACATGGCCGACATGGCCCTGCGCATCCAGCCGAAGGGCCAGACCGCAGCTCACCGCCGAGATGTCGCAGTCGTAGCGCTTGGACAGTTTGTAGGCGCGCAGTCGCAGGGTCTCGGCCTGGGGCGCGTGCGCTGCGGGCAGCGGCACTTCGATGGCACGCAGGAACTCGCCGGGCTGCAGGGCGTTTTTCATGTAATCGAGATAGAACGCGGCAAGCGGCAGCCGGCGCAGAGCCGGTCCGCGTTGCAGCAGCAGCACGGCGTCGAGCGCGAGCAGCACCGGTGCGCCGTCGCCGATGGGCGAGCCGTTGGCCACATTGCCGCCCAGGGTGCCGGCATGGCGCACCGGCAGGCCGGCGAAGCGCAGCGCCATTTCGCGCAACTCGGGCCAGTGGTTGACCAGTGCGGCCCAGGCGTCTTCCAGCGGCACGGCTGCGCCGATGCGAAGCAGCGCGCCGTCGTGCTCCACGGCCTGCAACTCGCGCACATCGCCGAGGTAGAGCAGATCGCCCACGTCGCGGAACTGCTTGTTGGTCCACAGGCCGATGTCGGTGGCGCCCGCAAGAAGTCTGGCCTCTGGCCGTTCGGCCCGGACTGAGGCAAATTCCGCAAGGGTGCGCGGCGCGATGAAATGGTCGATGCGGGGTTGACCCTGCGCGTCGGGGTAGGCGGGGTTGTGCGCGGCGTGCACAAAAGGCTCCGGCGTGCGCTCGGCGATCTGGCGCAGCAACACTGCGATGGGTTCGGGGTCGAGACGGGCCGGTGGCGCCTCGAACATGGCCTGACCCGCATCGAGAATGGGGCGGTAGCCGGTGCAGCGGCAGAGATTGCCCGAAAGGTCGTCGGCGAGCTGCTGCCGCGTCGGCCGGGTGCCTGCGCCCTGGTGGCGCTCGTAGCTGGCATACAGCGACATGACGAAACCGGGGGTGCAGAAGCCGCACTGCGAGCCGTGGCAAACGACCAGCGCCTGCTGCACCGGATGCAGCGCACGGCCCGGGGCGAGGCTCTGCAGGTCTTCGACCGTCAACAGCGCCTTGCCTTGCAGCGTGGGCAGGTAGCGGATGCAGGCGTTGACCGGGCGCAGATGCAAAGGTCCGACGGCAATTGCGCCACTCGTCTCCTGGGCGCCGTCATCTTCGACCAGCTCCGCCACGACCACGGTGCAGGCGCCGCAGTCGCCTTCGGCGCATCCTTCCTTGGTGCCGCACTGGTGCGCGTGTTCGCGCAGCCACTGCAGCACGGTGGTCGTGACGGGCAGGCCGCTGACTTCGGTGATCTGGCCGCGATGGACGAAGCGGATGGGTTGGGGGTCCATGGTGGATTCGGGGTCGTCGGTCTTCATCACGCGAAAATCCTAGTTGCGCATCTTGCAGCAAGTATTGGGCCACGTTTGGCCGCGATTGACATATGCTGAACTGTATACAAAACATGCGCGGCGGCTGATGCCGCAAGGCACTGCACCATGAACAATGCACTGGACTCCATCGACCTGCACCTCATCCGGGTTCTGCATACCGTGCTGACCGAATCGAACGTTTCCCGCGCCGCGATGCGGCTGGGCACTTCCCAGCCCGCCGTGAGCGGGGCGCTGCGCCGCCTGCGCACCCTCACCGGCGACGAATTACTGGTGCGCAGCGGCAATGCCATGGTGCCCACGGCCTTCGGCGCCAGCCTGATCGAGCCCAGCGCCTGCATCCTGCGGGAGGCGCAGCGCTTGCTCGGGGGCAAGGGATCCTTCGATGCGATGCACAGCACCCGCCTGTTTCGTCTGGCAGCCGCCGACTACATGGACCCGGCCTTTCTGCCCCAGCTCATCGCCACGCTCAAACGCGAGGCGCCCCTGTGCGGAGTGGATGTGCTGCCGCTGTCGGCCGCGCTGGATTACCGCCATGCGCTGGCGTCCGGGGATGTCGATGCCGTACTGGGCAACTGGCTGGAGCCGCCGCAGGATCTGCACCTTGCGCCGCTGCTCGAAGACGAGATCGTCTGCCTCGTCGCCGCCGATCATCCCGCGCTACGGCGCGGTCTGGATCTGGATCAGTATCTGAAGGCCGAGCATGTGGCACCGTCGCCGCTGCGCGCTGCTGGAGAAGGGGTGATCGACCAGCATCTGCACCATCTGGGGCTGCAGCGTAACGTCACGGTACATTGCGCCTTTTTCAACCTCATTCCAGGCCTGGTGGCGCGCAGCCTGCTGGTGCTGACCACCGGGCGCCGCTTCTGCCAGCGCTATGTGGACGCCGGTTTGCCGGTGCGCATCATCCCCTGCCCGGTGCCGTTTCCGCCGCTGACCTATTACCTGCTGTGGCACGCCCGCGTGCATCTGGACGCAGCGCACCACTGGCTGCGTGCACACGTCCGCGAGGCGGCGACGCAGGCGCCGGGCTGACCCTTCTCAACCCCGCGCCGCGGCGGCACGGGCCTACCGACCTCGCCATCCTGAGCGAGGCGTTAAAACCCAGGAGACTGTTCATGAATCTGCAAACCGTGTTCAAGCTCGATGCGCACGGCACCGATATGCGCACCGAGATTCTGGCAGGGGTGACGACGTTTCTCACCATGTCGTACATCATCTTCGTCAATCCCGACATCCTGTCCACCACCGGCATGGACAAGAACGCGGTGTTCGTCGCCACCTGTCTGGCGGCGGCGCTGGGCACCTTGATCATGGCGTTTGTCGCGAATTGGCCCATCGGACTGGCGCCGGGCATGGGGCTGAATGCCTTTTTCGCCTTCACCGTGGTCAAGGGCATGGGCTTCACCTGGGAGCAGGCGCTGGGGGCGGTGTTCATCTCCGGCTGCATCTTCGTACTGCTGACCGCCACCGGGGTGCGATCCTGGCTGGTGGCGGGCATTCCGAAGTCGCTGCGCAGCGCCATTGCTGCGGGTATCGGCATGTTCCTGGCGATCATTGCGCTGTCGAACGCGAGCGTCGTGGTGGCGAATCCGGCCACCAAGGTGGGGCTGGGCAATCTGGCCTCGCTACCCGTGGTGCTGGCTGCGGGCGGATTTCTGCTCATCGCGCTGCTCGACTACTGGCAGGTGCGCGGCGCGATCCTCCTGGGCATCGTGGCGGTGACGCTGGCCAGCATGGCGCTGGGTTTGACCCAGTATCGGGGGTTGGTTTCCATGCCGCCGAGCATCGCGCCGACCTTTCTCAAGCTCGACATCCTGGGTGCGCTGCACGCCGGGTTTTTCCACATCATCCTGGTGTTCGTGCTGGTGGAGATTTTCGACGCCACCGGTACGCTGACCGGTATCGCCCGCAAGGCTGGCTTGCTCAAAGAGGGAGCCACGGACGGCCAAAGCGGCCTGGGACGGGCATTGTTCGCCGACAGCCTGGCCATCTTCTCCGGCTCGCTGCTGGGCACCAGCAGTACCACCGCCTATATCGAGAGCGCCTCCGGGGTGCAGGCGGGCGGGCGCACCGGGTTGACGGCGCTGGTCGTCGGCCTGCTGTTTCTCGCCGCGCTGTTCATCGCGCCGCTGGCCGCGGTCGTGCCCGCCTACGCTACGGCACCGGCCTTGCTCTACGTTGCCGGGCTGATGATGCGCGAGCTGCTGGAAATCGACTGGAGCGACATCACCGAATCGGTGCCCTCCGCGCTGGCGGCGCTGATCATGCCGTTCACCTATTCCATCGCCAACGGGCTGGCGTTCGGCTTCATCATGTACGCCGCGCTCAAGCTGCTGACCGGGCGGGCACGCGAAGTGCATCCGGCCCTGTGGGTCGTGGCAGGGTTGTTCCTGTTGCGTTATGCGCTGTTTCCTTCCGACTGAATCAGTTCACATCATGAATTTCACGAAGTCTTTACCCGCATCCGACGGCGCGCGAAAGGCGCTGCGCGGCGACATCCTCCACTTCCTGCGCGATCCCGGCTGGAACGAGGACGCCACCGGTGCCGTGCGCTTCGAGCCCGACGGCTGGCTGCTGATCGACCAAGGCCGGGTGCAGGCGGTGCACCCCGCCGACGACCCGCCCGACGCGAGCTGGACGCGGCAGGACTGGCGCGGCCACCTGGTGCTGCCGGGCTTCATCGACCCGCATGTGCACGCGCCGCAGCTCGATGTCATCGCCTCGTATGGTGCGGCGCTGCTCGACTGGCTGGAGCGCTACACCTTCCCGGCCGAAGCGCGCTACGCCGATCCCGAGCAGAGCCGGCAGGGGGCCGAGCGCTTTGTGCACGCGCTGCTGGCGCACGGCACCACGTCGGCGCTGGTGTTTGCCACGGTGCACAAGACCAGTAGCGAAGCGCTGTTCGAAGCAGGCCGTCAACTCGGCATGCGGCTCATCACCGGCAAGGTGTTGATGGACAGCAACTGCCCGCCCGACCTGCGCGATGACGTCGTGCAGGCTGAAGCAGACTGCACCCAGCTGATCGAGCGCTGGCATGGCGTGGACCGCCTGGCCTACGCCGTGACGCCGCGCTTCGCCGCCACCAGCAGCGACGCGCAACTGGCCATGGCCGCAGAGCTGCTGCAGCGCTACGCCCAACGCGCCGGGGGGCTGTACATGCAGACGCATGTGGCCGAGAGCCGCGATGAGGTGCGCTGGATCGCCGAGCTGTTTCCCGACAGCCGCAGCTACCTCGACGTGTACGACCGCCGGGGTCTGCTCACCCGCCGCAGCGTGCTGGCGCATGGCATCTGGCTCGACGATGCCGACCGCGAGCGCCTGGCGCAGACCGGCAGCAGCATCGCCTTCTCGCCGTCGTCCAACCTGTTTCTGGGCAGCGGCCTGTTCGACTGGGCCAAAGCCGAGGCCGCCGGTGTGGGCGTGGCGCCGGCGAGCGACGTGGGCGGCGGCACCAGCCTGTGCCAGTTGCGCACCCTGGCCGACGGCTACAAGGTGCTGGCGCTGCAGGGCCAGCGCATGACGGCCTGGCAGGGGCTTTACGCCGTCACCCGCGGCGCGGCACGCGCCCTCGATCTGGAGCACGAGATCGGCCACTTCGCCCCCGGCACCGCGGCAGACGTGGTGGTGTGGCGCTGGGCCGAGGGGGCCGTGCAGCAACGGCGGCAGGACATGGCACGCAGCTTGCATGAGCGTTTGTTCGCGTGGATGCTACTGGCCGACGAACGCAATGTCGCCGCCACGTATGTGCTGGGACAGTTGCGGTATCGACCCGGGTGAAGCCATTCCGGGTGCGCATCTGCGCGTCGCCGGTATAGGACAATCCGGAAATCCACCTCGCCCTGCTTCATTCGGTTTCTTCCATGCGGCTTTCGCTCGAACACATCAGCAAGTCCTATCCCGGCGTCAAGGCCAACGACGACATCAGCCTGACGGTCGCCGCCGGGGAAATCCATGCGGTGCTGGGCGAGAACGGTGCAGGCAAGTCCACGCTGATGAAAATCATCTACGGCGCGGTGCAGCCCGATGCGGGGCAAATCCTGTGGGAGGGCAGGCCGGTGCGCATGAAAAACCCCGGCATGGCCCGCGATCTGGGCATCGCCATGGTGTATCAGCACTTCTCGCTGTTCGATACCCTCACCGCCGCAGAGAACATCTGGCTGGGTCTGGGACGCCGCATCAGCCTGTCCGAGGTGGAAACGCGCATCACCGACATCTCGGCGCGTTACGGCCTGGACTGCGCGCCGCGCCGCCCGGTGCACACCCTGTCGGTCGGCGAGCGCCAGCGGGTGGAAATCATCCGCTGCCTGCTGGCAGGTCCCAGGCTGCTCATTCTCGACGAGCCGACGTCGGTGCTGACGCCGCAGGCGGTCGAAAAGCTGTTCGTCGTGCTGCGCCAGCTCGCCGCAGACGGCTGCAGCATTCTCTATATCAGCCACAAGCTCGACGAAATCCGCAGCCTGTGCCACCACTGCACGGTGCTGCGCGGGGGCAGGGTGAGCGGGCGTGTCGATCCCGCCCGGGAAACCGAGGCCAGCCTGTCGCGGCTGATGATCGGCGCCGATCCGCCCGCGCTGCAACACCGGCCGTCGCAGCCCGGCGCGGTGCTGCTGCAGGTGGACGATCTGCAACTTCCGGGCGATGGGGATTTCAGCGTCGCCATCGAGCATCTCTCGCTGCAGGTGCGCGCAGGCGAAATTCTGGGCATCGCCGGCGTGTCGGGCAATGGCCAGCAGGAGTTGCTCGCCGCGATGTCGGGTGAAGACCGGCGCGCACGGCCCGCGGCGGTGAAGCTGGCGGGCGAGCCGGTGGGCGCGCTCGGGCCGGGAGCGCGCCGCAAGCGCGGGCTGCACTTCATCCCGGAAGAACGCCTGGGGCGGGCGACGGTGCCGGTGATGTCGCTGGAGCAGAACATGCTGCTGACCGCGCGTCCGGACGAGGTTGCTTCGCGCGGGCTGATCCGCCGCCAGACGCTGCGCGAGCAGGCGCAGGCGGTGATCGTCCGCTTCGGCGTCAAGGCGGGCGGGCCGCAGGCGGCGGCGCGCAGTCTGTCGGGCGGCAATCTGCAAAAGTTCATCGTCGGCCGCGAAATACTCGGTCGGCCCCGTGTGCTCATCGTGGCGCAACCGACCTGGGGCGTGGACGTGGGCGCTGCGGCGCAGATCCGCGCCGAATTGCTGGCGCTGCGCGATGCGGGCTGCGCCGTGCTGGTCGTCTCGGAAGAGCTCGACGAGCTGTTCGAGATCGCCGACCGGCTGCAGGTCATGGCGCGCGGCAAGCTGTCGCCGTCCATCGCCCGCGCCGAGGCGACGGTGGAGCGGATCGGCCTGTGGATGAGCGGGCTGTGGCCGCAAGGCGCGAATCAGCCGGAGGAGGTCGCCGATGTTGCGGCTTGAGCCCCGAGGCGCGCCTTCGCGCGCGATGGTGTGGCTGTCGCCGCTGCTGGCCTTGGGCATGACCGTGGCCTTTGGCGTGGTGATTTTTCTCGCCGTCGGCAAGAACCCGGTCCACGGCCTGAGCATGTTCTTTTGGGAGCCGGTCAAGAGCGCCTACAACCTGTCGGAACTCGCGCTCAAGGCCACACCGCTGATTCTGATCGCCCTGGGGCTGGCGGCGTGTTACCGCAGCAATGTGTGGAATATCGGCGCCGAAGGCCAATACATCCTCGGGGCGATTTTCGGCGGCGGCGTGGCGTTGCTGGCTGGCGACCACACCTCGCACGCCATCGTGCTGCCCATTCTGCTGGCCGGGATTCTGGGCGGCATGGTGTGGGCGGCGCTGGTGGCGGCGCTGCGCGACGGGTTCAACGCCAACGAAATCCTGGTCAGCCTGATGCTGGTGTATGTGGCGCAATACCTGCTCGACTACCTGGTGTACGGCCCGTGGAAAGACCCGCAGGGCTACAACTTTCCGCAGACCAAGATGTTTGCCGACCCCACGCTGCTGGGCCATCTGATCGAAGGCACGCGGCTGAACTGGGGCTTTCCCATCGCGCTGGTCGCCGTGGGGTTGGTGTGGGTGTTTTTGTTTCGTAGCGTGGCTGGGTTTCGCTTGCAGGTGGGCGGGATGGCGCCGGGCGCGGCGCGCTACGCCGGGTATTCCTCGCGCAAGGCGCTGTGGACGGTGCTGCTGACGTCGGGCGGTTTCGCCGGGTTGGCCGGGGCGCTCGATGCCATCGGCCCGCTGCAGCAGCTCACGCCGCAAGTGTCGCAGGGCTACGGCTTTGCGGCCATCATCGTGGCTTTCGTCGGGCGGCTCAATCCGGTGGGCATCGTGCTGTCGGGCGCGCTGATGGCGATGTTCTACATCGGCGGCGAGCTGGCGCAGTCGCGTCTGGGCCTGCCCAATGCGATGACGGGTGTGTTCCAGGGCCTGCTGCTGTTCTCGCTGCTGGCCTGCGACACCTTGATCGACAACCGCCTGCGCTTCAAGAGTGCCCCCGGGACCGCGCTGCGCCCGGCCCGCCCTTGCAGGGCGCCGAGGGGGGTGAGAAAACTTGCGGCGGCCCTGCGTTTTCTCAAGCGCTGAAGGACATCCCGCATGGACATGGCCGCTTCTCTCATCGCCACCACGCTGAGCGCGGGCACGCCGCTGGCGCTGGCCTCGCTCGGCCTGTTGATCAACGAAAAATCGGGTGTGGTCAACCTCGGCGCCGAAGGCATGATGCTGATGGCCGCGGTCATCGGCTTTGCCGTGGCGCTGCACACCGGCAACCAGTGGGCCGCCTTTGGCGCGGGGGCCGTGGCCGGCGCGTTGATGGCGGGCGCCCTGGGTCTGCTGGTGATCTGGCTCAACACCAATCAATACGCCACCGGGCTGGCGCTCACGCTGTTCGGCGCCGGAGTGTCGGCCTTCATCGGCATCGATTATGTGGGCAAGACCCTGCCCAACTTTCAGCCTTGGGACATTCCTGGGCTGAGCGATCTGCCCTTCATCGGCCCGGCGCTGTTTCGGCATCACCTGATGGTGTATTTCACCGTGCTGCTGGCCCTCGGCCTGATCTGGTTTTTCGACCGCACCCGCGCCGGTCTGGTGCTGCGCGCGGTGGGCGAGTCGCCCGAATCGGCGCATGCGCTGGGCTATCCGGTGCGGCGCATCCGCCTGCTGGCGCTGATGTGCGGCGGGGCGCTGGTGGGAGTGGCCGGGGCCTATCTGTCGGTGATCTACACGCCGTTGTGGGTGCAGGGCATGACCGCGGGTCGGGGCTGGATCGCGCTGGCGCTGACCACCTTCGCCACCTGGCGCCCGGCGCGCGTGCTGCTCGGCGCCTATCTGTTCGGTGGGGTGACCATGCTGCAGTTCTTTTTCCAGGGCAGCGGGGTGCAGATTCCGTCACAGTTCCTGTCGATGCTGCCCTACATCGCCACCATCGTGGTGCTGGCGCTGATGTCGCGCAACCCGCTGTGGATCCGCATCAATATGCCCTCGTCGATCGGCAAGCCGTTCAACCCGGGGGGATGAATCCGTTTGTCATGGGCATGAATTTTGTATACAGTTTGCGATCACCTTACGGAGGACTCCATGTTGAAAACAATGTTCACAAAACCCTTGATCGCGCTGGCGGCTGTGGTCAGCGTGCTGGCGATGGCCACGGCGCCCGCGCAGGCCGCTGATCCGCTGAAGATCGGCTTCGTCTATGTCGGCCCGGTGGGCGATGCCGGTTGGAGCTTTGCGCACAACCAGGCACGGCTGGCGCTGCAGGCCAGGTTCGGCGACAGGATCAAGACGCAGTACGTGGAAAGCGTGCCTGAAGGCCCGGATTCGGCGCGGGTGTTCCGCGATCTGGCGCAGCAGGGCGACAAGCTGATTTTCGCCACCAGCTTTGGCTATATGGAATCGGTGCTGCGCGTGGCCAAAGACTTCCCCAAGGTCAAGTTCGAGCACGCCACCGGCTATAAAACCGCGAAGAACGTCGGCACCTACGACGCCCGCACTTACGAGGGCGCTTACCTGGCCGGGGTGCTCGCCGGCGGCATGACCAAGACGAATGTGCTGGGCGTTGTCGGCTCGGTGCCCATTCCCGAGGTGATTCGCAACATCGACTCGTTCACCCTCGGGGCGCAGTCGGTCAACCCGAAGATCAAGACCAAGGTGGTGTGGGTGAACAAGTGGTTCGATCCGCCGAAGGAAACCGAAGCCGCGACCTCGCTGATCAACCAGGGCGCCGACGTGCTGTTCCAGAACACCGATTCGCCCGCCGTGCTGCAGACCGCGGCCAAAATGGGCAAATACGGTTTCGGCTGGGACAGCAATATGAGCAAGTTCGGCGGCAAATCGCATCTGGCCTCGGCCACCATCAACTGGGCGCCGCTGTATGAAATGCTCACCGCCGAAGTGCTCAAGGGCGATTGGAAGCCGGCCCAATACTGGTGGGGCATGAAGCACGACACGATTCAACTGCAGGACATCAGCCCGGCGGTGCCCGAGTCGCTGAAAAAAATCGTGCTCGAACGCGAAGCCGGCCTGAAGAACGGCAGCTTCAGCATCTGGAAGGGCCCCATCGTCGATCAGTCCGGCAAGACGGTGCTCGCGGCCGGCCAGGTGGCCGACGACAAGTTCCTCCACGGCATCACGTTTTATGTGAAGGGCGTGGAAGGCAAGGTGCCGGGGCGGTAAGCGTGCTCGATTTTTTTGCGAGTCGATGAACATGCCCCATGCCGACATCCCCCTCTTGCCCGCCGAGCGCGTTGCCCACCTGCTGCGCGCCAGCCCGAAGGCCGAACTGCATGTGCATATCGAGGGCACGCTGGAGCCGGAACTGATCTTCGCGCTGGCGCGGCGCAACGGCGTGACACTGCCCTACGCCGATGTGCAGGCGCTGCGCAGGGCCTATGCCTTCACCGACCTGCAAACCTTCCTCGACCTGTATTACGCCGGATGCGATGTGCTGCGCACCGAGCAGGATTTTTTCGATCTGGCCTGGGCCTATTTCCAGCGCGCCGCGCGGGATCAGGTGGTGCGCGTGGAGCCGTTTTTCGATCCGCAGAGCCACACGGCGCGCGGCGTCGGTTTCGAGGTGTTCATGCCGGCCTTCATCCAGGCGGCGCGGCGGGCACAGGAGGAACTCGGGCTGAGCGTCGGCTGGATTTTGAGCGTGCTGCGCCATCTGTCCGAAGAGGACGCCTTGCAGACGCTTGATGCTGCGCAGCCCTGGCTCGATCATCTGATCGGCATCGGGCTCGATTCATCCGAGCGCGGCAATCCGCCGGAGAAGTTTGCGCGGGTGTTCGCCAGCGCCCGCCAGCTCGGGCTGCACGCGGTGGCGCATGCGGGCGAGGAGGGGCCGCCCGCCTACATAGAGGGCGCGCTCGATGTGCTGAAGGTCGAACGCATCGACCACGGCGTGCGCGCCAGCGAAGATCCGGCCCTGATGCGGCGCCTGGCGCGCGAGCAGGTGCCGCTCACGGTCTGCCCGCTGTCGAATGTGCGGCTGTGCGTCATGCCAGATCTGGCGCAGCACAACCTGCCGCAATTGCTCGATGCCGGATTGAGGGTCACGGTCAACTCAGACGACCCGGCGTATTTCGGCGGCTATGTGAACGACAACCTCACCCGGTTGTTTGCCGCCCAGCCCGCGCTGGGGGCGCCGCAGGCTTACACCCTGTTGCGCAACAGCCTGGAGGCCAGCTTCGCCGCCGACGGCGACAAGGCGCTGTGGATCGCCCGGCTCGATGCGCAGTGGAGACAAGCCGCATGATGGACGGGATGAACCGCTTGCAGCGACTGGAGGAAGCCGTCAGCCGTGGCGCAGATCCGCTCCTGCGCTCCTGTACGGAACGCAGGAGGATGGGCTTGAATCCGCGTTCTTTCCGCGCCCCAAGCCCGACAGTCTCCTAAGCAAGCAGGAAGGCGCCTGGGCTGCCCATGCCGGGCAGCCCGACTGTGCAATATCCCCCACGCCAATCGAAAAATTGTGCCGCGCTGTAGCATCTGCTCACATTTTCCAGCAGGGAGACGGCGATGTGGAATGAGAATCTGAAAGCGCAATTCCAGAGTCTTGCCCCGGGTTGTCCGGAAGGCGAGCTGTCCAGGCGTGATTTCGTGCGCACCGCCCTTGGGGTGGGTTTCGCCGTCGCCGCGGGGCCGGTGACGGCACAGACCGTGGTGCAGACCCCGGCAGACGGCCTGCACGCGGCCGAGGTGCAGATCGACTCCGGCGGCCAGAAGATCCCGGTCTATCGTGCGCAGCCCAAGGGCAGGAGCGACCTGCCTGTGGTACTGGTGGTGTCGGAGATTTTCGGCGTGCACGAATACATCGCGGATGTCGCGCGGCGCTTCGCGCATCAGGGCTATCTCGCCTTGGCGCCCGATCTGTTCGTGCGGCAGGGCGATCCGATGGCCTATGGCAGCATTGCCGAAGTGATGAGCAAGGTCATCTCCAAGGTGCCCGACGCCCAGGTGCTGCAGGACCTGGACGCCTGCCGCAACTGGGCGCTGGCGAACGGCGGCAGGGTGGGGCATGTGGGCATCACCGGATTCTGCTGGGGCGGGCGCTTCGTCTGGCTTTACTGCGCTCACGCCCCGGTGCAGGCGGGCGTGGCCTGGTATGGCCGACTGGTCGGCACGCCATCGGAGCTGTCGCCCAGGAACCCGGTGGACATCGCCAAGGAACTCAAGGCTCCAGTACTCGGACTTTACGGTGGCAAGGACCAGGGCATCACGCAGGAATCGGTGCAGCAGATGCGCAAGGCGCTTGCCATCGGCAGCGCCGCGGCCAGGGCATCCGAAATCGTGGTATATCCCGATGCCGGCCACGGCTTTCACGCCGACTACCGGCCCAGCTACAACGCCAAGGACGCCCAAGACGGCTGGAACCGTGCACTGGCCTGGCTGCATCGCCACCAGGTGGCCGCCGCCGACGCGCCGCCACGGACCTGACAGGGAAGGGTCTTGCGCAGCTCTTCCCGTTGGGCGATCTGCTCAGGGGTTGAGCCGCTTCGTTCCTGCGAGCCGGCAAAAACGCCGTAATGGCGCAGGCGCCCTTGCCGGCGTTTTACGCTCTCGTTTGCGCTCGCGCCTTTTCAGCGCACCACCAGCACCGGCAGTTTGGAATGCGACAGCACGCGGGCGGTCTGGCTGCCGAGCATGGCCGAACTCACCCCGCCACGGCCGTGCGATGCCATCACGATGGTGTCGCAACCCTGTTTCTGCGCGGCGGCAAGCAGGCCGCGCCAGGCCTGGGCGTCTTCTTCCACCACGGTGTCGCAGCTCAGTCCGGCAGCGTTGATGCGCTCGCTCAAGTGTTGCAGCGCATCATTGGCTTGTTTGCGCACCTCCTCCTGCCATTGATCCATGCCCACGGGCATGACTTCGATCGCGCCGATATAGGGGTAAAGATCGATGACCGAGCAGACGGTGATCTTGGAGCCGAATTTTTTCGCCAGCTCGACGGTATAGGGCAGGGCCTTGTCAGCGAGATCCGAGCCGTCTGTGGACAACAGGAGATGATTGAACATGGGAGTGATCCGGTTGGAAAAGTGGAAGGCGCCGGGGCTGCGGCTTTCACAGGTTCACAACCCCGGCGGAGTCGGTCAGCGCAGAACCAGCACCGGGATGGTGGAATGGGTCAACAGCTTTTGCGTTTCACTGCCCAGCAGCAGGGCCTGCATGCCGCGGCGTCCGTGCGAGGCGATGACGACCACGTCGCAGCCCCGATCCTTGGCCACATCGAGCATGGCCTTCCAGGGGTGGATGTCTTCGGCGATGACGGGCTCGAACGGGACTCCCGCGGCCTTGCAGGCGTCCTGCAGCGGCTTGAGGGCGTCTTCCGCCTGTTGCGTGACATGCACGCGGTACTGCTCAGCGGTAATCGGCACGGTCTCGGCGAGACCGGAATAAGGATAAGGATCGGTGACGTTCAGGCCGATCACTTCGGCGCCGCAGCTTTTGGCCAGCGCAACCGCGTGGGGAATCACTTTGCCGCCGGTATCGGAACCGTCGGTGGGGACGAGTATCTTTTTATACATGTCGATCTCCATTTTGATTGTAAGAAACAGCCCTCGATGAAAACTCAGGCACTTGCCATATGCTGCTCCCCGAATGTATCGCCTGACTTGTTGCAGATCAAACCGACAAGACTGTCAGGCCTTGGCAGGCGGATGGCCGGTGGCGACAGGGTTCGACGGATCGGCACACCATTCGCTCCACGAGCCGGGATAGAGCAGGCTGCCGTCCATGCCGGCGTGGGTCATCGCCAGCAGATTGTGGCAGCCCGTCACGCCCGAGCCGCAGTGATGGATCACGTCGCGCGGGTCCCAGTCTTCGAGTAGCGCGGTGAACTCTTCACGCAATTGCTCGCGCGACTTGAAGGTGCCGTCGGGTTGCAGATTGGTCTGGAAGAAGCGGTTTTTCGCGCCCGGAATATGCCCGCCGACCGGGTCGATCGGCTCGATCTCGCCGGCATAGCGCTCCGGCGCGCGCGCGTCCAGAATGAGATGTTTGCCGCTGCGCAGATTGTCGAGCACATCACGGGCAGGCACTGCGCCCACCCGTGCGGGGCGGCGGCCGAAGTCGCCCGGCGCACGAGCCGCCGGTACCGCACTCTCGCTGACGCCGCCTGCGGCCATCCAGGCCTGCCAGCCGCCGTCGAGTACGGCCGCCGCGTCGTGGCCGAGCCAGCGCAGCATCCACCACAGGCGCCCGGCGAAGCTGCCGCCCGCACGGTCGTAGGCGACGACCTGCTGGTCTCGACACAGGCCGAGCTGGGCGAGCCGGGCGGCGAAAGCATCGGGATCGGGCAGAGGGTGACGGCCGTTGCGGCCGGTCTTGGGGGCCGACAGATCGCGGTCGAGATGGAGAAAAATCGCGCCGGGGATGTGCGCCTGCTCGTAGGCGAACTGGCCGGCTTCGGGCTGGGCGAGATCGTGGCTGCAGTCGACGATGAAAGCGCCCTTCAACGCGGCCAGATCAGACGCGGAAATCAGGGTGGTGTAGGGGGCAGACATGATGCGAAGCCTTCGTCAAAAGGTGAGAGCCGAACCATAAAGCAAAAACCCCGCAGCGGCATGCCACCGATGCGGGGCGGGAATGAGGCGGACAGCAACTCAGGCCGGAACCTGCAGCTTGTCGCGATACCAGGCGTGGAAGTGGCGCATGCCGTCTTCCATCGGCGACTGATAGGGGCCATGCTGGTCGTCGCCGCGTTCGAACAGCGCCTTGCGACCGGCATCCATGCGCTCGGCGATTTCGTCGTCTTCCGCGCAGGTTTCCATATAGGCCGCGCGCTCGGCCATGATGAATTCACGCTCGAACGCCGCGATTTCCTCGGGGTAGAAAAACTCCACCATGTTCAGGGTTTTCTGCGGCGCGAGCGGGAACAGGGTGGAAATGACCAGCACATGCGGATACCACTCCAGCATGATGTTGGGATAGAGCGTGAGCCAGATGGCGCCGTGCTCGGGCAGCTTTTTGTCGGAGCGGAAGTTGAGCACCGCCTGATGCCACTTGCTGTAGACCGCGCTGCCCGGGTGCTGCAGACCCTCATGCACGCCGACGGTCTGCACGCTCCACTCCGGCGCGAACTGCCATTGCAGCACGCTGCAGTCGACGAACTTGCCCAGCCCCGGATGGAAGGGCACGACGTGGTAGTCCTCCAGGTAGACCTCGATGAAGGTCTTCCAGTTGTAGTTGCACACGTGCATTTCGGTGTGGTCGTGCACGAATCCGGTGAAATCGAACTCCTTGAGCACGGCCAGTTGTTCCATGGTCTGCGCCACGGGGTAGCCGTTGTCCTCGAACAGCATGCCGTTCCAGCGCTGCAGCGGGTAGGCCTGCAGATGCAGGCAGGGGTCTTGCTCGAAGTGCGGGGCGCCGACGAGCTGACCGTCGAGTCCGTAAGTCCAGCGATGCAGCGGGCAGACGATGTTCTTGCCCGTGCTGCCCATGCCGCGCAGCATCACGGCCTGGCGGTGACGGCAGACGTTGGAGAGCAATTCGATGCCCTCGGGGCCGTGAATCAGCGCGCGGCCTTCGCCCTCCTGGGCGAGCGCGGCGTAGTCGCCGATCTTGGGCACCGTGAGCTCATGTCCGAGATAGCGCGGGCCGGAGCGGAAAATCTGTTCCAGCTCCAGCTTGAACAGGTCGTCATCGAAATAGGTCGAAACCGGCAATTGCAAATGATCCTGCGACAGACGAATGCTCAGATCGGACATGATGGCGATGCACCTCCACAATTCGTTGAAAAATACCCACACGTAACACGCGGCCGATTGTAGAGCCCATGTTTGCCGCCGAGCCATGATGCGGCGCCTAAAATGCCAGCCTTGCCTCCCTCTCCCACACACAAGATGCCCGTCGCCAAGTCCGTCCGCCCTGCCGATCAGGCCCCAGCTAGCTATGAACAGGCTCTGGCCGAACTCGAACAGATCGTTCAGGCCATGGAAGGCGGGCAGCTCAGCCTCGACGACACCTTGTCGTCCTACAAGCGCGGCAATCTGCTGCTGCAGTATTGCCGCGGCAAGCTGCAGGCGGTGGAACAGCAGGTTCAGGTGCTCGATGGCGAGCAGCTCAAACCCTTGAGCCCGGAACCCGAAGAGGAGGATGACCGTGTCTGAGGCTTTGCAACTCGAGAGCGTGTCGCCGGGTTCCGCCGCGATGAATGGCGCGCAGCCCTTCGATCTGTGGCTGCACCAGCACCAGGCCCGGGCGCAGCGCCTGATCGAGCGCTTCGTGCCGCAGCAACATCCGCTGGTGCCGCGCTTGCATGAGGCCATGCACTATGCCGCAGCGCTGGGCGGCAAGCGCGTGCGTCCTCTTCTGGTGTGGGCCGCGGGCGAGTGCGTGCAGGCCGATGAGCGGGCATTGGACCGTGCCGCCTGCGCGGTGGAACTGGTGCATGCCTATTCGCTGGTGCACGACGATCTGCCCTGCATGGACGATGACGTGCTGCGGCGCGGTCAACCCACGACCCATGTGCGATTCGGTGAAGCGCTGGCCTTGCTCGCGGGCGACGCCTTGCAGGCCCTGGCCTATGAAGTGCTGACGCCAGAGGAAGATATCGCCCCGGCGCTGCAGGCGCGCCTGTGTGCGCTGCTGTCGCGCGCCTCCGGCGCCGAAGGCATGGCGGGAGGGCAGACGCTGGACATCCTGGCCACCGGCGGGGCGCTCAGCAGTGACGATTTGATGAACATGCACAGCCGCAAGACGGGCGCCTTGCTCAAGGCCAGCGTGCTGATGGGCGCGGCGTGCGGAGGGTTCGATTCGGCCCATGCAGCGCAAACGCATGCCGCCTTGTCAACCTATGGCGATGCGGTGGGTCTGGCTTTTCAGGTGGTGGATGACATTCTGGATGTGACCGCCGATTCCCGTACGCTCGGAAAGACCGCGGGCAAGGACGCGCAGCAAAACAAGTTCACCTACGTTTCCGCGCTGGGTCTGGATGCGGCCCGCACCCTGGCACAGGAGCTGCGCGACAAGGCGCAGGCCGCGCTCGACACCCTGCCGCCGTCGCAACGCGCTGCTAGCCGGCGCTTGCGCGACCTGGCGGATCTGATCGTGCTGCGCGGATATTGATCGCACATGGCTTCACTCCTGTCCCGGACCGTTCAAATGGCTCAACGACTGCCATCATGACGATTCGCCACACCTGCGCGCTCCCCTGTGTCGCTGCGGCCACTGCGCTGGGCGCCTTGGGTGGGGCACTGTGGTTGCAGCGCAGGGGATTCGCCCCCTGTCCGCTGTGCATCCTGCAGCGCATGGCCTATCTGGGCGTGCTGGTTTTCGCTCTTTCGGCCATCGGTCTGATGCGCCCGCAGATGCAATCGAATAGGCAGCTTGCCGCGCGCGTCGTGCTGGGTTTCGGGGTGCTCAGCGGCCTTGCCGGTCTGGGCCTTGCTGCCCGGCACATCTGGCTCGTCCTCCACCCAGGGCAGCTCTGCGGCCTGGACCCGCTGGCCGCGGTCATCAACCACTGGGCGGTGACGCAGTGGGCGCCATGGATGTTCCGTGCGGACGGTCTGTGCGCCGACACGCCTTCGGTGTTCGGTCTGGCGCTGCCGTTCTGGTCGGCCGCCGGATTCATCCTGACCTCGGCGCTGCTGCTGGCCGCATTGCTGCGCCGCGCCCCCTCATCGACACGCTGACCCTGGCGTTATCCCATCGTGACTGCTTCGTTTCCCTTGCTGAACCGTATTGCCACCCCCGCCGATCTGCGCGCACTCGACCGCGCGCACCTGCGGCAACTGGCCGTTGAACTGCGCGAATTCATCCTGCAATCGGTGTCGCGCACCGGCGGGCATCTGTCGTCGAACCTCGGCACCGTGGAATTGACCATCGCGCTGCACGCCGTGTTCGACACGCCTTACGACCGGCTGGTGTGGGACGTGGGGCACCAGACCTATGCGCACAAGATTCTGACCGGCCGGCGCGAGGCCATGCGCGGTTTGCGGCAGATGGGCGGCATCTCCGGTTTTCCGCGCCGCGAGGAGTCGCCGTTCGACACCTTCGGCACGGCGCATTCGTCCACCTCCATTTCGGCTGCGCTGGGCATGGCGCTGGCGGCGCAGCGCAAGGGCGAATCACGCCGCGTGGTGGCCGTCATCGGCGACGGCGCGCTCACCGGCGGCATGGCCTTCGAGGCGCTCAACAACGCTGGGGTACACCCCGAGGCCGATCTGCTCATCGTGCTCAACGACAACGACATGTCGATCTCGCCGCCGGTGGGCGCGCTCAATCGCCACCTCACCAGCCTGCTGTCGGGCGGCTTGTTCACCGCCGCGCGCAGCACCGCCAAGCAAGTGCTCAGCGCCGCGCCGCCGTTGCTCGGCCTGGCGCGCCGCCTGGAGGAATATGCCAAAGGGCTGGTGGCGCCTTCGCCCTTGTTCGAGGAACTCGGAGTGAAGTATTTCGGGCCGATCGATGGCCACGACCTCGATGCGCTCATTCCCACCCTGCACAACCTGCGCGACATGCACGGCCCGATTCTGCTGCACGTCGTGACCAGGAAGGGTCAGGGCTACAAGCTGGCCGAAGCCGATCCGGTGGCGTATCACGGACCCGGGCGGTTCGATCCCGCCGTGGGCCTGGCGCCGGGCAAGCCGGGCAAGCCGCCCACCTTCACCCAGGTGTTCGGTCAGTGGCTGTGCGATATGGCGCAGGCCGATGCGCGGCTGGTGGGCATCACCCCGGCCATGCGCGAGGGCTCTGGCCTGGTCGAGTTCGCCGAGCGCTTTCCGCAGCGCTATTTCGATGTCGGCATCGCCGAGCAACACGCGGTGACCTTTGCCGCGGGTCTGGCCTGCGAGGGGCTCAAACCCGTGGTGGCGATCTATTCCACCTTCCTGCAGCGCGGATACGACCAGGTGATCCACGACGTCGCCATTCAGAACCTGCCGGTGCTGTTCGCGGTGGACCGAGCCGGCGTGGTGGGCGCGGATGGAGCGACGCACACCGGCGCCTACGACATTCCCTTCCTGCGCTGCGTGCCCGGCGTGAGCGTCCTGACTCCGGCGGACGAAAACGAGTGCAGGCAACTGCTCACCTCCGCCTACCGTCACGAGGGTCCGGCGGCGGTGCGCTATCCGCGCGGCAGCGGCGCGGGCATTGCCGTGCAGTCCTCACTCACCGAATTGCCCTGGGGACGGGCGCAGCCGCGGCGCGCCAGCGGCGCCAAACCGGGACGGCGCATCGCCATTCTGGCCTTCGGCCCGGTGCTTTATGCGGCGCTGCAGGCGGCCGAAGCGTTCGACGCCAGCGTGATCAATATGCGTTTCGTCAAGCCGCTCGATACCGCCGCGCTGCTGGCCGCGGCAAGCAGCCACGATGCCTTGGTCACGGTGGAAGAAGGGGTGATCCGCGGCGGCGCCGGATCGGCCTGCCTGGAGGCCTTGCAGCAGGCCGACGTGCAGATTCCCGTGCTCAATCTCGGTCTGCCCGATGACTGGATCGAGCACGGCGACCCGGCGGCGATCATGGCCGATCTCGGCCTGGATGCAGCGGGCATCGCCGCGAGTGTGCGCAAGCGTTTCGGCGCCCTGCTCGGGCAGGCCGAGCGTCAGCGCGCCGCCAACGAGTAAACGATCAATGCCCGGCGAGGCATCGGTCGAGGTTGTTGGCCAGATTGCGCATGAGCTGCGTGTAGCCCTCCAGACCCAGCGGCCCTTTGCCGCCCAGCGGATCGAGCGTGCCGACCCGCGCAGAGGTTCCCTCGACCAGGGTCTGCACCAGCCGGGGCTCGAACTGCGGCTCGGCAAACACACAGACCACGCCCAGCGACTTGATCTTGTCGCGCATCTGGCTCACGCGCCGGGCATTGGCCATGGCGTCGGGACTGACCAGAATCGAGCCGACCGCGCGCAGCCCGAAGGCATGCTCGAAGTATTGATAGGCATCGTGAAACACGATGAAGGGCTTGTTTTTGACCGGAGCGAGCTGCGCCGTGAGTTCGGCCGTCATGACATCGATGCGCTGCACCGCCTGCTCGGCATTGGCCTGGTATTGCGCCGCATGCTGCGGGTCTTTCGCCGCCAGTGCGCGCGCGGCGCTGCGCAAGATGACCTTGGCGTTGGTGGGCGACAGCCAGACATGGCCGTCGAAGCTGCCGGTGTGTGCGTGATCCTGCGCATCTCCTTGAACCTGAGCCGACGGCAGGGCCGGGGCAGGGCGCTTGCGCTCCCAGTCGCCGCCGGTACGTGCAGGGAGCAAATCCATGCCAGGCTGGGTGGAGAGGGTGATCACCTGCGCCGAGGGCGGCAGCGCCCTGATGATCTTGGTCAGCGCCGGTTCGACGTCGGGGCCGATCCAGAACAGAAGCTGCGACTGCTCGGCGCTGGCGCGCTCGGAAGGCTTGAAGGCATAAGTATGAGGCGAATTCCCCGGCGGGATCAGCACCGTCGGCCGGCCCACCCCGTCCATGACGGCGGCCACCAGATCGCCCACGGGTTTGATGCTCGCAGCCACCCGCGGCGTTTGCGCCTGGGCGCAAAGCGGGGCCAGCGCAGCGATGAGCAAGGTCGATAGAAAAAGTATGCGGCGCAGGAAGAACATTTCGAGCCAGAGAGAAAAACAAGATTGTTACAATATAACATCCATGAACAGCGCGACCTTGTCTTTCACCGAGCCGCTCGTCGCCCTGGAGGGCATCCAGGTACAGCGCAACGGCAACACGTTGCTTGCCGACGTGAGCCTGCGCGTGCTGCCGCGCCAGATCGTGACCCTGGTCGGCCCGAACGGGGCGGGCAAGACCACGCTGGTGCGCGTGCTGCTCGGCCTGATCGCGCCGGACCGCGGCACCGTGCAGCGCCGCAGCGGGTTGCGCGTGGGTTATGTGCCGCAGCGCTTCACGCCGCCGCCGAGCCTGCCGATGGATGTGGACGGCTTTCTTCGCCTTGCGGGGCCAAGCACCGAGCGGCAGCGCCAGCAGACGCTGGCCGACAACGGCGCCGGCGACCTGCTGCGGCGGCCGCTGCGGGCACTCTCCGGCGGGGAAATGCAGCGGGTACTGCTCGCCCGGGCGCTGCTCAGGCAGCCCGATCTGCTGGTGCTCGACGAGCCGGCGCAAGGGCTCGATGTGCAGGGGCAGCAGGAGTTCTATGCGCTCATCGCCCGCCTGCGCGACACCACGGGCTGCGGCGTGCTGCTGATCTCGCACGATCTGCATCTGGTCATGGCCGCCACCGACGAGGTGGTCTGTCTGGAACGCCATGTGTGCTGCGTCGGCCGGCCGGAAGACATCGGCGAGCACCCCGAATATCAGCGCCTGTTCGGGCGCGATCTGGCCGGGCTGGCGGTCTACCGGCATCGGCACGATCATCATCACGATCTGCACGGCAATATCGTGGCCGATGCGACAGATGAAGGAGATACGCCATGACGGAATTGCTGCTGCCCGATTTCGTCTGGCGCGCCTTGCTCGGCGGCGTGGGCGTGGCCCTGCTGGCCGGGCCGCTGGGCTGCTTCGTGGTGTGGCGCCGCATGGCCTATTTCGGTGAAACCCTGGCGCACTCGGCCTTTCTCGGCGTGGCGCTGGGGCTGTTGCTGCATCTCGATCCCGTCATCGGCGTGCTCGCGGTAAGCGTGGTCATCGCCCTCGTTCTGGCGCGGCGCAAACCAGCCGAAGGCATCGCCGAGGACACGCTGCTGGGCCTTCTGGCGCACGCCAGCCTGGCGCTGGGGCTGGTGGTGCTGGCTTTCATGGAAGATGTGCGCGTCGATCTGTTTTCCTACCTGTTCGGCGACATCCTGGCGCTGCGGGCAGCCGACCTGGGCTGGATCGTGCTGATCGACGTCGTCGGCCTGTCGCTGCTGGCATGGCTGTGGCAAGGGCTGCTGGCGCTGACGGTGCATGAGGAACTCGCCGCCGTGGAGGGCCGCCGCGTCAAAGCGCTGCAACTGGCGTTCATGCTGGTGCTGGCCGTATTCGTCGCCCTGGCGATGAAGCTCGTGGGCATTCTGCTCACGGTGGCCATGCTCATCATCCCGGCGGCGGCGGCGCGGCGGCTGGCGCGCACGCCGGTGCAGATGGCGCTGGGCGCGGCCTTCGTCGGGGCTGTGGCCGTGCTGCTGGGCCTGCTCGCCTCGCTGCATTCCGATCTGCCCACAGGCCCGGCCATCGTGGTCGCGGCGGCGCTGCTGTTCCTGATGCTGCGGGTGTTGCCGCAGCGCGGTTGAGCGCCCCCATTTCCGCAGACCGGGCAAGGATGTGCGCAGTCCGGGATAATCCGAGAACTCTTCTCAACTATGCCCCGGGCGGGCGGAGCCGAGCGGTTTCGGCGCAGCCCCACCCGTCACCCCATGAACAAACCCTTCGAAGCCATTCCAGACATTCAAAGCACTGTGGACGAGCGCCATATCGCGATCCAGCGGGTCGGGGTCAAGGGTTTGCGCTATCCCGTGGGTGTGCTGCTGCGCGATGGCAGCACGCACCCGAGCATCGCCCAGGTGACGGCCGATGTGGCGCTGCCCGCCGAGAAGAAGGGCACGCATATGTCGCGTTTCGTCGAATTGCTCGAGGCCATGCCCGCGGCGATGGACGCGCAGGCGTTTGCCGCGCTCACCCGGCAGATGCTGCCCAAGCTGGGCGCCGCGGCAGGACGGCTGGAATTCGCCTTCACGCTGTTTTTGCGCAAGACCGCGCCGGTCTCGGGGGTGCAAAGCCTGCTCGATTACGAGGCGGGGTGGGTCGCCGAAGCGCGCGGCGACCAGGTCAAGCTCACGGCCAGGGTCATGGTGCCGGTGAAATCGCTGTGCCCGTGCTCGAAGGAAATCTCGGATTACGGCGCGCACAACCAGCGCTCTCATGTCACCATCACGGCGGAGTTGCTGCGGCCGGTGGCGCTGGAAGAACTCATCCGCATCGCCGAGGAAGAAGCCTCTTGCGAGATCTGGGGCCTGCTCAAGCGCCCGGACGAGAAATACGTCACCGAGCACGCCTACGACAACCCCAAATTCGTCGAGGATCTGGTGCGCGATGTCGCCGCGCGCCTCAACGCCGATCCGCGCATCGGGCATTACGTGGCCGAGGCGGAGAACTTCGAGTCCATCCACAACCATTCGGCCTACGCGCTGATCGAGCGGGTCTGAGGCGGATCACTGCGCTTGACGCAAAGCCTTGAGCCGATAGAGGGTTTCAAGCGCCTGGCGCGGCGTCAGGGCGTCGGGGTCGAGCGCATCGAGTGCCTCGATCAGCGCCTGGTGCGCGGGGGCTGCCAGCGACTGCGGCTCGTCGGACTGTGAAGCTGCGGCAAACAGATCGAGCTGCGCCTCCTGCTGTTGATGCTGGCGTTCCAGCGCATCGAGCCGCCTGCGTGCATCGCGGATGACGGCGGGGGGCACCCCGGCGAGCTGGGCCACCTGCACGCCGTAGCTGCGGCTGGCCGGTCCCTCGCGCACTTCGTGCAGAAACACGATGCCCTGCGGCGTTTCCGTCGCGTCCACATGCACATTGGCCGCCTGCGGATGGCGCAGAGGCAGTTCCGTCAGTTCGAAATAATGCGTGGCGAACAGCGTGAGGCTGCGGTTGCGGTCATGCAACTGGGCGGCGATGGCTGCGGCCAGCGCCAGGCCGTCGAAGGTCGAGGTGCCGCGCCCCACCTCGTCCATCAGCACCAGGCTGCAGGAAGTCGCCTGCCGCAGAATCGCCGCGGTTTCGGCCATTTCGACCATGAAGGTCGATTGCCCGCCCGCCAGATCGTCCGAGGCGCCGATGCGGGTGAAAATCGCGTCCAGCGGGCCGATGCGCGCGCTGCGCGCCGGGACATGGCTGCCGAGGTAGGCGAGCAGGGCGATCAGCGCGGTCTGCCGCATATAGGTGGACTTGCCGCCCATGTTCGGCCCGGTGAGGATGAGCAGACGGCGCTGGTCGTCGAGCTGGCAGTCGTTGGGAATGAAGCGGTCGACGCGGCTTTCGATGACCGGGTGGCGGCCGCCCACGATGTCGATGCCCGGTGTGTCCGTGAGTTCCGGGCAGACCCAGCCGAAGGTGGTGGCACGTTCGGCCAGGGCCGCCAGGACGTCGAGCAGGGCGACGGCCTGCGCCGCGCGCCGAATGGGTGTCAGCGCCGGCTGCAGCGCCTCGATGACGCCCTCGAACAAAACCCTCTCTCGCGCCAGCGCGCGCTCCTGCGCCGAAAGCGCCTTGTCCTCGAAGGCCTTGAGTTCCGGGGTGATGTAGCGCTCGGCGCCTTTGAGCGTCTGCCTGCGGCGGTAGTCGTCGGGCACCTTGTCGGTCTGGCCGTGGGTGACTTCGATGAAAAACCCGTGCACCTTGTTGTATTGCACCCGCAGATTGGCGATGCCGGTGCGCGCGCGCTCGCGCTGCTCCAGCTCCATGAGATAGCTGCCGCAGTCGGTGTCGATGGCACGGAGTTCGTCGAGATCGGCATCGAAACCGGCGGCGATGACGCCGCCGTCGCGCAGGTTCAGCGCGGGCTCGGCGGCGATGGCGCGTTGCAGCAAGGCAGCCGGTTCGGGCGACAGATCGAGCTGGGCATCGATGGACTGCAGCAAGGCGCAGCGTTCGAACGCGGCGGCCTGGCTTCGCAGCGCAGGCAGGCGCAGCAGGCCGTCGCGCAACGCCGACAGCTCGCGCGGCCTGGCCTGCCTGAGCGCGATGCGCGCGGCGATGCGCTCCAGGTCGGCGATGCCGCGCAGGCTGGCGCGCAACGCGTTCAAGGGGCCGTCGATCAGTGCTTGCAGCGCGGCGTGGCGGGCGCGGGCGATGTCGGCGTCGCGCGGCGGGGCCTGCAGCCAGTCGCGCAGCAAGCGGCTGCCTGCGGCCGTCTGGCAGGTGTCCAGATGCGAATACAGCGTGGGGCTGTCGTCGCCGCGCAGGGGCTGGAGGATTTCGAGATTGCGGCGCGCCACGGCGTCCAGCCGCAGGCTCTGTTCGGCGCGCTCGACCTGCAGATCGGCCAACAGGGGCAAGGCGCCGCCCTGGGTCTGCTCGGCATAGGTCAACAGCGCGGCGGCGGCGGCGTGCGCGGCACCGAGGTGCTGTGCGCCGAAGCCGTCGAGATGCGCCACCTGCAACTGCGTGCAGAGTTTGCGCAGACCCAGCGCCGCATCGAAATGCCATTGCGGGCGCTCGGTCGTGCAGGGCCACGCCGCATCCTGGGGCAGGGCCTGACCTTGCGGCCACAGGATTTCGGCCGGGCCGATGCGCTCCAGCCAGTCGGACAGGGCGGCGGCATCGCACTGCGCCAGGGTGATGCCACCCCCGGTGAGCGCCATCCAGGCCAGCCCCCATTCGCCCCGGGCCGGCTTTGGCGGCGCGATGGCCAGCAGAATGGCGTCGCGCTTGTCGTCGAGCAGCGCCTGTTCGGTGAGTGTGCCGGGCGTGACCACGCGCACCACGCGGCGCTCGACCAATCCCTTGGCCTGCGCCGGATCGCCGATCTGCTCGCAGATCGCCGCCGATACCCCCAGCTTGACCAGCCGGGCCAGATAGCCGTCGAGCGCCTGCGCCGGCACCCCGGCCATGATGACCGGCTCGCCCGCCGACTGCCCGCGCCGCGTCAGCGTGATGTCGAGCAGGCGCGCGGCCTTTTCGGCATCTTCATAGAACAGCTCATAGAAATCGCCCATGCGACACAGCAGCAGCGTGCCGGGATGCTCCGCCTTCATGCGCAGGTATTGCTGCATCAAGGGGGTGTGCGAGGACAGGTCGGGGGAGGCGGGCATCGGGTGGCAGGGGCTCTGTGAGCCGGACATTTTGCCTGCAAGTGCTGCGTCTGGACAGGCACTCCCATTGCCTGGACATCGTTGCCTGTTTATCCAGGGTCGATCAGTCCCTGCGACCTTGAGGGTCAGCGAGCGCGCCGATGGTCGCTGGCAAAAAACGAAATGGCACGCTTGACACATTTTGAAATAAAAAAGAAAAATGCGAATCGTTCGTAAATGCTGTTCGCAACCGAAAGGACAAAGACGATGTGCAGAGGGAAGGGTTTTGAGAGCAGCAAAGGGTTTGGACGGACTGTAGCCCTGTCCGCCTTGCTCATGACGTGCCAGGCTCCGGTATTTGCCGACGAGCAACTGTTCGGCCATATCAAGGGCGCCGAGCCAATGCCCAGGGGCGCGATGGAAGTCGTGGGCTATGCCACGCACCGCTGGGACAAGGGTGCAGGCAGCTACGCCGCGACCGACTACAAGCTCGAGGTCGAACGCGGGTTGACCGACCGGCTGACCGGAGCGCTCTATCTGAAGGGCATGGGAATCGACACCTCGGGGCTGCGCATCGACGGCTATATGCCGGCCGACGAGAAGTATGCGTTCAAACTCTCCGGCGTCGAGGCGTCGCTCAAGTACGCCTTTCTCACCCCGGCCAAGGACGACATCGGCATCGCCGCCTACCTGTCGTTCAGCCGCGACTGGATCGATGCCCACTCAGGCCAGGACAAGGACAAGTACAACCTCGAGCTCAAGCTGCTCGCGCAGAAGTATTTCCTCGATGGTCAGGTCGTCTGGGCGGCCAATACCGGAATCGGTTCGACCTACGCCAAGCGCGGCGCGGTGACCCTGCCCTACCCGGATTTCGAATGGACCACCGATCCCGAAATGGAAATCGAGTACATGGTCGGCACCGGGCTGTCGTACCGCTTCGCTCCCAACTGGTACATCGGCGCCGAGGTGTTCTATGAAACCGAGTTCGAGACCGAGGTCGGGCAGGAGCGCTGGTCGGTCCAGGCAGGTCCCAGCCTGCATTACGGCGCGCGCGACTGGTGGTTCACGCTGAGCTGGCTACCGCAGATCAGCGGCGGCGGCGAGAAGTTCGCCGCGCAAAACGACCAGAACCTGCATCTGATCGAAAAGACCAAGCAGGAAGTCCGCCTCAAGGTCGGCTTCAACTTCTGAGGAGCGAGCGATGCGCAACATCCATCCGCTGCTTCTGCTGCCACTCGCGGCCGTGGTCGCTCCGGCCCACGCCAACGAATACCTGACCGTGCCGCAGGCGCAGAAGGCGCTGTTTCCCGAGGCCGACCGCTTCGTCGACGCCTCGGTGCTGCTGACCCGCGAGCAGCGCGCGGCGATCGAGAGCAAGTCCGGTCTCAAGCAGCGCTGGGACAAGCAGGACATCTGGCGCGCCGAAAAGGACGGCCGGCTGCTCGGCTGGTTCATCGTCGACAAGGTTGTCGGCAAGCACGAGTTCATCACCTACGCCGCGGCGCTGGAGCCCGAGGGACGGGTGCGCGGCGTCGAGGTGATGATTTTCAAGGAGACCTATGGCGACCAGATCCGGCAGGCGAGCTGGCGCAAGACCCTGCAGGGCAAGACCCTGGCCGATCCGTTCAAGCTCGACGAGGACGTGCCCAACATCAGCGGCGCGACGCTGTCCTGCCGCAATGTGATGAACGGCGTGAAGCGCCTGCTGGTGCTGCAGCAGGTGGTGCTGCAGGGGGCGCGCTGATGCGCTGCCGGCCGGACCTCGTGGCGATGCGGCGCATGCGTCCGGTGCTCGGCACCTGGGTCGAGATGCGGGTCGAAGGGCCGGCCGACCGGGTGGAGGCGGCGGTCGACGCCGCGTTCGCGCAGATCGCCGGAGTGCAGCAGCGGATGAGCTTTCACGATCCGCACAGCGCGCTCAGCCGGGTCAATCTGCAGGCGCATCGCAGAGTGCAGCAGGTCGATGCCTGGACCTGGCGGGTGCTGCGGCTGGCGCTGGCGCTGGCGCGCGCCAGCGGCGGGCTGTTCGACGTCACGGTCGGCGGCGAACTCGTGCGCCGCGGCGTGCTCCCCGACCACGGCTTCGGCGCCGTCGAGCCGCGGGGTGCGAGCGACGCCGTCGAACTCCTTCCGGGGCGCCGGGTCCGGCTTCGCCGGCCGGTGGTGCTGACCCTGGACGGAATCGCCAAGGGCTACGCCGTCGACCGGGCGGTGCGGGCGCTGCGCGCCGGCGGGATGACGCAGGGGGTGGTCAACGCCGGCGGCGACCTGCGCGCCTTCGGTAGCGCGGCGGTGCCGCTGGCGCTGCGCGACGCGCGCGGTAGGGTGCATACCGCCGGACAGGTGGTCAATGCCGCGGTCGCGAGTTCGATCATCGGCCAATCGGCGGCGCAGCGCGAACGCTACCCGGCCTGCCTGGTGCTGCCGGAAGCCGCCGGCGGTTCGCCTGATCCGGAGCATCGCGGCCCGGCGGTCTGGGCGGTGCAGGCGCGCCATTGCTGGAAGGCCGATGCGCTGACCAAGGTCGCGGCGCTGGCCGCGCCGGATCGGCGCGCAGCCTGTGTCGACCGGCTGGGCGGGCGGCTGCTCGGCGGGCAGGCACCGGACCGCGAGCGGAGCGCGGCGTGAGAACCTATCCACCGGGGTTCGCCACGGTGTTGCACTTCGCCCTGGCCGGATTGCTCGCCAGCGGCCTGCTGCTCGTTCCCGGCGCGCTGCAGATGCGGCTGGAGTGGAACTTGCCCTGGGCGCTGGGCGACGGCGCCAGGGTCTGGGTCGCGGCGACGCATGCGGCGTGCTTTTTCACCCTGCTGGCGCTGCTCGGCGCGGTGTGGACGGTGCATATGCGCGCAGGCTGGCTGCGCCGCGAAAACCGGCTCTCAGGTGCGGCGCTGCTGGCCGCCTTCGGCGTGCTGGCAGTCAGCGGACTCGGGCTGTATTACGCCGGCGGCGAAACCTTGCCGCGCTGGAGTGTCATCGCCCACCTTTTGGCTGGCAGTGCGGTTCCCGCGCTCTATGTCGCGCATCGGCTGGGGGCACGCGCGGCGGCGGCGCGGGCCTGGCCGGAGCGTGTGCGCAATCAGTCCGCAGCAGCGCGGGCGAGCACGGCGCGGATCGCGCCGTCGGCGTCGCACACGGTCTCGACCCGGTCGTAGGCCGGGTGCCTTTCCAGCAATTGCACCATGGCCGGGCCCTGGCCGAGGCCGACTTCCATGCCCAGCCAGCCCCCGGGGCGCAGCAGCGGCGGGGATTCGTGGATCAGCCGCATGAGAATGCGCACGCCGAACGGACCACCATCGAACGCCAGATGCGGTTCGTGCCCCACGATTTCATGCGGCATGGCGTCCATCCTGGCGGTGGAGATATAGGGCGGCAGCGAAACCACCATATCCACCTTGCCGTGGAATTCCGCGCCGAAGGGGGCGAGCAGATCGCCGGCATGCAGGCTGACGCGCTGGCTCAGCCCAAGGGTTTCCGTATTGGCGCGAGCCAGGTCGAGGGCGGTTTCGGAAATGTCGGCGCCATGCACCTGCGCCTGCGGCACGGCGTGCGCCAGCGCCAGAGCCAGATTGCCCGAGCCGCAGCACACGTCGATCACCACCGGGGGCGTTGCGGCTGCAGCGGCCATCTCACGCAGTTTTTGTGCAGCGATCTGGGCGAGCAATTCGCTCTCGGCGCGAGGAATGAGCGCTGCGGGCGAGGCGCGCAGTTCGATCTCCATGAAACGCTGCCAACCCGTGAGGTAGGCGACAGGTTCTCCGGCCATGCGGCGCGCGATCAGGCCGTCGAGCGCGGCAAGTCGCGCGGCGTCCAGCGCGACCAGTGGCGTTTCTGTCGCTGCGTGGATCGACATCGGGCGTCCGGCAGCGAGCAACCAGAGCGCGCGCAGGGCGGATATCGGCGTCTCTTCCGGTTTGTCGGGCAGGATGTCGAGGGCCTGGGTGAGCCGACTCAGGCGTTGTTCGAACGCGGCCTGCGCGTCCGGCCCGAGGGCTTGCAGATCGGGCGCGGGGTGGGCGGTCGATGCGGTGGCGTCGAGTTTCAAGAAGCGCTCTCCTGAGAAGGGTGAAAAACGGGCTCGACCAGCGCGGGACGGGCGTGCAGATAGCGGGTGGTGCGGCGCTTGGTGTCGATGTCGTTCAGCACGGCGGCGGCGCGTGGCTCTGAAATGCCCAGGGCCTCGGCCAGCTCCGCCGCGCCATGGCCGTGGTTGCGGGCCCACAGCGCCAGATCCATCTGATGCCAGGGCAGGGCGAAATAGAACTCGTCCTGACCCTGCGGCAGGCTGTAGGTGTCGGTGGTCGGGGCGGCGTTGCACACCGCTTCGGGCAGGCCGAGGTGCCGGGCCAGGGCGTAGACCTGGGTCTTGTAGAGGTGGGCGATGGGTTTGAGGTCGGCGGAGCCGTCGCCGTTTTTCACAAAAAAACCCTGGTCGTACTCCAGCCGGTTCGGGGTGCCGATGACCGCATGGTTCAGACGGTCGGCGTGGAAGTATTCGAGGGTTTTGCGCAGGCGCTGCTTGTGGTTGGTCGCGGCGACGATCTGCAGATACTCGCGCAGCGGCAGCCGCGCCTCATGCATCTGTCCGTCGGGCGACTGGGCGATGATCCTGAAATGGTTGATGCCGCCGTCCAGCCCGCCGGAGATGGCGAGTTTGATTTTCCATTGCGGGGTGTAGTCGGGCAGCACCGCGCGTACCGCTTCGTCGCGCCAGCGGTAGCAGCCGATGGCTTCCAGCGCGGGTGCGATGTTTTCCACCGCGTACGCGATGCCGAGTTGCTGCGCGACCTGTGCGCCCAGGCTGGCGCTGCTGTCCGACGAATCGCGCTCGGGCATCAGCAGGCCGAACACCCGCTTCGGCCCCAGGGCGCGCACGGCCAGCGCCGCGCACACCGAGCTGTCCACCCCGCCGGACAGACCCAGCACCACGCCGCGCTTGTTGAAGCCGCGCAGGGTGTGGACAAAAAAGTCAGCGATGCGCTGGATTTCCGCCTCACAGTCGATAGCGAGGACGGCGGCATTCAGCGCGGGGCGGGTCATGTTTCAAGCTGCCTGTTTGCGTTGCACATAGGCGGCGATGGCGGCCACGCTGTCGAGGTTGTCGGGCACCATTTCGATGTCGGCCACCTGAATGCCCCAGTTCTCTTCGAGGAAGAGGATGAGTTCGAGCACGCCGGTGGAGTCGAGGATGTGCAGGTCGAGCAGCGAGTCGGTGTCGCTGTAGTTCGTGTCGCGCGCGCCGAGCAGAAAGTTGCTGTCGATGTAGTCGCGGATTTTTTTCTGGATGTCGGACATGGGAATGAGGTCTCGATGAGAGCGGGAATGGAGAAATGGGGGGTCAGCGCAGATCGGTTTTTTTGATCTTTCCGGTATCGGTGCGGGGCAGCGCATCGACGAATTCGACGTATTTGGGCGCCATGAAGTTTTCGATGTGCGCCAGACAGTGCTTGATGACTTCGCGCTCGGTGAGCGCAGCGCCGGGTTTGCACACCACGAAGGCCTTGACCGCCTGGCCCAGCAGCGGGTCGTCCACGCCGATGACGGCGGCCTCGAACACGCCCTCCAGCGCATGCAGCACGTTTTCGACTTCGCGCGGGCTGACTTTCTCGCCCCGGCTTTTGATGATGTCGTCGCGCCGGGCGACGAAATACAGCCAGCCCTCTTCATCGGTGCGAAACAGATCGCCCGAATACAGCACCGTCTCGCCGGGAATCGGCCCGGGCCGCAGGCGCTGCGCGGTCTGCTCGGGCTTGCGCCAGTAGCCGCGCATCACATGGCTGCCGCGGATGACCAGCTCGCCCATGCTGCCGTTGGGCAGGCGGCGGCCCTCGTCATCGACCAGCCAGACTTCCTCATTGGGCATGCCCCGCCCGACGCTGCCGGGGCGCACATCGAGCTGCTCCGGCGGCAGGTAGCTCACCCGCTTGCACTCGGTCAGCCCGTACATGGAAAACAGCTTGGCCTGCGGAAACAGCGCACGGATTTGCGCGATCTGGGTTTGCGGCAGGGCCGCGGCGGTATTGGTGATCAGCCGCAGCGCCGACAGATCGAACTCATGCAGCGACTTGAGGTTGGTCAGCAGGGTGAACAGGGTCGGCACACCCGGGAACACCGTGACCCGCTCCCGCGCCATGTTGGCCAGCACCTGGACCGGAAAGGTGAACGAGCGTTCCAGCAGCACGGTGGCACCCAGGCTGAAGGCCATGAGCACCTGATACAGCCCATAGTCGAAGGCCAGCGGCAGGGCGCAGACGATGATGTCGCTCTGCCGCAGTCCGAGATAAGCGCGCACCGAACGCAGCGCGGTGAGCATGTTCAGGTGCGTGAGCATCACGCCTTTGGCATCCCCGGTGGAGCCCGAGGTGTAGATGATGGCGGCCAGATCCTGGTCGATCAGATCGGGCGGCGTGGGCGAGCAGGGTGCCTTGGGCAAGGCCGCCGGGAACGGGCGCTCGCGCGCATCGGGCGTGCCGACATCCGGCTTGCCCTGCGCATAGGTCGTGAGCAGGTAGCAGTGGCGCACGCTGCGGTTCTGCGCGAGCGCCGCGCGGCTGGTTTCGGCCAGTTCCTGCTGCGTGAGCAGGGCGCAGGCCTCGGCATCGTTGAGGATGTAGGCCAGCTTGTCGGCCTTGGTGAGGGTGTTGACCGGCATGAACACCGCGCCGATCTTGAGCACGGCGTAGATCGCCGCAACCATTTCCACGCAGTTGTCGAGAAACAGCGCCACCCGCTCGCCACGCTGCACGCCGTCGGCGCGCAGCGCCGCCGCAATGCCCTCCACCAGGTCCGCCAGATCGCCATAGCGGGTGGACACTCCCTCGCGCACGATGGCGCGATGTTCGGCAAGGACGGCGGCAGTCGTTTCGAAAGTGTGATGAAGCAGCATGGATGTCGATGAAAAACGGGATGGGCCAGCATACGGGTGAATGCGGTGGATACGGCACCCCGCAACCGGACGGGAAATGCCGGAATGTGATTTTTTTGGTGCCGACCGCAGGCGCGAGCGCAACGCCGTCCCGCTATGCTTGAACTTTGCATTCAAAGCGCGAGCATGGGACTGGGTCTTTACATCATCGGCGACGAAATCCTGTCGGGTAAACGGCAGGACAAACACTTCCCGCAGATTCTGGCGCTGCTCAAGGCGCGCGGGATGCGGCTGGACTGGGTGAGCTATCTGGGCGACGACCCAGCCCTGCTGACCGAGGCGTTTGCCGCGAGTTTTCGGCGCGGCGATGTGGCGCTGAGCTGCGGCGGCATTGGCGCCACGCCGGACGACCACACCCGGCAAAGCGCCGCAGCCGCGCTGGGTCTGCCGCTGGAACTGCATCCTGAAGCCAGGGCGCTGATTCAGCAGGTGGTCGTCGATGCCGGTCTGGGCGAGGTGGACTCCGCAGCCAACCGACAGCGTTTGCAGATGGGCATGTTCCCTCGTGGCAGCAGCATCATTCCCAACCCGTACAACCGCATTCCCGGCTTTTCCATCCGGCAGCATTACTTCGTGCCGGGTTTTCCGGTCATGGCATGGCCGATGCTGGAATGGGTGCTGAACGGGCCGCTGGCGCATCTGCATGGGCTGGGCCACCAGGCCGAGCGCGCGGTGATCGTGCGGCATGCGATGGAATCCGATCTCACGCCGCTGATGGAAGACATCGAACGGCGCTTTCCCGGCGTCAAGGTGTTCAGCCTTCCCAGTGTGGATCACCCGGTCTGGGGGCGGCACATCGAGCTTGGCGTCAAGGGCGGCCGGTCCGGTGTGGAACAAGCCTTCGAGTACCTCAAGGCGCACTTGCCGCAAGGAAGTTGGGAAGATGCACCAAAATGATTTCATGCGTACCAAAACAGTGCGAACGGCGCGAATGCACGGATATGGTGCCATCGTCCCAGGTTCAAATTCCTGCCGTTTCCTCACGACGGGCGCAATCGGTTTCAAACGATTCGGGCATGCTTTCTGCTAGATTGCCTGCACTGCGCAGAGCATCGCAGCAAACGATGTCGAGTGCCATCTTCAGATGCAAAGATGACCACTTGCACGCATTTCAACCTGACAGGAGATTTTCATGAGCAAAACAGTCGCCGACGTGATGGGCATGGTGAAAGAGCACGACGTCAAATTCGTGGATTTCCGCTTCACCGACACCCGCGGCAAGGAACAGCATGTCACTGTGCCGGTGTCGGCGTTCAATGAGGACAAGTTCACCGACGGCCATGCCTTCGACGGTTCCTCCATCGCCGGCTGGAAGGGCATCGAAGCCTCGGACATGCTGCTGATGCCCGACCCCAACACCGCCAATATCGATCCGTTCTACGAAGAAACCACGCTGCTGCTGAGCTGCGACGTGCTCGAACCCGGTGATGGCAAGCCCTACGACCGCGATCCGCGCTCCGTCGCCAAGAAGGCCGAGGCCTACCTCAAGGCTTCGGG
Source organism: Thiomonas sp. (assembly GCF_034007205.1). Taxonomy (GTDB): domain Bacteria; phylum Pseudomonadota; class Gammaproteobacteria; order Burkholderiales; family Burkholderiaceae_C; genus Thiomonas. Next base: position 191,425 of record NZ_JAVERI010000004.1, read on the forward strand.
TCTGGGCGACACGGCCTACTTCGGCCCGGAACCCGAGTTTTTCATCTTCGATCAAGTGCGCTGGAACGTGGACATGTCCGGCAGTTTCGTCAAGATCGACTCCGGCGAAGCCGCCTGGGCGTCCGGCGACAAGCTCGAAGGCGGCAATATGGGCCACCGCCCGGCGGTCAAGGGAGGCTACTTTCCGGTTCCCCCGGTCGACAGTCTGCAGGACATCCGCTCGGAAATGTGCCTGCTGCTCGAACAAATGGGCGTGCCCGTCGAAGTGCACCACCACGAGGTGGCCAACGCCGGCCAATGCGAAATCGGCACCAAGTTCTCCACCCTGGTGCAGCGTGCCGACTGGACGCAGATGCTCAAGTATGTGGCGCACAACGTGGCGCATGCCTACGGCAAGACCGCGACTTTCATGCCCAAGCCCGTCGTCGGCGACAACGGCTCGGGCATGCATGTGCACCAGTCGATCTGGAAGGACGGCAAGAATCTGTTCGCCGGCAACGGCTACGCCGGCCTCTCCGAGTTCGCGCTGTACTACATCGGCGGCATCATCAAGCATGCGCGCGCGCTCAACGCCATCACCAACCCCGGCACCAACTCCTACAAGCGTCTGGTTCCGGGCTTCGAGGCCCCGGTGATGCTGGCCTATTCCGCGCGCAACCGTTCGGCGTCCATCCGCGTGCCCTTCGTGCACAGCGACAAGGCGCGCCGCATCGAAGTGCGTTTCCCCGACCCGACGGCCAACCCGTATCTCGCCTTCTCCGCCATGATGATGGCCGGTCTGGACGGCGTGGAAAACAAGATTCACCCGGGCGAAGCCGCGAGCAAGAACCTCTACGACCTGCCGCCGGAAGAAGAGGCCAAGATCCCGACCGTGTGCTCCAGCCTCGACCAGGCGCTGGACTACCTCGACAAGGATCGCGCCTTCCTCACCAAGGGCGGTGTGTTCAGCGACGACTTCATCAGCGCCTACATCGAGCTGAAGATGGAAGAAGTCACCCGTTTTCGCATGACCACGCACCCGGTCGAGTTCGACATGTACTACTCGCTGTAAGGCGATCCATCGGTGCAGGAGCGGCCTTCGGGCCGCTTTTTTTTCCGCTTTTCAAGGCATTTCCGCCACGCCCTGTCGGCCGGGTGTGCGGCCCGCGCGTTGCCAGACTTACACTGCCTTCTCTTCTCCTGTCCGCGCACCATCATGACCCCGTTTGTCCGATTGCCCAACCGCTTGACCGTGCGATATGCAGCCTTCATCTTGTTCGCGTCCCTGGCGGGCGCCTCTGCCGCTGTGGCACAGACCGATCCACAGCGCGTTTACCGCTGCCCCGACAATTCCTACACCAACGATCTTTCCGAGGTGAAGGCGAAGAACTGCAAGCTGATCGACAACGCCAATGTGAGCATCCTCTCCAGCCCGGGGATGGCACCCAAGATCATCGGCCCGGCCAGTCGGGCCAGCGGGGAAAAAGCTGCACCGAGCGGCAACCGGGCCGTGCGAGTCGCTCCCGCCACGCAGAAAGAGCGCGACGCCGAGGCGCGGCGCATTCTGGAGCAGGAGCTGCAGCAACAGCAGGCGCTGCTGGAGCAGCAGCTCAAGGCGTACAACAACGGTCACCCCGATTACCTGCCCAGCGAACGCATCGTGGGAGGTGGGGTCAAGGGCGGTGAATATGCGCAACGTGTGGCAGCGATGAAAGAACAGATCGCCATGACGCAGGCCAATATCGCAGCCTTGCAACGCGAGTTGCAAAAGTATCCGCAATGAATGACGACGCGGCCGAACGCCTTGGTCTGGAATACCCCGGCCTCGATTGGCTGGCCTCGATGGCGGCCCTGGTGGACGCCGAGGGCGCCATTCGATACGCCAATCCCGCGCTGGAGAATGGTCTGGGCGTCTCCCGCCGCCTGTTGAACGGACAGAACCTGAGCCACTGGATGGACTGCCAGGCGCTGTGGCAGATGTCCTTGCAACAGGTCGGCAGCAATGAATTCAGCAGCAAGCGTTTCGACTGCATGATCCGGCTGCGCGATTTGCGCGAGCCGGTGCAGGTGCAAGTGATCGTCGCGCGCACCGATCACCCCCAGGGCCTGCTGCTCGCCGAAGTCGTGGAGATCAGCCAGCAATCGCGTCTGGAACGTGAGGAACAGTGGCACAACCAGGCGCAGGCGAACAAGGAGCTGATCCGCAATCTGGCGCACGAAATCAAGAATCCGCTGGGGGGCATACGCGGCGCGGCGCAATTGCTGCATGCCGAGCTGCCCTCCGTGGAACTGCAGGAATATACCCAGGTCATCATCGCCGAGGCGGATCGGCTGCAAACCCTGGTGGATCGGCTGCTGGCGCCGCATCGCAAGCCGCATGTTGTGGGCGATGTGAACATCCACGAGGTCTGCGAGCACGTGCGCACCTTGCTGCAGGCCGAGTTTCCGCAAGGGCTGACCATCGAGCAGGACTACGACGCCAGCCTGCCCGAGTTTCGCGGCGACCGGGAACAACTCATCCAGGCGGTGCTCAATATCGCCCACAACGCCGCGCAGGCGTTGCAAGCGCAGATTGCACAGGGTGACGCGCGCATCGTGTTCCGTACCCGCGTGGCACGGCAGGTGACGGTGGCTCGCCAGCGCCACAGGCTGGCACTGGTCTTGCATATCGTGGACAACGGCCCTGGGGTGCCTGCGGAACTGAAAGATCGCATCTTTTTTCCACTGATCTCGGGCCGGGAAGGAGGAAGCGGGCTGGGGCTCACCCTGGCGCAGACCTTCGTTCAGCAACATCAGGGAACCATCGAATGCGACAGCCAGCCCGGCCACACCGAATTCCGCATCACGCTACCGCTGCCTTGAGGTCACGGCGTTCGCTCCAGGGGAGCGCGCGATGAAGCCGATCTGGGTGGTCGATGACGATGCCTCGATCCGCTTCGTGCTGGAAAAGGCGCTGCACAAGGCGGGCATGGAGGTGCGCAGCTTTTCCAATCCGCGCGACGTGCTGAACGCTTTCACCGAGTCGTGTCCGCAGGTGCTCATCAGCGACATTCGCATGCCGGGCGGCAACGGCATCGAATTGCTGCAGCAAATCCGCCAGTCGCATCCCGGCCTGCCCGTCATCATCATGACGGCATATTCCGATCTCGACAGCGCGGTCGCCTCGCTCCAGGGCGGCGCGTTCGATTACTTGAGCAAGCCCTTCGACGTGGACAAGGCGGTCGAGTTGATCCAGCGGGCCGTCGATGAAAGCCTGCGTGAAGAGCAGGCCGACGAGGCGCAGCAGGAGTCTCCCGAACTGCTCGGCCAGGCCCCGGCGATGCAGGATGTGTTTCGCGCCATCGGGCGGCTGGCGCATTCGCAGGTCACGGTGCTGATCACGGGAGAGTCAGGCACGGGCAAAGAGCTCGTCGCCCGCGCCCTGCACAAGCACAGCCCGCGCTCGGGCGGCCCGTTCGTCGCCATCAACACCGCCGCGATTCCGAAGGATCTGCTGGAAAGCGAGCTGTTCGGCCACGAGCGCGGCGCCTTCACCGGGGCGCAGACCATGCGGCGCGGCCGCTTCGAGCAGGCCGAAGGCGGCACGCTGTTCCTCGACGAAATCGGCGACATGCCGCTGGAGCTTCAGACCCGGCTGCTGCGCGTGCTCTCCGATGGGCACTATTACCGCGTGGGCGGGCACAGTGCCATCAAGTCGCATGTGCGGGTGATTGCCGCCACGCACCAGAACCTGGAACAGCGTGTGGCGCAGGGCCAGTTCCGCGAGGATCTGTTTCACCGCCTCAACGTCATCCGCCTGCGCCTTCCGCCCCTTCGCGAGCGCAATGAAGACATCGCGCCGCTCACCCGGCATTTCCTGCAGCGCAGCGCGCAGGAACTGGGCGTCGAGGCCAAGCGCATCTCCGCCGATGCCTTGCAGGTCTTGCAACGATTTCCGTTTCCCGGCAATGTGCGGCAATTGGAGAACCTCTGCCAATGGCTCACCGTCATGGCGCCGGCGCAGACCATCCAGGTCAAGGACCTGCCAGAGGATCTGCGCGACCATCTGCTCACGGAACTGCGTTCAGCAGATGCGCAGATGCCCGTCGCGGCGGCTTTGACGCCTGCCGAAGTGTCCCCCCCTGCTGCGCCGAACCTCACCTCGACACCCACTGAAGCCTCGAACGAGGACTGGGAGCACCGCGTCGAACAGGTGGCCCTGGGCCTGATTCGCAGCGGCGAGCCCGACGTCATGCACCTGCTCACTCAACGTTTCGAACGCGCCGTCATTACCGCCGCGCTGGCGCAAACGCACGGTCGGCGCATCGAAGCCGCGCAAAAACTGGGCATCGGGCGCAACACCATCACCCGCAAAATCCAGGAACTGGGGATGGAGGATTGAACTCCGCTCACAGAACCAACTTGGCAATCACCGGCGCGTGATCGCTGGGGCGCTCGTTCTTGCGCGGCGCCTTGTCGATGACGCAGCTTTGCAGCGCACCGCGCAGGCCCTCGCTCACCAGGATGTGGTCGATGCGCAGGCCCTGGTTCCTGCGGAAGGCCAGATTGCGGTAATCCCACCAGCTCCAGCTCTTCGGGGGTTGCTCGAAGGCGCGGAAGGCGTCGATCAGGCCGAGCCCGAGCAGCGCCTGGAAATGACTCCGCTCCTCGGGCGTGCAGTGAATCTGGCCGGCCCAAGCCACCGGGTCGTACACATCGCGATCCTCCGGGGCGATGTTGAAATCGCCCATCAAAACCAGTTTGGGATGGCTTTGAAGCTCCGCGCGCAACCAGGCTTCCAGGGCATCGAGCCAGCGCATCTTGTAGGCGAACTTGTCGCTGTCGGGCGCCTGCCCGTTCGGAAAGTAGGCGTCGATGATCCGCAGATCGCCGTAGGTCGCCGCGATCACGCGCGCCTGATCGTCTTCGAATCCGGGAATGCCACGCTGCACATTCTCAGCTTGCTGTCGACTGAGCAGGGCCACGCCGTTGTAGGTCGGCTGGCCGAGGCACACGCCGTGATAGCCCGCATCGAGCAGGTCGGCATGCGGAAACCGCTCATCGGTCAGCTTGGTTTCCTGCAGCGCCAGCACGTCAGGCGACTGGGTCTGCAGCCAGGCGAGCACCTGGGGCAGGCGCACCGAGAGGGAATTGATGTTCCAGGTCGCTATTTTCATGATCGAAGCGGGTCATAAACCTGCCATTCTGCCTGCGATGAGCGAGTGCGCTGATTTGCATGCGGATACATTCGTTTTGAATGAGACGTTATACAGTAACGAAACTCTGATGGAGAGGACTCATGAACTTGCGCTCATTCTTGTTTTGCCTTGCGCTACCGCTTTCGCTGCTGTGGGCCCGCGAGGTGCAGGCCGCACCGATTGCCATCGTGGCGGCGGAAAGCACCTACGGCGTCATCGCCCAGGCCATCGGCGGCGACCAGGTGAAGGTGGACAGCATCATCAACAATCCGAATGTCGATCCGCACAGTTTCGAGGCCACGCCCGCCGTGGCGCGCAAGGTGGCGCAGGCGCAGATCGTCCTGCTCAACGGCATCGGCTATGACGACTGGATGCGCAAGATGCTGGCGGCGAATCCCACGCCGCACCGGCAGGTGATCGTGGCAGCGGAACTCGATCCGGCGCGCATCATGGCCGATCGCAACCCGCATGTGTTCTACGATCCGCTGATCGCGCTCAAGGTGGCGGAAAAACTCACGCAACTGCTGCAGCAAGCCGATCCGGCGCATCGCCAGCAATTTGCCAGCAATCTGCGGCGATTCAAGGCAGAACTGGCCCGCTTGAACCAGGCGCAGGCGGCATTGGCACATCAATATCCCCGGCTCCAAGTCACGGCAACCGAGCCGGTCGTGGGCTATTTGCTGCGGCAACTGGGCTGGACCAGTCTGGGCGAGAAATTTCAGTTCGACGTGATGAACGACACTGAACCGTCACCTGCCGAAGTCGCGCGCTATGAAGACCATCTGCGGCAGCACAAGGTCGCTCTGCTGTTCTACAACCGTCAGGTGACCGATCCGCTGACCGATCGTCTGCGCAACATCGCGCTGGATTCCGGCGTGCCCGTGGTGGGCGTCGATGAATTCGTGCCGCCCAGGACCGGCTATGTGCAGTGGCAATTGCAAACCCTCGCCGCGATCGATCGCGCTCTGGGCAAATCGCATTGATCGTGCCGACTGAACCTGCCATGCTGAACGCCACGCCCGGCTGGGCCATACAGGCGCAAGGTTTGCGCTGCGTGCTCGGCGGGCACACCGTGCTCGATGGACTGGATTTGGCCATCCGCCCCGGACAGTTCGTCGGCGTGTTCGGTGCCAATGGTGCGGGCAAAACCACCTTGCTGCGCGCCTTGCTGGGTTTGCAGCCGCTGCAGTCGGGCCGCTTGCGATTGCTGGGGCGGGAGAACTTGTCCGCACGCGCGCAGATCGGCTATGTCTCGCAGCGCGACCCGATTGGCGCGGACAGTTTTCTGCGGGTGCGCAGTTTTGTCGGCACGGCCTGGCAGGGCGAACGCTGGGGGTTGGGGCTCAGCGGTGCACGGCAGCGCGCGCAGGCCGTCGATGCGGCGCTGCAGGCGCTGGAAATCGAGTCTCTCGCCGAGCGCGGCATGGATGCGCTCTCCGGCGGGCAGCGGCAACGAGCGCGCATTGCCCAGGCGCTGGTCAACCCGGTGCGCATCCTGCTGCTCGACGAGCCGCTGTCCAACCTCGATCCGCAGGCGCAGCAGCGCATCCTGCTGACCGCCCGCAGGCTGTGCACCGAGCAGGGACTGACGGTGCTGATGACCGCGCACGACATCAATCCGCTGCTGCCGCACATGGACCAGGTGCTCTACCTCGCGGGCGGCAGAGGGCGCCTGGGCACGGTCGATGAAGTGGTCAACGCCGCGGCGCTCTCGGCGCTGTACGGTCTGCCGATGGCCGTGGCGCGCGACGGGGGCTATCGGTTCATCCATCCCGCAGACGGCTTCATGCCCGAAGACGCCGCGCATTGCGGACACGATCACGGTCATGCCGAAGAAGGAGAGGGTGGGTGATCCTCGGTCTGGAATATGGCTTCATGCGGCATGCGCTGCTGGCGGGCAGCGCCATTGCTGTGTTGAGCGCTGCAGTGGGCTATTTCATCACCTTGCGGCGGCAGGCTTTTGCCGCGCATGCGCTCTCGCATGTCGGGTTCACCGGGGCGGCGGGCGCCATTCTGCTGGGTTTGAGCCCCTATCTCGGGCTGTTCGTCTTTACGCTGAGCAGCGGCGTGGTGCTGGCGTTGACGGGCGGTCGCATCCGTCAGAGAGACATCGGCATCGGCATGGTGCTGATGTTCGCGCTGGGGCTGGGGGTGCTGTTTCTCAATCTCTACACCGCCAACGCACAGTCGGCGATGAGCATTCTGTTTGGCAGCATCGTGGGCATCACGGCAGAGCAGGCGGGCTTGTCGCTGCTGGTCTGCGTGGCGGGGCTGACCGGGCTGGCGCTGCTGTACCGCCCGCTGTGCTTTGCCAGTTTCAATCCCGAAGGCGCGCAGGCGCGCGGGGTGAACACGCGGCAGCTCGATGTGCTGTTCATCCTGCTGGTCGCAGCCACCGTGGCGATTGCCGTGCCGGTGATCGGCGCCCTGCTGATTTTCGCCTTGCTCGTCGGCCCCGCTGCGACGGCGCAGACCGTGAGCCGCAGCTTGGCCGGGGGCATCGGCCTTTCGGTGGCGCTCGGCTTGGCGGTGACTTGGGGCGGGCTGGCGGCGGCGTATTACATCGGCTATCCAGCCAGTACCTGGATCGCTTCACTGAGCTTTGGCCTGTATCTGCTCGGCCACGCTTGGGCAGCAGCGGTATCCAAAGGTAAATCTTGACCTGCATCCGCGCGGCTTGAAAGGAATGCTCGGGACGACCCCGTACACTTCACGCCCATGCTCATTCACCCCGACTTCAACCCCATCGCCCTGCAGCTTGGCCCGATCAAGGTGCATTGGTACGGCATCATGTACCTGCTGGGCTTCATCACCTTCTGGCTGCTGGCGCAAAGGCGCCTGAAGGACCAGCCCTACGCCCGCCAGGGTTGGACTTCGCGCGACATCGAGGATTTGCTGTTCGCCGGGGTGTTGGGAGTGATCCTCGGGGGGCGCACCGGCTATGTGCTGTTCTACCAGCCAGACTATTACTTCTCGCACCCGGCGCAGATCGTCGCAGTGTGGGACGGCGGCATGTCGTTTCATGGCGGGCTGCTCGGCGTCATGGCGGCGGCGTACTGGTTTGCGCGCAGCCGGCGGTATTCGTGGCTGCAGATCATGGACTTTGTCGCCCCTCTCATTCCTCCAGGGCTGGCGTTCGGTCGCATCGGCAATTTCATCAACGGTGAACTGTGGGGACGGCCCGCACCCACATGGTGGCCCGGTGCGATGATCTATCCCGAGTCCGGCAGCATGGTGCCGCGCTTTCCTTCCGAGTTGTATGAAATGTTTCTCGAAGGCATCTTGCTGTTCGCGGTGCTGTGGTGGTTGTCGCGCAAGGAGCGTCCGCGTGGCTTCATCGCCGGTTGCTTCGCCCTGGGCTATGGCCTGGCGCGTTTCACCGCCGAGTTCTTCCGCCAGCCCGATGCCTTTCTCGGGTATCTGTGGCTTCATCTCACCATGGGGCAGTTGCTGTCGATCCCGCTGATCATCCTGGGCAGCGGCATGATCGGGTGGGCCCTGCGGCGGAAAAACCGCCTGCTGGCGCTGGGGCAGTCGGCCTCCTGAGCCTGGCTTCAGTCTGGCGGCGGCGCGCTTTCGGACGGGCTGATGCGCAGGCCCAAGCGACTGGCCTGCCGCGCCAGTCGCAAGACCGCCTGGTCGCGGCTCAGCAGGGTGGCCGCATTCTGGGCAAGAGCCAGGTCGAGAAAGACCTGGTCGTCCGGGTCGGTGCAGATCAAGCGGCGCTGGCCCGGTGGATCGGCGCAGCATTGCCCCCAGCGCGCAAAACAGGCATTCACTTTCTCGGCGGAGAGCGCGGGGTCGAAGCGCTTGCTCAGCGCCGGGTAGTGCACGACGCGCAAGGCTTCGGTCTGCATGGCGGCGCAGTAGATCCAGTGCACGCTGCAGCGCTCGATGGCCTGCGCCCAAAGGCAGGTGCGCGGATCATCGAACAGGACCCAGTCGAGCAGCACCTGGGTGTCGAGCACACAGCGGGGCGTCGAATCGGAGGGGGGCATGCGGGAGAGGTGTCTGCCGGAACCTGATTGAGCGTTGATCCCTGAACCCTACTGGGACAGGTGGGCAAGGTCACTGTGCTTTGGGGACGTCTGCGCGAGACGTCACGCGCACACACAGAATTTCCAAGCCCGAGGCACAAATTTATCGGTTCAGGAAATGCCGACTCAACCAAGCCCGGCAGACACGTCCATTGTAAGGGGTGGCAGGCTGCCCTGCGTGAAAATTTCAGAGCAGCTTGCCCTCGGCGCCCAGCGCTTCGTCGAGCTGTCGGGTGAGTTGCGCAATGACTTTCGCATCTTCCCCGGAGGTCAACGGCGCCTGTATCGCCTCGCCTGCAGCTTCCGACGCCTTGCGCGCCTCGATCAGGCTGTGCGCCAGATTGAGTGCGGCCAGCACGGCGATGCGCTCACGGGCGCGCACCTTGCCCATGTCGCGGATGGCGCACATTTCGGTGTCCACTTCCCGCACGGCGGCCAGCAGCGCCGCTTGTTCGTCGGCGGGGCAGGCCAGGGTGTAGATCTGGCCCATGATGTTCACATCCAGCGTGGTCATGCTCATGCTTGAGAGTCGGGCTCGCCCGAAATGGAAGAGGTCTGATCCAGCCGTGCCAGCAAACGGTCGATGCGCTGGGTGGCATCGTGCAGGCGCTGGCGCATCTGGTCGCGCTCGGCTTCGAGCGCCTGCACCCGCTCGGACAGCAGGGCGTTGGTGCGCAACAACTCATGGTGACGCAGCAGCAGTCGCTCCACGCGCGATTGCAGCTGGGCGATGGCGGGGGAGGGCTGTCGTTCGTCCATGCGCGGCATTCTAGGGCCTGTTCACCCCATTTCTGCACCCGCGCCGGGGGTCTGGGCGGAGGCAATGCGAGGCGCAGGCCGCGCCGTGGTGGTCTCCACCACAAGCGGACTGCAACGTGGCAGTGCGCCGCCCAGACCCCCGGCCCGCAGGGTTGCCCCCAGACGCCCCGCTGGGGGCAACGCGGGTGCAGAAATGGGGTGAACAGGCCCTAAAGTCGACCACCCGGATATCGGCAAAACGGCGCCGGCGCCCAGCTAACATGGCGTCTGTTGGTGCTCGCGCGGCGGTTCACGCTGCGCAGTCAAACGGGAAACAGGAAGAGCCATGCCCCCGGCAGATGCTCCGGCCTGTGCTGCCCCCGCAACGGTCAGCGACCGAAGGCGCATGCCTTCCGTTCGGACACGCTCTCCACTGAATCCACGGGTTTGGGAAGGAGGTCCGGATCGCGTCGCCAGCCCGGATACCGGCCAACGACGAGAAGACGCGCAGCTTCGGGTGGATGGGGCGCATCAAGACCACGCGGGCTGCTGTGCATTGCACCCCTACGCCGCCGTGTCGTTGCGATGTGTTCTGGGATCTGAGGAGGCGCGTTTGCAGCCGCGCCAGCCGTGCGGGGGAGCACGGCAGCGCTCATTCATCCGGAAACTCTGTCATGTCCCAGCAGTTCACTCCTATCGGCTCTGCCCAGCAGAGCGAATGCCGCGCACGTCTTTCAACAACCATCACGCCCTGGACGAAAACAGCCCTGGCTGTCGCCCTGAGCCTGATGGCTCTGGACGCAAGCGCCCAGACCTCATTGCCTGCGGCCACTTCGCTGCCGCCGGTCGTGGTGTCGGCCACGGGCTATCCACAGCCGCTGTCTCAGGCCTTGCCCAGTGTGAGCGTCATCACGCGCGAGCAGATCGAGCAGAGCGGCGCGCAGAACCTCACCACGCTGCTCCAGCAGGTGGCCGGGGTGCAGGTGACGAGCAATGGCGGGCCGGGGCAGAGTGGCAATGTCTATCTGCGCGGTTTCGGCGGCCCCGACGTGCTGGTGTTGCTCGACGGCGTGCCGATGAACGCGCAGGACGCCACGGGCGTGGCCTATCTCAACAACTTCACCACCGATCAAATCCAGCGCATCGAGATCATCCGCGGCAACGTCTCGGCCATTTACGGCTCGGGCGCCATCGGCGGGGTGGTGCTCATCACCACGCGCGCGGGCAGCAAAAAACCTCAGGCTTCGGTTTCGGTGACCGCGGGCAGCCGCAATACCGCCACCGTGTCGGCCAACGCCAGCGGGCAGGTGGGCAATACCGCCCTACAGGCGGGGATCAGCCGCTACACCACGCAGGGCCTCAGCGCCATCAATTCAACCCAGCTCGCCAATGCCAACCCGAACAGCAACGGCTATGGCAACACGACGATGAACGGCTCGATCGTGCAGACGCTCTCGCCAGGGCAGTCGCTGGGCCTGCGCGCATTCAGCAGCAAGGGTCGCGCCAGCTATGACAGCTATGGCGCCTACGCCAGCCCGACCGACACCAATCTGAGCCGCACCACGCAAGACCTCTACCAACTCTTCAGCGACAACCAACTGACAGCGCGTTGGAAGTCCCATCTGAGCGTGTCGCAACAGAGCACGACCCAGACCAACCAGAATTTCAGCGCCTTTCCCTATGGTGCGACCTACCGTACCCGCGTGCAGCAACTGCTGTGGCGCAATGGGGTGCAACTGGGCGGCGGCTGGACGGCCACGGGCGGACTGGATTGGCAACGACAGCGCATTGCCTCCATCACGGGATCGATCCCCTCCAGGGAACGCCAGGCCAAGGCGGTTTTCGTCGGCCTCGACGGCAGCGTCGGCGGCAATGAGCTGCAGTTCAATCTGCGCCATGACGCCATCGACGGGTATTCTGGCCAGAACACCGGCTTCTTCGGCTATGGACGCGAACTCGGCGCGGGTTTCAAGGCGATTGCCAGCTATTCCACCGCATTCAATGCGGCGCCGCTGGGCTATCTGTACGCGCCGTACTATGGCAACCCGAACCTCAGACCGGAAAAGGCGCATTCCGTCGAGGCCGCTCTGCAATGGTCGCAAGGGGTGAATGTGCTGCGCGCCACGCTGTTTCAGACCAAGGCGACGGATCAGTGGCAGTATGACTTCACCACCAGCACCTTCCAGAACATTGCCAGCAGCCGCACGCGCGGGCTGGAGCTGAGCGGTCGTGGCGCCTGGAAGGGCTGGGCGTATGACGCCAACCTCACGCTGCAGCAACCCGTGGACACCGGCAAGCCGGGCGACCCCACGCTGCAGCGCCGCGCCCGCAGTCTGGCCAATGTCACGGTCAACCACGAGTTCGCTTCGGTGCTCTACGGCGCCACGCTGCATTACAGCGGCCCGCGCTGGGATAACGGTTCGACCGGCCGCGTCACCCTGGGCAGCTACACCACGGTCGATCTCACCGCCAGCGGCGCGCTGGCCAAAGACTGGAGCTGGCATGCCCGCGTGCAGAACCTGTTCGACAAGAAATACCAGACGGTCTACGGCTACAACCGCGAGCCGCTGGGCGTGTTCGTCGGCGTGACCTGGCGGCCTGAGCTCTGAGTTGCTTCGCCCGCCCTGCCTGACATGCCCCCTGAACTCGTGGTGAATCGCAACGCTGGCCGCTTGACGCTGTGGCGCTGGAGCCTGCCGCTGTTGCTCGCCGCGGTCATCGCAGTGGCGCTGTCGGTGGGGGAGGGCGGCTGGAATGCCGACATCGTCTGGCAGCTTCGCCTGCCGCGGGTGCTGGCGGGCGTGGGCGTGGGCGCGCTGCTGGCGCAGGCGGGACTGGCCATGCAGATTCTGCTGCGCAATCCGCTGGCCGATCCTTACGTGCTCGGCGCCTCCGGCGGCGCCGGGCTCGGCGCCATCATTGCGCTGCTGCTGGGCGCGGCCATGTGGCTGGGCAGCGTGATGGGGGCGGGCGCGGCGCTGTTTGCGCTGCTGCTCATGGGGCGGCGGATCATGGCCAGCCGCGACGACGAAGCCTCGGCGCAGCTCATCCTGATCGGCGCGATGCTCGCGGCGATGGCCGGGGCGCTGTCCACCCTGCTGTTGACGCTCGTGCCCGACCAGCAATTGCGCGGCGCCATGTTCTGGCTGGTGGGCAATCTCTCCGGCGCCACGCATGGCCCAGAGCTGTGTGCGCTGGCCGTGCTGGGCAGCGTGTGGCTGCTCTGGCGCCAGCGCCGCTACGACCGCCTGCTGCTGGGCAGCGAAGCCGCCTGGCTGCTGGGCGAACCCGTGGCGCGGGCGCGACTGGAACTCGTGCTGCTGGCCGCGCTGGCCACGGGCGCTTCGGTGGCGGTGGCGGGCGCGGTGGGGTTTGTCGGCCTGGTCGTGCCGCAGGCTCTGCGGCTGCTCGGGCTGCAACGCATGCACGATCAGGCCTGGGCCGCGCCTCTGGCCGGAGCCGCCCTGGTCGTGGCCGCCGATACGCTGGCGCGCGGCGTGATCATGCCCTACGAGCTGCCGGTCGGCGCGGTCACGGCGCTGGTGGGCGCGCCGGTGTTCATTCTCATGCTGCGGCGGGCGCGATGAAAACCGACGCCTGGCTGCAGGTCGAGGCGCTGGACGTGGTGGCTGCCGCGCATCAGCCGGCCTTGGCCCGCAAGCTGTCGTTGCGCCTGCTGCCGGGCGATCGGCTGGGGGTCATCGGCCGCAATGGAACGGGCAAGTCCACCCTGCTGCGCCAACTGGCCGGACTGCTGCCTTTGGCCGGCCAGTCCGCAGCGGTCAGCCTGGCCGGGCAGTCCTTGCGCGAGCTGGCGCCGGAAAAGCTGGCGGTGCTGCGCACCCTCATGCCCGCTCAGCCGCGCGACCGCTTCAATCTGTCGGCGCTCGCGCTGCTCGAACTCTCGCAGCCCGAGCCAGACCTGCCTGCTGCCATGGAGGCGCTGCGCCGGGTCGACGCCTGGGTGCTGCGCGATCGCCCTGTGCTCGCCCTGTCGGCCGGAGAGCGCCAGCGCGTGGCGCTGGCGCAGGCGCTGGTGCAGAACGCCAGCCTGCTGCTGCTCGACGAACCGGTTGCGTTCCAGGACCCAGGGCATCAGTCTCTGGTGGGTGATTTGCTCGCCGGCCTGACCGAGCGCGTGGTGGTGTTCTGTGCGCACGACGTGAACTGGGTCGCGCGCTTTGGCACCCACGTGCTGGGTCTCGGTTCAAAGGAAAATGCGCAAGGCTGGTTCTTCGACACCTGCGAGGCGGCGCTTGAACCCGAGCGCCTGCAACACCTGTACGGCTGTCGCTGGACGCATCTGCGCGATGCCAGTGGACACCGCGCCTGGATGGCGTTGTAGCGCTTTGCCGTGCTGAGAGCGCCCCCAGACCTGCCGCTACGCATCAGCCCCCGAGGGGGATGAGGCCCGCGGCTCCAGACTGCCCTGCGGCAGTCTGGACGGAGCCGAATCCGAGCGGCCTGCAAACCGCGAGGTGGGCTGAGAAAACTTGGGGCGGCCCTGCGTTTCCTCATGAGCGCCCCCAGGGTCGGCTCGCCGACCCGCCCCCCGTGGGGGTCAAGGAAACTTGGGGCGGCCCTGCGTTTCCTTGAGAGACTACGACTGTTGGGATTGACTTGGCAAAAGCCGTGTTCCAGAACCGGCCGTGACGACGCCAGAACCGCCGCCTCAGGCCGCGTTCTTGCCGAGGTAGGTGGCGTGGACCTCGGGGGATGCCATCAGTTCCTGCGCCGTGCCCTCGAGTGCAATGCGCCCGGTTTCGAGCACATAGCCGCGGTCGGCGAGCCTGAGCGCCATGCGCGCGTTCTGCTCGACCAGCAGCACGGTCATTCCCTGCTCGCGGATGTCGCGCAGGGTGCGGAAAATGTCGCGCACGATGATCGGCGCCAGCCCCAGGCTGGGCTCGTCGAGCAGCAGCAGCTTCGGCCTGGCCATCAGCGCGCGGCCGATCGCCAGCATCTGCTGCTCGCCACCGGACAGCGTTCCGGCCAGTTGCGCGCTGCGCTCCTCCAGCCGGGGGAACATCCGCAACACATCGCGCATACTGGCCTGCGCCTCCGATGCCGGGCGGGTATAGCCGCCAAGCGCCAGGTTTTCCGCGACGGTCAGGGTCGGAAACACCCGCCGACCTTCCGGTACCTGCGAAACACCAAGGCGGACGATGGCGTCGGCGCCCATCCGGGCGATCGACCTGCCGCGCAGCCGCACATCGCCGGAATGCGGCCGCAGCAGCCCGCTGATGGTGCGCATCAGCGTGGTCTTGCCGGCGCCGTTGGCTCCGAGCAGGGTCACGATCTCGCCTTCGTTGACCGTCAGGCTCACCCCCTTGAGAGCCTGGATATGGCCGTAGCGCACGTCGAGGTCGTCGATCTCGATCAGGTTCATGCGCCCACCCCCGCCGCCGCGGGCTGCGGCGGTTCGTCGTCCTCGTCCTTGCCGAGATAGGCCTCGATCACCCCGGGGTGGCTGCGAACCTGGTCCGGCCCGCCCTCGGCGATCTTGCGGCCGAAGTTGATGCATACGATGCGATCGGCCACGTTCATCACCACATTCATGTCGTGCTCGACCAGCAGCACGCTGATCCCCTGGTCGCGCACCCCGAGGATGGTGCGGTTGAGCGCCGCCGACTCGCGGTCATTGAGCCCGGCGGCCGGCTCGTCGAGGATCAGCAGCTTGGGGCGCGCGATCAGCGCCCGCGCCAGTTCGACGCGGCGCTGCACCCCGTAGGGCAGCGCGGCGACGTCCTCTTGCGCGAGGCGGTCGAGATCGAGCCGCGCCAGCAGCTCCATCGCCTTGGCGCGCAGCGCGGTTTCCTCGCGACGCTGCGCCGGGGTGCGCAGCAGCCCCTGCCACCAGTGTTGCCGCGTCTGCAGGTGCAGCCCGGCGAGCACGTTGACCAGCACGCTCTGGCCGTGGAACAGCCGGATGGTCTGGAATGTACGGAATATGACGGCGCGCGCGACGCGGTACGGCGCCCAGCCGGTGATGTCGCGGCCGTCGAAGCGGATCCGCCCCTCCGTCGGCCGGTAGACCCCGGTGATCAGGTTGAACGCCGTGGTCTTGCCCGCGCCGTTGGGGCCGATCAGCCCGACCACCTGGCCGCGGCCGACCGCAAAGCTCAGGTCGGCGACCGCCTGCAGCCCGCCAAAGCGCATTCCCACGCCTTCCAGCCGCAGCAGTTCGCCGCCGGACGATGCCGTCATGCTTCGTCCTCCCGCAGCCGCCGCGCGCGCGGCCAGATGCCCTGCGGGCGCAGCACCATCACCAGCACCATCGCGATGCCGAAAACGAAATAGCGGTACTGGGCGAAACCGCGGAATGCCTGCGGCACGACGAACATCAGCGCCGTGCCGAGCAGCACCCCGGGAATCGATCCCTGCCCGCCGACCAGCACGATGGCGAACAGCGTCACCGACTCGGTGAACACGAAGGCGCCGGGGCTGACCGCTGCCATCAGGGTGGCGAACAGCGTGCCGCCGAACCCCGCCAGCGCCGCGCCGAGCGCGAACGCCAGCACCCGGTAGGCGCGGGTGTCGATCCCCATGGTCGTCGCCGCGAGCGGGTCATGCTTGATGTAGTACAGCGTGCGACCGAGGTGCGAGCGGTCGAGGTTGCGGATGAGCAGCAGCGCGACGGCGAACGCCGCCCAGTTCAGCCAGAACTGCGCCGAGGCGCTGCCGAGCTGCCAGCCGAACACGCGGGGCACGCCGATGCCGAAGATGCCGTCGGCGCCTCCTGTGACATGGCCGACGTCGTTGTTCAGCGCCAGGACGAAAATGGCGTTGAAACCGATGGTCGCCACCAGCAGGTAGTCGCCGCGCAGCCTGACGATCGGCGCGGCCAGCACCGCCCCGACGGCCGCCGCGGCAAGCACCGCCAGCGGCCAGGTGGCGAACACCGGCCAGCCGAACCGGGTGTTCAAGATCGCGGTGACGTAGGCGCCGATGCCGAAATACACCGCATGCCCCATGTCGAACATTCCCGCGCGCCCGAGCACCACGTCCTGGCTGAGCGCGACAATGGCATACACCGCGAACAGCGAGGCGATGAACACCCAGGTCGGGTCGAGAACGAAGGGCACGGCCAGCCCGGCGACCCACAGCGCCGGCCCGACCCAGCGGTGGCGCAACCATCCGAGCAGGGTGTTCATACCTTCTCCGCGACGCGTTCGCCCAGCAGCCCGGTGGGCCGCACCAGCAGGATGCCGATCAGTAGCGCGAAAGTGATCGCCTCCTGCCACGAACTCGAAATGAAACCCGCGGCGAAGGCGTTGAACAGCCCGAGCAGCACGCCGCCGAGCATCGCTCCAGGAATGTTGCCGATGCCGCCGATGATCGCTGCGATGAAGGCGTTGAGCCCGTAGGTCCAACCCATCGTGAAATAGACCTGACGGTAGTACAGCCCGACGAACAGCCCGCCGATGGCGCCGACCGCAGGCCCGATGAGAAACACGCTGACGATCACCCGGTTGACGTTGATTCCCATCAGCCGCGCGGCGTCCTGGTCGCTCGCCGTCGCCCGGATCGCGGTGCCGTAGCGGGTATGGTGGACGAACCAGTACAGCAGCGCCATCAGCAGCGCGCTGCCGGCGATGATCAGCACCTGCACCAGGTCGATGCGCGCGCCGCCCGCGGTCCAGTGCATCGACGGCAGCAGATTGCCCGGGAACACGCGAAGTTGCGGTCCCCAGATCAGCATGATGCCGTTTTCGATGAACAGCGACGCACCCAGCGCCGACACCACCGCCGACAGCCGGTCGGCGCGGCGCAGCGGGCGGTAGGCGGTGAACTCGAGCACCATTCCGGCCAGTCCCACGACCACCGCCGCGGCGATGAACGCCGCGCCGAGCAGCAGCAGTTGCGGCTGGGCGCTGCCCGCCCCCGAACCGAGGGCGACCAGTCCGATGTACGCGCCCAGGATGCACAGGTCCCCGTGGGCGAAGTTGATCAGCCGCAACACCCCGTAGACCATGGTGTAGCCCAGCGCGATCAGCGCGTAGATGCCACCGACGGTCAGGCCGTTGACCAGCTGCTGCAGCACCGTGCTCAGCATGTCGTCTCCCTGCGGCGCGGCGGTGGCCGCCGCCGCGCGCAATGTCCACGCCCAATCAGCGGCTGACCGCCGAAGCCGGATAGGTGATCTTGTAGCTGCCGTCGGCAGTCACCTCGAACGCGACATACGGGCTGCCGGTGCGCTCGCCGACCGCGTTCCACGAGAACGTCCCGGTCAGCCCCTCGAAGTTCTTCAGCTCATGCAGCGCCGGGATGAGCCTGGCCGGCTCGACGCTTTTGATTTTCTCGGCGGTGGCGATGATCGCACGCAGGCCGTCGGCGTTGGTCAGGGTGAAAATGCTCGGCGGCATGTGACCGTAGGCGGCCTTGAACTGCGCCAGGAATTCCTTCGCCGCCGGGTAGGGCAGATCCTGCGGCGCCGGCACATTGATGATCACCGCGCCCGCTGCCGACTTGCCGGCGATTTGGGCAAAGGCGACGTTCTGGTTGGCGTCGCCGCCGATGAACCTGGCCTTCATCCCGAGCTGCGCCATCTGCGCCTTGATCAGCCCGCCGTCGGTGTAGTAGCCCGAAAAGTACACCGCCTGCGGGTTGAGTGCGTTCAGCTTGGTCAGCACCGGGGTGTAGTTCTGCGAACCGGCGGTGATGAACGCCTTGTCGACCACGTCGATGCCCTGCTTCTTCGCGCTGGCGATGACCGCGTCGGCCAGTCCGGTGGCAAAGCTCGAATGGTCGGTGACCACGGCGATTTTGTTCAGCCCCTGCGCCTTGAAGTAGCCAGCGGTGAACAGCGCCTCGGCGCTGTTGGGCGGAGCGTTGCGGAAAAAGGTCTTGTAGCCGCGCGCGGTCAGCTCGTCGCTGGTGCCATCGGAGGTCTGGATCACATTGGCGCGGGCGTAGATCGGCTCGGCCGCCAGCGCCGCGCCGCTGGTGTAGGGCCTGTTCACGCTATTTCTGCACCCGCGCCGGGGGTCTGGGCGGATGCAATGCGAGGCGCAGGCCGCGCCGTGGTGGTCTCCACCACAAGCGGACTGCAACGTGGCAGTGCGCCGCCCAGACCCCCGGCCCGAAGGGTTGCCCCCAGACGGGGCGCCTGCGGCGTTGTCGGGCAGGGGCAAGGCGACCAGCCTTGCCCCTGCCCTCCGCCTTGCATCCATCCCCGTCTGGGGGCAACGCGGGTGCAGAAATAGCGTGAACAGGCCCTAGGAGCCTGTCGGACTTGGGGCGTCGATAGCGAAAAACGGCCCCGGCGAGGACAGTTTTTGCCGATTTCGCCGGGCAATAGTCGAACTATTGCCCAAGAAAACGGTGAAAAATGGACCGGCGAG
>NZ_JAVERI010000030.1:0-13308 GCF_034007205.1 Thiomonas sp.
CCATCACTTGGAAAAATTTTGCGAAACTGATTGAGATCCATAGACATACCCCCTTTAGGGAGCATGTTCCACCATGGTTGTGACAGTTTACGTCACACCCACCTTCTTTTGGTGGATAGATCCGAAAAATTTCGTTTGGCATTTCGTAAGAACATATTGGCTAAAATTAAAGGATATCGCTAGGGGAAAAACATGGGAAAAAAAGTTTTAATTTTGATTGGGGCGGCTATCTATAATAAGGGTTCGGAAGCTCTTCTGACTGGTTTGGTGGAAATTTGCCGAAAGGCCGGAGCTACCTATGTAGCGGCATCTTCTGCGGATTTAAAACAGCATGATGCGCTAGACGTACCTTTGATTGACGACTCCGTTCCACGTTATGAAAACTTTTATCATATACCTTTAGTTCATAAAGCCTTAAGCACTTTTCTGCGTTTAGTTGATTGTACTGATCTTATAACCAGATTTAGGTGCAAAAAGTTTTTGCAGAAAGCAATTGGATTTGACTTGGTTATAGTGGTTGGAGCAGACAACTTTGATAGGAAAGTCAATAGAAAGCGGGAATTATATTCTTTAACAGAGATGATTAGAAGCAAAAGTATTGGAAAAATTCTTTTGTATGATTGTTCACTTGATAAAATAAATATAGACAATCAGCTAATATCATCATTTAATAATTATGATGCAATTACAGCCAGAGACCGAACTTCCTTTCAAAACATTTCTAGATTTATAGGGAATGATAGCTTGCATTACTTTCCAGACCCAGCTTTTGTCATTGGGAAAGAGACTGTCAATACTGATTTTGATTGGTTGCAGAATAGAATGGTTGGTTTAAATGTTAGTAATCTTGTCGCGGGTAAGGATGGTCGAGACACTTACAGGTTGATTATTGATTCATACAGTAATTTGATCGAGTGTATAATCCATCAATGCGGCATGAAAGTCGTGCTGATACCGCATGTTATGAATAACGCAGACTTGTCAGTTTTGAGAAGGCTATATGAAAAATACAAGGGAACAAATGACGTTTATTTGATTGAGAATGAAAAATATAGTGCACGAAAATTAAAATACATTATTTCCCAATGTGAACTTTTTGTAGGGGCGCGAACTCACGCAACAATTGCGGCCTACTCTTCTTGTGTTCCAACTCTTGTATTGGGTTACTCTTTAAAATCAACTGGAATTGCTCGAGATTTGTTCGGAAATGAAAAAAATTATGTTATCCCCGTTTCTGAGCTTAAGACCGAACATGAGCTTGCGGACGGTTTTAAATGGTTATACGAAAATAAAGATAAGATTAGGACTCACCTGCAGAAAGTAATGCCCAAATATATTGAAGAGGCATGGGAAACAAAGAATTTAATAAAGATGCTTTTGGAGGAACGCGATGAATATTCTACAATATCACCAAGCGAAAAATCCTAGTGGATGCGAAAAATTTCCTCCAGTATATGAATGCTGTGGTTGTGGCGCATGTAAAAGTTCGTGTCCTAAACAGTGCATTGTGATGTTCTCAGATGAGGAAGGCTTTTTATTTCCAAAGATTGACAATAAAATCTGTATTGAATGTGGGATATGTTTGAAGGCCTGTCAGTATGTACAGATCGGTAACTTTATAGAAAGATTGGATAGTCCTTTGGCATTCGCCGCCATGGACAGACACTCGCGAGACCTGCTCAATAGTAGTTCTGGTGGAATTGCTCATCGACTGGCAATGTATGTCCTCGAGCGGCAGGGGGTAGTGGTTGGTGCAGTTTATGATCAGGACATGAAGGTAAAACATCAAATGATTGACTCCAAGCAAATTGCAAGCAAGCTTCAGGGGTCTAAATATGTTCAAAGCGAAATTAATAATACATATATTGATGCTAAAGAGTGTTTGGAGCAGGGAAGATTAGTTCTGTTCACTGGTACTCCTTGTCAAATTGGTGGCTTATATAATTTTTTAGGGCGAGATTATGAAAATCTTTACACCGTCGATATAATTTGTTTTGGAGTTCCGTCGCCTAAATTATTTTCAGAGTATATTAGATGGGAGCAGGAGAGGCATCGGTCTAGGGTCATAGATATAAACTTCCGGGACAAATCTGTACGGTGGGAAGTTCCAAGTACCAGAGTATATTTTGCGGATAGTCGAAAAAACAAACTGCAGAGGTCTAATGAAAACAAGTACTACAAAATTTTTCTCTCCCACAACGCAACAAGGTTGTGTTGTCATAATTGCTTATACACAAAGATTGAAAGAACGTCTGATATCACTGTAGGAGATTATTGGGGGATTGCGAAGTTTAATTCAAAGATTGACTGCAGCAAAGGGATATCAAAGGTTCTCATTAATACAATAAAGGGACAGAAAATTTATCAGGCTATAGGGCACGATATAGAAAATTTTGAAATGCCGTTGGAAACAGTAATTAGAGCTAATTTACAACATCCGCCTAAGGAAAGTCTGAGTAGACAGGTATTTTTTCATGATTTCAAATTGAAGGGATTTAAATATTGCAGCAAAAAATATGTAAATAACAGTATTCCAGTTAAAATCAAAAATGTTTTGCGCAGTATTTTGAGAAGTTTGGGGTTGACTAGTACTATGAAAAATATTTTAGCTAAGATGGCAAAAGAATCTAATAGATGATGTTCCATAGAATAAGAGAAAACCTAAAACTTTCTGGCAACAAAAAGAATGTGGCAAAACTATCCATAGGTACCATTCTGGGACAAGGTAGTTATTTTGTTACGCTGCCAATAATTACCCGTATTTACGGGGTTGAAATTATAGGTACATGGGCGCTTTTGATTTCCATAGCCACTGTTATTCAGGCCTTTTCAGACTTTGGGTTGACCAATGCCATAATGGTTGATGAAGAAGGAAATCTTGAAGAAAGCTATAGAGTGATAACAACGATAATATTTGTTGTTAGTGCGTTAGGAAGCTTTGTTGTTCTTATCTCTTTCAAGTTATTCGGATCAAAGATAGGTTTTGGCGATAGCATATTCATTGCTATTTTGTTTGTTTCGGTTTTTACATTGCAACAAACCCAGGTCTGCTATACATGGCTTAATCGTAAAGCGCAGTATGATGTGTTGATGAAGAATCCCTTAATTCATGGCTGTGTTTATGGCGCAATAGCCATCGGTTTGGGTATGTTGGGCTTTACTTCATATGGGTATTATATAGGTCAAGTAGTAGGGCGGATCATAACCTTATTGCATATGAAACGTTATTTGAGTAGGAGGATGTTTACCTTTAATAAAGAAGAGTTTATACGCGTATTTCAGAAGAATAAAAGATTTATAATATATCAGTTGCCAGTAAATGTAATCGGCTCCTTTAAAGGTCAGTTACCTGTCTTGTTAATCAAAGGTCTCTGGGGAACAGAAATTTTGGGCTATTATGCTATTACAATTCGCTTACTCCAATTGCCGAGTTCTTTGTTGGGGGCTGCTATAGGGCGAGTTTTCTTTCGAACTACAGCATCAATGAAAAGGCAGGGCAAAGCGTTAGGTGAATATGTCTACAATAATCTTGTTAGAAGCATGAAGATTTCAGTTGTCCCGATGGCATTGATAATGGCGTATGGTGATATTGCAGCTGTTATTCTCTTGGGCCACGAATGGAAAATGGCAGGTGATTTTGTGAGAATTCTTGCGTTACAATATTACTTCAATTTTATTATGATCACAGTTCAAGGCTTGTCAATAACTTTGGATAAACAAAAGTACGCCATGATTTCAATAATAGCCCAAATAATTACTAGTGCCTCAGCGTTGTTGGTTGGGAAATTTGCATTTGGTAGCGTATATTACGGCCTGTTTTTTATGGCGGTCTCCTTTGTTGTCATAAATATTGTTTTTTTCTGTATTATTTTTAAAGTAATGAATTTTTCATGGAGAAAGTATCTTAGAAACGTTTTGGTGAATGCCGGTTTAATGTTAGGTTTAGCGGGATTGTTGAGATATGGTTGCAATGTGTTGGGCATTTAAAAAAAATAAATCTTTTTTTAATGTTATATGATCTATTTGGGTAAGAGCTACTTATGAAACTGGTTTTTTTTGTTGTTTCGCAGGAGACGCCGGTATTGATCATGTTATTTCGTTGTCAAGTATCCTCACCCAGACTTTTGCCGTCTTAAGGCGAAAAAGCCGATGGTGACAAATTCAGTACTACAGGAAATAGTTCTCTGGAACCTTCGTCAACATCTGGGCCCTGACAGGTGATCTTCACCTACCTTCTTTGGAGCAATTTCGGGGGTGGCATAAGCTGTCTATCACTGCTTTGCAAGCAGTGATACGAAGTATCGACCTTAGCTGAGAGCAAGGCGCTTACAGAGCCTTGGTGTCTTTTGTCATTGGTGTCGGTGTTAGGGTGGGGCAAAGAAAACCGAGTTGGATGGACAATTTTACTTACTGATTTTTGCAAGGGGCTAGTTGAATTCTCCGAGTGGATTCTATCAAATTAGCAAATTGTAGCGCTTAATTTGCCGCTTTGCTAAAGGTAATTCGCGCCTCATGGGATAAAGAAGCGGTGTGGGTAAAAGCAGAGCAGATCTATGCAAAATTAGACGGGATGCGCCTGGAAGAAACCGGCAAAAAGTTCCTTGCTTACATTGGTGAGACATTGGTCAAATGTGATCAATAACTATCGCTGTTTATTAAATAAACTAATTGATTTTTTATTAATTCTATCATAACTAATACTTAGAGCTATGCATATTAAAACTGTAGACTATTTTCAAAATAATCATAAAACAGACTACTGGCAAATACTATTTTTCTCATATGTTGTTTACTCGGTGGGAATCCTGGTTAACCAAAATATTTCACGGCAAGGAGGGGCATTTTTTGTTTTCTTTATAGTTGTTCTTGAGATTTTAATAAGAAAGCGCTCAATAGGAATAAACAAAGATTTTATTTTTTCTATCCTTTTTTTATTAGTGTTATTTTTTTCTACTATTATTAACATAGATAATTTCGAGCCCTTTTCTTTTGTCAAAAGGCTTACCATATGCCTTTTTCTGTTTTTGTCTTCATTTTACCGTCCATGTCCTATTATAAATTCAAATTATAGAAAACACTTCTCGATTTTAATTATATTCGTTGTTGTTTTTGGTTTAATGTTGAGTGGGCATGGTAGTGGTCGAGTGAAAGGCACCTTTGTGCACACTAATGTTATGGCGTTTGTTTCCATGTTGCCGCTTTTATTTGTTAACCCCCATAAAGACCGATATTTTGCATGGCTCACCCATGTTTCGGTAATCATTTTGGTTCTACTTACATCGTCTCTTAGCACTCTTCTTGGCTATATTTTTGGCGGTGGATTCTGGGTCGCCTCTAAGTTCAAGAGGAAGCAAGTGTTTAGACTGATTATTTTTGGCATAGGTATAATGTTTGCCGGATTCACTCTTATTTTTTTCAGTCCAAGAGTAAACGATAAAGTTGTTGTGGCTCTCGATAGATTTTCAACACAAATGTTTGTGCTTTCTGAAGGGCTTGAGTACGCTATTATAGAAGGAGATTTTGAACATGGTAAATTTTCTCGATTAGGACTGAGTCACGAAACTTCAGCTTTGTGGAGATTTAGCTATTGGTCTAAACTTTCCAAAGATCTATTTCAGTCCGACTTTTTGCATATTCTTTTAGGTAAAGGACCAGACAGTGTAGAAATAATTTTTAAAAATCAACCACATAGTGAAATATTTCGAATTCTTTATGAACATGGTATTGTTGGTATTCTAATAGCTATTGTATTCATTATTTCATTGTTTGTGCGTTTGCCAAACGAGGTTCGATTCGTATATATTATGTTTATACCAATTTTTCTTTTCAGTAACCCAATCAATAATGTTTTTGGAATGAGTGTCATAATTTTTTGTATCATGTCTTTAACGAATTTTAAAAAAAGGCGCCAATTAGAGAAATGAAAATTGTCCTTTTAAATTACCACTATTTTATTCATGGTGGTCCGGATCGATACTTTTTTAATATTAAAAATCTACTTGAGAGAGAGGGGCATACCGTTATCCCTTTTTCATTCAATTATGAAGAGACATATGACACACCATATGGTGAATTTTTTCCTGATCCCATTAGCGGAAAGGGAACCTTCCTGCTTGAAAATTTGCAGATGAGCAAGTTTAGAAAGTTGTTATATGTTAAAAAAATGTTTTTTAATCGACAGGTTGAGAAAAAATTTATTGACCTTTTGAGTAAGGAGAAGCCGGATATTGTTTATTCAATTTATCTTTCCTCTTCCATGTTGCCTAAAATTCTTTATATTGCTAAAACCCTTTTTGATATCCCCGTAATCTATCGCCTCTCTGATTTTCATATGTTCTGCCCCTCCTACCTTTTCTTTCGGGATGGGAGTGTTTGTCAGGACTGCCTCACCAATTCCTTTGCTGCCGTCAAAAATAAATGCGTTCAAGGGTCTATGGCAGCCTCTATGTTGCGGGTTTTACAGATTACTTATATTCGGTGGAATAAATGGTATGACAAAATTGACCGATTCATTTGTCCTAGCCGACTCATGGAGAAAACTCTGCTACAGGCAGGCTTCCCAAGAGAGAAAGTCTTGCATGTTCCCACCTTTTCAGCAGACCTTCAGGGTGATAGTGCCAATAAAGACCCTTATATTCTATACTATGGCAAATTGATTCGTGAAAAAGGGGTTGAGGTTTTAATTGATGCATATAATAAAATAAAAACCCCATTGATTCCTTTAAGGCTTATCGGTCCTTGTTCCGATAGCTATAGAAAGTACCTGTTTTCGTTGGTGGACCATGGAAAACGTAAAATGGTATCCATCTTGCCACCACTTCAGGGGGAAGTTATGTGGCAAGCAGTCCGTGACAGCGCTTTTGTTGTGCAACCTGCAATCTGGCTTGAAAATATGCCTAACACTCTTGTTGAAGCACTCTCTGCTGGGAAACCAGTGATTGCTTCAGATATCGGGAGTCTCACAGAACTCGTTAGCCATGGCGAAAATGGATATTTAGTATCTCCTGGTGATGTTAATAGTTTAGCTATCGCAATTGAAAAAATGTCAACTTTGGGTGATCTTTCAGTTATGGGCGCACAAGCTAGAAGTCGTTACGAGCTGGTTCATAAGGCCGATCATCATCTTAGAAAATTAATCATAACCTTTAAGGAATTGATCGTTTCCTAAGTTTTTCATCTCTTGTTTTATTTAATAATAAAACCTTTTTCGGGAGAATATGGTGGATTCCTCTATTATAGTAACTTACCGCTGTCCTATGCGGTGTAAGATGTGCGACATATGGAATGGCCCCACCAAGCCGGAAGAAGAGTTCAGGCCTGAGTTGCTTGAAAAACTTCCCAAACTGGCGGCGGTAAACGTTACAGGTGGTGAACCCTTTGTCCGTGAGGACCTGGATGAAATCGTGCGTATCCTTTTCGCCAAAACCGAGCGGGTGGTGATATCCACTAGCGGCTGGTTCGAAGACCGTATCTTCAAGCTCGCTGAGAAGTTTCCCAATCTCGGTTTTCGGGTGAGCATCGAGGGTCTATCCCAAAAAAACGATGACCTTCGGGGGCAGCCAGGCGGGTTCGATCGAGGCCTACGAGTCCTTCTAGGTCTCCAGCGGATGGGGGTGAAGGATATTGGCTTTGGGATTACAGTCAGTGACAACAACTCTTCTGACATGCTCTGGCTATATGAATTGGCAAAGGGGTTAAATCTGCAGTTCGCCACTGCCGCCTTCCACAACTCTTTCTATTTCCAGAAAGACGATAACCTCATCACGAATATCGACGAGGTATCCGCCAACTTCGAAGAGCTCGTCAATCGCTTGATGAAGGAGAATCACCCAAAATCATGGTTCCGTGCCATGTTTAATGTGGGCCTGATCAACTACATTCGCGGTGGTCGGCGCATGCTTCCTTGCGAAGCGGGAAGCGAGAACTTTTTTATCGATCCCCGTGGTGAAGTGCTGCCATGCAACGGTATGGAGGAAAAGTACTGGTTCCAGAGTATGGGCAACCTGCATGATGTCGACGACTTCATGACTATCTGGAATAGTTCCATAGCCAAAGAAGTCCGGGCGAAGGTGGCCAAATGCCCAAAAACCTGCTGGATGATCGGGTCGGCGTCTCCGGTCATGCGGAAATACATTAAGAAGGTTCTTCCTTGGGTGTTGAAGAACAAACTCAAATCGATGGCCAACAGTCGGATCTGCGGCGATTGCTGTCCGCAATTTAACGTTGGGCAGGACCCTCAGCAAGGGAATTTGAGGGGGCATGTCGATAATCCCTTATCTGAAAAACCCTGAGTCCTTCACTTACATAAATTTCCTTCGCCATCCTTCGGTATTTAAGGAGTCGTTTTGAAAAGTCAATCTCAGCATCTTCGAATTGCCTTCCTGGTTGTCAAGAATATCGCTCGTGGCGGTGGGATCGAAAAATACACCTTGGAATTAGGGCGCCGTTTGGTGGCGCGCGGGCACGAGGTGACTGTCTTCTCAATGGGGCACTATGGAGACGCTCCCGTCGAATATGACGGGATGCGTATCATTGCCGTCCCATGTATCAAGTCTTCGGCCTTTGAAAAACTCTCGACCTCTGCTTCGGCGGCCCTCCATCTGCTTTTCAAAGGTGGCAAGTACGACGTAATTCACTGCCACAGCGTTGCGGCCGGCGCCTTCG
Organism: Thiomonas sp.; assembly: GCF_034007205.1. Classification (GTDB taxonomy): domain Bacteria; phylum Pseudomonadota; class Gammaproteobacteria; order Burkholderiales; family Burkholderiaceae_C; genus Thiomonas. The sequence goes on from NZ_JAVERI010000030.1 coordinate 8,665, forward strand.
CGCCATTTTTGCGGCTGCGGGGATACAAATGTCTGCTGCAGATGCATGGTATCGAGTGGCAAAGAAACCGCTGGAACGCCATTGGAAAGAACATGCTAAAGTTCCTTGAGAGAATTTCATTGATAGGCAATCAGGCCCATACCGCTGTTTCCAATACCCAGTGTGATTTTTTCCGGGAGACTCATGGCATCGATATGCGTTACATCCCGACGGGGGCCGAAATCAAGCCCCACCATGATGCACAGGAAATTCTCAAGATGGGGCTCGAACCGCAGAAGTACGTTCTCTTTGCCTCGCGATTGGTGCAGGAAAAAGGGGCCCAATATCTGATTCCAGCCTTTCGGCAGATCGATACAGATTATAAGTTGGTTATAGCGGGCGATGCTAAGGGGGAGGAGGCGTACAAGGAGCAACTCAAATCTCTGGCGGGCGATGATCCGCGCATCATTTTCCCAGGATTTGTTGAAGGTCGGGCTCTTCAGGAACTTTTCAGCAACGCCGCGGTTTATGTCCAGCCATCTGAGATTGAAGGGTTATCCATCGCGCTTCTTGAGGCGATGAGCTATGGAAACTGTTGTTTGGTTAGCAATATCCCCGAAAATATGGAAGCGATCGGTGGTGCGGGGTTCACCTTTGAAAACAAAAACGTGGCCGACTTGCAGAAAAGATTGACGGAGTTGCTCGATTCGCCCAAGTTGCGTGATTCGGTGGGAGCCAAGGCACGGGAGCGAGTGGAGGTCGGTTATAACTGGGATAAAATTGCTCTCGAGTTTGAGGATATGTACCTACAAATGGGGGCGGCGTAATGCCCATCCTAGTCTGCGGCGGCTGCTGACCGGATATACTACCATGGCCGGGGTCGGACCAAGGTAACTCCTTGATTTCCCAGCGAAAACCTTGAAAATCATCGCCAAAAACAGGTTTAAAAGCCCATTTTCGGGGTTAAAATTGCGGGTCTAAGATGTTCTTTTTTTCCATGCACTTTGCGCAATGATCTTTTCAATGGGAGTGGGGGGTAAGCAAGGTCTTGCGCTTGAGGCCCGTCCGGCCAGGTTGGGGGAGGCAAGGCGGCCAAAGAATCAATCCTTTACCCGCCTTCCCGCCGTTTTGTATACCGATAGATTTTCCCGCTTACCCACTGCTACGACGATAACCACCACTTGATTGTCGTCCACCTGGTAAACCAGCCGGTAACCGGAACCCCGGAGGGGACCTAGGTTACTTGTTGACTTATCATTTTGAGGCAATCAGTCGATTATTGGCAAATAATAAATAAAAAAATTTACTTACCGCAGGGTATCAGGTACTCTGCAGTCACTCAGAGCACTCCCGAGGGTAAACGCTGGTTCTTGCAAACTATAGCACTGGGTGAATCAAACGGGACGCCTTTTTCATTTTTACATTTGGCGGAATATAACGAGACATTCCATATTCCTAACGTCACTAGAAAAAATCTTCCTAATAAAAACAGTTTGTTAGCATGTTTGGCCATATTCAGGCGCACTGCTCCCGAGTTTTTGTTGGCGGCGTTTGTCTCACAATTTGGCAAATCTTGAGGTTGCTCGTTACGAAGTATCCGGTATTCCCCGTCCGCATCGGGAGCGGGGGCGCCCTTTCATTCCTTATCCAAGCTTACGATTCCGGCTGAGCGGATTGTAGAGATTTTGCTGAACATTGTCCCTACTTGAAAAAAAGCAATGATTGATTTACCATTATGGTAAGTGTTAGGGTTGTCAGTCGATATACTGGTACTCCACCTCGAGATGGAGAGGCGCGAGCCATTTCCGGTGGCCCTCTCTATCCGGTAGGGGAAGTTCTTGAGCTGCTTAAGAATGCGGGTGATGGAGCTGTTTGCCCTTGGACAAGAAAGTGTATTGCTGATCTGCAACAATTGGCTTTGGACGGCAGTGATCTTGTATTGTTTCTGCGTGAGACGCTTACCAAGGGACGCTTTCTTGGCGCAGAGTGGTGCCAGCAAAAGCCTGACGGACCCTGGGTGGCGAGCGATGCTTATGTGCTGACGCGCCAGGAATGGGTGCCCACAGCTAACAGGAATATCGCAATGGCGTATTACCTCAAGTTTGCCATTGGTAAATCCGGGGTCATCCTGCTGCTGGTATCCTGCCACCTTTCAACCTGAGGGAGAACGGTCATGAGTAATAAACATGAAAAAATCTGCCCTGTTTGCGGTGAGGGGTGTCTGCGTCCGCAGGTTGGCAAAAATCCTGTGGAATATAAGGGAAAGACGACTGAGCTCGATCTGCATTACTCGGTGTGTGATGCTTGTGGAAGCGAGCAAGCGGGCCCTGATCAGTTGCGCGCTAACAAACGCGCCATGGTCGCCTTTAAAAAGCGCGTTGACGGCTTGCTCAGCGGTGCCGAAGTTCGAGCCCTGCGGAGACGACTGAGGCTTAAACAGGCTGTCGCGGCTCGAATTTTCGGCGGCGGACCGGTGGCTTTTTCCAAGTACGAATCGGACGACGTGGCTCAGTCCGAAGCGATGGATCGGTTGATGCGGCTGGCTGCGGACATGCCCGAAGCGCTGGATTACCTGCGGCGCCGGGCCGGGCTTGAGACAACCGATCCGCATTGGTCGGATGCTGTGGTTCCGCCCTTTACGCAACCTCATACTTTGACTGTTGTTTCGTCTTCATGTCCCGATCGTGAAACGGGATACAGGAAGTGTGCATGATCAGCGAAGAATTGCAGAAAGCTATCGATTGTCTACAGATTCAGGATGTCTATCTGCGGCATTGCCAGGCTCGTTGTGCGGACGATTTCGAGCCCAAGTACGATGATGCCGGGGAACTCACCTTTCAGACCCGGCATTTTGTCAAGGAATCGAGCATGGTAGAACTGAACCATGAAAAGCGCCTTTTGCGAGTCTTTATCGAGCTTGGGGCACGTTGGATCGATGAGCGGGGCCCGGAGGGTGAAGAGGAGGTCAAAGCTCTGGTCGAGGCGGAATTCGTGGCGGAATATTCCATGTCCGGTCCACTCGAGCAGGCCAGTGTTGATGCTTTTTCGTTGCAAAATGCCAGCTATCACGTTTGGCCGTACTGGCGGGAATGGTTGAACAGCCAATGTGCCCGCATGCATCTGCCCCGGGTTGTGCTGCCTGCGGTTCAATTGGCGCGCAACCGGGATTTGTCCGGAACCCCGGAGGGGACGTAGGTGACTTGTTGACTTACCACGGCAAAATGTTGGACGGACACCCATGGCAAGGGTTTGCATTAACATTCAGACTCCCACTCGGTATTTCGTGGCTCTGTCAAGTGAATAATTGACAAGGTGGAGCACAAGTGGCACACTGACGAAAAAGGAGATTTGCCATGCCTGCAAAAAACCCAAGAGTCAACGTAGTCCTTGAAAAACCCCTCTATAATGCCCTCCATGACCTCGCCGAAGACGAAGGTGTTTCCATGTCCATGTTGATGCGGGACCTGGTGAGGGAGGCCCTCGAAATCCGGGAAGATCGAGCACTGGCCGATTTAGCCGCCGAACGGGAAAATGGTTTTGACCGCCGTAAGGCTGTAAGCCATGAAGATGTCTGGGGGTAGGGTGGCATTTTCGGTCATCTATCATCCCGATGTCAAAGGGCGAGACATCCCAAAGATAAACGGCGATGTCCGGGTGCGGATCAAAAAAGCGATCGAAACCCGACTCATGGTTGCCCCTCAAGAATATGGTGAACCATTGCGAAAGACCCTTAAGGGCTACTGGAAACTCAGGGTCGGGGATTTCCGCATTGTATTCAAGATTGACGGCGACGAAATTCTTATCCTTGGAATCTGCCATCGTAAGGGAGTTTATCCGCTGATGGAAAGCCGACAGTGAAAAAACCTTTTTTAAACCCTGAATAGGACGCGGATAGCATCTGATGCGCGCCGATCTTCGCGGATTAAACAAACCACAATCTCACCACTCGCTCATTGTATTCGCTAGAGACACAGAGATCACTGAGAAAATCTTTCAATATCTTCCCATAAAACAAACCTGGAAATGATTTTGGGATCCCAGAGGGGACGTAGGTGACTTATTGACTTACCTGTTCATCTCAACATGACGGCTAGTTGGTTCACACCGACAGCGGCGGTCTGCTGGAGGAAAAACGTCGCCCCAACCTCTATCAGCAAAAGCCGGAATCAGGGGAAATCTTTAACTCGCTAACTCGCCAGGGGCAATTCTCCATTCCCAGCTGAGGCAAAACAGAACGCCAAGAATCTCTTCAAGATCAACCTGGAGACCTCCTAATTCGAAAAGGGTCGTGCCGGGTAACGTATCAACTAGCAGATCGAGATCGCTTCCGTCTGTGTCTGTGCCCGCGAGAACAGAGCCAAAGACACGGGCGTTGAATGCTTTTCGGGCACGGACAGCTTTTTTAACTTCCTCGCGGTGTATTTTGAGGGCGTATGATGGTTTCATGTGGGTCCTTGATTCAAGGCAATTTAGCTATTTACGCTGTTTTTCTTAATATATGACAACATGCTACAGTCGTCAATGAATCAAGTAATAGAATGGACACTGATATGGCTGACAGTTGTCAAGAGGAATAATCCTTCCCTGCCCAACTGGTTTTCAGCGGTTTTGATTCGGTAATGTTCCAGGGCACTTGCAGAGGCGGAACCTGTGTTGCGACGGCTA
>NZ_JAVERI010000031.1:0-12647 GCF_034007205.1 Thiomonas sp.
TCTGCTTCTTCGGCTGCATCGAAAATCACCAGAAATTGAAGGGGAAAAGTACAATATCCTGCAATTTATAGTGCTATATTTTTCAATTTTTATCCATATATTCCAACTCGTTGAGAGTTTTTCATGGCCGACTATTTATGTTTCCTGTTGACCTTGAGCTGTGACTTGTGCTCGTCATACGTGCTGACAATACCGTCTTGTTTGAGACGTTGAAGCAGTGCGCGGTCAGCTGACGTGTTCGGTATCTGCAGTCTTGCACGACCAACTTCGGTCAGATCTGGGTAGCCACCATCAAGTGTGCGCAAAATCGTGAAAAGCTCATCTGTACCTATCGATACCAAGTGAGGCTCAAGCAGCGAAACGATCCGACTCGATGCAACAGCCGCTTCTGCCATCTTCTGGACAACATCCAATGGCAGTTCATGCCCGTGTCCTGTGGCAAACTGTGCCAGTTCTTGTAAGGCATCAGGGGTGGCACAGTTTACATATGCAGCAGCCTGATCAAGAATAACAGCCTTCACTGCTGAATCGATCTCATCACTTTTCAGAAGTTCCGCCAGATCTTGGCAGATCAGCTCCGGACTCATGTAGTCTATGAATTTCGTTGACTTAAGAATAAATGCCTTGCGGGTTGACCAATCCGTCTCTGCAAGATGTTCGTAAGATTTTGTTTCATCCGCAATTATGTTGTATTCAAGTAACAGCGCAAAAAGATCGCCAGTCTCTGCCTTGATGTCGTCGATATTTATGGATTCGGCCAAACTTAGGTTCCTGACCAGTTGCACTCGTAGAATCTCGTCTGGGATATGGTCCTGTGCTGTCAGAATCGCCAACGCCAACGTCATCTTTTTCTCCTCATCGGCAGTATTGACTTCAGTAATCTCGCCAGCAACGATTAAGGTCTCCGCCAGATGCTCGTCTATATCTTCATGAACCTCAAAGTAAGCAAGGATATTGTTAAATGTTGCAGGAAAGCGCTGATATTTGGCTAATATAGGCCACGCCTCCTCCGAGACCGCTGTGAGATCCGCAACCTCACAGTCTGGATCAGCATGCTCAATTACAGCTCCAAGACTGGACACCTCTTGCTTGAGTACGTCTTTGATTACGATGAGAAAGCCTTCGTCCGTATCGACCGTGACAGATATTCCGTTAATGGCGTCTAGATAAGCGTTTAAATGTTCGAGCATATAGTTGTACACCGTTTCAGAGGCTTCACGAATAGCATCAAGCGCCATACTTGTCGTGCTGTCGATAGCAATCTTGAGGTTCTCGTACGTAATCTCATACAAATTACGCGACACGAATGACGAACGAACCTTCAGGCCCAACGGCTCCAGATGAGGTACGGTGATGCCTGCATCCGCAAAAAGTACACCGATAGACTCGGCCTGGTCCGATGTGGTTGCGTCAGACGTGAGCACCTTAAAGTCAGTGTAGTGCTCTAACAGATAACTGGACACACTATCATCTGTTTGTTGCTTCGATACCGAGGACTGCTCCAGTGTGATATTCACCAGCTCCCGTCGTGGCACATCATCCAAGACAGCCTCATTCACTAAGTACTCAAGCACATTCCAAGAAACGGCCGAGAAGCCGCGGATGAATTTTGTACGTTCGCTGCCAGCGCTCAGATACGATCTTAAGAAGCGTACCTGGCTGTCTTCGAGGCTTGCCAGAGAACGAATCATGGTATCTACTGCGCTATCATCAGTCGATAAAAGGTGATCGAGGATCGAGATGTTATAGAGCACTGGTTCTTTTAGTGCACCTTTGCCTCTTTCGCGGACAATTGCATCCACATCATCGGGCGCAAGCTCGAAGTGCTCGTCCATCTGGTCTTGCTCAATGTGATGTATGATGAAGTTCGTTGCTGCCGGTCCTACGCGGTCACTGTGGAAGGTTGACGTGTAGAGTGTAAAGTTGCGGTTGATGTATCCGGCGCAGACAAGATGATACGCCAAACCCGGCTTCAGGATATCTCGCGCGATTCTGCCAAAAGACTGCTCATTTTCCTTATATTCAACAACAAACTCCGGTCGTTTAATCAAATCGGCAAAGTCAGCGCGCCGCAAAAACTTGACATCCATGTTCTTTTTCTCAATTTGCTTAGTCAACTCTTTACGATCTGCTTTGTTCCAGCTCTCAGCGTCCAATGGATCATCAAGTGCACGAGCCAGATTGCTACGAGTGAATGACAACTCTCGGAGCCCGGAGTAAGGATAATCATTTTTCAACTGGAGTTTTGCTCCCTCTCCAGCTGCAACAAAGTCTGTCCAGAATTTCGTCCCCTTGAGATCATCTGTCGACCATCTGTCTCTATTAAATGTATATGTCGAGTTCTTCCAGTCTTGGCCGATCGCTTTCATTATCAGCTGCACATGTGCTATCAATTTTTCGCCCAACTGCTGGCTTCGTCTTGGAGATGTATCTAATCGCGTACGTTGCTGAAGAAGATCACGACGTTCCCCCTCGATCTGCATGATGTTCTTGGTCACCAGCTCGCGGCTGACTCTGTACATGATGTCCAGATTGCTCTTGCTAAGACGGATATTCTCGAAGTCGGTCAGATGCGTGCTCTTGTAAAGCATCATCGCGAACAGGTCGGTCTCGTTCAGTTTGAGTTGCTTGCCTGCACCGGAGAAAATTCGATCGCGGAAAACGATGAATTCGTTGCGAACGTTTTTCAGCAGTCGCATATCAGGGACAAATTGCGCTGCCAAGTCAAGTAGCTCTTGTTTCACCTTGTGATCAATTCCATCAAGTAGCTGCGTCGCCAGGTCGCGAGCGCTTCGATGAGTGATAAAGGGAACCACCGGAATGACCAGATCAAAAAATTTAGTACGGTTGGCGCGCACTGCCTCGGTCCGTGCGGGATCACCCGTCTCATAGACGCTGGCGTCAAGCTTCCGCCCTTCGGCTGTTAACCCGAGACAATCAAAAATACTGTCCCTGATAGCATAAATGAAGCGGATCGGTTTCTTAATCTGGGCTGAGGCATTGAGCAGCGTATTCAGCGCACGAAGCGTCTCAAAAATGTGCGAATCGTTGAAACGGTCGATATCTTCAAAGATCACAATATCACGCTTTGATACCTCAAAAAAATAGACGATCTCGTCCAGATACTGATCAAAGTACGACACCGACTTGTCATCGAGGCTGACAGTTGCTGCCCCTGCTGAAATCTGCCTGATATGGAACTTGCCGTACAACAGCCAGCGCACCAATAAAGCAATCGTCGTTGCCACACCCAAGACAGTTACGTGACCCCAAACACCACCATCTACCAAGTATGCAAACACAGAAATAATCTGTTCCGTCCATCCATTCAACAGGAAGATAACAGCAACAACAAACCCCAGCAGCAGTGAAAGTATGAACTCGCGCAACCTGTGGCAGCGTTCGATCCTCCGGAACCGGGAGCCGGGAGTCTTGCGCGGATACTCTCGGTAGAGCAACTGCTTCACGATCTCCTGCTGGATGCGGTTGGTCGGAGTATGGGCTGGTACTGATTCACCAGGCTTGGAGGTGTCCATCGGTGCAAGCGTAGACAGCGAAATCTCCACAACACGATTGCTCTGCTGTCGGGCAACTTCCTGCAGGATGCTGCTCTTGCCGACTCCGAAGCTCCCAGATAATGCAATGTTGCGGATCTGATCGTCCTCAAGGGCAGCTTTAATAGCCGTAACATACCCACCGTGTTCCTCTTCTAAGAACTTAGGTGTAAGCGAAATCAGATCCCAAGATTTATTGGAAACAGGCCTCTTCTGAGTACAGATGCGCCGTATAATATTACGAATCACATGTCCTCCTGATTTCGTAAGCTTCCCCGTCAAGTAGACAGTTGAAAAATAGAGTTTTCAGCGTTCTCTGATAGATATTCTGATGGCGATGGATAAGATCGCTCTCTTTTGGGTTGCGTGAGCGCTGGCATGGTTGAGTGGGGCGCTATTTGGCATGGGGTTTGAGCGTCGATTACTTGAGAGCAAGTACCGCAACATACAAACCAAGAACAACAATAATTGTTTTCCACACCCATTGCCAGTGCCGAAGATAGAAACCGACGATAGCGCGGGCAATTTTGGCCGACCAGTAATACTCGGTATAGAGCAAAGTCATGATGACATGTGGATTATCTGGGTCGTTCTCAAACTCCAGAATTTTGGATTCGCCGTCATACCCGCGTTTTATGCGCGAGGACATCAAGATCTCTAAACCTGAATTAAGCCGCGCTGCGAAGCGGCGTCGGCTTGAACGCGTTGTTAGGCGTGAAATCGCTACTGAATGATGAGCCCCGCGTACTCGTTGCCCATACGCTTGGAAAGGTCGGCACAGTATCCAAAGTATTTGACGCACTCTGTAGAATTCATCCGAGCGGTTCCCGGATAACAGAGAGATACATAGTAGATACGGATATCCGGAAGAATTGCCATTCGAGAAACGAACTTCTTGGCTACTTGATCAGCACGGTGCTTGTCCAATTCTATCGCAATGACGAAATTTTCGCCCTGACCAAAAATATCAATTGAGTCGCGTTGATTTCTGTTAGGACAATATTCAACTTGCCATTTAATCGCTGGCAACGTTTTATCCAGTACTAAACACACGTGATTTTGAAATCTGTTTACGATGGTGCGCTGATCAGACTGGTGCTGACCGATATGCTTGGAGAAGTATGGCCCACTGTCGATGTCCGATATCGCAGCTACAAGTTGATGTAACAGTGGATCCATTGACGAGTATTTCAACAGTTGTGGCTTCATGATCCTCCTCAACTTCTAACAAGGTATCAGCTGGACGGAATCGTCCAGCTGATACACTCAATAGTGTTGTTAACGATAAAGGCAGAAAACATGCTTAACCTATTATATTTCACGATGAAATGGTACTTGGAAATTCAATTGGTTTTTTGCCTCTTTTGTCGTCTTGCCAGGTATACAGTGGGCATACATCATCGTTGTTCTCACACCGGTGTGGGCCGGCATCGTTTGGACTGTCCGTATGTCGCAGTCAGCTTGTAAAAGATGGGCCGCAAAACTGTGGCGAAAAGTGTGCAGTTTAACGCGCCTGGTGAGTTTTTCCATCCGTGCGGCTCTTTTCAACGCGCCTTGAACGTGCGATTCATGCGGGTGATATCGTCTCCATTCTTTTGTTCCTGAAATCGGGGTCAGTTCCTTTTGCGGCAGCAACCATTGCCGGATGAAATCTTTTACAGCAAACGGATACTTCTTTTCGAGTGAACCGACAAGAATTACTCCGGCATAGCCTGTTGCCACATCTTGTTCATGGAGTCCGCTCACCACCGCCAATTGGTTTTTCAACTATCTCCACCCATGTCATCAAAGAGATGCGCAGTCCGGTGGCGAGTCCGCTCGATGTGCCAGGCCGGCAGCGGATGTTTGGGCGATTGCTGAAGGATGCAGAGATGTGCGCATGGAAGATGAGTGGCGCTCTGCGCAAGCGGGCTTGCGCCATCAGGGAATTATAGGTATGCTCGCACTTTTTTCCTTTCGTTTATTCGGGTGCCCCTCATGCATCTCCCTGCTAAAGATACATGCGGAGGAAATATGGCAGTTCTCTGCAGCGCAACGATCGAAATTTTTCAAACACACCAGCCGTCCGCGCTCCACAGCGTCGGCCGGCGTACATCGTGACAAGATCAACATGAATACCGAAATGCTCTGGGTCCTCGGCTTGCTGGCCGCCTGCGTCGTCGCCTTCATAGCCAATCGCCCGCGCATGGACGCGGTCGCCCTTCTTGCCCTGCTCGCCCTCGTGTTGAGCGGCACCCTCGATGTCAGTGAAGCGCTGGCCGGTTTCAGCGAGCCGAGCATGATCCTGATCGCCTCCTTCTTTGTCATCGGCGAAAGCCTGGTGCGCACCGGTATCGCCTTTCGTGTGGGCGATTGGCTGGTCACAAAAGCCGGCAACAGCGAGACGCGGCTACTGGTGCTGTTGATGCTGGCAGTCGCCGGCCTCGGCTCGGTGATGAGTTCCACCGGCGTGGTGGCCATTTTCATCCCGGTCACTTTGAGTGTCGCGACACGTATCGGAGTCTCCCCCAGCCGGCTGATGATGCCGCTTTGCTTTGCCGGTCTGATGAGCGGCATGCTGACCCTGGTCGGGACGCCGCCCAACCTGGTGGTCAACGGCGAGCTTGCCCGCGCCGGATACCCGGGGTTCGCCTTCTTCGACTTCACTCCAACAGGCGTTGTCGTGCTCATGGCCGGCATCGGCTACATGCTGCTGACGCGGCGCTGGCTGGCGAACAAACCGGAAAAGAGCGCGCCATCGGGCAAGCGTCGTCGGCTACGTGATCTGGCGCAGGATTACCAGCTTCTCGGACGCTCCCGCCGCCTGCTGATTTCTCACGATTCGCCGATGGTCGGGCACACCCTGGGCGAGCTGGAACTGCGCACGCGTTACGGCGCGAACATCGTCTCCATTGAACGCCAGCGCCAGTTTCGCCATGTCATGCTGACGCCTGCGGTCAACCGCGAAATACTCTCCGGCGATATCATCCTCGCCGATTTCGCAGGCGGCGAGCCTGACATCGAGCGCTTCGTCGCCGACATGCAGTTGCAAGATTGCGGACTCAGAAACGATCTGTCGCACGAACTCGGTCTTGCCGAACTCCTCGTCCCCCCCGACTCCATCCTGATCGGCAAGTCGATCCTCGAGTCGCGCATGCGCTCGCAGCACGGCCTCAACGTCATGGGCCTGCGCCGCAGTGGCCAGCCGCTGAGCGACAACCTGCTGCAAGAAAAATTGAAACCGGGTGATACGCTGCTGGTCGCCGGCACCTGGAAGGCGATCCGCCTGCTGCACACCCAGTCGCACGACTTTCTCGTGCTCAACCTGCCGGCAGAGATCGACGAAGCCGCTCCAGCCGCACAGCAGGCCCCATTCGCCCTGCTCAGTCTGGCGATAACCGTCGGGCTGATGATCAGCGGCATAGTGCCCAACGTCATCGCTGCGCTGATCGGCTGCATGCTGATGGGTGCCTTCCGCTGCATCGACATGGAGAGCGCCTACCGCTCGATTCACTGGCAGAGCCTGATCCTGATCATCGGCATGCTCCCCTTTGCCCTGGCACTGCAAAAAACCGGCGGCATCGACTTTTTCGTGTCCGCCCTGCTCGGCTTCACCGGCGAGGCTTCGCCGCGAGTGGTGATGGCCTCCCTGTTCGTGCTCACCGCAGTGGTCGGACTTTTTGTCTCCAACACCGCCACCGCGGTGCTGATGGCGCCGATCGGCATCGGTGTGGCGCAGCAGCTTAGTGTATCCCCTTATCCGTTCGCAATGACGATCGCGCTCGCCGCCTCCGCCGCTTTCATGACGCCGATATCGTCACCTGTGAACACCCTGGTACTCGGTCCCGGCAACTACCGCTTCATTGATTTCATCCGCATCGGTGTGCCCTTCACCGTGATTGTACTGCTGATCTGCGTCAGCGTGCTGCCGTTACTGTTCCCGCTGTAAGGCCTATGCATCAGCAGCGGTACTTTTTGCTGCCAGGCATTGTTGGATGATGCTACCCGCAAAGCACAAAAAAGCCCATGTACACATGGGCTTTTATACTCCTTGGACTGATGAGAAAAACTAGGGACACTTCCCTGTTTTTGTGCGTGGCCGGCCCGGCTTTCCCGGTCGTAATGGCTGATTTAACCGAAATTCCAGTTGATCGATACATTGTTCCGTTCCAAATGGCTGCCCGGTTCGGGTAGCCAGGCGGATGCCATTATCAGTTTCTTTATCTTCATCTCCGACAAAAGCTGCATATGCGCTCCGCTTTTGAGGAGAGAACCACGGCGTTGCATCCAGCAGGAGGGCGTTTATTCCGATAATGTGGGCTTTGGCGCTGGACCAGCGATATGTCTCCGCACTCGCCGCCAAACCGGCCTTCAATGGATTACGCTCGATGTAGCAAGCCACTGCTAATACCTTCAAATACGTCTGTCGGTCTTCGTCATCGAAAACGACGGTGCCGCGATTATTACCGCGCTGCGTGATATATGGTGCGGATAATGCTGCAGAGCTGATAGCTCGCTATAGATAATATGGGAAGTGTCCCTAGTTTTCTCTAGTTTTAAGCACCGATTCAGATTGTGGATCGCTGCGCTCACACAATCTAACCTTGTTCGTTAGATGTATGCCACCGGAGGGCTTCACTCCGCATTTAGGAGCGCCTCTTTGGCTTTAGCATATTCAGCATCGTTGATGAGCTTTTGGTCATACAGGTCTTTTAATTCAAGCAATTTATCCTTCTTGCTCTTGACGCCTGTGGGCGTTACATCCCCGACACTTCCAGCTTCGCAACCCTTCTGGACGTACATTTTCTGAAGCTCGCCATAGCGGTCTCGGTAGGCCTTAATTTCAGCGTCTTCGGCTGCGCCGCTATCCATAAAGAAGAAGGGCACGATCAGAAATAGGCCGGCAGTGCCGAGCGCAACATTCTTTCCTGTTTTCTTGGATTCAGGAATCAGAGCCTGCACTTGCGATTCTACTGTCGACATCTCGGTGCGGATCGCTTCGCAGCTTAGAGCCGAGTCGCCCACCTGCACTGACTTGACGGGATTTGCAGCCCGACCGCCGCAGCCCGCTATGGGAAGAAGCGCAAACTGGGCCAACGTGACGTAGATAACTATTCGGTGAAATCGTGTAGCCATGAGTCAAAGTCCCTTTTCTTCGTATATGGTCCGTCATTTTGACCAAGGGGAGAAATCCCATCGTTTCAAGAACAAGATTTCTCACATTCATTCGAAATGACAATATAAATTACATCAGCCTTTCGAGATGCGAATGGAATGCACCGAATGATTTTGTCATTTTGCAAAAGGCTCATCTAACGCCTTGCTCACCAGAAAACCGAAGCGCAGCGTAGGTTTGTTCGGTGAGCAAGGCGTTATGTTCATTTGGTACAGAACTTGTTCCACACTGATGCGAAATCATCGACTTCATTTTGCAGAAAAGTCATATGTATTGTTAATGATAATAGCACAAAAACATGTCAAATCTATTATATTTCACAGTAAAATGATGCTTGAAAATCCAATGGGATTTTTGCCTCTTTTGCCGTTTTGCCCGGTTTGCAGTGGGTATACATCATCGTTGTTCTCACATCGGTATGCCCCAGCATCGTTTGGATTGTCCGTATGTCGTAGTTAGCTTGTAAAAGATGGGTCGCGAAACTGTGGCGAAAAGTGTGCGATTTAACGCGCTTAGTGAGTTTTGCTATCCGTGCGGCTCTTTTCAACGCGCCCTGAGCTTGCGATTCATGCAGGTGATATCGTCTCCATTCTTTTGTTCCTGGAATCGCCGGCATGTCTTGTAATATTTTAGTATCAGGAAATATTTTTTTTATAGCTCCTTGTCCTGCCCATTGCCATCCTAGCCCCCCAATTAGGTTGCCCGTCAATCACAAACACCTGACCCAGGAGTTTCTCGGACGTGCCAAGGTCGAAACAACAATGATCTACACCCATGTCATCAAGGATATGCACAGTCCGATGGCGAGTCCGCTCGATGTGCCGGGCTGGCAGCGGGTGTTTGGGCGATTCCTGCAAGATGCGGAAATGTGCGAATGGTCAGGCGTCCAGCCGATCTTCTTTATCTGGTTCCAGCATACCGCGAAGGCCTCTTGCTGCCAGGCATTGTTGGATGATGCTACCCGCAAAGCACAAAAAAGCCCATGTACACATGGGCTTTTATACTCCTTGGACTGATGAGAAAAACTAGGGACACTTCCCTGTTTTTGTGCGTGGCCGGCCCGGCTTTCCCGGTCGTAATGGCTGATTTAGCTGAAATTCCAGTTGATCGATAGTCTGCCGGTCCTCGTCATCGAAAAAGACGGTGGCGCGATTATTACTGCGCTGTGTGATATGGATACGGATAGCCGGCCGCTATGATGATGCGTGCAATTCTTGGCATGGTGCGGATAATGCTACAAAGCTGATAGCTCGCAATAGATAATATGGGAAGCGTCCCTAGTTTTCCTAATTTTCCCTAATTTTCATGATGTGAATGAAGAAATCAGTTCTGCGCACATTCTTATTCGACCTAACGTTCGCCATAACCGGCAGTGAAAAGCGGTGCGACGAAGGAGCGCCGCTTTTTACTGTCCGAGTTGATGGCGTTGTTAGGAGCCGATTTGCTTGATTTCATTTTGCTCAACACCAAACGCAGCACACAGCGCCGCATGATGGGTTTCTTCTGTTTGACTGAACAGTAGACGATCCGGCTCGTGATCGTCTAGCCAAATAAACAGATGAATTTCCCCCTTTTCGTCTTTAATTCGGCCGTGTGAGAATTGCCGATAAATTGGGTGCGCAGTTCCGTCATCAGCGTAGAAGTTTCCAGTCAATATTCCCAGCAGATCGTTGAATCCACACATGTCATCGTGATTCACGAGAGCGAGAATGTTTGGATGTCTTTGGTCATTGTTTACAGCATCAAACTGCTTTACGGCCTCGTGAATGTCGTTTGTAAGGCGGTTGAATATTGGATCGTTTCTCGCGCCACCCGCCAACTCGCCAGGAGCAGTACCATTTAGCTGTTCGTCGAGCCACCGATCTTCGGGGCTAGATTTGACCTCGCAATAGAACAGAAACTCCCCGTTCCGGAATACGCGAAAGTCAGGGGTTTTCCCTGCACGTGTTTCTGTCTTGGAAAAACGTTCCACAGTGAACCCGCGCTCTTCAAGGTAGCGTTTAACCTTCTCTTCGTCGGGATCCATTTTCGGCTCCTAACGCTGCAAATAACCGGGCGTAAATGAAGCGCAGCGTAATTTGCGCTCCGAGTTAATTTGCCTTGTTAGATTCATTTTTACATGGAAACGCTTTACCTAGCGCTTCAATAACCAATAATTGTCCAGCCGTATGCCATTTCTCCGGGTTATCTTTGATATATTTGATTACTATCTCGGCTGCTTGACTCATTTTAACTTCTGATTCGACGCAAAAAAAAACACCATCATAGGCATCTTGAACACCGGCAAAGTAACCTCGAACCATGGAATTACTTTCATAGTGTTTATTGTTCCATGAGTCCATGATGTCGTTTCCAGTGAAATACTCTGCATATGCGCACATTGGAATAAGCCAAGAGGCCAGTATCAATAGAACCTTTGTCTTCATACGGTTTCCATATTTTTGAATTTAAGGTAGTGATAACCGGCCCGACGTAATGAGGGGCCAGCGCGCAGGTTTTTGCGCGCGAAGCAAATTTCCTTGTTAGATTTTTCTATAGTTCATTAACATTCAGACCAGGCTGCTCACCGTTAATGATTCTTTTTCCAAATTCAATGCAGTGCTGCTCTGCCTCTTCTTTCGTAGCAAAACTATTACTGCCATCAAAGAATTGCTGATTTGTTACCCCTTGAGAATCACGATGTTTCACTATAGATACTCTTAAGGTCCATTCCCCTGTATCAGCAAGCTGTTGAGTTGCGGGACTTATTTCGTAACCTTCATGATTTATTATCGTCATTCTTCTCTCCTTTGAAATCTAACAAGGTATTAGCTGGACGAAATCGTCCCGCTGATACACTCAATGGTGTTATTAACGATAAGAGCAAAAAACATGCCAAACCTATTATATTTCACAATGAAATGATGCTTAAAAATCCAATGGGCTTTTTGCCTCTTTTGCCGTCTTGCCTGGTATGCAGTGGGTATACATCATCGTTGTTCTCACATCAATGCGCCCTGGCATCGTTTGGGCTGTCCGTATGCCGTAGTCAGCTTGTAAAAAATGGGTCGCGAAACTGTGCGATTTAACGCGCTTAGTGAGTTTTTCCATCCGCGATATGTCTCCGCACTCAGGGCCAAACCGGCCTTCAGTGGATTACGCTTAATGTAGCGAGCCACTGCCAATATCTTCAAATACGTCTGTCGGTCCTCGTCATCGAAAAAGACGGTGACGCGATTATTACCGCGCTGTGTGATATGGATGCGGATAGCCCCGGCCGCTATGATGCGTGCAATTCTTGGCATGGTGCGGATAATGCTACAAAGCTGATAGCTCGCAATAGATAATATGGGAAGTGTCCCTGGTTTTCCTTTGAACGAAATGTTAGGCAAGTGTTTGCGACTTTGACATGAACACAAGTGTGACGGAGGGAGATAGTACCTTGGTGTCAACAATTTCATAACCATGCCGCCGATATAAGCGAATGTTATTCTCGCTTTTGTAGGCTGAGAATCTCTTCAGCGTCGTCAATTTCGGCGATGGTGATAGCGCTCATGTTTAATTTCCTAACGGGGAACTCAGCGGACTGGCGCTGTTTGCCGGGTCCGTTGAAGTGACTGGTTGTAGAAATTATTGTATTTGTTGTTAATGCAGTTCCCTTTTATAGAATACCGAATATTTGCTTACAGCAACCGCACAATGCAGTTAATCAAACAAAATTGCCAAAAATCTCTAGCAGGCTGTTGAAAAACAGGAAAACATGAGACAAGGGTTGTTTATTTGCCCTTCGATAGCTCTTTTGCAGAGGCCCTTGGCCGTTTGTTTGTCATGATGTGTTGCCGGTTTTCATCTTCCGAGGCGCTTCAAGCCGCTCTGATGAGGATTTCCCCTCTTATCCAGAGGTAACTACCCCCAGATTACGCATTCGGACCATGTTGTAGGCTGCCGCAGAGAGCGTG
>NZ_JAVERI010000005.1:0-187592 GCF_034007205.1 Thiomonas sp.
CTTCGGGCCGGGGGTCTGGGCGGCGCACTGCCACGTTGCAGTCCGCTTGTGGTGGAGACCACCACGGCGCGGCCTGCGCCTCGCATTGCCTCCGCCCAGACCCCCGGCGCGGGTGCAGAAATGGCGTGAACAGGCCCTAACCCCAGAAAAACTTGCTCGACACCACATAGTCGAGCCGGTGCCACTTGAGCTGGGCCAGCGCCTCGCCCATCAGCCGCTCGCTCTGGCCGTTGGCATAGACCTCGGCGTTATCGAAAAAGTTGACCCCCGCATCGCGCGCGGTGGCCATCATTTCGCGCACGCCGGAGGCATCGACCTGGTTGTGAAACGTCACCCAGGAGCCGAGCGAGAACAGACTGAGGTGCAGGCCGCTGCGGCCAAGACGGCGATAGATCATGGGGTGGTGCATGGTGTTCTTCTCCGTGAGGAAGCAAAAACGCCAGCTTAGGCCGCCCGGCAAAACCCTGTGCGTGCAAAACCACCGAAATTCAGGCAGTGCGCAGCATCAACACCGGGGTTTTCGACGTGGCTGCAGCGGCTGCCTGCGGGCCGCGCCACTGGTAGAGCGCCGCTGTTTTGCGGGCACCGCATAGTCCGCAACCGCCGCAGGAACCGCTGCTGCAGACACCGCCCTGCGCATCGATGCGCTCGATCAGGCCACGCTGCACCCAGTGCGCCAGCATGTCCTCGGCGATGGGCGTAGAAACCTGCACGCAGGCGGCAATCTCGGCGGCGCTGGCAAGCTGTCTGTCACGCAGGCAATCGCGCACGGCGAACAGCGGGTTCATACCAGACTCTCCAGCCCTTGAGTCGCCACGCGCCGCTCGGTGCGGTCGCCGTAGAGTCGCAGGCCCAGCACCAGCAGCGCAAAGGCCCCCACGCAGGCGCCCACCCAGAGCGCAGACGACTGGGGATGGTCTGCAAACGTCCCGATTTGATAGATCACCGTGGCCGCTGCCCAGGCCATGCCAATGCCGTAGAACACGGAAAACATCATCCAGCCCCAGCCCACCTCACGGCGCAGCGCCCCCATGGTGCTGGCACAGGGCACATACAGCAAGACGAACACCAGATAGGCGAAGGCCGACAGCGGGGTGAAGGCGGCGGCCAGCCCGGCCAGGGTTTCGTTGCTGGCGCCGGAGGCCTGCTCCGTGGCGTCGGTGGACTGCAGGTCGTGCAGGCCCAGCGGATCGAGGAAGCTGCTGAAAAACGCCACGGCGTTTTCGGGTATGGTCTTGGCGGCCTCCCACAGCCTGGCGCCCACTTCCGGATTGCGGTAAGCCGCCATCAAATCGCCCGCCTGCTGCCGCTGGTAGATGCCGTTGAGCGTACCGATGACGATTTCCTTGGCCGCCGCACCCGCCAGCAGACCCGACACCGCGGGCCAGTTCTCGCGCGTGATGCCCATCGGCTCGAACACCGGCGCGATGGCCTGGCTGCCCTGCGCCAGCAGGGAATGGTCGATGTCGGTGGCCTGCAGGCCTTTGGTCGTCCAGCCGATGCCGGGCAGCACGAACAGCACCAGCCCGATGACCACGATCACCTTGCCGACGCGGAAAATGAACACCTTCAGCCGCTGCCAGGCCTGCAGCACCACACTGCGCAGGCTGGGCAGGCGGTAGGGCGGCAGCTCCATGACAAAGGGCATGGGCTCGCCGCGCACCGCCGTCTTGCCCAGCATCCACGCGGTCAGCAGCGCCACCACGATGCCCAGCACATACAGCAGAAACACCACCTGCCCGCCCGTGCTGCGGAAAAACACCACGGCGAATGCCATGTAGATCGTCAGCCGCGCCGAGCACGACATGAAGGGCTGCATCAGCACCGTGAGCAGTCGGCCGCGCGGGTCTTCGATGATGCGCGAGCCCATGATGGCCGGCACATTGCAGCCAAAGCCGATGATCATGGGCACCAGCGCGTTGCCCGGCAGTCCGACGCGGCGCATGAAGCGATCCATCGCGTAGGCGGCGCGCGCCATATAGCCCGAGTCGTCGAGAAACGCGAGGAACAGAAAGGTCAGACCAATGGGCGGAATGAAGGAGATGACCAGGTTGAGCCCGCCGCCCACGCCGCCGGCGACCATCGACACCATCCAGTCGGGCAGCCCCGCCTGCAGCATGACATGCCCCACGCCGCCGATCAGCAGGGCGGAAGACGCCTGATCGAAAAAGTCGAGAAAGATATTGCCACCGCTGAAGCTCACCACGAACACCAGATAGAGCACCAGCAAAAAGACCGGTACGCCCAGCCACTCGTTGAGCACGATGCGGTCGAGCCGGTCGGTCACGCGGTGGCGCAGCCCCATCTTGCCTGTGCGCTGCAGGGCGATGCTTGCGAGCTGGTGTGCCCAGCCAAAGCGGGTGGCGGCGACGAGATCGGCCACCTCTTCTCCCGTCTGAGCGAGCACCTGCGCCTGCGCCGCCTCCACGCTTTGCTGCACCACGGGCGAGGGCGACACCACCAGCCCTTCGAGCAGCCGCAGCGCGTCGAAACGGCGGCGCGGCGATGCGGACGCGGCAAGCTGGGCGCCGACCTGCTCGATGGCCTGCTCGACTTCGGCCGGATAGTCAGGCATCGCGGCCTGCGGCGCTTGCAGTACGGCGGCCCGTATGGTGCCGAGCAATTCCTCGCGACCGCGGCCTTTGCGCGCCACCAGCGGCACCACGGGCACGCCCAGACGCTGCGAGAGCGCCTGCACCTGCGGCTCCAGCCCCAGTGCCTGCGCCTCGTCCACCATATTGAGCGCGATGATCAGCGGCTTGCCGGTTTCGAGCAGTTCGAAGGTCAGCGCCAGATGGCGTTCGAGATTGGAGGCATCGACGATGTCGACGATGAGATCCACCCGCTCATCGAGCAGGAAGTTGCGCGCCACGCCCTGATCGGCGCCGCCGCCGCCCAGCAGGCTGTAGACGCCCGGGAGGTCGACCACCGAAAACTTCCATCCCGCCGACTGCGCCGTGCCCCGGCGCTGCTCCACGGTGACGCCAGGCCAGTTGCCCACATGCTGATGCGCCCCGGTGAGCAGGTTGAAAACGGTGGTCTTGCCGCAGTTGGGGTTGCCCGCCAGCGCGATCACCGGCAGACCGCCATCGGCATCGGGAGCAACTGCGCAATCCGGATCGTGACAGGCGCTCATTGCTGTGCCATTCCTGCTCCGCTCGACTCCCCGAAGGAGTTGAACGCGCATTCGGATCGACCGTGCAGCGCGCTCATGCTGCCGGTTTCTGCTGCACCGCTAGCGGCGCGACGCGGATTTTGTCGGTCACGCCCCGCCCCAGCGCGATGCGCGCGCCGCCCACCTGCACCACCGTGCCCCGCGCACCCGGGCCGTGCACCACGCACAGCGGCACGCCGCGGCGAATGCCCAGCATGACCATGCGCTGGATCATGGCCCGTCCGCCGTCGAATTCGACAACCTGGCCGCAGTGACCATAAGGCAGTTGGGCAAGAGAAATCACTCCGGCGTCCTTGTTCATGATGTTTCCTGATTTTTTCTGATCGAGCGCAAATGCTAATGTTTATCATTATGGACATCATAGGCGTGCGGGGTGATGCAGATCAAGACTTTGCCCTGCGCTGAACCCGTCTTTTTTGTAACAAAGCGTCGGCCCGCGGTGAATCCGACGCCGTCGATCATCTGACTTCGTGCAGATGCGCATCGTCTGACCGAGGACGATCAATGCGCCAGCTCCCAGTTGGCGCCCATGCCCAGCTCGGCCAGCAGGGGCACGTCGAGTTGGGCCACACCCGCCATCAGTCGGGGGATGTGCTCGCGTACCCAATGCGTCTCGTCCTCGGGCACTTCGAGCACGAGTTCGTCGTGCACCTGCATCACCATGCGGCTGCGCAGATTTTCGCGCGCGAGCGCCGCATCGACGGCGACCATCGCCATTTTGATCAGGTCGGCCGCGGTGCCCTGCATCGGCGCGTTGATGGCGGCGCGCTCGGCCGCAGCGCGGCGCGGCCCGCTGGCGTGGATGTCGGTCAGCCACAGGCGGCGGCCGAACACGGTTTCGACATAGCCCTGCTGCGCCGCCAGCCTGCGGGTGCGGTCCATATAGGCGGCGACGCCGGGATAGCGGGCGAAGTAGCGGTCGATGTAGAGCTGTGCCGCACTGCGTTCCAGGCCGAGGTTGCGCGCCAGGCCGAAGGCGCTCATGCCGTAGATCAACCCGAAGTTGATGACCTTGGCCATGCGGCGCTGGTCGCTGCTGACGTCCTGCGGGCCGACGCCGAATATCTCCGCCGCGGTGGCGCGGTGAATGTCCTGCCCCGCGGCGAATGCGGCAAGCAGACCGGCGTCCTGCGAGAGGTGCGCCATGATGCGCAGCTCGATCTGCGAGTAGTCGCTCGATGCGATCAGCCAGCCCTTGGGCGCGATGAAGGCTTCGCGGATGCGCCGCCCCTCCGCGGTGCGCACCGGAATGTTCTGCAGATTCGGATCGTTGGAGGCCAGACGCCCGGTCACCGCCACGGCCTGCGCGTAGTTGGTGTGCACCCGGCCGGTGGCTGGGTTGATCATCTGCGGCAGCTTTTCGGTGTACGTGCTCTTGAGTTTGGACAGGCTGCGGTGGTCGAGGATGACACGCGGCAGCGGGTAGTCTTCGGCCAGCTTCTCCAGCACTTCCTCGTCGGTGGACGGGGCGCCGGAGGCGGTCTTTTTCTGCACCGGCAGTTGCAGCCGATCGAACAGGATTTCGCCGATCTGCTTGGGGCTGCCCAGGTTGAAGGCGCCCCCCGCCAGCTCGAACGCCTGCGCTTCCAGCGCCTGCATCTTGGCGCCGAGCTCACCGCTTTGCGAGCGCAGCAGATCGCCGTCCACCAAGACACCGGTGCGCTCCATGCGCTGCAGGATCTCGCTGACCTGCAACTCCAGCGCGTAGATGCGCGCCAGCCCTGCGTCTGCCTCGATGCGCGGCCAGAGCTTGCGATGCACCTGCAGGGTGAGGTCGGCATCCTCGCCGCTGTAGCGCGTGGCCACGTCGATGGCGACCTGATCGAAAGGGATGGCCTTGGCGCCCTTGCCGCAGACCTGCTCATAGCTCAGCGTGTCGTCGCGGCCGAGGTGGCGGCTGGCCAGGCTGTCGAGGCTGTGCGGCTTGTGCGCTTCCAGCACATAGCTTTGCAGCAGGGTGTCATGCGCGTAGCCGCGGATGTGCACGCCCGCGTTGGCGAACACATGGCGGTCGTACTTGGCGTTCTGCCCGAGCTTGGGTTTGTCGGCGCTCTCCAGCCAGGGGCGCAGGCGTTCGAGCGCCTCGGCCAGCGGCAACTGCTCGGGCGCGCCGGGGTAGGCGTGGGCCAGCGGCAGATAGGCGGCTTCGCCGGGCTTGACGCTGAGCGAAATGCCGATCAGCCGCGCGCGCATCGGATCGAGCGAGTCGGTTTCGGTGTCGATGGCGGTGAGTTCGGCGGTGTCGATGCGGGCCAGCCAGGCGTCGAAGCGATCCCAGTCGAACACGGTCTCGTAGGCGCCCAACATGCCCTTCCCGCCGGGTGGATCGTCATCCAGCAACGAGACTTGCCGGGCGCTCTCCTCGCTCACCGTCTGCGCCTTGATTTCCGCGCTGAAGCGGCGCATGCCATACCGGGTAAAAAAGGGCAACAGCGCCTGCACATCCTCCGGCGCCGGCCGCAGGTCACGGTCGAAAGACTGGGCGTAGCCGTCCAGATCGCAGTCGGTGTGGATGGTCACCAGCTTGCGCGCGGTGGGCAGCCAGTCGAGTGCGGCGCGAAGGTTCTTGCCTGCTGCGCCTCCCACCGCATCGGCCTGCGCGATCAGCGCATCGAGCGAGCCGTATTCGTTGATCCACTTGGCCGCCGTCTTGGGGCCGACCTTGTCCACGCCGGGCACGTTGTCCACGGCATCCCCGACCAGGGTGAGGTAGTCGACGATGCGCTCGGGCGCGACCCCGAATTTCGCCCGCACCCCCGCCTCGTCAAGCACCTCGTTGCTCATGGTATTGACCAGGGTGATGTGGTCGTTGACGAGCTGCGCCATGTCCTTGTCGCCCGTGGAGACCAGGGTGCGGATGCCCTGCGCATGCGCCCGCACCGCCAAAGTGCCGATCACGTCGTCGGCCTCCACCCCAGGCACCACCAGCAGCGGCCAGCCCATCAGCCGCACGGCCTCGAAGATCGGTTCGATCTGCGCCACCAGTTCCGGCGGCATGGGCGGGCGGTGGGCCTTGTACTGGTCGTACAGCGCGTTGCGGAAAGTCGGCCCCTTGGCGTCGAACACGCAGGCGGCGTAGCGATAGCCCTTGGCGACCGGATACTGCTCGCGCAGGCGGCGCAGCATGGCCACCATGCCATAGAGCGCCCCGGTGGGCTGGCCCTGTGGCCCGCGCAGGTCGGGCATGGCATGGAAGGCGCGGTAGAGGTAGCTGGAGCCATCCACCAGCAGCAGCGTGGGGGCGGAGTCGGATTGCGCGTCGGAATTCATGCGCGCATTATCGGGGCCGCCGTAAAATCGGCGCATGAACCTGCTCCGCCCCGCCCTTGCCATTTCTCTGCCCGCCCTTGGCCTGCTTGCGCTGCTCGCCAGCGTATATCCGGGGCAAAGCGCCCATGCGCAATCCAAACCTTCAGCGCCACTGGCGGACACCCAGCCCAAGCCCAAGTTCCCCGAACCCCTGGTGCGCGAAAACGTCACGCAGGATCGAGCCGTGCGCATTCAGGAACGACAAGTCCGCGGCGCCACCACCTCCATTCAGGTGCAACCTCTGCACGGCGGCGCGACCTATGACGTCGTGCCCCCCTCGATCTCGTCCAGCACCGACCCGGCCCATCTTGAAGGGCAGGCGCAGTGGAAAGTGTTCACATTCAAATAATCCGACAGGCTGACCGTTCAGTCGGTCTCTCCTTTCCCCATCTTTTTCATGGCCGTTTTCACACCGCTCGACGCAGCAGAGGTCGACTCATGGCTTGCCCGCTTCGACCTGGGCACACGCACCGACCTGCAAGGCATCGCCAGCGGGATCGAAAACACCAATTACTTTCTCACGACTACGAAGGGCCGCTTCGTCCTCACGCTGTTCGAACGCCTGAGCGCCAAGCAATTGCCGTTCTACCTTGGGCTGATGCACCACCTGGCCACGCAGGGCATTCCCGTGCCCGACCCCATGCCCGACCGGCAGGGACGCACGCTGCACACCCTCAAAGGCAAGCCCGCCGCGCTGGTCACGCGACTGCAAGGCCGCAGCCTGTTGCAGCCCGAGCCGGTGCACTGCGCCCAGGTGGGGCGCTGGCTGGCGCGCATGCACCTGGCTGCGCAAGACTATGCGGGCACACAGCCCAATCTGCGCGGACTCGCCTGGCAGAAGCGCACGATTGCCCAAATCCTGCCCTACCTCAGCGCCGATCAGCGCGCCCTCATCAGCGCCGAACTGGCGCACCAGACCGACGTCGCCGCCTCGCCCGCCTACGCCGCACTGCCCCGCAGCGCCGTGCACGCCGATCTGTTCCGCGACAACGTGCTGTTCGAAGGCGACATGCTCTGCGGCATCTTCGATTTTTACTTCGCCGGGGTCGACACCTGGCTGTTCGATCTGGCCGTGGCGCTCAACGACTGGTGCATCCATCCTGAATCCGGCGAGTTCGATGCGCCCCGCCGCGAGGCGCTGCTGGGCGCCTATCTCGCCGAACGCCCCATGAACGACGCCGAAGCGGCCCTGCTGCCCGATGCCCTGCGTGCTAGCGCGCTGCGCTTCTGGACTTCGCGTCTGGCCGACTACCACCTGCCCCGCGATGCCCATCTGCTCACCCCGCATGACCCCGCCCACTTCGAGCGCGTGCTGCGCCGGCGCATCGCCGCGAACTGAGCCGCGGCTGCCGATACCATGACGGCTCACCCGTCGCGCATCCCCGCCTTCAGCTTCCCATCCATGCAACTGCGAACCGTCCCTGCCCGAGAAGGCCTGCTCTGGGTGCAAAGCGGCTTCCGCCGCCTGGCGCTGCAACCCTGGGCTGCGCTGTTGATGATCGTGGTCTACATCGTCGTCACCGGCTTCGTCTCGGCGCTGCCCATCGTCGGTCTGGTGTTTCCGCTGTTCGTGGTGCAGTTCGGCACCATCGGTTTCATGCAGGCCAGCCGCCAGATCGCGCAGCAGCAACCGTTTTGGCCCAATGTGCTGCTCATCGGCTTTCGCAGCGGCACGCAGGCGCTGCGCGGCATGGTGATGCTCGGTGTGCTCTACACCCTGGCGGTGATCGTGGTGCTGGGCGTGGGCGCCCTGTTCGATGGCGGCGCCATGCTGCGCCTGCTGCTGCTCGGCGACAAACCGCCCACCAGCACGATAGCCGATGGCAGTCTGCGCCTGGGCGCGATGGCCGCGACGCTGGCGTATATCCCCGTCTCGCTCGCATTCTGGCTCGCCCCGCCCCTGGTGGTCTGGCATGCCATGCCGCCGGTCAAGGCGCTGTTTTTCAGCTTCGTGCTGTGCGTGCGCAATATCAAGGCGTTTGCGCTCTATGCCGTGCAATGGCTGCTGCTCTTTCTCAGCCTGCCCACGCTGATCGTGCTCGTCGCCAGCCTGCTCGGCGCCAGCGAAACCCTGGCCGCGACCCTCAGCATGCCCGTGATCATCGCCATCTTCCTCGCCTACATCCTGTCCTTCTACGCCAGCTATGAGTCGCTGGTCGGCGAGACCCAGGCCAGCGCCGCCCTGCAGCAGTAGCAGGCGGATTCGGCGTCGAGCATCCTCTCGCCCGGCTGCGCGCGCAAGGTGGATGCCATCGCCGCCGAGACGGCGCTCGATGGTCTCTACATCATCCGCACCTCGGTCGATGCCGCTCGCATGGAAGCGGCCGACTGCGTGCGCAACTACTACAAGGCGCTCTCCAACGTGGAGCGCGCATTCCGCAGCATGAAGACGATGGACCTGAAGGTGCGCCCGATCCACACCGCACCGCCGACCAGGTGCGTGCGCACATCCTGCTGTGCAGGCTCGCCTACTACGTCGAGTGCACATGCGCCCTGCCTGGCACGAGCTGATGTTTGCCGACGCCGATCAGTCGGCCAAGGCCACGCGCGACCCTGTGGCGCCGGCCAAGCGCTCGGATGCAGCGATGGTCAAGGCCGCCAGCCACCGGCTGGACGACGGCACCGCAGCGCACGGCTACTCCACCCTGATGGCCGAGCTCGCTGCCATCGTGCGCAACACCCGCCGCACGCCCAGCGCCCGAGCCGAGGAGCCCACGTTCGACATCCTCACCACGCCCAACGCCAAGCAGCGCCAGGCGCTCGAACTGATCGAGCAGATTCGGCCATAGACAGAAGCCGGAACCCAGAACTCACTGCAAGTGCCTGTCGCGCAAGGACAAATGCGCTTTGAGCTTGGAAGAACTTCGGCTTAATATGCGAAGGTTGCGTCCCGATATCGATGGATCGGGAGGGTACCTTCCAACTCCGGATTTCTGCCATGAAATGGGCCATCATTACCTTGTATGCCATTTCCATTCTGCACGTGCATTTCCGCGGCCGCGTGCGGCTGCCGTTCTTCCGACAGATTTTCGACCATTCCTCGGTCGTCGCGCCGATCAATGCCTTCATGCATCTGTTTTCGCGCGTGCCGACCACGCCCTTTCTCCCGGTCGCAGAATTTGGCGAGCTGCGGGTGCTGGAGCAGAACTGGGAGGTCATCCGCGAAGAAGCCATCCGCCTGACCGATCTGCAGAAGATCAAGGCGGCGGAGAACAACGACGACGCCGGCTTCAATTCCTTCTTCAAGAGCGGCTGGAAGCGCTTCTACCTGAAGTGGTACGACGCCAGCCACCCCTCGGCCGAGCGGCTGTGCCCGCGCACGGTGGCGCTGCTGCGCGACATTCCCAGCGTCAAGGCCGCCATGTTCGCCGAACTGCCGCCGGGAGGAAAGCTCAACCGGCACCGCGATCCCTTCGCCGGCTCGCTGCGCTATCACCTCGGCCTGGTCACGCCCAACAGCGACGACTGCTTCATCGAAGTCGACGGCCAGCGCTACAGCTGGCGCGACGGCCAGGGCGTGATCTTCGACGAAACCTACCTTCACTGGGCGCTGAACGCAAGCGACAGCAACCGCATCATCCTCTTTTGCGACCTCGAGCGTCCGATGCGCTACCGCTGGGCGCAAAAGTTCAACGAATGGCTCGGCCGCAGGGTGATGACCGCCGCCAGTTCGCCCAACGAAACCGGCGACCAGACGGGCAGCATCAGCAAGCTGTTCCGCTTCGTGTGGCTGATGGGGCAATACCGCAGGCGATTCAAGCGCTGGAACAAGACGCTGTACCAGATCACCAAGGGCGCGCTGATCGTTGGTGTGCTGCTGCTGATCTATTACCTATGAACCTATGAGCGCCCCAGGTCGGCTCGCCGCCCCGCCCTTGCAGCACTCAATCCCGGGAGGCGTTCGGGTCACGCCGCCAGCCGCTGCAGCCGGGGTCGGGTCTTGGCGCGTTGCTGCGCCTGCCACAGGTCGTGCTGGGTCTGCAGGCGCAGCCAATAGCCGGGCGAGGTGCCCAGGGCTTGGGAGAGCCGCACGTCCATATCGGCGGTGATCGCCGCATGGCCGTGCAGGATGCGCGAAAGCATGACGCGCGAAACGCCCAGATGGGCGGCAGCGGCCGTCACCGTGAGTTCGAGGTCTTGCAGCCAACCGGCGAGGAGTTCGCCGGGAGGGGCGGGATCGTGCAGGTCCATGGTCAGGCTCAGTGATAGTCGACGTAATCCACCAGCTCCACGCCATCCGTCGTGAAGCGAAACACCAACCGCCAGTTGGCCTGCACGGTCATGGCATGTTCGCCCTACAGCAAACAGCCGGGTCGGTGGCGGCCCCGGGCGATGCGCGGCGCGGCCCTGGCGCTATCGCCTGACAAAGAGGCCGCCCGCGCAATGGCAACCCGCCTGTTCCCCGCCATCGACCTGCTCCGCAAGGCAGACCACAACCGCGCCGAGGCCCTGCTGCTGGCGCATTACGGAGTGACCCGCCATGAAAACCGATGCTGAAATCGACACCCTGCCAGAAGCGCATGCAGAAATCGTGCGATATGTGGAGGCCGGCTACCGCATAACCTGCCACCCCGGCATTCTTCCAGCCTTGCCCATCCCTGCCGCCGTTCGCAGCATTCGCAAGCCACTACCCAGCGCCAGCAAGCCCGCCCGCTCTGTGGATAACCACCCTATCCGTGCACGCAGCCAAGACCGGAAGTAAGACTGGCGCAATTCTTAAAAGAAAACATCCCATGAAATCTTGGGATTAGGTCATTGCGATGGCGGAAGCGGTGAGATTCGAACTCACGAACGGTTGCCCGTTGCCGGTTTTCAAGACCGGTGCAATCGACCACTCTGCCACGCTTCCGGTTGCTTCTAACCTGACTCTGTCATGAAGCCAAAGGCGCGATTCTAGTGCAGTGTTTCACGCTATCTGGAACATAAAAAGGCGCCTTTGCCGCCAGGGCGGCGTTGCCAATCCGCGCGATACCTATGGGTATCGCTGTGGTTGGCGCCTTGCCCTGACGACAAATCCATCCTTTTTATTGGTTCCATCAAGCGTAAAACACTGCACTAGCCAGGCCCGAGATGCGCTCATTCAGGCAGGAACAATTCGAGCGCATTGTTCAGCATGTCGAAGCCGTGCGCAGTGGTCTGCAGGCGGGTGTTCGGATCGACCATCAGGCCCTGGCTCTGCGCGCGCTGCAGCGCGCCATGGATGGCCGATGGCGGCAGTCCGGTGCGCTCGGTGAACAGTTCAGGCGCCACCCCTTCGCGCAGGCGCAGGGCATTGAGCATGAATTCGAACGGCAGATCGCGTCTGGCCACCTCGACCTCGGTTTCCACGGCAAGACCCTGCGCCGCCTGATCCCTATAGCGCTGCGGATGGCGCCATCGCGTCTGGCGCACGATGCGGTGCGCAAAGGTGAGCTTGGAATGCGCTCCGGCGCCGATGCCGACATAGTCGCCGAACTGCCAGTAGTTGAGGTTGTGGCGACAGCGGTGTCCGGGCGCGGCGTAGGCGGATACCTCATAGCGTTGCAGCCCGGCGGATTCGGCCAGATCGGCCACGGCGTGCTGCATGTCGGCGGCAGTATCGTCGTCGGGCAGGGCTGGCGGCTGGCGGGCAAAGAGGGTGTTGGGTTCGAGGGTGAGTTGGTAGAGCGAGAGATGCGGCGGCTGATGCGCCAGCGCCTCGTGGACATCGGCCTTGCAGCCCGCCATGTCCTGCCCGGGCAGGGCGAACATCAGATCGAGGTTGAAGGTCGGGAAGTGACGCGCAGCCTCGGCCACGGCGTCGTGTGCCTGACGCGCATCGTGCACCCGGCCCAGCGCGCGCAGACGGTCATCATCGAAACTCTGCACGCCGATGGACAGGCGGTTGACTCCCGCCTGCGCGAATGCTGCGAAGCGGTCGCGCTCGAAAGTGCCGGGATTGGCCTCCAGGGTGATTTCGACGTCGGCAACCAGGGGCAGCCGGGCGCGCACGTCGGTGATCAATTGGTCGATGGCGTCGGGCGAGAACAGGCTGGGCGTGCCGCCGCCGATGAAGACGGACGTGACGCGCCGTCCCCAGACCAGCGGCAGCGTCGCGTCGAGATCGGCGCGAAGCGCCGCCAGATAGTCCTGTTCAGGGATCGCCCCAGCCGCGCGCCATTCATGCGAGTTGAAGTCGCAATAAGGGCATTTTTTCAGACACCACGGCAGGTGCACGTAAAGGCTGAGGAGGGGCAGCGACCGGAACTGCAAGGTGCCGGGCCGCATATAGTGCGGCAGCAATTGCGCCGCGCGCTGGGAGGCCGCATCGTTGGGCACAATGGACGCGGCCCCCTCGTCAACGATCGGAATGGGCTTTGGATTCACCAAGATCAGGGCGTCACGTCGAAGCGGGCATCCAGCCCCAATGCGTGCGCAGCAAGGGCAGCAGGGCCTGGAGCGCCTGGCCACGGTGACTGATGCGGTTTTTTTCCTCTGCGCCGCATTGCGCCAGGGTGCGGCCATCGGCCAGGACGAACAAGGGGTCGTAGCCGAAGCCGCCCTTCCCTTGTGCGACGTGCCCGATCTCGCCGATCAGTTCGCCGCGCGCGATCAAGGGTTCGGGATCGGCCGCATGGCGCAGCGCCACGACCACGCTGACAAACCGCGCCCGGCGCCGTGTCTGGCCTTGCATCTGCTGCAGCAGCAGGCGGTTGTTGGCGGCGTCCTGCCCGGCGCGCGGCCCCTCGATTTGCGGTGCGAAGCGGGCCGAGCGCACGCCGGGCAGCCCCCCGAGCGCGTCCACGCAGAGACCCGAATCGTCCGCCAGCGCGGGCAGGCCCGTGTGGAAGCTGGCATGGCGCGCCTTGGCCAGCGCATTCTCGACGAAGGTGGGATGCGGCTCTTCGGCCTCGGCGAGTTGAAATTCGCCCTGGGCCTGCACATGGCAGCCCAGCGGCGCCAGCAAGGCCGTGAGCTCGGCGAGCTTGCCGGGATTGCCCGAAGCGAGCACGATCTGCCAGCTACCGGGGGTCGATGCGTCCACCTTCAGACCCCCAGCGCACGCCGTTGCAGCGCCACGAGTTCGGCGATGCCGCGCTGCGCCAGATCGATCAGGCCGTCGAGCTGCTGCCGCGAAAACGGCGCACCCTCGGCCGTGCCCTGCACCTCGATCAGAGCCCCGTCGGCCGTGCCCACTACGTTCATGTCGGTATCGCACTGGCTGTCTTCGGCGTAGTCGAGATCGAGGCGGTGCTCACCCCCGACTATCCCCACCGAGACGGCGGCGACCAACTGGCGCATCGGGTTTTGTTCGATGCGACCCTGCGCCAGCAACCACTGACAGGCATCCCAGGCGGCCACGGCGGCGCCGGTGATGGCGGCGGTACGCGTGCCGCCGTCGGCCTGCAGCACGTCGCAATCCAGCGTGATCTGCCGTTCGCCCAAGGCGGAAAAATCGAACACGGCGCGCAGCGATCGGCCGATGAGGCGCTGAATCTCCTCGGTTCGGCCCTGCTGCTTGCCGCGCTTGGCTTCGCGCTCGCCGCGCGTATGCGTCGCCCGCGGCAACATGCCGTATTCCGCCGTCACCCAGCCTTGCCCGCTTCCCCGCCTGTGCGGCGGCACGCGCTCTTCGACCGAGGCGGTGCAGAGCACGCGGGTATGTCCGAAGGCCACCAGCACCGCGCCTTCGGCGTGACGGGTGTAATGGCGTTCGATGCTGACGGGGCGCAGCGCCGAGCACCCGCGATCTTCTCGCGCAGGAGGGGTGTTTTGCATGGGAGTGTGAGGAAGTTATTTGCGCGCCGCGCCCTGACGGATGGCGGCGTTGATTTCAGCGATCGAGCGCTCGATCTCGGCGTCGTTCATCTCTTCGACCTGCAGATCGGCCAGATCGCTCTGGATGGTGGATTTGAACCCGCCCTGCTGCATGGACTCGGTTTCGATGCGCAGCGAGGTTTCGAGTTCTTCCGGATCGGCCTCCCATTCGACGCCCAGCGCGGTGACGTTGTCCGAGTCGGCGCCTCCCTGCCGCAGCGCCATCTCCACCACTTCGGGTACCGCGTCGGAGAGCACCTGTTGCCCGAACTGCCGCACCAGAACCGACTCGGGTATCTGCCCCCAGAGCCCATCGGAGCACAGCAGCACGATGTCGCCGCGCCGCATGGCCTGCGGCAGGCCGACCTCGATCATCGGCAACTGCCCCGATCCCAGGCAGGTGAACAGCATGTTTCGCGTCGGGCCGTCGGGCTGCAGCAGCGCGAGGCCGCCGGCCTGATCCTTTCTGTGCTGCTGCTCGACATGCGAGTGATCGCGGGTGCGCGTCAGCATGGCGCCATTGCGCAGGAAATACAGACGCGAGTCCCCCACATGCGCCCAGTGCGCGGCGCCATTCTGCAGCACGCAGACCACCACGGTGGTGCGCGGCGAATCGGCCAACCTGTTCTCCTGGGTGTAGCGCTGGATCTGCTCATGCGCCCGGAAGATCGAGCGGCGCAGGAATTCCTGCGGGTCGCGCAGACGCGGTCTGGCCTCCTGCTGAAACAGGTTGGCAATGGTTTGCAATGCGAGTTGCGCCGCGACATCGCCGCGCGGGTGGCCGCCCAATCCATCGGCCAGGGCAAACAGCGCGCTTTCGCGCGTGTAGCAATAGCCCATGCGGTCCTGGTTGCTCGCACGGCCGCAGCGACGGCTGACCTGATACACCGAGAACTTCAATTGCGTCCCCTGGCCGCCGGCTTGCCCTGATCGGGCGCCGGGCTCTGCACCGCCTGAACCGGTGCGCCGAAGCGGGTGACATCGCGCACCTTCTGCACATGCGACTTGGTATCGTTCACCAACTCGTCGATGTGCAGCCGCAGCTTCTCGCCCATGGTCAGATTGGTGTAGCGGCGCGCGTTCTCCGCGCCCAGTTCGCGCTGCAGGTTGAACACGCTCTGAGGCCGGGCCATCGAATCCAGCGCCATGCACCACTCGACGATCTCGATCAGATTGTCCGAATACACCCCGCGCAGCTTGGCGAGCTGGGCCTGCAGCCGGTCTTTTTCCAGCCGCTGCGGCGCTTCGTAGGGGGGGTAGCCGGTCATGCAGGCGTAGATGCAGGCGCCTACCGCGTAGATGTCGGTCCACGGGCCGAAAGCGCCTTCGCGCTTGTACATCTCCGGCGCGGCGAAACCCGGCGTATACATCGGTCGAAAGCGCTTGTCCTGTTGATTGAGCACTTCGCGCGCGGCGCCGAAATCGATCAGGATGGGCTTGTTGTCGTCGGTGATGAACACGTTCGCCGGCTTGATGTCGAGGTGCAGCATCTTGTGCTGATGCACCACGCGCAAGCCTTGCAGGATGTCGTCGAACAGCGAGCGGATGGTCGATTCACGAAAAATCTTCTTCCGCTTGAGCTCGCGCGCGGTGATGACGAATTCCTGGAGCGACGCGCCCTCCAGATAATTCATCACCATGTACACCGTGTCGTTCTCGCGAAAGAAGTTGAGCACGCTGACGACGCTGGGGTGCGAGATCTGCGCCAGCGAGCGGCCCTCCTCGAAAAAGCTCTTCAGGCCCAGACGGTAGAGCGCCAGCTTGTCGGGCGGCACCACCGGACTCGACTCCCCGGGGCCGCGCTCCACCAGCGAGGCCGGCAGATACTCCTTCAACGCCACCTTCTGCCCGTCCGGGCTCAGCGCCAGGTACACCACGCCGAAACCGCCGCTGGCCACCTTGCGCACGATGCGGTAGCCGCCCACCTGCGTGTCGGGAGCGAGCGGAGCGGGCTTGGATTTGGACGAGGTGGCCATGAAAGCGAAGGCTAGCAGTCTGCGCGCAAGACGAGTGTGGAAAAATACACGCAAAGGGGATGCGATTGAAACCAATTTATAGCATGACCGGCTACGGTCAAAACAGCGCGCAACTGTCGACCGGCGCCAAGATCCATATCGAGTTGCGCTCGGTCAACAGCCGCTTTCTCGACATCGCCTTTCGGCTTCCCGAAGAATTGCGCGGCACGGAAGCCGCCCTGCGGCAAGCCATCACGAAGACACTGCGCCGTGGCAAGATCGACTGCCGCGCGGTTTTCGAGGCTCCGCAGGGCGCGCCCGCCTTGCCCGACGCCGGCGCCGCCGCGCCGCTGCTGGCCTTCGATGCCGCCCTGCGCGCCCTGGCCCCGCACCTCATCCCGCTGTCCGTGGGCGATGTGCTGCGCTTCATCGGCAGCGCGCAGGAAGAACATGCCGACGCCGCCGAAATCGCCCAGGTCGCCGCTCAGTCGATCGATGAGGCGCTGGCCGCGCTGGTCGCGGCGCGCGCCCTCGAAGGCGAGCGCCTGCGCGCCCTGCTGCTCGGTCGCGTCGAACAGATCGCGCAGCATGCGGCCCGGGCGCGCGAAATCGTGCCGCAGGCGGTGGAGCGGCAACAGGCCCGATTCACCGCGCGCTGGGAGGAAGCGCTGGCCGCGCTGACCGGCGTGGAGACCAGCGCCGAAACCCTCAACGATCGCCGCCTGCAGGAAGCCGCCAGTTTTGCGTTGCGCATCGACGTAGCCGAAGAACTCGACCGCCTCGAAGCCCATCTGCAAACCCTGCGGGAGCTGCTCGCGCAGGGTGGAGAACTGGGCAAGCGGCTGGATTTCCTCATCCAGGAACTGCACCGGGAAGCCAACACGCTGGGCTCCAAATCCGCCGCGCTCGAACTCAGCGAAATCGCGCTCGAACTCAAGGTGCTGATCGAGCAGATGCGCGAACAGGTGCAGAACATCGAATGAATCAGGACTGAACGTGTCCAGCCACTTTCCCGGAAACCTTTTCGTCGTCGCCGCCCCGAGCGGAGCGGGCAAGTCCAGCCTGGTCAATGCCTTGCTGGCCGAGGACCAGCGCATCGAGCTTTCGGTCTCGTGCACCACGCGCGCGCCGCGCGGGGCCGAAATCGACGGCGTGCACTATGTCTTCATCGATGAGGCCGAATTTCAGCGCCGCATCGACGCGGGCGAGTTTCTCGAATGGGCGCAAGTGCATGGCCACCGCTACGGCACCTCCAGGCGCTGGCTGGAAAGCCGCATGGCCGACGGCATGGACGTGCTGCTCGAAATCGACTGGCAGGGCGCCGCTCAGGTGCGTGCGCAATTCGACAACGCGGTGAGCATTTTCATCCTGCCCCCCTCGTTCGAGGAACTGCGCAGACGGCTCACGCACCGCGCCGAAGACGCGCCCGAAGTCATCGAGCAACGCCTGCGTGAAGCCCGCGTCGAACTGGCGCAGGCGAAGAACTTCGACTTTATAATTGTGAATCAAGACTTTAGACGCGCCCTGCACGATCTTCAGCAAGTCGTGGGCGCGCAGCGGCTGCGCTACGCCGCGCAACGCCTTTCCCACCCCGAGGTCTTTCGCGCCCTCGGCATTCTCTGAACTGGAACTCTGACATCATGGCCCGCATCACCGTTGAAGACTGCCTGGAAAAAATCCCCAACCGCTTCCAGCTCGTGCTGGTCGCGACCTATCGCGCGCGCATGCTGGAGCAGGGTCATTCGCCCAAGCTCGAAACCAAGGACAAGCCCGCCGTCACCGCCCTGCGCGAAATCGCCGCTGGCCTGATCGGACTCGAAATGCTGAAAAAAGTACCCACCTGACTTCGACATGCCCACCAGCCCAGCCGCCAAGCCCAGCCCGAAACCCTCGGCTGTGAGACTGGCTGCGCCCGCGGCGGGCAAGGCGGCAGCGCTCCATCGGCCACGCGCGCGCGCCAGCAAAGCCGCGTCCGAGCCTGAACCTGCGATGGAGTTGGAGTCGGCAGCGTTCACCGACGTCAGGCAAGCCAAGGGGGAATCGGCGGCGCGGCAGGTGCCGGTGAGTCTGGCCAGTCTGCTGGGCAAGCTGCAGGCCTATCTGCCCGAAGCCGATCTGCAGAAAGTCCGCGAAGCCTACCGCTTCGCCGATGCGGCGCATCTCGGACAGTACCGCGCCAGCGGCGAGCCCTACATCTCCCACCCCGTGGCGGTGGCCGAGCTTTGCGCCGACTGGAAGCTCGACACCCAGGCCATCATGGCCGCGCTGCTGCACGACACGGCCGAAGACAAGGGCATCACCCAGGCCGAGCTGATCGAGCATTTCGGCAGCACCGTGGCCGATCTGGTCGACGGCCTGACCAAGCTCGACAAGCTGCAGTTCGCAAGCCGCGAGGAAAACCAGTCGGAGAGCTTTCGCAAAATGCTGCTGGCGATGGCGCGCGACATCCGCGTCATCCTGGTCAAGCTCGCCGACCGTCTGCACAATATGCGCACTCTGGGCGCGATGGCGCCGGGCAAGCGCCTGCGCATTTCGCGCGAGACAATGGATATTTACGCCCCCATCGCGCATCGGCTCGGGCTCAACCTCGTCTACCGCGAACTGCAGGATCTCGGCTTTGCCAACAGCTATCCCAACCGCTACGCCGTGCTGTCGCGCGCTGTGCTGGCCGCGCGCGGCAACCGGCATGGGTTGGTGGAAAAAATCATGGCGGCGGCGCAGGCCGCCCTGAACGAGGCGCAAGTGCCCTCGCAGTTGTCCGGCCGCGAGAAAACGCTGTATTCCATTTACCGCAAGATGCGCAGCAAGCATCTGAGCTTCGCGCATATCCAAGACATTTTCGGCTTTCGCGTCATCGTGGGCGACGTGCTCGACTGCTACCGGGCCTTGGGCGTGCTGCATGGCCTGTACAAGCCCATGCCAGGCAAGTTCGAGGACTACATCGCCATCCCCAAGGCCAATGGCTATCAGTCGCTGCACACCACGCTGATCGGGCCCAACGGCAATCCCATCGAGTTCCAGATCCGCACCGAGGCCATGCACCGCATCGCCGAGAGCGGCGTGGCCGCGCACTGGCTCTACAAGACGCCGGAAGACAGACCCTCTCCCCAGCAGGCGCAGAACAACGCCTGGCTGCAGTCGCTGCTGGACATCCAGACCGAGAACCGCGACTGGGCCGATTTTCTCGAAACGGTCAAGGTCGATCTGGCGCCCGATGCGGTGTATGTGTTCACGCCCAAATCGCGCATCCTGGCGCTGCCGCGCGGGGCGACTCCGGTGGATTTCGCCTATGCCATCCATACCGATCTGGGCGACCAGACGGTGGCGGCCAAGGTGAACAACGCGCTGGTGCCGCTGCGCACCGAGTTGCGCAGCGGCGATGTGGTGGAAATCATCACCGCCCCGGCTTCGCGCCCCAATCCGAGCTGGCTGAGTTTCGTGCGCACCGGAAGGGCGCGCTCCAAGATCCGCCACGCCCTGCGCACCACGCAGCAGGCCGAGTCCATCGAACTGGGACGCCGTCTGCTGCAAGGCGCGCTGCGCCACGAGCATCTCGATCTGGCCGCGCTCGACGACGCCATATGGGACAAACTGCTGCGCTGGACCGGATTCAAGGCACGCGACGATCTGTACGCCGACATCGGCCTGGGCAAGCGCGTGGCCGACATCCTGGCCAAGCGCGTGGTGGCGCTCATCTCCCCGCAGGACGCGCTGTCCGCCCCCTTGCTCGACACCATCGAACGCCTGGAAAACCGCGCCCGCAGCGACGACCGGTCCACGCTGCAACTCGACGGCAGCGAGGGCATCTCGGTGCGCTACGCCACCTGCTGCCGCCCCATTCCGGGCGATGCCATCATCGGCTATCTGGGCAAGGGCGAAGGCCTGATCGTGCACCAGCAAGACTGCCCGGAAGCGCGGCGGCTGTTCCAGAAAGACCCGGATCGCTGGATCGACCTGAGCTGGGCGGCCGAATGCACCCGGCCCTTCGAAACCGGCCTGAGCGTCATTGTGCAGAACACCAAGGGCGTGCTCGCCCGCGTGGCCGCCGCGATCAGCGAACGCGACAGCGACATCGCCTTCGTCAGCATGGACGAAGACACGCTGCAAGCCACGACCGAACTGCGCTTCGTCGTGCGGGTGCGCGACCGCAAGCATCTGGCCGACGTGCTGCGCGCCCTGCGCCGCCTGCAGTTCGTGGTGCGTGCCAGCCGGGCGAAAAACCACGCCGCGGGTCAGGGCTGAGAGGGTGTGAACCTGCCTCAGCCGCGCGGCGGCGGGTAAGACACTTCCAGAATCTCCAGCGTGGCCGTGCCGCCGGGCGTGGGCAGGCTCACGCTGTCGCCTTCGCGGGCCTTGAGCAGTGCGCGCGCCACCGGGGAAATCCAACTGATCTTCCCCTGCAGCGGTTCGCTCTCGTCGATGCCGACGAGGGTGACGGTATGCTCGGCGCCCTTGTCGTCGGCATAGCGCACGGTGGCGCCGAAAAACACCTGATCGTTGCCGTGCTGCAGGCTGGCATCGACCACTTCGGCGATGTCCAGCCGCTTGGTGAGAAAGCGGATGCGCCGGTCGATTTCGCGCAGACGCTTCTTGCCGTAAATGTAATCGCCGTTCTCCGAGCGGTCGCCATTCTTCGCCGCCCACGACACGGTCTCGACCACTTTCGGACGTTCGTCCTCGATCAGGGTTTTGAGTTCGGCGCGCAGCCGGGCATAGCCCTCGGGGGTGAGGTAGTTCTTGCTGCCGGCAGGCAAGGGCGGCAGTTGGACGCCGTCGTCCTCGTCGTCGACGTCTGCGGTGGATTCGCGGACAAAGGCCTTGTTCATAGACGGCTGAGTGTATCGATATCGATGCGTGGGAGCAGGCCGCTGGCGCGCTGCGTCACCCGCAGCACGCCCTCGCGCAGAGTCTGCGCGTCGGGACACGCCAGGGTGAAAAAGCTGCGCGCGCGGGTGATGCCGGTGTAGAGCAGTTCGCGGCTGAGCGCGGCGTGGCGCTCGGGCAGCACCAGCACGGTGTGATCGAATTCCGAGCCCTGCGACTGATGCACCGTCATGGCAAAAGCCGTCTGCACATCGGCCAGACGGCTGAGGCTGACCGAGCGCAATGCGGCGCCCTGCTGGAACACCACGCGCAGGCCCTGCGCGCCGCACGGCAGGGCGATGCCGACGTCGCCGTTGAGCACGCCCAGATCGTGATCGTTGCGCGTGGCCATCACCGGTCGGCCCGCATACCACGCGCCCCGGCAGCGCAGCAGGCCGATCTCGTCCAGCCGCGCGGCAATGGCCTCGTTCAGCGCCTGTACGCCCCATGGCCCTTCGCGCACGGCGCACAGCACGCGGCACTGATCGAAAGCCTGCAGCACGCGCTGCGCCCAGTCGCCCCAGTCGGCGTCGGTCGCCGGGCCCTGTCGCAACAGTTCGGCATAGCGGAGGTAGCCCGCCGCCCCGTCGCGCCCCTGCACCGCAAGATCGACCAGCGCCGGGTCTGGAACGGGCGACTGCGAGTGCAACGCAGGCAAAAGCCGCACCGCCGCGTCGTCGGTCTGACGCAGCAGCGCCAGCGCCCGGTCGGCGTCGCCTGCGTTCACGACCTGCGCCAATTGCCCGATGACGCCGCCGAAGCGATGGCTTTTGCGCAGCATCACCACCTGCTGCAAACGCGGCGGGCCGTCCGGGTCGACGAAAGGCTGAGGAATGCGCTCGCCGCACAGGGTTTGCAGCGCCTGCGCCGTGTCCGGGGTGTAGCGCCCCTGCTCCGCGCCGGTGCACAGTTCGCCGAGCACCGCGCCGGCCTCCACCGAAGCGAGCTGATCCTTGTCGCCCAGCAGAATGAGCCGCGCCGTGGACGGCAAGGCGTCGAGCAGCGCGGCCATCATTTCCAGATGGATCATGGACGCTTCATCGACCAGCAGCACGTCGACATCGAGCGGGCTGGCGGCGTTGCGGGCGAAGCGGCGGGTGTCGGGCCGCGCGCCGAGCAGACTGTGCAGTGTGCGCGCGGGCGGCAGGCGCTGTGACAGATCGAGCACGCCGGGCACTACGGCGAGCCTGCCCAGCTCACGGTCGATGGATTGCCTGAGCCGTGCTGCGGCCTTGCCCGTGGGCGCGGCCAGCGCCACGCGCAGCGCGCCGGGCTGCGCGGCCGTGGCCCACAGCAAGGCCAGCAGCCGCGCCGCGGTATGCGTCTTGCCGGTGCCGGGGCCGCCGGTGAGCAGGGTGAAGCGCCCGCGCAGCGCCACGGCGCAGGCCAGCTTCTGCCAGTCGGTCGGCTGCTTTTCGGCCGGTGTCTTGTCGGCCTGCGCAAACAACTCGTCCAGCATGGCTGCGGCGGCGGGCGCGTCGACCTCGATGGGCTGCCGCAGGCGCTGGCGAATCCGCGCGGCGACGGTGCCTTCGTCACGCCAGTAGCGGCGCAGGTACAGCAGCCCGGCGCTGAGCACCAGCGGCGCGCCTTTGTCTTCTTCGCCTTCGCGGTGAACCGCCGGGCAATCGCGCAGCAGACGCTCGCCGTCGTCAGGCCATTGCAGATCGCACGGCAGGGTGGACACGCAGCCCGCCGACGCGGCACGCTCCTTCAATGCGGCGAAGTGCTGCTGCAATTCGTCGAGCCGCATGCAGGTGTGACCGCGCCCCTCCAGATCGGCGAGCAGCGCCACGGCCACCGCCAGTTCAGGCGCGATTTGCGGACAGAGTTCGGCGATGAAGCGCGCCAGCGCAGCATCCAGCCGCCGCAGCACGCCCTGCTGCGCCCAGTCGTACAGCACGTCGAGAACGCACCGGGTCGTTTCGTTCGAGATGAAGGACAGGGCCGATTTCATGCGCTCTCCCCGCCCTGGGCGAAAAGCGCATCGAGCGCGTCGAGCAGATCCCCATCGGTTGCAATGTGCACGCAGCCCGACTGCGGCCCGCGAATTCCGCGCAGAAACAGATCGAGCGCACCGCCGAGCTGCGTTTGCGGGTTGTAGTCCGAGCGCAGCCGGGCGCGCAGCAGGCGGTGCAAAGCCAGCATGTAGAGCGCAGCTTGCACGTCGTAGCGGTGTTCGAGCACGGCCGCCTGAAGCGCCTGCTGCGAATAGTCGGCGTCGTTCGCGCCGAGGACGTTGCTCTTGTAATCGAGCACCCAGTAGCGCCCCTCGTGGAAAAACACCAGATCGGCGAACCCCATCACCATGCCGTGCAGCGTGCGCTCGGTCAACTCGGGGCGGGACCTGCCCGGCAGGATGTGGCGCCGACAAAGATCGTCGATCTCGGCAGCGCGCGCCCGCTCGACCGGCAGCCAGAACTCCATCTCCGCCAGCAGCGTGCCGATTTCGGGCAGCGCCGCATTTCCCAGAGGCGGCAGCGGCGTGGCCAGCACTTCGATCAGCCAGTCCAGCAAGTCCTGCGAGCGCTGCGCATCCCAACCCTGCCGGGCGCAGCGCTGCAACAGGCGCTCTTGCCGGTCTTCATCCAGGACGAAGCGGTTTTCACCCAGCCAGGCCAGTTGTTCGTGGACGAACTGGCCGATCAGCGCGCCGCGCGGAAAGCGGTGGCGCGCGGCGGGCGACACGGGGTCTGTCGGGATGCTGCGCCCGCTGGCGGAATCGTCAGACCACAATTCGTCCTGCCGCATGGGCTGCAAGGGCGGCTGCTGGGTCGAGCGCGGCGCGAGGTCGCGCACCAACGCGGAAAAACTGCCGATGCCCCAGTCGCGCTCGAACCGGGCGTCATAGACCGGCGCCCAAGTCAGGTCAGGCGCCTGGACTGCGGGCTGCAAGCGCCGAGCATCGGCCTGCTGCGCCGCATCGACGATTTGCACCGCATCGGGGTGCTCGCCGAAGGTTTCGCGCAGCAGAACGGCGATGTCGGCAGCCGTGCGCGGCGCCTCGCCACCCAGCAGATAGCCGATGGCGCTGCGATGCAGTCCGCAGGTGTTGGAGCGACCGTTTTTCACCGCCCCCAGGCCCACCCACAGGGCATGCCGCGCGCGGGTCAGCGCCACATAGAGCAGGCGCAGGTCTTCGCGCAGGCGTTCGCGGTCGTCGGCGCCGTCCTGCGCTTGTTTGAACGCGGTGGCAAACGGCAGGAACACCAGCGGATACTCCAAGCCCTTGGACTTGTGGATGGTGACCACGCGCACCAGATCGGCCTCGCTTTCCAGCCGCACCACCTGCTCCTCGGCGGGCTGCCCCGTCATCTGCTCGTGCAGCCAGCGGATCAGCGCCTGTTCGCCGTCGAGCGTGCTGCTGGCGGTCTGCAGCAGTTCGGCCAGATGCAGCACATTCGTCAGGCGGCGTTCTCCCTCTTCCAACCTCAACCAGCGTGCGGGCAGGCCGAGCCGGTGCAGGGTCTGGCGCAGCATCGGCAACACGCCCTGCCGCAGCCAGATGCCTTGCAGCTCCGCCAGCAGTTCCAGCCGCGCCTCGAACACGGCGTCATCGGTGGCCAGAGCGACCAATTCGTGCAGCGAAGCGCCCAGCGTCGGCGTGGCGAACGCGGCGCGGGCCAGGCGCCCGTCGCGCGGCTCGGCCACGGCGCGCAGCCAGCGCAGCAGGTCGGCGGCCTCCTGCGAAGCGAACACCGAATCGCGCTCGGACAGATAGACCGAGGCCACGCCTCGCTGTTGAAGCGCGCGACGCACGACACGAGCCTCGTCGCCATCGCGCACCAGCACGGCGATGTCGGACTGGCGCAGACGCACAAAGTCTTGATCCGCCTGAATGAACCCGGCCCGCGGATCGCCCAGCAGGGTGACGATGCGCGCCGCCGCATGCGCCGCAAACCGCTCGCGCGCATCGCTTTTGGATTCCAGCTCCGCATGCACGCTGCAGGTCAGCGCAGGTACCGGCCCTGCGGCGCAGACCAGTCGCTCCTTGCGCCCGCGCGCACCGACGGCGACGAAGGGCAGGGGATTGTCCGCCTCGGGCGCATCGTCGGCCCGGTACAGAAACGCACCCGCGCCTGCGGCCCGCTCGCGCCGCTCGAACAGCCGGTTGACGATGTCCACCAGCTCCGCAGTCGAACGGTAGTTGGTCTGCAGCGCCGAGTGCCGTCCCTGCGTGGCCTGGCGCGCGCGCAAATAGCTGGCGATGTCGGCGCCGCGAAAGGCGTAGATGGACTGCTTGGGATCGCCGATGAGCAGCACCGCCGTCTGCGCCGCGGGCACCGCGGTGATGCCATAGAGTCGATCGAACACGCTGAACTGCAGCGCCGAAGTGTCCTGAAATTCGTCGATCAGAGCCACCGGATATTGCCGCAGGATGCGCTGGCGCAGGCGCTCGCCCTGCGGAGCGGCCAGCGCGGCGTCAAGGCGTTCGAGCTGGTCGTGAAAGCTGAACTGGCCCGATGCCGCCTTGAGCGCGCGCAGCCGGGCGTCGACCTGCGCAGCGGCCCAGGCCTGCAATTCGGGAACCGGGTCGGGCAAGGCGTCCAACGCCGCGCGCAGCGTCTGAACCTCGCCGAAGACGGCGGGCACTTCCACCTGCCTGCCCGTGTTGCAGCCCGCGCGCAGGCCCTCGGGTGTGAGCTTGTCCCAGACCTTGGCGTCGAGCTCGGGCCGCTTCTGCGCGGGGTCATCCTGCCAGGCCTGCAGCGCGTCGAACCAGCCGCAAACGCTGTTCAAGCCATACTTGGTCTTGCTGAGCGGGTTGGTGTCAGACTGCACCAGCGCGCACAGCCATTGCCGCATCAGCGCGATCGGCTCGCGCCATTGCGCCTTGAGTTCGCGCACCTGCGCCTGCTGCGGCGCGATCAATCGCTGCCAGAGGGCGTGCAGCGAAGCGTCCCTGGGTGCGTCCAGCGCCGCACCGGCCTGGGCGGCGCGCAGCCGCGCCTTCACCTCGCTCTCCAGCGCGCCAACGTCGGGCCATACCTTGATGACGCCGTCGAGCGCAGCGCCCGACAGGGGATAGACCTGCTGTCGCCAGAAGTCGCGCACGGCCTGCGTGGTGAGTTCGCCCTCGTCGGCCACCAGGTCTTCGTCGAAGGCGTGGCCGCTGTCGAAGGCATGTTCGCGCAGCATGCGCTGACACCAGGCGTCGATGGTGAACACGGCGGCATCGTCCATCGCCTGCGCCGCCATCGCCAGCCGCCAGGCGGCGGCTTCGCGCGCCGGGCCGCTCGGATGATCGGCCAGCAGGCCCAGCAGGAATTCATCGCTCGCTTCAGGCTGCGCCTGCCCCTGAAAGCAGCGCGCCGCTTCGACCAGGCGCAGGCGTATGCGCTCGGTCAGCTCGCGCGTGGCGGCGCGGGTGAAGGTCATCACCAGAATCTGCTCAGGGCTCAGCGGGCTATCCCCCTTCGGATGTCCCTCCCAACCTACCCCACGTCGTGGGGGAGGCGTGTTCGCTCCCTCCCCACTCGTGGGGGTGGAGGCGGAAAAGGCAAAGCCAACTGCTTGGCTTTGCCCCGCCGCAACGGGGCTGGCCTGCAAGCCAGCCATTGGACGGGTTGGGGTGGGCATCTCCCCCTCCCAACCTCCCCCACTGCGTGGGGGAGGAGCGATCACTCCCTCCCCACTCGTGGGGAGGGTTGGGGTGGGGATGGGGTCCTTGGGGCTGAGTACCGCGGGACCATCCTCTGCGCCGCCATGACCCAGCACCAGCCGGAGGTAGAGCGCGGCGATGGTCCAGGTCTTGCCGGTGCCCGCGCTGGCTTCGATCAGGCGGCTTCCCTGCAAGGGCAGGCGCAGGGGATCGAGAGGATCAGGGTGTCTCACTGGACTACCCTCCGGTCGCTGCGCGACCACCTCCCCGAGGGAGGAAGAGCGCCCCCTTCGGGCGGCCGTGCGGGGGCGCTCATGCAGTCTCATCCGCGCCCGCAGCGGGCGTCTGGCTGTGGCGCTTGACGATGGCTTGCGCTGCCCAGTCGGCCAAGGGGCGGAACAGCGCGTGCTGATAAATCTCGAAGCGGCCATCGGCGGTCAAGCTGGCGAAGTCGGGAAAGATGCGCGCCAGGCAGGGCTCTTGCACTTCGCCCGAGGTGTTGTAGCCGCCGTCGTA
Source organism: Thiomonas sp. (assembly GCF_034007205.1). GTDB lineage: Bacteria > Pseudomonadota > Gammaproteobacteria > Burkholderiales > Burkholderiaceae_C > Thiomonas. The sequence continues at coordinate 27,197 of NZ_JAVERI010000005.1, forward strand.
GACCTGCTGTCCCTTGCCATTTTTCAACTCGGCCAGCGCGGTGCGGGCGGTGAAGGGCGCAGGCGCCTGCATGCCTTCGCGCCAGGCGGCCAGCAGGGTTTGAAGGTCATCTCTGGCCTGCCCGGTGTCCAGCGGCGGCAGGTCCACCCGCGCATCGAGCCCGATGAGCACGCCCCGCACCGCATGGCCGCAGGCGCCGGCGGCGATCTGCCGCACCCAGGCGTCGATCAGCCTGTCGGCGCGCACCTGTCCTTGCGCATCGGTCAGCCTGGAAGCGCTCATCTGCACCCGAAGCTGCTGCCGACCATACGAGCGCCCCCAGGGTCGGCTCGCCGACCCGCCCCCCGAGGGGGTCAAGGAAACTTGGGGCGGCCCGGCGTTTCCTTGAGAGCGCAGGCCGTCGAGCCAGTCGTCGATGGACACGCCGTCGTGCGCGAAGGTCAGCGCCAGCTTGTCCTCGGCCAGCGGGTAGGCCGAAGCCAGCTCGGACCAGGTGCGCAACAGCGTCAGCGCCTCTTGCTCCAGCCCTTGCGCCACTCTGCTGCCCAGCGCGCGCATGGGCAGCACGCCGCTGCCCTGCAACCGGCGCACGCGGCGGGCGACGGCGGCTTCGATGCCTTCGCGCACGGCGGCCTGCGGGTCGTCGATCAGAAGGCTCAACAGGCCGTAGCGCTCCAGACCATCGAGGCTGAACACTTCGTCGTCGTTTTGCTCCTCCAGTTCGTCGAATTCCACGCCCAGCCGGATGCGGAAAAACGTCTTGACCGGATTTTTGAGAAAGCGGGCAAGCTGCTGCAGCGTCAACGGCTCGGTGAGTGCGTCGAACTGCAGCGGCCCTTGCGTCGTCTCGGCGGCGCCGCCATGCGCCTGCCGCCACTCGCGGGCGAAGGTGAACAGCCCTTCGATGCCCTCGAAGTAGCGACGGCTGAAGGGCTGCAGCGGGTGGACGGTGGTGCGCTGCGCGAGCAGGTCGCCGCCTTCTCCTCCCTGCCAGCCGGCGGCGAGGTAATCGCGCAACTGCGCCACCAACACCGAAGGCGGCTGTTCGGTGTTGTCGCGCGGGCTGCGACCGGCCCAGCTCACGTACAGCACGCGCCGGGCCGACAGCAGGGCTTCGAGCATGAGGTAGCGGTCGTCTTCGCGCCGCGCGCGATCGCCGGGCCGGTATTGCCCCGGCTGGCGCAGCAGATCGAAGTCGCTGCGCGGGCTCTGGCGCGGATAGTCGCCCTCGTTCATGCCCAGCAGGCAGACCACCTCGAAGGGTATGGAGCGCAGCGGCATCAGGGTGCAGAAGGTCACGCCGCCGGCCAGAAAGCGCCCCCCGCCCGCGGCCTCGTCCAGGCTGCCGAGCCAGCCCTCGCGCAGCACCTCCAAAGGCACGGGCTCGTCGAATCCGGCTGCGGCGCATCGATCGATCCAGGCCGAGAGCGCCTCGTCGAGCAGGGCGCGGGTCTCGCGTTCGCGCAAGTCTTGCGGCAGGCTGATGGCATCGAGCAGTTCGCGGCAGCGCTGCGCCCACAGTCGCGGCGTGGCGCTTTCGCAGGCCGTGCGCCACCAGGCCTGCAGCACGCCGAGCAGATCGGCCAGCGGCCCGACCAGCGCGGCATCCAGCCCGCCGATCTCGTCGCAGGGCACGATGTCGGCAAAACCGTCTTCCCCCGCGCCGGTGTAGCCCAGCAGCATGCGACGCAGGCCAAAGCGCCAGGTGTTCTGCTCGCCGCAGGCGGCCAGGCCGAGATGGGCGCGATGGTCGGCGTCCAGCCCCCAGCGCACCCCCGCCTGCGCGATCCATTGCTTCAGGCGGGGCCGGTCTTGCGGCTGCAGGCCCAAGCGCCGGGCAATGGCCGGCACGTCGAGCAGGGTTGCCATGTCGCAGGCCAGCATGCGCTGCTGCGGCAGACGCAGCAACCCGTCCAGTGCAAGCAGCAGCGGCTCGGTCGCGCGCGCCGGCAGGTCGGCGATGTCGAACGGGATGTGCCGCGCATCCCCCGGCGGATACTGGCCGAACACCGCCCGGATGGCCGGGGCGAAAGGCGTGATGTCGGGCGTCATCACCACGATGTCGCGCGGCCGCAGCGGGCGCTCGCCGCCCTGCTGCGCCAGCAGATGCAGCAATTGATCGTGCAGGATTTCGACTTCGCGCTGGGCGCTGTGCGCAATGTGAAACACCACCGAGCGATCCGACGCAGGAATGCGGTTGCGCGGGTGCTCCTGCAAGGGCAGCAGATCGCGCAGGGCCGCCTGCACCTGTTCGAGCAGGGTGTGGCCGGGCGCTTCGTCGAACAGGTCCAGCCGCGGCAGGCCGGGCGTGTCCATCGCCGCCGCCCGGTCGTCATGGGCGTCGAGCTGGCGCATGAAATCGCGCCCCTGACGTCCCCACGCGGCCAGCAGCGGATGGGCATGGACGTGCATCGCCTCCAGCCCGATGCGGGCGAGGTCTTGCGCCCGCAGCGGGCGGCGCCTGGGCGCGTCGCGCAGCAACTCGCGTCCCTCGATGATGTCGGCCCAGTGATAACGGCAGGGATTGGGCAGCGCGATCACAACCTGCGCATGCCGCGACAGGGCCACGAGCGAGTCGAGCATCACGGCGGGCAGATGCGCGGCGCCGAACAGCACCACGCGGCGCGGCAAGGGCGGCCTCGGTTCGCCGCTGCCTTCACCCAAGGCGCCGAGCCTGTGCAGCAAGGCGCGATGCACCTGCGTGCGGGTGAACTGGCGCTCGGCCTCGCTCAACTCGTCCAGCACCCGGCGCCACAGCCAGGACTGCCAGCGTTGATCGCCGGGCAGCGCGGCGGTCTGGCCGCGGGCATCGATGAGCACGTCCTGGCCCTGCGCCCAGGCGTCGAGCCAGTCGCTGCGGTAGATCTGATATTGGTCGTAGAGATCGGCCAGACGCTGCGCCAGTTGCAGGCGCCGCATCAGGTCCTGATCCTGCAGATACCGCAGCAGCGGCGCGCAGACCGCCGCATCGAGCGAATCGCCCAGCAGTCGCATCAACCTCCAGGTCAGCAGCGGCTTGTCCAGCGGCGACTGCGCAGGCATGGCCGCTGCTGCGAGCACCTGCCGGTAAGTGCGCCACAGAAACCGGGCGGGCAATTCCACCCGCGTGGCCGCGCAGATGCCGCCTTGCGCGGCCAGCGCCATTTTCAGCCACTCGGCAGCCCCATTGCTCTGCACCAGAATGACCTCTTCCTCCAGCGGCGCCGGCGGTTGCCGAGCCAGCCACTGCAGCACCGCATCGCGCAACCACTCCAGGCGGTTGCCCTGCAGAACGAACAAGCCGGGACGGATCGCGTCGGTCATGGGTCGGGAGGACAGGAACTCCGTCTACTTGGTGCCGAAGATGCGGTCGCCCGCGTCGCCCAGGCCCGGCACGATGTAACCGTGGTCGTTGAGCCGTTCGTCGATGGCGGCCAGGGTGATGGGCACGTCGGGGTGTGCGGCGCGCACGGTGCGCAGACCTTCGGGCGCGGCCAGCAGGTTGACCAGCTTGAGCGCGGTCGCGCCCGAGCGCTTGAGGTGGGTGAGCGCGGCGGCGGCCGAGTTGCCGGTGGCCAGCATGGGATCGACCACGATGACCAGGCGTTCGGCCATGTCCTCGGGCACCTTGAAGTAATACTCCACCGGCTCCAGCGTGGCCGGGTCGCGGTACAGGCCGATGTGGCCGACGCGGGCGTTGGGCAGCAGGTCGATCATGCCGTCGAGCATGCCGTTGCCCGCGCGCAGGATGGACACCAGACACAGCTTCTTGCCCGCGAGGATGGGCATGCGGCAGCGCGCCAGGGGCGTCGTCACCTCGACCAGCTCCGTGGGCAGATCGCGGGTGGCTTCATAGGCCAGCATGGCGGCGATTTCGCGCACCAGGCGACGGAAGTTGTCGGTGGTCGTGTCCTGGCTGCGCGCCAGCGTGAGCTTGTGCTGCACCAGCGGATGCGAGACGACGTGGACCTGGGAATCGTTCATGACGGGGGAATTGTGCGTTGGCGTAAGAACAGCAATTTTGCGTCATCCCGCTGTACCCAGCTGCTACAGCCGCAACCGTTGGTATGCAAACCGCCGGGAATCGGGCACTGCGGGTTTGCACTGAGTCCTTTCCTGAACCATACTGCGGCGCAGCAGAAAAAAACCGGCGGATTGCACCGCTTCCCTACCTTCCGGAGACTCTCCATGCGTTCATCTCACTTGACCCTGCTGGCGGCCTGCGTGCTCGGCCTGCAGGTCCAAACCGCTTTCGCCGCCCAGCCGACGCCGAATGATCCCGAAGTGATGCGCGGCGCCTATCTCGCCCGCGCGGGCGACTGCATCGCCTGCCACACCGCGCCGGGCGGCAAGCCCTACGCCGGCGGCCTGCCGATGAATCTGCCCATGGGCATCGGCAAGGTGTATTCGCCCAACATCACCCCGGACAAGAAAGACGGCATCGGCAACTGGACGTTTGCGCAATTCGACGAAGCCGTGCGCCACGGCAAGTCGCCGCGGCTGGGTTATCTGTACCCGGCCATGCCCTACCCCTCGTATGCCCGCATCAACCCCGAGGACATGCACGCGCTCTACGCCTACTTCATGCACGGCGTGCAGCCGGTGGCGCAGGCCAACAAACCCGAAGACATTCCCTGGCCGCTGAACATGCGCTGGCCGCTGGCGGTGTGGGACTGGATGTTCGCGCGCGACGGCGTTTACAAGCCCGACCCGAAGCAGACGGCGCAGTGGAACCGTGGCGCCTACCTGGTTGAAGGATTGGGGCATTGCGGCGCCTGCCACACCCCGCGCGGACCGTTTCTCCAGGAAAAGGCCATGGAGCCCGGCGGCGCCGATGGCAGCCTCTACCTCGCGGGCGCGCGCATCGACAATTGGTACGCCGCCAATCTGCGCGGCGATCTCTCCGACGGCCTTGGGCGCTGGACGCCGGCGCAACTGGTGCAATTGCTCAAGACCGGTCGCACCGCCGATTTCACCATCGTCGGCAGCATGGCCGATGTGGTGCACGACAGCACCCAGCACCTGGACGACGGCGATCTGCAGGCGATCGCGGTGTTCCTCAAATCGCTGCCGCCCATTCACCCGAATGCGGCGATCAACAAGCCCCAGACCCCGGTGATGACGACCAGCGCCAAGGCGGGCGAGCCGCTTTACGCCGCGCATTGCGCCATGTGCCATCAGGCGCAGGGTCAGGGCATCCCCAATGTCTTCCCCGCGCTGGCGCTCAACCCCACGGTCAACACGCCCGACCCGATCAACACCATCCGCATGATGCTGCACGGCGGGCACACGGTGGAGACTCAGGGCAACCCCACGCCCATGACCATGCCCGATCTGGGCGCCACGCTCGACGACACGCAGGTGGCCGAGATCGCCAGCTATGTGCGCAGCAGTTGGGGCAACGACGCGCCCAACGTCAGCGCCGACGAGGTGGCGAAAATCCGCAAGATCGTGGCGCAAAAGTAGGCCCAGCGCGGACAGTGAGTGAGGCTCAGGCCCGTGGGCAAGGCGTTTTTTGTCACGCATCGTTGCAAATCAACGCACTTGCTCACCGCATCGCGCAAAGTCCCGACCGAGAATGATTCATGACATTCGCAGAAGCGCCACGCACGCATCTGCTCATCCTCTGGAGACTCTCATGCCCCTGCGCAACTCGAAAAAACTCCTGCGTCATCTCGCCGCCGGTCTGGCCTTGAGCGCCACCGCCGTTGCCGCCCACGCCGCGGCGGCGCCGTCTCAGATCAAGATCGGCACGCTGTACGCCAGCAGCGGCCCCTTCGCCGTGGCCTCGCAAGGCCAGTATGAAGGCCTGAAGTTCTGGGCCGACGCCGTCAACAAGGACGGCGGCGTGTTCGTCAAGGCCTTCGACAAAAAGATTCCGGTGAGAATCATCGCCTACGACGATCAAAGCTCCACCTCCACCGCGACCACGCTCTACAACCAGCTCATCACGCAGGACAAGGTGGACGTGCTCGTGGCCGACTTCGGCTCGGTGCTCACCTCGGTGGCCGTGCCGCTGGCTGCCGAACACCACATGCTGCTGATCGACCCGACCGGCTCGGGCGCGAACTTCTTCACCAAGCCGACCAATTACCTCGCCGATGTGAGCATTCCGTCGAGCACGGTGTGGCCGGTGCCGCTGGCCAACTATCTGGTGCAGCAGAAAATCAAGCGGGTGGCCATCGTCTACAGCGCCAACGATTTCGACGCCTCGCAGGCCACGACCCTCAAGGAGGTGCTCGCCAGTCACGGCATCAAGCCGGTGTACGACCACGGCGTGCCCACGACCGAGTCGAACTACACCATCCTGTTGCACACCATCGCCGCCACCCGGCCCGACGCCGTGCTGGAGTTTGGCTATGCGCCCAACGACATCGCCTTCCTCAAGGCGCTGCACCAGAGCGGGCTGCATTTCCCCATGACCTTCACCATCTTTCCGGGGCAGTTGCTTTCGCTGCTGACCAAGAACGTCGGTGAAAAGGCGCTGGCCTACACCTACACCTACCCGACCCCGCCGCTGGTCAAGTACGACAAGGTGAGCTACGGCATGAACACCCGGCAGTTCGTCGATGCCTTCAAGTCCGCCGAGAAAAAAGAGCCCAACTTCCTCGACTGCTCGGGCTACAACACCGGGCTGATCGTGCAGCACATGCTCGACATGGCGCCCAAGTTCGATCAGCTCGCCTTCCATCAGGCGGTGATGGACATGTCGGGCAAGACCACCACCCTGCTCGGCCCCTTCGACGTCAACGCCAACGGCGCGCAGCTCGGCCAGCCCTTCCCGGTGGCGCAGTTGCAACCCAAGGACGGCAAGCTCGACATGGTCGTGGTGTATCCGCAGGACAAGGCGACCGGCAAAGCGGTGTATCCGGCGCCCAAGCCGTAAGACCCGCCTGGGCGACGCAGCGGCGCGGCTGATGCGCCGCTGCGTCGCTTCGATCCATCCCAAAACGCTCAGGGAGGGCGCGTGGAACTGCTGGCCTACGCCATCATCGGCGGCATTCTGTACGGCATTTTTTTCAGCCTGGTCGGCATCGGGCTGAACCTGATTTTTGGCGTCATGCGCATCATCAATCTGGCGCATGGGCAGTTCATCGTGCTGGGCGCGTATGCCGCCTGGGTGGTGTCGCGCCACTTCGGTTTCAACCCGCTGTGGGGAGTGCCGACGGTGATCGTCGCCGCCATTCTCATCGGCTATCCGCTTTACTACGCCGTGGTGCCACGGCTGCAGCGCAGCGGCGACCCGGAGATGCTGTCGTTCATCCTGTTTTTCGGCGTCGGGCAGATGCTCGAAGCCCTCACCGGGCTGGGCTTCGGCGCCGATCAGCGCTCGCTGCCCAGCGAGGCGCTGGGCGCGGGCAATCTGGGGCTTTTCGGCCAGGAATTTCCCGATAGCTGGTGGTGGGCGGCGGGCGTGAGCCTTGCGGCCATCGTCGCGCTGTGGCTGTATTTCACCCGCACCAAGCTGGGCTATGCCACCCGCGCCATCATGGCCAGCCGCGACGAGGCGCTGGCCACCGGCATCGATGTGAACAAGGTCTCCGCGCTGGCCTTCGTTGCCGGGCTGGCGCTGGCGGGCATCGCCGGGGTGTTTCTGCCCTATCTGCTCGGTTCGGTCTCGCCCGATATGGGCAACGGCCTGACCACCACTGCGTTCGCCATCGTCATCATCGGCTCGCTGGGCAATCCGCTGGGCACCATCGTCGGCGGGCTGGTGTTCGGGCTGGGCACGATGCTGATGCAAACTTATTACTCGTCCTGGTCCAACCTCGTGCCCTATGTGCTCCTGCTGGTGATCGTGCTCATCCGCCCCACGGGCCTGTTTGGAAAGGCGGTGCGCAGTGTCTGAACGCTCGCTGCTCCAGCGCGGGCGCGCGGGGCTCATCGTGCTCGCCGTGCTGATCGCGGTGTTTCTGCTGTTGCCGCATGTCTATGGCAATGAGTCGCTGCTGTTCACACTGATGACCTTCATCGTGCTCGCGCAGGGGCTGAACCTGCTGTATGGCTTCACCGGCTACCTGCCCTTCGGCTATGTGGGCTTTTTCGGCTGCGGCGCCTATGCCACCTCGTTGCTGGTGCTGCACAGCGGCCTGCCGGTGCTGCTGTGCGTGGTGGGCGGCGGGCTGGCGGCGGTGTCGATGGGCCTGATCCTGGGGCCGCTGCTGCGGCTCTCTGGCGCCTACTTTTCCATCGCCAGCCTGGCGGCTTCGCAGATTCTGTATTTCGTCGTCTCCAACACCCATCTGGCCGACCTCACCGGCGGGCCTTACGGGCTGAAGATCGAACAGGTGTATGCGCCTGCCGCGAGCTATCACACCATGCTCGCGGTGCTGGTGCTGGCCACGGCACTGGCGGCGTGGTTTCGCGTCTCGGCCTTCGGCATGGGCCTGCGGGCGATGAAGCAGGACCCAGTCAGCGCCGCGATGGCCGGCATCCACGTCGTGCGCGCACGGCTCATCACCTGGCTGATCTCGGCCGGGGTGGCCGGCTTGGCGGGCGGGGCCTATGCGTGGAATCTGTCGGTGTTCTACCCCGAAGCGGTGTTCACCCTGCAGATCTCGGTGTTCGCCATCGTGTTTGCGCTGTTCGGCGGGGTGGGCACGGTGATCGGCCCGATCATCGGCGCGGCGGTGCTCTACAGCCTGTATTCGGCAATCGGCATTTCCACCCCGCAGTATTTCCAGTTGATCTATGGCGGGCTGATCGTGTTGCTGGTGCTGTTCCTGCCCGGTGGCTTGTTGTCGCTGTTGACGCGAAGGGGCGTGCGTGTTTACTGAAAGCCCCCAGGGTCGGCTCGCCGCCCCGCCCCCCGAGGGGGCCGGGGAAACTTGGGGCGGCCCTGCGTTTCCCAGGGAAACCCTTCTTCAGCTCCAGGGCGTGAACAAGCGCTTCGGCGGCCACGTGGTGCTGAACGACGTGAGCTTCAAACTGGCGCCCGGCGAGATCGTCGGCCTGGTCGGGCCCAATGGGTCGGGCAAGACCACGACCATCAATGTCATCTCCGGCCTGTACCGCGCCGACAGCGGCAGTATTGCGTTCGACGGCAAGCCCATCCACAAGGTGCCGATGCACAAGCTGGCGCAACTCGGCATCAACCGCACTTTCCAGGTGCCCAGAACTTTCCACGACATGACGGTGCGCGAGAACATCGAGGTGGCGGCGCACTTCGGCCATGCCGCGGGCGCGGTCGACATCGACGCCATCCTGCACGACATCGGGCTGGAAAAACAGGTCGGCAAACTCGCTGTTTCGCTCACGGTCAACCAGCAAAAACTGCTCGACCTGGGCCGCGCGCTGGCCACCGGGCCGAAGCTGCTGCTGGTCGATGAAATCGGCGCCGGGCTCAATCCGGCCGAACTCGGCGGCATTGCCGAGCTGCTGCGCAAGCTGTCGCAGCGCGGCATCGCCCTGATCGTGGTGGAACATCTGATGGCGTTTCTCGGCAGCATCACGCAGCGCGTCATCGTGCTGGGGGCCGGGCGCATGTTGTTCGAGGGTTCGCTCGACGCCGCCTCGCGTCACCCGGAAGTCGTGGCGGCGTTTTTCGGGGGCGAGGCATGAACAGCGCCACGACCACCCCGCTGCTGAGCGTGCGCGATGTGCAGACCGGTTACGGCGCGCTGCAGGTGCTCTGGGGCGTCGATCTGGAGGTGATGCCCGGCGAGACCGTGCTGCTGCTCGGCGCCAACAGCGCGGGCAAGTCCACCCTGCTGCGCACCCTCATCGGCCTGCTGCCGTGCTGGCGCGGCGAGATTGCGCTCGATGGCGAGCGCATCGATCAACTGCCACCCGATCAGCGCATTCGCCGCGGCATGGCCTATATGTCCGAGCTCGGGGTGTTTCCCACGCTGTCGATCGACGAGAACCTCGCGCTGGGCGGTTATTTCCTGCCCGAAGCGCAAATCCGCAAGCGCAGGGAGCAGTTGTTCGCGCTGTTCCCCGACCTCGCGGCCAAGCGGCGCGACGCCGCGGGCACGCTCTCGGGCGGGCAGCGCAAGATGCTGGGCATCGCCAAGGTGCTGATCGCCGAACCCCGGCTGCTGCTGATGGACGAGCCGTCATCCGGCCTGGCGCCGGTATTCGTCAAGCAGGTCATCGAAGTGCTCAAGACCAGCATCGGCGCGGGCACGGCGCTGCTCATCGCCGAGCAGAACGTGGCGTTTCTGCAATTGGCCGACCGCGGCTACCTGATCGACCACGGCAAGGTGCGGCTCTCGGGCACGCGCGCCGAACTCGAATCCAGCGATGCGGTCCGCGAGACCTACTTCGGACTGTAAACTCGGCGGCTATTGCGGCATTTGCCGCAGCCACGGCCGCCATGTCCCATTTCTCCTCCCGGCAAGACGATTTCAAACAATCCGCCTATCGCCGCATCTACCCGCTGCGGGTGGTCGGCATGGCGCTGGGCGCGCTGGCGATTGCCGGGGTGCTCATCGACCAGCACGCGGCGCCGTGGCGCTGGGCGCTGATGGTCGTGAGCTGTCTGCTCTGGCCGCACATCGCCTTGCTGCGATCAAGGCTCAGCGCCGACTCCTACCGCGCGGAAAAACACAACCTGCTCATCGACTCGGCCATCGCCGGCCTGTGGGTGCCGTTGATGCACTTCAACCTGCTGCCCAGCGTGGTGCTGGTCACCGTCACCACCTTCGACAAGCTCAGCAGCGGCATGCGCCGGCTGTGGCTGGCCTCGCTGCCGGGGCTGTTCGGCGCTGGCGTGCTGACGGCGCTGATCGTGCGCCCGCCGGTGCAACTGGAGAGTTCGCTGCTGGTCGTCATCTGCACCCTGCCGCTGCTGGTGGTGCATACGCTTTCGAGCAGCATCGGCAGCTACCGGCTGATCCGCACCGTGTCGCGGCAGAACAAGCTGCTCGAACAACTGCGGCGCACCGATACGCAGACCGGGCTGTACGCCCGCGATCACTGGCAGCAGCAAGCCGATGCCGCGCTGCAACGATTCCATGCCACCGGACAGCCCGCCTGTCTGATGATGATCGACGTGGATCACTTCAAGCAGGTCAACGACACCTTCGGCCATACCGCCGGAGACGAAGCCATCAGCGCCATGGGCCAACTCATCCGGAGCTGCATCCGAACCGAAGACTGCGCCGGGCGCTACGGCGGCGACGAATTCGCCGTGCTGTGCCGGAACATCAGCCCGCATGAAGCGCTGGGCATCGCCGAGCGCATCCGCGCCGAGGTGCAGATGCTGCGCTTGCCGCATCACCCGGACGTCCAGCTCAGCAGCAGCATCGGCCTGGCCGCTGCCGCGCCGGAGTTCAACACCTTGCAAGCCTGGATGAAAGCCGCCGACGCGTCGCTTTATTCGGCCAAGCATCAGGGGCGCAACCAGGTGGCGGATCACCTGTCTCCATCCCCCATGGGAGACTGTCGGGCTTGAGATGCGCTTCAGGCCGCGGCAGCGCGCCGCCCTCCCGCCGGCTTGTTGCTGGCCGCCCGCGCCGCGGCCCCATCGAGGCTGCGCAGGCTGTCCTGCGTGGTTTCGGCCGCCGTCTTGGACAGTTGCTGCAGCGTGCCGTAGAACTGGTTTGCGTTCGACAGCATCTGATCGAACCACGTCGACACAGGCTGCATCCCGTTGCCAGAAGACAGTCTCGGCGTATTCAGTTCCAGCATGGGCTTGAACTGCTGCTGCGCCTTGTCGACCTGGCGCTGCATGGCCTCAACCAGTTCTTGCTGCGACTCCGCCGCGATCTTTGCGGTCTGGCTGAAGTAGTCGCTCATCAACTTCTGAGAGTTGGACTGAAAGGCCTGCAACGACGGCGCGAACCCGTCCTGCGGATGGTCGCTCGACAGCAGTTCCCTGCTGACGCTCGCCGTTTGCTCCAAAGCCTTGCGCATCGTCTGCAGATTGAGGTCCGCCAGTTTTTGCAGCGCGTCGAGTCGCGCCATGGACAGGGCGGTCAGCGCCTCGGCGCTGTTCTTGGTGAGGTTGGTGGCAGCGGTCAGCAGTTGTTCGGTGGTCATGATGATCTCCTTCAGAATGTCATCAGCGGGGTGCGACGACGGAATGGTCAACGGGTTGCAGCGTGAAGAGGGGGATTTGGGTTAGCGTCGGATCAGCCCTCCAAAGTCCGGGGTTCAGGGCCGGATTCGACATAGCCATGTTCCACCGCCTTGCGAAACCAGGTCACGGCCTGCACGATGTCCTGCGGCACGCCAAGCCCGTGCTCGTACAGAGTTCCCAGACTGTGTTGCGCCAGGTTGCAGCCTTGTTCGGCCGCCTGGCGCAGCCAGTTTGCCGCCTGCGCGAAATCCTGCTCAACGCCCCGCCCCTGCCGATACAGCTCTCCGAGCCGATACTGCGCGGGAACGTGACCTTGCTCTGCCGCCAGTCGAAACCAGGTCGCAGCCAAACCGAAGTCCTGTGCCACACCCAGCCCTTCCCGGTACAGATCGCCCAGCCCATACTGCGCCTTTGCATGTCCCTGTTCCGCCGCTCGACGAAACAGCATGGCCGCCTGCACGGCATCTTTTGAAACGCCCCGACCCTGTCTGTACAGCATGCCCAGATTGCATTGCGCCCGCGCATACCCCTGTGCCGCCGACTTTCCGTACCAGTAGGCCGCTTGAGCAATGTCCTGCGAGACCCCCTGTCCGTTCCGGTAAAGCCCGGCCAGGTGGTACTGCGCCCGCATGTCACCCGCTTGCGCAGCCTGCTGAAACCACGAGGCTGCCTGCTCGTAAGCCTTGCTCGATTTGCATTGCAGGCCCTTGGACAACCACTCAGGCAGCGCGCCTTCATCCGTGTTGACGAAAGCATGGGATCGGCGCCGCACCTGGTCAACCAGTTGCCCGGTGTATTGCCGCGCGGCAACCTTTGATTGCGGACGGTTGAGAGATACAGCCATCATTTCCTCTCCTGGCTTCCTGGCCTGGGAGCGCCACAAAAGCACCGGTCAGTGGTCGGGACTGTAAAGCAGAAAAGGGTTGAAAGTGTGAGCTATATCACAGATAACAAGAAAATTTTGGCAATAGGCCAATTCCCCATTGCCGCACTCGTCCCGTGCATTCCGTTCCAGGCGTGGCGTGATCGATCACGGCCCGGAACGTGCCGCTGCATCTGAGCAAGTCATTGCGTCCCAAGCCAGACAGTCTCCCGGAAAATCCAGCAGAGCGTGACCGTTCCAGTGAAGTCAAAGCTGCGCGGCCAGCACCCCGCGCAGGCTGTTGACGAGCGCCACCGCCTCGGCATGCCACAGCGCGTCGCGCAGCAACACGCGCTCGCGCACCGCGCCGCTGTCGAGCAGCACCTGCCGCGCGACGCCGGGCAGCAGACCGCATTGCAGCGCGGGGGTGCACCACGCGCCGTCGATGCGAAGCAGCAGCGTGCTGCGCGCGCCTTCACACAGTTCGCCACGCTCGTTGCAGAAGATTTGATCGAACGCGCCTTGCGCCTCGGCGGCGCGCCAGGCCGCGTCGTAGCGGGCGCGGTGGGTGGTTTTATGGCGCAGAAAAACATCGGCGGAATTCAGCGTGTCGGCAGCGAACAGCAGACGCACGGGCTGCTGCGGTGCGAGCGGCAGGGGCTGCACGTCGACCTCGAACGCGCCGGATTTGCGCAGCACCAGCCGCGTGCGCCAGGGTGCGGGGGCGAGCGCGGCGCAGGCGGCTTGCCACGGGTCTGCGCCCGCCAGTGGCGCGGCGGGCTGTGACCAGCACAGGCCCCGATGCGCCTGCGCCAAGGCCTCACGCAGCGCCGGCAGGTCGCAGGCAAAACCGAAAAACGCCGCCGACCGCGCCAGCCGCGCCAGATGGCGTTCGATGCGCTCGGTTTGTGCGGGCCAGACGGCGGCGAAGGTCTCGATCAGGCCGAAGCCGGGGTCATGCGCGGTGACGAAGCGCAGCTTGTCCCAGCACTCCTGCCACTCGGCGGCGGGGTCGGAGTCGATCACCACGCCGCTGCCTATGCCCAGGCGGAAGGCGCGCGTTCCGGCGGCTTGTCCTGCGGTCTGCAGCCGGTCTTCGACCTCCAGGGTGCGGATGGGGACGCTGAATACGGCCTGCGGCCCCGAGGCGGCGTCGCGCGGGTCGATGAAGCCGATGGCGCCGGTGTAGAGCCCGCGCGGCCCGTCTTCGAGCGCGCGGATGATCTCCATGCTCATACGCTTGGGCGCGCCAGTGACCGAGCCGCAGGGAAACAGCGCCGCAAGAATCTCCGCCCAGCAGCGCGGCCCGGCGCGCTCATCGAGCGTGGCCTGCACGCTGGAGGTCATCTGCCACACCGTCGGGTAAGGCTCGACGCTGAAGCGCTCGGGCACGCGCACCGAACCCGGCACCGCCAGCCGCCCCAGATCGTTGCGCAGCAGATCGAGGATCATCAGGTTCTCGGCGCGGTTCTTGGGGTCGGCGGCGAGTTGCCGCGCGGCCTGCGCGTCGGCCTGCGCATCCTTCTTTCGGGGCGCGGTGCCTTTCATCGGCCGTGCGTGCAGCGTCGCCCCGTCGCGGGCGAAAAACAGTTCGGGAGAAAAGCTCAGCACCCAGCGCCCACCGAGCTTGGCCAGGCAGGAATGGCGCGTGGGCTGCGCCTGCCGCAGCGCGACATACAACGCCAGCGGATGGCCGAATACCCGCCCGTACAGCGGCCAGGTGAAGTTGATCTGATAACTCTCACCCGCGCGCAGATGCGCGGCGATGCGCGCCAGCGCCTCGTGGTAGCCCGCCTGCGAAATGCCCGGCTGCAAGCCCGCCACACCGCTGGGCGCCTGCGCATCGGGCAAGGCGGCGAGCTGCGTCTGCAGCCATTGCGCCACGCCGTCGGCGCTCAGCCGCGCCGCGTCTGAAAAAGACAGCGCCTCGACCAGCGGCGGCGTGGAGGAAGCGTGCACGGGCAACCCGGCCAGGGCCTGCGCGGCTTCATACGCGACGAATAGCGCCACCTGCCGCCCTTGCGCCAGCTCGGCCTCGATGCGCGCAAACGCCGCCTCGACCTGCGCCTGCCCCTCGGCCCGCCACTGCGCCGCAGCGCCGATGAACAGGCGGCTCGTGGGCTGCGCGGCGCTGGCCTGTGCATCGTCGAACAACACGAAATCGTGCATCAGTTCATTCCAGTCCGTCGGGAAAACCCCTGTGCATCAGCCCCTACAAATGCGACGTTTTGCCGCACAAAAGCCCCTACTGCGAGCCATAGATTGTGAGGCTTCGATTGCTCGTCACATTTTGTCATCATGTCGTTCTCCGCTTCCAAACCGTTCGTTCCCACTGTTCTTGCCCTCGCGGTCTCTGCCCTGTTCAGCCCGCTGGCCGCGCAGGCCGCAGACAGCGCCAGCGCCCTGCCCGAGGTGACCGTCAGCGCCAGCAGCCTGAAGGGCTTGGCCACCAGCGCCGTCACGGTCGAGCCCACCCCGGCGCAGCGCGCCAGCACGGCAGACAGCGCCAGCCTGCTCGATTCCATCGCCGGCGCCGGCGTGGTGCGCAACGGGCCGCTGACCGGCATTGCCGAGCTGCGTGGCTTGATGGGCGACAACGTCAACGTGCAGGTCGACGGCATGACCATCACCCCGGCCTGCCCCAACCACATGGACCCGCCGCTGCACTACATCACCCCGCAGACCCTGGGCACGCTCACGGTGTATCCGGGCATCGCGCCGGTCAGCGTCGGCGGCGATCATATCGGCGGCGCCATCGTGGCCGAATCCGCACCGCCGCCGTTCGGCGCGGGCAGCGGCCTGACGATGCGCGGGCGCATCAACGCCGCGGCCGACAGTTCCAACGACGGCAGCAGCCTGCTGCTGGGCGCCACCGCTGCCAACGACCGCCTGAGCCTGGGCTACACCGGCCAGTGGCTCAATGGCGGCAATCTGCGCTGGCCCGGCGGCACCGTGGCCGACACCGGCTATCACGCGCTCAACCACGATCTCGCCTTCGGCCTCAAACTGCCCAGCGACGGCCTGCTGCAGCTCGACGCCAGCCAGCACCACACGCGCAACGCCGGCACCCCGGCGCTGCCGATGGACATGACCCTCGACAAGGCCGACAGCTATAGCGCCCGCTACACCGGCCGGCTCGGCGCGGGCCTGCTATCGGTCAAGGCCTATCACCACAAAATCGACCACCTGATGGACAACTACAGCCTGCGCAGAGTCATGCCCGGCGGCATGGCCATGCAGGCGCCGGCCAGCAGCACCGACAAGGGCGCGGCGCTCGACTACACCCTGCCCGACGGCGCCAACACCTGGCGCGCCGGGCTGAGCTGGCATGGCAACGACTTCCAGGCGTATACGCTTGCCGCCAGCGGCAACCCGATGAGCCGGCGCGACAACATCACCCCGTCCACCCGCCGCCATCTCGGCGCCTATGGCGAATGGGAGCGCGCCTGGACGCCGCAATGGGACACGCGCCTGGGCCTGCGCGCCGACCAGATCAAGACCGATGCCGCCCCCGTCACCGCGCTGGGCATGATGCCCAACGCCATGACCCTGGCCGATCAGGCCCGGTTCAACGCCGCCAACCGTTCTTTCACCGACAACAACTGGGACGTGGTGCTGCAAACCCGCTTCAAAGCCTCTGAAAACGCCACTTACAGCGCAGGCATCGCCCGCAAGATGCAGTCGCCCAGCCTGCTGCAGCGCTATCTGTGGAGCCCGGCTGGTGCCAGCGCCGGCATGGCCGATGGCCGCACTTATCTGGGCAATCTGGCGCTCAAGCCCGAGGCCGCGGTCACTCTCGACCTCGGCGCCGACTGGCACGGCACGGGCTGGCGCATCGCGCCCTCCATTTACTACAGCCGCGTGCACGACTACATCCAGGGCACGCCCATCGCCCGCAAGGACGCCGCCGGTCTGCCCATCCTGCAATACAACAATGTGCAGGCCGAACTGTACGGCCTGGACCTGAACTGGGCGCTGGCAGCGGGCCTGCCGCGTGGCGCCAGCCTCGACGGCGTGGTGAGCTATGTGCGCGGCAAGCGCACCGATGTGGCCGACAACCTCTATCGCATCGCCCCGCTGCGCGCCACCACCAACCTGCGCTACGCCACCGGGGCGTGGAGCGCCAATCTGCAATGGGTGCTGGCCGCCAGGCAGACCGAGGTGTCGGCCTACAACGGCGAAAAACCCACCGGCGGCTACGGCGTGCTCAACCTGCACGGCACCTGGCAGGCCAGCCCTGCGCTGCAATTCACCGCCGGGCTGAACAATCTGTTCGACAAGAACTACGCCGACGCCCTCAGCGGCATCAACCGCGTCCCGGGCGGCGACCTGCCGGTGGGCGCGCGCATCCCCGGCGCCGGGCGTTCGGTGTTCTTCGGGTTGAACTACGCGCTGTAAGCCGGGTACAGCGTCAACCACCGGCAAGCGGTCTGGCTTGCAATAGCATGGGCGATTTACGCCTTCCCCCGTCCTTGCGGGGAAAGCGCGCAGCGCCAAGGTATTGCCAGCCATGCACATCCCTCGCAGACACTTCCTCTCCACCCTTGCCGGTGGTTTTCTCCTGAGCGCCGCCCCGGCCTGGGCGCGGCAGATCCCCACCGTCAAGCTCGCCTTCATCGACCCTCTCACCGGCCCGTTCGCCGCAGTCGGACAGAACCAGTTGCAGAGCTGGCAGTTCGTCGCCGACCGGGTCAACCGCGGCAACACCGCGGGCGTGCGCTTCGAGATCGTGCCGTTCGACAACAAGGGCGCGGTGCAGGACACGGTGAGTGCGCTGCAGGCGGCAGTCGATCAGGGCATCCGCTACGTGCTGCAGGGCGACGGCTCCGGTGCCGCGCTGGCGCTGTCCAAGGCCGTGAGCCGCCACAACGCCCGCCATCCCGGCAAGGAGGTGGTCTATCTCAACTACGCCGCGGTCGATTCGGCGCTGACCGGACGCGACTGCAGCTTCTGGCACTTCGCGCTGCAACCCAGCGTGCCCATGACCTTGCAGGCGATGACCGACGACATCCGCAACCGGCCTGACATCAAGCGCGTCTACCTCATCGAGCAAGACTATTCCTTCGGCCATCAGGTGGCGAAGTATGCGCGCGAAATGCTCGCGCTCAAGCGGCCGGATCTTCAAATCGTGGGCGAAGACTACGTGCCGCTGGGCCAGGTCAAGGATTTCTCGCCCTATATCGCCAAAGTGCAGGCGGCCAAGGCCGACTGCGTCATCACCGCCAACTGGGGCCCCGACCTCACCCTGCTCATCAAGGCGGCGCAGCAAGGCGGCCTCAAGGCCGACCTCTACACCTTCTATGCCAGCAGCCTGGGCGCGCCCAGCGAAATCGGTCCGCACGACGCCGGGCGGGTCAAGCTCGTCTATTACAGCAACCCCAATCTGCCGGGCGTGCTGCAAAGCCTGCAAAAGGGCTTCCGCGACAAGTACAAGCAAGACTTCTCGGTACCCGCGACCTACACCGGCCTGGCCCTGCTCACCGCCGCGATGACCCAGGCGCACAGCACCGAGCCGCTGAAAGTCGCCGCGGCGATGGAAGGGCTGAAGTTCCACACCTTCAACGGCGAAGTCACCATGCGCGCAGCCGATCACCAGTTGCTCCAGCCCATTTATGTGAGCGCCTGGCAGCCGGTGTCGCCCGCCAACCCCTACGACGTGGAGCACACCGGCTACACCTTCGCGCTGGAACACACCTACCCGCCGGCCAAGACCACGCTGCCCGCGCAGTGCACCATGCAGCGTCCGCTGATGACCGAGGTCTATCCGGTCAAGCCGCCCAAGCTGACGGCCAGCGCGGTGCGCGGCAGTGCGCCTGGCGCGTCTTCTCCCTGATCTGACGGGAGCCCTCGCCACGGTTGCCGCATGGACGCGCTCGCCCTGTCCGCGCTCAATGGCCTGAGCTACAGCCTGCTGCTGTTCCTGCTCGCCTCGGGGCTGACGCTGATTTTTTCGCTGTTGGGCGTGCTCAATTTCGCCCACGGCAGTTTCTACATGCTCGGCGCCTATCTGGCCTGGCAAGGCGGCGCCTGGCTGGGGTTCTGGGGCGGCCTGCTCGTCGCACCGCTGGGCGTGGCCATGCTGGCGACGGGGTTTGAGATCGGCGTGCTGCGGCGGCTGCGCGAACGGGGGCATCTGCCCGAACTGCTCGCCACTTTCGCCTTCGGCGTGGTGCTGGTCGAAGCGGCCCGGCTGCTGTGGGGCAGCGGCTCCGTGCCCTATGCCATACCCGCCGCGTTGCAGGGCGCGCTGTTTCGCCTGGGCGGGGTGGATTTTTCGGTGTACCGCGGCTTTGTCATGGCCGCCGCGCTGGCCGCGCTGGCGCTGGCCTGGCTGCTGCTGTGGCGCACCCGCGCCGGGCTGATCGTGCAGGCCGCGCTGACGCACGCGCCCATGACCGCGGCGCTGGGGCACGATGTGCGCGCGGTGCAGACCGGGGTGTTCGCCGCAGGCGCCGCGCTGGCCGGTCTGGCCGGGGCGGTGGGCGGGCCACTGCTCATCACCGAGCCCGACATGGCCGCGCAGATGGGCGCACTGCTGTTTGCCGTCATCATCATCGGTGGCCTGGGTTCGCTGCGCGGCGCGCTGCTGGGCGCGCTGCTGGTGGGCGAAGTGCAGACGCTGGCGGTGGCCGTCAACGGCTCGCTGGCCGACGGCCTGCAGCGTCTGGGCTGGAGCGCCCCGGCCGCCTGGCCCGCGAGCGACGGGCTGCTTTCCAGCCTGTTGCACCTCGACCTGGCGCGAGCCGCGCCGCTGCTGCCTTACGTGCTGCTGGTCGGGGTGCTGGCGCTGCGCCCGCAGGGGCTGACGCGCGCGCTGCCCCGGGACGAGGCGCTGTGACTGCCTCCCCTGCTTTGAGGCGCGGGCGCGCTGCGCTGTTTCCCGCGCTGATCGTGCTGCCGCTCATACTGCCGTTGAGCAGTGCAAGCTTCAGCCTGTTGTCGCAACTGGCCTGCGCCTGGCTGCTGCTGCTGTCCGTCGGGCTACTGGCCGAGCGCGCCGGGCTGCTGAGCTTCGGGCAGGCGATGTATGCCGGGCTGGCCGCTTATGCCGCCGCCCATGCGATGAATGCGATTGCCGCAGCGGGCTGGCCGCTGCCCTTTGCCTTGGTTCCACTGTATGGCGGCGCCTTCGCCGTGGCCGTGGCGCTGGTGTTCGGGCCCCTCAGCGTGCGTCGCGGCGGCTTGAGCTTTGCCATGATCACCCTGGGGCTGGGGCTGCTGGTGGCGCTGGCCGCGCCCATGCTGCAGGGGTTTTTCGGCGGCGAGGGCGGGGTGAGCGCCGACCGGACTGCGGGGCCGGCCTGGCTGGGGCTGAATCTGCTGTCGCAGCGCCAGGTGTATGGCGTGAGCGCCGCCTATGTGCTGCTGGGCGCGGCGCTGCTGCGCTGGCTCGACGGCGCCCGGCTCGATTCTCTGGCCCGCGCGGTGCGCGACAACCCCTTGCGCGTTGCCGTCAGCGGCGTCGACCCGCGCCATGTGCGGCTGTATCTGCTGCTGGTGAGCGCCTTTCTCGCCGGGGTTTCCGGGGCGTTGCAGACCCTGCATTTCGAGCAGGTCAGCGCCGGTGCGCTGGGGTTGCCGTCATCGAGCATGGCCCTGCTGTTCAGCCTGGCTGCGGGCAGCGGCACGGCCTGGGGCGCGCTGCTCGGCGCGGGCCTGATGGTGGGCAGCGAGTCGGTTCTGGCCACGGTATCACGGGCGTGGATGCTGTATGTCGGGCTGGGTTTTCTGGCCATCGTGATCTGGGCGCCGCAGGGTTTGAGCACGGTCTTGTGCGACATCACCCACCGCCTGCGCGAGCGCCGCGACCCCGATCTGCTGTGGGGCCTGGCCGCGCTGCTGCTGTGCGGCGCTGTCTCGGTCATCGGTGCGAGCAGTCTGATCGAACTGCTCTACGCCGTGCGTCAGCAACTGCTGGCGGGCGACACGCTGTGGCTGTATGGCCTGCCGCTGCACGCCAGCAGCGCCGATGTGTGGATGGGTGCGGCGCTGCTGACCGCCACGGGCGCGGGGCTGGGCGCCGTGGTGTGGCGGACGCTGGCGCCGCAGTGGCGCGACGACGACGCACGCGCATGAACGCCGCGCATCGCCCACCCCTGCTCGACGTGCGCGGCGCCCACTGCGTGCTCGGCGGCCAGCCCATCCTCAGCGATCTGAACCTGCGAGTCGAAGCGGGCGAGCGCGTGGCGCTCATCGGCCCCAACGGCGCGGGCAAATCCACGCTGTTCCAGGTCATCAGCGGCCTGCGTCCCCTGCGCGCGGGCAGCATCTGGCTCGCTGGCCGGCGGATCGACCACCTGAGCCCCGCGCGCATCGCCCGTGCCGGCGTCGGCCGCAGCTTCCAGGCGCCGCAGGTGTTCGGTCGCCTGAGCGTGGCCGACAACCTGCGTTGTGCGCTGATGGCGCGGCAGCCGCACCGCTGCTGGTGGCGCCAACGCAGCGGCGACGTGCAACTGGAACGGGAAGTCGCGCACTGGCTGCACTCCCTGGATCTGCGGGCGCTGGCCGAAACCCCGGCGCAAAGCATCGACTACGCCCGACTGCGCGCACTCGAACTCGGCCTCGGTCTCATCGGCCATGCGCCCTTGCTGCTGCTCGACGAGCCCACCGCGGGCATGAGCCGGGCGCAGGCCGCGCACCTGCTCGACCTGATCGCGCAGCTCTGCCGCGACCGCACCCTGCTGCTCATCGAACATGACCTGGACGCCATGTTCCGTCTGGCCACGCGGGTGGTGGTGCTGCATCAGGGCCGCGTGCTGGCCGACGGCGCGCCCGATGTCATTGGCCGCGATGCGCAGGTGCAGGCGGTTTATCTGGGGGTGGCGCCAGTGAGCGCCACCGCCCGGCCGCCCGAAGGGGGCGCTCAACTCCCCTGGGGAGTCGAGCGTAGCGAGGAGGGTACACCAGTGAGCGCGCCGCACGGCCGCTCCGAAGGCGGGCTCAACTCCCTCGGGGAGTCGAGCGTAGCGAGGAGGGTACACCAGTGAACGCCCATGCAGAAACGACCCCTCTGCTCGAAGTCCGCGCTCTGCAAGCGGGCTACGGTCGGCTGCAAGTGCTGCGCGGCGTGCGCCTGCAACTGCACGCCGGGGAATTGCTGCTCGTGCTCGGGCGCAACGGCAGCGGACGCAGCACCCTGCTCAAGGCGATCATGGGGCTGATTCCCGCAACGGGTTCGATCCGTCTCGATGGATGCGAGATACTCGGCCTGCCCGCGCATCGCCGCGCCCGGCTGGGGCTGGGCCATGTGCCGGAGCAGCGCGAGATTTTCCCTCGCCTGAGCGTGCGGCAAAACCTGTTGCTGGGCGCCAAGCCCGGACGTGACGGTGCAGCCCGCTGGAACGAGGCAGCGGTGCTGGCGCTGTTCCCGGCGCTGGCGCCGCGCCTGCATGCGCCCGCCCAGGCGCTTTCCGGCGGCGAGCAGCAGATGCTCGCAATCGCCCGCGCGCTGATGGGCAACCCCGATGTGCTGCTGCTCGACGAACCGACCGAAGGCCTGGCGCCGCAGCGCGTGGCGGCGACGGCCCTGCTCATCCGAGAACTGCAGGCGCTGGGGCTGGGCGTGCTCATGGTCGAAAACAAACCGTGGGCAAGAGAACTGGCCGACCGCGTCGTGATGCTCGGTGACGGCCTCACGCAGTTCGAAGGCCCAGCCGCCGAAATACCGCCCCAGTCGTCAGCGGCGTGGCTTTGAGATCGCGGCTTTTTTTGCAGCGGCAGCGCGCAGGCGCCGCGCCGTCATCGGATCGACCTGCAGCGCACGGCAAAGATCGATGCGGTCGCCATCCTGCAATACCCGCTGCAGTGCAACCCGCCGGCCATCGATGCCGTAGCCGATGTCCAGCGTGGCCAGCTCGGGGTGCGCCGCCAGCATGCCGCTGAGCTGCAAGGCCTGCGCCACCGTCGCCCCCGCTGGCAGGGCGACCTCCCTCAAATCCGCCGCGCCGGTTTCAGCCGCGTAGAACACCGCCACGCGCACCGCCTTTGCCGCTTCAGCGCGGCCCATAGACCTGCTTGGCGCGCTGCACGAAGGCATCGACAAAGCTGCTGGCAATATGGTTGAACACCGGGCCGATGACCTTTTCCACCAGAAAATTGGAAAACTTGTAATCGAGCAGAAATTCGACCTTGCACGCCTTGCCATCGGCCAGGGGATTGAACACCCAGCGCCCATGCAGCGCCGAGAACGGCCCGCTCACCAGACGCATGCGCACCTCCTGGCCCGGGACGTTGGTGTTTTGCGTGGTGAAGCTCTGGCGGATACCCTTGAAGTCGATGGTCACGCTGGCGCGCACGGTGTCGCCCTCCTGCGACTCCACCGAGGCGCCCCCGCACCAGGGCAGGAACTGCGGATAGGCGGCCACGTCGGTGACCAGGTCGTACATCTCTTGCGGGCTGTACCAGATGAGGACGGATTTGTGTACCTGGGGCATGGGCGAACGCGCGCGGATCGGGGTTTCTTAGAATCGTCAGATTGTATTGAGCGCAATCTGCCCCATATCCCGCGCATGAGCATCGCCGAAAACCGCAAGGCCCACTTCAACTACTTCCTCGAAGATCGCTTCGAAGCGGGCATCGTGCTCGAAGGCTGGGAAGTCAAGTCCATCCGCGCCGGGCAGGTGCAGCTCACCGACGGCTATGTCGTCATCCGCGACGGCGAGCTGTTTCTGATCGGCATGAACGTCACCGCACTCAACAGCGCCTCCACCCATGTCCGCCCCGACGCCGCGCGCACGCGCAAACTGCTGATGCACAAGGACGAAATCCGCAAGCTCATCGGCAAGGTGGAACAGCGCGGCTACACCCTGGTGCCCGTCAACCTGCACTACAAGGGCGGCCGGGTCAAGGTCGACCTGGCGCTGGGCAAAGGCAAGAAGGAACACGACAAGCGCGACACCGAGGCCAAGCGTGACTGGCAACGGGAAAAGGCGCGGATCATGAAAACGCGATAGCGTTTCGATAAAACGCCCTCAGCCGTCGCACCGCGCCGGTGCAGCACAGCGCACGGTGGCGTCTGCATGGTGCGGCAGGGCCGCCCACCCTTCCAGGCCTGCCAACTGCCCGACAAGCTCACCCCTTGGCTGTGCACTGTTTCACACTTGCGGCCACTACGGGCCTTGGTCTGGATATTGCAGAAACTCCGATACACAACTTGATCGGGGCTTTCATGCACAACATTTCCTCACCTTCCATGCACCGAGGTCGAAGCCAAAAGGCTGTGCTTGCCGGACTCGTCGGCCTGCTT
Organism: Thiomonas sp.; assembly: GCF_034007205.1. GTDB lineage: Bacteria > Pseudomonadota > Gammaproteobacteria > Burkholderiales > Burkholderiaceae_C > Thiomonas. The sequence continues at coordinate 51,308 of NZ_JAVERI010000005.1, forward strand.
CCCGTCAGCGCACTGGCGCAGACCGCGCCGACCCCGCTTTCCGTCCCGCACATCGCTGCCGTCTCCACGCTGAATTCCGGCGATACCGCCTGGATGCTCGCATCCACCGCGCTGGTGCTGATGATGACCATTCCGGGGCTGGCGCTGTTTTACGCCGGCATGGTGCGCAAGAAGAACATCCTCGGTATCACCATGCAGGTGTTCGCCACCACGGTGCTGGTCACGCTGCTGTGGTTCATCGCCGGGTACAGCCTGGCCTTCATGCCGGGAAGCCCATACATCGGCGGCCTGTCGCGGCTGTTCCTCGACGGGGTGTTTTTCAGCAAGACCGGCGGCACGGTCTCGGTCAGCGAGCTGGCGCCCACCATTCCCGAGTCGGTCTATGTGATGTTCCAGATGACGTTTGCCATCATCACCCCGGCGCTCATCGTCGGCGCCTTTGCCGAGCGCATGAAGTTCTCCGCCATGCTGGTGTTCATGGGGCTGTGGTCGCTGCTGGTCTACGCACCGGTGGCGCATTCGGTGTGGGAGCCCTCGGGCTGGCTGGCGTCGATGGGCATACTCGACTTCGCCGGCGGCACGGTGGTGCATGTCAATGCCGGAGCGGCGGGTCTGGCCTGCGCCATCGTGCTGGGCAAGCGCCAGCGCTGGGGAGAAGAGCCCTTTCTCCCCGCCAATCTGACCTACACCCTGATCGGCGCGGCGCTGCTGTGGGTCGGCTGGTTCGGCTTCAACGCGGGCTCGGCCTGCGCCGCCGACGGTCGCGCCGGCATGGCCATGCTCGCCACGCAACTGGGCACCGCCGCAGCCGCCTTCAGTTGGATGCTGACCGAATGGACCCTGCGCGGCCGCCCGACTCTGCTGGGCATCTGTTCGGGCGCCTTGGCCGGGCTGGTGGCCATCACCCCGGCATCGGGTTTCGTCGATCCGATGGGCGCGGTGGCCGTGGGGCTGATCGCGGGCGTGGTGTGCTACTGGGGCGCCACCGGGCTCAAACGGCTGCTGGGCGCCGACGACGCGCTCGATGTGTTCGGCATCCACGGCGTCGGGGGGTTCGCCGGGGCGGTGCTCACGGGGGTTTTCGCGGTGCCTGCCTACAGCGGGCAGACGGCGTCGATCCTCGTCCAGGCGCTGGGGGCGAGTGCCACGCTGGCCTACAGCTTCATTGCCAGCTTCGTCCTGCTCAAGATCATCGACGCCCTCATCGGCCTGCGCGTCAGTGCCGACGCGGAAGAAGCCGGGCTCGATCTGAGCCAGCATGGCGAACGCATCGAATGAGGGCAACCGGCACCGGAGCACATGGCATGGGAAACACCGAAACCCTGGCTTTGGCCGCGCATCTGCACGTCTTGCTGCGCCGCAAGATCGGCCGGGTGACCGATACCGAGTGGATGGCGCAGAATGCCGAGTATGCCTTGGAGGTGTTGCGCATCGCCCGCAGCGAAAACGACCCCGATCTTCACCTCTGGGCCGACCGCTTCGAGGCGGCGATGTTCCCTCAAGGCCGCGACAAGGGCGCAGCGCAGGACGACAGAGACAAAGGCGCTGCGGCCAGACCTGTCCCCCAGGCGCCTTACCTGGGTCGGCTGCGCTGAGAGGGTGTGCGCCCCGTAACCGCCGCTGCGTGGCAGATCAGATGGGTGCTCTCAAGCCGCGCCGATTCCGGGAACCAGGCTGCCGGCCGCCGCCGCGGTCTTTTGCGCTGCGGTGAAATCGAGCATGCGCTGCACCGGCAGGCGCGCGCGCGCCGCCAGCGCCGGATCGAGTTCGATGGCGTTATTCCCCGTCTCCAGCACCCGGGCCAGGCCGTCGAGGGTGTTCATCGCCATCCACGGGCAATGTGCGCAGCTCTTGCAAGTGGCGGCATTGCCCGCGGTGGGCGCGGGGATGAAGATCTTGCCCGGGTTCTGCTGCTGCAGCGCGTGGAACATGCCGGTATCGGTGGCGACGATGAATTCGGGCGCGTCGAGCTCGCGCGCCGCCTTGAGGATTTGCGAGGTCGAACCGACCACGTCGGCCAGCGCCACTACCGCCGCCGGGCTTTCCGGGTGCACCAGCACGCGCGCCTTCGGATGCTCGGCCTTGAGCATTTCGAGTTCGAGCGCCTTGAATTCGTCGTGCACAATGCACGAACCCTGCCACAGCAGCATGTCGGCGCCGGTCTGCTGCTGGATGTAGCCGCCCAGATGGCGGTCGGGCGCCCAGAGGATTTTTTCGCCGCGTGCGTGCAGGTGGGCGACGATGTCGAGCGCGCAGCTCGAAGTCACCACCCAGTCGGAGCGCGCCTTCACCGCCGCGCTGGTGTTGGCGTAGACCACCACGGTACGGTCGGGGTGCGCATCGCACAAGGCGCTGAACTGCGGCGCGGGGCAGCCCAGGTCGAGCGAGCAGGTGGCGTCGAGGTCGGGCATCAGCACGCGCTTGTCCATCGACAGCATCTTGGCGGTTTCGCCCATGAAGCGCACCCCGGCAACGACCAGGGTGCTGGCCGGATGACGGGCGCCGAAGCGTGCCATTTCCAGCGAATCGGCCACCATCCCGCCGGTGGCCTGCGCCAGATCCTGCAGGTCGGGATGGGTGTAGTAGTGCGCCACCAGCGCGGCATCATGCGCGCGCAGCAGCTCGGCGCAGCGGGTCATGAGGGCGTCGCGTTCGGCCGGATCGGGCTCGGCGGGGACGCGCGCCCAGGCTTGCGACGTGCCGGTGACGGGGCTTTCGAACGTGACGGCAAAGGTGGCGGACATGCGGGCTTCCTTGGATCGTGTGAGGTGGGGTCAGACCGGGGTGAAGCGCATCGACAGATCGACAGCCTGCACATCCTTGGTCAGCTTGCCCACCGAGATGCGGTCGATTCCGGTTTCTGCAATGGCGCGCACGGTCTGCAGATCGACGCCGCCGGAGACTTCGAGCACGGCGCGCCCGGCATTGATCTGCACGGCCTCGCGCAACTGCTCGAGACTCATGTTGTCGAGCAGGATCATGCGCGCGTCCGCCGCCAGCGCCTCTTCGAGCTGCGCCAGCGTTTCCACCTCGATCTGGATGAACCGGGCCTGCGCCGCGAGCTGCTGCGCCTGCTGCAGCGCGGCCGTCACCCCGCCTGCGGCGGCGATGTGGTTTTCCTTGATCAGCACGGCGTCGAACAGCCCCATGCGGTGGTTCATGCCGCCGCCCACGCGCACGGCGTATTTCTGCGCCAGACGCAGGCCGGGCAGGGTCTTGCGGGTATCGACGATCTGCGCCCGCGTGCCGCGCACCGCCTCGACATACTCGGCGGTGCGCGTGGCCACGGCGCTGAGCAGTTGCAGAAAGTTGAGCAGCGTGCGCTCGGCGGTCAGCAGCGCGCGGGCGTTGCCGCGCAGTCGCAGAAAGACCTGATCGGACTGCAAGGCCCCGCCCTCCGCAGCCAGCCATTCCACCTGGGCTGAAGGATCGAGGGCGCGCAGGCAGGCATTGGCCCAAGGCGCGCCGCACAGCCGGGCCGCTTCGCGGCTGCGCACCGTGGCCTGGGCCACGGCCTCGGGGGCGATCAGCGCGGCGGTCAGGTCGCCGCTGCCCACGTCTTCTTCCAACGCGCGCCGCACATCGCGCGCGGCCAGGGTCTGAACATCCAACATGCTGCGCCAGCCTCTCGTCAACGAGCACCGGAGTTTAGGCGCATTGGCAGCCATTCGGATGAAGCGTATTCGTCACGCCGTGTTTTCCGGGTGTTGTGAATGATCATCGATTTGACTCTTTGGCGTGACATATTGCCGCACTTTTGTGCACTGCAAAATCGACTTCGCTCAATGAATTTTTGACGAATCAAGGGTTTCCCCTAGTACCCAGGGTGAAATCCCTATATTGACAAGGCAATATCAGCATTCGCTAATATTGCGCCAAGTCAAAGAAAGCCCCCATGGAAACCTTGTTCGCCAAACCGCCCTCCACCACCGCCATTCCACTGGCCAAGTTGCGCAGCACGCTGCCGCGCAGCAAGGAACCCGCAGCCAGCCGCATGGCGCATGCCGAGGTAGTCAACGCCTGGCGCGGCGCTTCGGACTGCCGCAATTGCGGCGTGCGCCGCATCGCCCTGTTCGGCGCGCTGCGCATGGAAGACTTCGATTCGGTCCACCAGATCATCGACGATATGCAGTACAGCGCGGGCCAGCAGTTGTTCAGCGAAGGCCAACGGGGCGACTGGCTCTACACCATCAAGACCGGCTATGTGAAGCTCGAGCGCGTGCTGCCGGACGGAACCCGCCGCATCACCCGCGTGGCGCGCCGCGGCGACCTCATCGGGCTGGAGAGCTTCATCCACGAACCCTATATGCACTTCGCCTCGGCCATCGGCGCGGTACGGGTGTGCCGCATTCCGGTGGAGGTGATCCGCAAGATGGAAGAGCAGGTCCCCAATCTGCGCATGGAGTTTCTGGAACGCTGGCACCGCGCGCTGCGCGATACCGATGAATGGGCGCTGCTGCTCGGCTCGGGCGCCATACCCGCGCGCATGGCCCGCCTGCTGCTCAGGCTCGCCGACCCCGAACTCAACGACACCATCACCCTGCCCAAGCGCAGCGACCTCGGCGCCATGCTCGGCGTGGCGCTCGAAACCGCCAGCCGCGTCATTGCCCAGTTCGAGCGCGACAAGCTGCTCGAACATGTCGGCCCGAGGTTGTTCCGCGTCAACCGCCCGGCGCTCAGTCTGGTGGCACAGCCCGAGCGTGCGGTCTGACGAGCGCCCCAAAACCACCCGCCGCCCCTTTTCCTTGCAGCTTGGGCACATCCAGCGGAGCGATTCCGGGATGTGCCTTGTTTTTTCACCGCCCGATCAGATCGGTCGCTGCAACCAGCGGAGGATGGGCTGCCATTGCTCCAGATCCCTGGCCGCCTGGCTGAGCGGCAGATCCCACAGCGTGAGGCCGTGGGCGGCCATCTGCGGGTACAGCGTGGTCTGGCGCAGCGTGGTCAGCATGGGCAGGCCGCTTTGCGTCACGAAAGCCTGCAATTGCTCGGCGGCGTGGGTGCGCGGGTCGATGCGCACGCCCGCCAGCGCCAGGTCGAAGCCGTGTTTCTCGCGCGCATCGCGCAATTTCTCCAGAAATTCCTCTGTGGCGTAGATGTCGAAAATCGATGCCGTCAGCGGCACCAGCACCTTGTCGGCCTGTTTCATCACATCGGTCAGCCGCCAGCCGTGCAGTCCCGCCGAAGTATCGATCACGGCATGCGTCGCGCTCTTGGGCGGTTTGGCGATGTAGTCATGGCTCATCTCCCAGGTGTCGATGCGCGGCAGCGCCGGGTCGCGCAGCGACAGCCACAACCGGGCCGACTCCTGGCGGTCGGAGTCGCCCAGCATGACCGCATGGCCCTGGCTGGCGAAATACCCGGCAATCTGCGTGGACAGGGTGGATTTGCCCACCCCACCCTTGGGATTGGCAACAACGATGACCGGCATGGCGCGTCCTTTCTGTGTGTGTTCGTGTTCATGCGAAATTAACAGAACCGACCGGCCGACTCCATGCCGGGCGCCCATCACACGATCTTGCAGGCCTGCTCGAAACTCAGCCGCGGGCTGCGCGCAAACAACCCTGCCGGGTCGCCATAGCCGAGGTTGCACAGAAAGTTCACCTGGACCTCGGTGCCGGCGAAGAACGCGGCGTTGACCGCATCGGCGTCGAAGCCGCTCATCGGGCCGCAGTCCAGCCCCAGGGCGCGCGCGGCCAGGATGAAGTAGCCGCCTTGCAGGCTGGAATTGCGCATCGCCGTGGCGGCGATGACCTCGGGTTTGCCCGCAAACCAGTTGCGCGCATCGGGATTGTGTGGAAACAGCTCGGGCAGATGCTCGTAAAACGCCATGTCCATGCCGATGAGGGCGGTCACCGGCGCCTTGAGCGTCTTGTCGCGGTTGCCCTCGCTCATGCAGGGCGCCAGTTTCGCCTTGGCCGCCTGAGACTGCACGAACACGATGCGCGCCGGGGAACAGTTGGCCGAGGTCGGGCCCCATTTCATCAGGTCGTAGAGCTGGCGCAGCAGGTGCTCGGGCACGGGCTGATCCCGCCAGGCGTTGTGGGTGCGGGCTTCGTCGAAGAGTTGGTGCAGGGCGCTGGGGTCGATCATGGGCATGATGATTCTCGTGAACGTGAACGGACTGGAATGATCGCTCAAAACCGTTTTGTAAGCGCTTGCTAACCGCAGGGCCGCCCGCTGCGGGACAATATGCCCACCATGTTCAATCCCAGCAAGGACGAGGTTCGGCAGTTTTTCCTTTCCGCCTGGCAGCGGCATCGCGCGGGCGGCGTGCTCACCCCGCTGGAGATGATCGCCGCGGACTGGATGGAACAGCACCCCGAATACCACGCCGAACTCTCCGACCCGCACAGCACCGGCCGCGACTATGCGGTGGAGCAAGGGCGCACCAATCCCTTTTTGCACCTCTCGATGCATCTGTCGATCGCCGAGCAGGTCTCCATCGACCAGCCGCCGGGCATCCGTCAGGCCTTCGAGCTGCTGCGCAACAGGCTGGGCGAACACGAGGCGCACCACGCCATCATGGAATGCCTGGGCGAGATGCTCTGGACGGCGCAGCGCAGCGGTCTGCCGCCCGATGGCGCGGCGTATGTGGACTGCGTGCGGCGCCGCACCACACGGCGATAAAACTACCCTTCGATGGCTTCGAGCACGAGTTGCACCTGGGTGAGGCCCTGCCAGGTGTTGCTCTCCAGCCGGTAGGCGATGCGCGCCTCGTCGGGCAGAAAATCGGTGCGGCCCCAGGCCAGCAGATCGAACAGCGCATTGCCGGGCACGCCCTCGCTGTCGAGCAGACGCACCTTGGCCTTCAGATGGCGTTCGCCCAGCAGACGCTGCTGGCGCACCTGCACGCGGGCGCTGAACAGGGGCGCGGCAAAGCCCTGCCCCCACACCTGCGCGCCGAGCAGGGCTGCCATCTCGGGCAGCAGCCATTGCGCGGGCAGCGGCCCGTCGACCTCGATGCGGCGCTGCAACTGCGCCGGGGTCAGCCATTCGGCGGCCACCCGGGCAAACGCGGCGCGAAAGCGCTCGAAGCCCTCGTCAACCAGCGAGCAGCCCGCCGCCATCGCATGGCCGCCGAAGCGCAGCAGCAGACCGGGCTCGCGCTTGGAGACGAGATCGAGCGCGTCGCGCAGGTGAAACCCGGCGATCGACCGCCCCGAGCCGCGCAGCGTGCCGTCTTCGGCCGGGGCGAAGACGAAGGTCGGACGATGCTCGCGGTCTTTGATGCGCCCGGCGACGATGCCGATCACGCCTTCGTGCCAGTTGGGCGCGAACAGGCTGATGGCCGGCGCGCCGCCGTCTGCGCCCTGCCCCGCGCCGAGATCCAGTTCCTCCAGCATGGCCAACGCCTCGGCCTTGATGCCGTCTTCGATGCCGCGCCGCTCGCGATTGAGGGTGTCGAGCAATTGCGCGAGCTCCAGCGCGCGCGCCGGATCGTCGGTGGCGAGGCATTCGATGCCCACGGTCATGTCGGCCAGCCGCCCCGCGGCGTTGATGCGCGGCCCCAGCGCGAAGCCCAGATCGGCGCTGTTCACCCGCGCCGCCTCGCGCCCGGCCACCTGCAGCAGCGCCGCGATGCCGGGCTGGACGCGGCCCGCGCGGATGCGCTTGAGACCCTGCGCCACCAGCAGCCGGTTGTTGGCATCGAGCCGCACCACGTCGGCCACGGTGCCCAGCGCCACGAGGTCGAGCAGGGCGTCCAGCCGCGGCTGGCGCTCGGCGTCGAACGCGCCGCGTTGGCGCAGTTCGGAGCGCAGCGCCAGCAACACATAGAACATCACCCCCACGCCGGCGATGGATTTGCTCGGAAAGTCGCAACCCGGCTGATTCGGGTTGACGATGACCTCGGCCTCGGGCAGGGTGTCGCCCGGCAGATGATGATCGGTGACGATCACGCGGATGCCGTGCTCGCGCGCCCGTGCCACGCCTTCCACGCTGGCGATGCCGTTGTCCACGGTGATGATCCAGTCGGGCTTGCCGCCTTCGTGCTGCAAGGCCAGTTCCACCACCGCGGGCGACAGGCCGTAGCCGGTGGTGAAGCGATTGGGCACGAGGTAGGAGACTTTCGCGCCCATCGCCCGCAGGCCGCGCAGCCCCACGGCGCAGGCCGTGGCGCCATCGCAGTCGTAATCGGCGACGATGAGCAGCCGCTCGCCGCGCGCAATCGCATCGGCCAGCGTGCGCGCGGCGTCTTCCGCGCCCTTGAGCTGACTGGGCGGCAGCAGATGCGGCAAGGCCAGCTCCAGCTCGTCCGCCTCTTTCACCCCGCGTGCGGCGAACAACTGCGCCAGCAAAGGGTGCGTGCCGGCCTCTTGCAGCCGGTGCTGGGCGCGAGGATCGGCTTGTCGCAGAACGAATTGCATGGGGTCGTGTCGAGAATCAAAACGCTATTTGAACCCATGCCGCGCGGGTGAGCCGTCGCCCCTACACTGCTGAGGGTGTGAATGAATCCGGCGTGGCCGAGCAGCGCGCCCAAAGGGTTCCCATCAAGGCGCAAAGCACAGCCGTGCCCGTAGGCACGGCGCGCATTTGCAGCGCTGCAGGGGGACGCTTTGGGCGCGATGAGCGGTCATGGCGGATTTGTTCACACCCTCTCTGTCCATGCCGCGCGCAAAAATAGTCTCCGCTCTGCTGCCCACGGTGCTGCCGTGGATGATCACGCCACCGCTGCGTCCCTTGTTCGACTGGGGCTTGCGGCGCAGCCTGCGCGCGCCGCGCGTGGCGCACACGCGCAGTCCGACGGACTTCGGCCTGGAACATGCCACGGTGCGCATCCCCACCGCCCGCGGCAAGACGCTGCACGCCTGGCATCTGCCCGCGCCGCCGAGCTCACCCCAGACCGCGCCGCGGCCCTCGCCCGCCCTGGTCATCGTGCACGGCTGGGGCGGCAATGCCGATCTCATGCTGCCGCTGGCCCCGGCGCTGCATGCCGCAGGGCTGGCGCTGCTGTTCATCGACACCCGCTGCCACGGCGCCAGCGATGACGAGCCCTTCACCTCATTGCCGCGCTTCGCCGAAGACACGGTGCATGCGGCGGACTGGCTGGCCGCCCAACCCGGCATCGACCCGCAGCGCATCGCCCTGCTCGGCCACTCGGTCGGCGCGGGCGCGGTGCTGCTGGCGGCCACCTGGCGGCCGCAGATCGCCGCCGTCGTCAGCCTGGCCGCCTTCGCCCATCCCGCCGACATGATGCGGCGCTGGATGGTCGAACAAGCCCTGCCCGATGCCGCCATCGGCCCCTACATCCTCGACTATGTGCAGCGCACCATCGGCTATCGCTTCGACGCCATCGCCCCGATCCACACCCTGCCGCAACTGCGCTGCCCCGTGCTGCTGATGCACGGCGAACACGACACCGTGGTGCCGGTGGAAGACGCCCGCCGTCTTCTGGCCGCAGCCGCAACGAACGCCCCCGTGCAACTGCACATCGGCCCCGGCGGGCATGATTCGATGGATGCCTTTCTGCAGGAAATGCCGCGGGTCGTGGGGTTTCTGTCCCAGGCGCTCTTGTCGCAGATGTAAACGTCAGCCAAGCCGCCCGATGCGGCGCAGCAATTCGGCTCCGGCTGCGTCGAGCGTGGTGTCGTTCACCACGCTGATGTCCACTTCATGCGGCGCGAGCGCGAGCTGGCGCGCGCGTTGCAGCCGCGCGGCGATGGCCTCGGGCGTTTCGCGTCCGCGTTCTTGCAGGCGCTGGGCGAGCACTTCGGCAGAAGCCACGATCTGCGCCACGATCAACTCGGGAAACCGCCTGCGCGCCTGTTCCAGCCAGCCGCGCGAGCCGTTGACCAGCACCGTGCCGCCTTCCCGCAAGGGCGCCAGTTCGGCGTGGCGCACGCCGTAATCGAGGCCGTTGGCCGACCAGTGCATGGCGAACGCGCCTGCATCGCGCAGCGCGGCGAATTGCTGCGGGGTGAGCGCCTCGTGCGCTTCGCTCGCCTCATGCCCGGGGCGGGAAATGCTGCGGCGCGCCAGATGCAGCCTGTCCTGCGGCTCGGCGTGCTGCATCAGCCAGGCGAGCACGCTGTCCTTGCCGGCGCCGGAAGGTCCGATGACATAGATCAGGCGCCCCGCACTCATCGCAGCGGCGCCCGTGCGATGAGGCGAAAATCCGCCCCCTTGTCCGGTTCGAGCAGCAGGGAGAGGGCGTCGAGGGTCAGCGGCTGCGGCAGGTCGTCGAACTGCGCATGCGCCATCGCTTCGACTTCGGTCTGCTGTGCAGCGCTCAGATCGCCGAGGTCTCCGGTCAGGGTCATGTGGAAGCGAAAGCGGTGCATCACATGCGGATAACCCCAGCGACGCAGCAGGGCCTGCTGCTCTTCATCGAGCCGCCCTTGTTTGACGCGCGCGGCGATGTCGGCTTCGTCCAGCGGGGCGGCGAAGTCATGCAGTTCGACGACGCAGCGCTGGGCCAGCGCCTGCAGCTCGGCGCTGGGCTGTTGCGGAACCAGCGCCAGAAAATTCCCCATGCGCTGCACCGCCAGCGCGGGCAGGTCGAACCGCGAAATCTGCGCCGCCAGCGACAGCAAGGCGTCGAGGAGCTCGGCCTCGGTGCGGCCCGCCGCCAGACGAAAAGGCGCCTTGAGGGTGGCATGCCAGCCATAGCGGCGCGGCGCGCGGGTGATGGCCGCAAAGGCTGAACCGCTGAATCCTTGCAGCAAATCCGGCATCTGTGCAGAGCCGCCGTCGTACCCCCGCCCCAGCCAGCGCGCGCCGGCCTGCGCCCATACGGAACCCGGAAGGGGGGTGAAATACACCGCGTAGCGTGCCGCTTCGGGCCTGTCAACGCCATTTCTGCACCCGCGCCGGGGGTCTGGGCGGAGGCAATGCGAGGCGCAGGCCGCGCCGTGGTGGTCTCCACCACAAGCGGACTGCAACGTGGCAGTGCGCCGCCCAGACCCCCGGCCCGAAGGGTTGCCCCCAGACGGGGCGCCTGCAGCGTTGTCGGCCACAGGCAAGGCGTCCAGCCTTGCCTGTGGCCTCCGCCTTGCATCCCTCCCCGTCTGGGGGCAACGCGGGTGCAGAAATGGCGTTGACAGGCCCTCATTCATCGTGAGACACCTTGAGGGTGACGCGGTCGCCGGCGAACCAGGCCCTCGCGTATTCGATGGGCACGCCCTGCAGATCGACGTTGACACTTTGCACCTGCAGCACCGGCCGCTGCGCGGGCTGGCGCAGAAACTGTGCGACCAGCGCATCGGGCAGGATGGCGGTGATGCGGCTCTCGCGCCGCTGGTAGTCGGCCACGCCGCGCATGGCAAAAGCCTGGGTGATCGAGCCGGTCTGCGCCACCCCTTCGGCCAGTCCCGTAAAGCGCGGCAGCGGAAACCAGCGCTGGCTGAAATGCACGGGGCGATCGTCGGCCAGGCCGAGCACGTCGATCTGCAGCACGCGGCTGCGCGGCGGCAACTGCAGCGCGCGCGTGATTTCGGCGTTGGCGCGCAGATGCAGCCATCTCACCACCTGCAGTTCTCCCTGCATGCCGGCGGCCCGCATGTTCTCGCTGTGGCGCGTGCGCCGCCCGAGCGCCATATCCACGGCAAAGTCTTCCACATAGGTGCCGCTGCCCTGCACCATGCGCACCAGGCCCTGCGCGGCCAGGCTGGACAGGGCGCGACGCACCGTATGCCGGTTGGCGCCGAAGCGCTGCGCCAGACTGTGTTCGGTCGGCAGCCGCGTGCCGGGCGGATGCTCGCCTCGGGCGATGTCCTGTGTGAGCCGCTCGGCAATGGAAGACCACAGGCTTTCGCGTTCGATCTGCGGCGGATCTTTGTCTACGGTAGGCATGAAGGGAATTGTCACAAGAAAGTCATGCAGGGCGATTACGCTTCACCACATCAATTTGTCTAGACAACTTTGAGGCTAGCACACGGATGTTGCACTTTCATGGCATGTCTTCTTCCCCGGCGACTGCTGCGCGCCAGCGCTGGATGGCGCTGCTCGCCCGCGCGCCGCTCGATCTGCTGGAGCCCGCGCTGGCGCCGCTGTGCGGCGCGCAGCCACAATGGCTGCGCGCACCGGAAACCGGGCTGGTGATGCTGCGCGCCCGCGCTGGCGGCACGGGTGCGCGCTTCAATCTGGGCGAGGCCTCGGTCACACGCTGCGCGCTGCGCCCCGACCCCGCCGTCGTCGCCTGCGAGTCCGTGGGGGTGGCGTATGTGCTGGGTCGCAATCAACGCCACGCCGAACTCGCCGCCACCGCCGACGCCCTGCTGCAAGACCCGGCCTGCCAGTCCAGGGTGCCTGCCGATCTGCTCGACCACATCGAAGCCAGCCTGATCGAAGCCCGCCTTGCCCGCATCGCCCGCGCGCAGACGACCAAGGTGGAGTTTTTCACCCTGGCGCGCGAAGGCCGGAGCGCCGACAGCGAGGAGGGCGAAGCATGAACCCCGGCCGCATGAATCCCGGTCATTTCTCCGACATGACCGCCCTCGCCCCCGGCCTGGCCGACCCGGTGCACGACAGTCAGGCGGTGTTTCGCGCCGTGCTCGACGCCTTCGCCCGCCCCGGTCGCATTCAGACCGTGCGCTGCAGCGCCCGCCTGCCCGTCGCGCAGGCTGCGCCCGCGGCGCTCAACATCCTGCTGGCCCTGCTCGACCAGGACTGCACCCTGTGGCTCGCGCCCGTGTTGCGGCAGGAGGCCGTCATCGCCAATCTGCGCTTTCACACCGGCTGCCGGATCGTGGAAGATGCCGCGCAGGCGCAGTTCGTCTGGGCCGCCAGCGGCGCCGAATTGCCCGCTCTTTCCACCCTGGCCTGCGGCAGCGAGTACGAACCGGAATTCGGTGCGACCTGTCTGGTGCAGGTCGAAGCCTTCACCCACACCTCCGGCTGGATGCTGCACGGCCCCGGCATCGCCGACACGCAGACGCTGCAGGTTGAGGGCCTGCCCGCCGACTTCGCCGCGCAATGGGCCGAGAACCATGCCCGCTTTCCGCGCGGCATCGACCTGCTGCTGTGCGCTGGCGAGCAGATCGCCGGTCTGCCGCGCACCTCCCGCATCGAGAGCTAAAGCCATGTACGTTGCCGTCAAGGGCGGTGAAACCGCCATACTCAACAGCTACAAACTGCTGGCCGAAGAACGCCGCGGCGACCCAGCCGTGCCCGAGCTCAGCCTGGCGCAAATCCGCCAGCAACTGCGCCTGGCCGTGGCCCGGGTGATGACCGAGGGCTCGCTCTACGACCCCGATCTGGCCGCGCTGGCCATCAAGCAGGCCGCGGGCGATGTGGTGGAGGCGATCTTTCTGCTGCGTGCGCACCGCACCACCCTGCCGCGACTGGGCTACAGCCTGCCGCTGGACACGGCGGACATGACGGTGTTGCGCCGCATCTCCGCCACCTTCAAGGACCTGCCCGGCGGCCAGATTCTGGGGCCGACCTACGACTATACCCAGCGCCTGCTCGACTTCGATCTGGCCAGAACAGACGGCGCTGCCGCCAGCGGCCCGGCGCAGGCCGCAGCGTCGCCTGGCGGTCAAGACGACACGCCGCAGGAGCCTGTCGCCAGCGTGGTCGATCTGCTCGACCAGGAAGGCCTGGTGGAAACCCACCCCATCCCCGAAGGCGACCCCGAGCCGCACGACCTCACGCGCGAGCCATTGCGCTTCCCCGCCGACCGCGCCACGCGGCTGCAGAATCTGGCGCGCGGCGACGAGGGTTTTCTGCTGGGCATGGGCTATTCCACCCAGCGCGGCTACAGCCACAGCCATCCCTTTGTCGGCGAAATCCGCTATGGCCTGGTCGACGTGGTGCTCGAACCCGAGGAACTCGGTTTTGCGCTGTCCATCGGCGAGATCGAAGTCACCGAATGCCAGATGGTCAACCAGTTCGCCGGCAGCAAGACCGAGCCGCCGCAGTTCACCCGCGGCTATGGCCTGGCCTTCGGTCACGCCGAGCGCAAGGCCATGGCGATGAGCCTGGTCGATCGCGCGCTGCGCGCCGAAGAGCTGGGCGAAGCCGTGCAGTCGCCCGCGCAGAGGGAGGAATTCGTGCTCTCGCACAGCGACAACCTCGAAGCCTCGGGCTTCGTGCAACACCTCAAGCTGCCGCATTACGTCGATTTCCAGTCCGAGCTCGATCTGGTGCGCCGGATGCGCGCGGCACAGTCGCAGCCCAACCCGGAGGAAGACGCGCCATGACGCATTCCACGACCGTCGAAAACGACCCGCCGATCCACTTCGCCTATCTCGACGAACGCACCAAGCGCATGATCCGCCGCGCCCTGCTCAAGGCGGTGTGCATCCCCGGCTATCAGGTGGCCTTCGGCTCGCGCGAAATGCCCCTGCCCTATGGCTGGGGCACCGGCGGCATTCAGGTCACGGCCTCGGTACTCGGCGCGCACGATGTGCTCAAGGTCATCGACCAGGGCTCGGACGACACGGTGAATGCGGTCAACATTCGCCGCTTCTTCCAGCGCACCGCGGGCGTGGAGGTCACCACCGACACGGCACGGGCCACCCTCATCCAGACCCGCCACCGCATTCCCGAAACCCCGCTGCGAGAAGGGCAGATCATGGTCTATCAGGTGCCCGTGCCCGAGCCGATGCAGCGCCTGGAGCCGCGCGAGGCCGAAACCCGCAAGATGCACGGCCTGGCCGAATACGGACTGATGCACGTCAAGCTGTTCGAGGACATCTCGCGCTACGGCCACATCGCCACCACTTACGACTATCCCGTGCTGGTGAACGGCCGCTTTGTGATGGCGCCTTCGCCCATCCCCAAGTTCGACAACCCCAAACTGCACAGGAGCCCGGCGCTGCATCTGTTCGGCGCGGGCCGCGAAAAGCGCCTCTACGCCGTGCCGCCATACACCTCGGTCGAAAGCCTGGCGTTCGAAGACCATCCCTTCACCGTGCCGCGCTGGTCGCAGCCCTGCGCGCTGTGCGGCGCCACCGACAGCTATCTCGACGAAATCATCACCGACGACCAAGGCGGGCGGATGTTCGTCTGCTCCGACACGCACTATTGCGCCAGTCGCCAGGCCGCGCAGCAGAGCCAAGCAGAGGAGACACGCCATGTCCCGCGCTGAAACGCAAATCCCCGGCACGACAGGTCCGCTGCTGCGGGTGCAGCATCTGCAGCGCCGCTTCGGCGCCCTGCGCGCGGTCGATGACGTGTCTTTCGATCTCTGGCCCGGCGAGGTGCTGGCCATCGTCGGCGAATCCGGCTCGGGCAAAAGCACCCTGCTGCACGCCCTGGCAGGCCATGCGCCGCCCGATGCCGGGCGCGTGCTGTTCAACCGCCGCGAACAGGGTTTAAGCGATCTTTACGCCCTGCCCGAAGGCGAGCGCCGCGCGCTGGCGCGCACCGATCTGGGCTTCGTGCACCAGCGCGCCGCCGACGGCCTGCGCATGAACGTCTCGGCCGGCGCCAACGTGGCCGAGCGGCTCATGGCGCTGGGCCAGCGCAACTATGCCGAGCTGCGGCGTCAGGCGCTGCTGTGGCTGGAGCGGGTGGAAATCGATCCGACGCGCATCGACGACACGCCCGACACCTTCTCCGGCGGCATGCAGCAGCGGCTGCAGATCGCGCGCAACCTCATCACCCTGCCCCGGCTGATGTTCCTCGACGAGCCCACGTCCGGGCTGGACGTCTCGGTGCAGGCGCGGCTGCTCGACCTGCTGCGCCACCTCACCCGTCAGCTCGGGCTCGCGGCCATTCTGGTCACGCACGACCTCGCCGTGGCGCGGCTGCTGGCGCACCGAACGCTGGTCATGCGGCGCGGGCAGGTCGTCGAATCCGGCCTGACCGACCAGGTGCTCGACGACCCCGAACACGCCTACACCCAACTTCTCGTCTCCTCCGTCCTGACGCCATGACCCTGCCCATTCTGCACATCGAAGGCCTGAGCAAACGCTTCGTGCTGCATCAACAACACGGCGCCGTGATCGACGTGCTCCAGCACGTCGATCTGCAGGTTTATCCCGGCGAATGCGTGGTGCTCGATGGACCTTCGGGCATGGGCAAGAGCACCCTGCTCAAGCTCATTTACGGCAATTACCGCGCGCATGGAGGCCGGGTGTGGCTGCATCCCGGCACGCCTGAGGCCATCGACCTCGCCCAGGCGTCGCCGCGCGAACTGCTCGCGCTGCGCCACCAGACCATCGGCTATGTCAGCCAGTTCCTGCGCGTCATTCCGCGCGTGTCTGCCCTCGATGTGGTGGCCGAGTCTCTTCTCGAAGGCAGGGTGCCCGACGAAGCCGCCGTGCAGTCCGCGCGCGAGCAAGCCGGGCGCTGGCTCAAGCGCCTGCGCATTCCCGAACCGCTCTGGGCCCTGCCCCCGGCGACGTTTTCCGGCGGCGAGCAGCAGCGCGTCAACATCGCGCGCAGCCTGATCAAGCCGCGCGCCCTGCTGCTGCTCGACGAACCCACCGCCTCGCTCGACGCCGCCAACACCCAGACCGTGATCGAGCTCGTCGCCGAGGCGCGCGCGCGCGGCGCGGCCATCGTCGGCGTGTTCCACGACCCCGCCGTGGCCGCCGCCGTGGCGACTCGCCGCATGGCCATGCAAGCCTTCCGGAGCGCCGCATGAACCGCCTGCTGCTGACCAATGCCCACCTCGTCACCCGCGACGACATCGCTCTGGGCAGCCTCTACGCCGAGGACGGCCTGATCCGCGGCATCGACACCGAACCGGCCGCGTCGCCGCAGGCCATCGATCTGGGCGGCGATCTGCTCATTGCCGGCCTCATCGAACTGCATACCGACAACCTGGAGCGCCATCTCATGCCGCGCCCCGGCGTGCACTGGGCGCTGCTGCCGGCGCTGCTGGCGCACGATGCCGAAATCGCCGCAGCGGGCATCACCACCGTGCTCGACGCCATCGGCGTGGGCGAGGCCGACACCGACAGCCTGCGCGGCCAGGACTGGAACCCGCTGCTGTCCTGCCTGAGCGATTGCCGCGCGCGCGGCGTGCTGCGCGCCGACCATCTGCTGCATGTGCGCTGCGAACTGCCCGCGCCCAACACCATCGGCCTGTTCACCCCGTTTCACAATCACCCGCTGCTCAAGCTGATCTCGCTGATGGATCACACCCCCGGTCAGCGGCAATGGGAAAACATCGACCACGCCCGCATCTACTACACCGGCAAGAAGGGCTGGAGCGAAACCAAGTTCCAGGCCAAGGTAGCGCAGGCCTCCGAACTGCAAGACCGCTACGCCCGGCCGCACCGCGCCTACTTCGTCGACTATGCCAAGGCCCACGGCATCACCCTGGCGAGCCACGACGACACCACCCCCGACCACGTCGCGCAGGCCTGCGACGAAGGGGTGCGCATTTCCGAATTTCCCACCACCGTCGCTGCCGCGCAGGCGGCGCGCGACATGGGCCTGTCCACCGTGATGGGCGGGCCCAATGTGGTGCGCGGCGGCTCGCATTCGGGCAATGTCGCGGCGGCCGAACTCGCGCGACTGGGGCTGCTCGACATCCTGTCGTCGGATTACGTCCCCGGCAGCCTGCTCAGCGCCGTGTTCACGCTGCACCGGCAGCAGGGCATCGCCCTGCCGCAGGCCGTGGGCATGGTGACGCATCAGCCCGCCACTGCACTGAACCTGAACGACCGCGGCCAAATCGCGCCGGGCTTGCGCGCCGACCTGGTGCAGGTTCATCCCATCACACTGCACGACGGCTCGGTGCACCCGGTAGTGCGTGCGGTGTGGCGCGAAGGGCGGCGCGTGCTCTGAAGCGCAAGGCGGCTGCGCGACGATTTGCCGCAGGTGTAACAAAAAATTCCAAAAAGCGTCAAACCCGCGTCATACAAGGGCTTCAGACTGCCGACTTGTATAGACAAATTTTCTCCGCCATGTCCGCCGCCATGTCTGTCTCCATCCCCGCCTCCGCCCCTCACGCCATCCGCGTCACCCGGTTGAACAAGCATTTCGCCAACGGCCGCCACGCCCTGTGCGACATCGATCTGCAGATCGACCAGGGCGAAATGGTCGCCCTCATCGGCGCCTCGGGATCGGGCAAGTCCACCCTGATGCGTCATCTGGCCGGCCTGATCGCGGCCGACAGGAATTCCGCCTCGGAAATCCACATCAACGGCAACACGGTGCAAAGCCGCGGACGCATCGCCCGCGACGTGCGCCGCGTGCGCGCCGGGGTGGGCATGGTGTTTCAGCAGTTCAACCTGGTCGGGCGCCTGCCGGTGCTCACCAATGTACTGGTCGGGCAGTTGCACCGCACCCACTGGCTGCGCAGCCTGACCGGCTGGTTCACCCGCGAGGAGCGCGCGCACGCCATCCAGGCACTGGCTCGCGTGGGCATCGCGCAGCAGGCGCATCAGCGCGCCTCCACCCTGTCGGGCGGCCAGCAGCAGCGCGCCGCCATCGCCCGCACCCTGGTGCAGCAGGCGCGAGTCGTTCTCGCGGACGAGCCCATCGCCTCGCTCGACCCGGAATCCTCACGCCGCGTGATGGAAATCCTCACCCGCATCAACCGCGAAGACGGCGTCACCGTGCTGGTCTCGCTGCATCAGGTCGAAATGGCGCTGCGCTATTGCCCGCGCACCATCGCCCTCAGCGCCGGCCGCGTGGTGTACGACGGCCCCTCGGCCGCGCTGACTCCCGAACTGCTGCGCGCGCTCTACGGCACGCAGACCGACGAGTTTTCCGGGCTGGAAATCGGCGAAGACGCACAACGCCGGGATTCGGCCACCCCAGAGCTGGCCATGGCGCAGGCCGCCTGAGCCGGCCGCTCATTTGTTTTTCAACCCCAGGGAGTTTCATCATGCTAAAAAAAGTCCTCATCTCCGCTGTTTGCGCTTTCGGCTTGACCACCGCAGCACAGGCCACCACCCTCAACTTCGGCATCATTTCCACCGAATCGAGCACCAACCTGAAGAAGGATTGGGAGCCGGTGCTGGCGGAAATGGCCAGGCAGACCGGCTATGAAGTCAAGCCCTTCTTCGCCCCCGACTACGCCGGGGTGATCGAAGGCATGCGCTTCAACAAGGTGCAGGTGGCCTGGTTCGGCAACAAGTCGGCGATGGAAGCAGTCGACCGCGCCGATGGCGAAATCTTCGCCCAGACCATCGCCGCCGATGGCTCCGCAGGCTATTACTCGCTGCTCATCGTCAACAAGAAGAGCCCGATCAACACCCTCGACGACATGCTCAAGGAGGGCAAGTCGCTGAGCTTCAGCATCGGCGATCCCAACTCGACTTCGGGCTTCCTCGTTCCCACTTACTACGTCTTCGCCAAGAACCACATCGACCCGAAGACCTTTTTCAAGGTCACGCGCAGCGCCAACCATGAGTCCAACGCCATGGCCGTGGCCAACGGGCAGGTGGATGTGGCGACCAACAACACCGAAAGCCTGGACCGCCTCAAGCTGGTCCATCCCGCCGAGTTCGACAAGATCAAGGTGATCTGGAAGTCGCCGCTGATTCCTTCCGACCCGCTGGTGTATCGCAAGGATCTGCCGCAGGCCGAGAAGACCAAGATCGCCGATTTTTTCTACAACTACGGCAAAACGCCTGAGCAGAAGGCCGCGCTCAAGCGTCTGGGTCTGGCGGGCTTCAAGCCCTCGACCAACGCCCAGCTCGTGCCGATTCGTGAAATCAGCCTGTTCACCAAGCGCACCAAGATCGAGGCCAACGCCCAGTTGAGCGCCGAAGAGAAAAAATCGCAGATCGCCAAGATCGATGAACAGCTCGCCGCGCTGAAGAAATAAGCCGTTGTCCGCCCAGCCGGGCGGTCGGCCCATCGTCCGCCCGGCTTTTCCTTTTCACCATACCCGCTTTTGCCGCCATGACCGAACCCTCTCATGCCGCTTCGCTGCCCGCCGACCTCGCCCCGCGCGGTCTGCAGCGCTGGGGCAATCTGATCGGCTGGGGCCTGATCCTCGCCATCCTCGCCGCCTCCTGGCAGGGCGCCGACATCCGCCCGCTCGATCTGCTGCGCGATTCGGGCAATATGGTCCAGTTCGCCGAAGGTTTTTTTCCGCCCGATTTCACCGATTGGCGCATCTATGTGCAGGAGATGATCGTCACCCTCCAGATCGCCGTTTGGGGGACTGCGCTGGCCGTGCTGTGCTCGGTTCCGCTGGGCTTGCTGTCGGCATCGAATATCGTGCCCGCCTGGGTGTATCAGCCAGTGCGGCGTCTGATGGATGCGTTTCGCGCCATCAATGAAATGGTGTTTGCCATGCTGTTCGTCGTGGCCGTCGGCCTGGGGCCGTTCGCCGGGGTGCTGGCCTTGTGGGTGCACACCACCGGCACGCTGTCCAAGCTGTTCTCCGAGGCGGTCGAGGCCGTCGATCCGCAGCCCATCGAAGGCATCCGCTCCACCGGCGCTTCGGCGCTGCATGAAGTGATCTACGGGGTCATCCCGCAAGTGCTGCCGCTGTGGATTTCCTACACCCTGTACCGCTTCGAGGCCAATGTGCGCTCGGCTTCCGTCGTTGGCATGGTCGGCGCGGGCGGCATCGGCGTGATCCTGTGGGAAATTGTCCGCGCCTTCCAGTACAGCCAGACCGCAGCGGTGCTGCTCATCATCATCGTCACGGTCAGCGTGATCGATCTGATTTCTGCGCAAATCCGCAAACGCTATTTCTGAACACCATGCAACGCATCGACTGCGGCACCCCCGCCGATCCCTGGTCAGCCGGTCGGCGGCTGAGCCAGGCGCCCGAGATCGACCCCACGTCCTGGGTGCGCGGCTGCGATTTTGGCGACTACACCTACCTCGGCCCGCGCAGCAGCATGATCGACAGCACGCTGGGCGACTACAGCTATGCGATGGGAGACAACCAGATCGCCCATGCGCACATCGGCAGGTTCTGCAACATTGCCACGGGGGTGCGCATCAATCCGGGCAACCACCCCACCTGGCGCGCGGCGCAGCATCACTTCACCTATCGCAGCGCCTCGCATGGCTTCGACGCCGCAGACGACGCCGCGTTTTTCGACTGGCGCAAACAACACCCGGTACACATCGGCGCCGATGTCTGGATCGGACACGGCGCGACCGTGATGCCCGGTGTGCGCATCGGCGATGGCGCCGCCATCGGCAGCGGCGCCGTGGTCACCAAGGACGTGCCACCCTACGCCATCGTCGTGGGCGTTCCGGCGCGGGTGCTGCGCTACCGCTGCGACCCTGGGCTTGCACTGGCCATGCGCCGCATCGCCTGGTGGAACTGGAGCCGCGAGCAGCTCAACGCCGCGCTTCCCGATTTTCGCTCGCTCGATCTGGCCGCCTTCGTTGCAAAGTACGCCGTAACCGACTGACTTACCGACTCGCTGCACGACGCCAGGCTAAGCCTCGATTTCCGGCCGTCCCCAGTAATATCCCTGTCCCCAATCCACCCCGAGGCGGCGCATGGCCTCGGCGGTGGCTTCATCTTCGATGCCTTCGGCGATGGTCAGCATGCCCAGCTCGTGCGCCATGTTGTTGATCGAGCGCACCATGGCCTGCGCGCGTGCGCTGTGCGCGGCTTCGCGCACCAGTTCGGCCTCGATCTTGAGATAGCTCACCGGCAGCTTGAGCACATAGAGATAGGACGAATAGCCGCTGCCGAAATCGTCCACGGCCAATTGAAAGCCGAAGTCGATCAGCGGCTGCACCAGCAGCCGCACCGCTTCGGCGTCGCCGATGAGCTGGCGTTCGGTGATTTCGATCACCATCGGCTTGGGCTTGCCGGTCAGATCGACCCCGCAGTTGTTGCAATAGTGCCGGGCGCGTTCGAGCAGGGTCTGCACATCCTCCGGGCGGCTGAGAAAGTCGGCCGAGCAATTGATCATGTACTTCATCGGCTCGCCGTTTGGCTCCATGCGCAGCGAGCAGCGCGACATCACCTGCCTGGATACGCGCGCATCGATGCGATGCTCCAGGCGCAGGCGGTTGGCCACGTCGATGAACTGCCCGGCGGGCACCACCTCGCCGTCTTCGCGCACCAGACGCGCCAGCGCTTCATAGCCCATGACCCGGTCGTCGGCCAGCGACACCAGCGACTGATAGGCCACGCGGATGCGGTCGTCCTCGATGGCCTGCTTGAGCGTGAAGCCGCGCAGATAGTCCTGTGCCGATTGACCCTCGAACTGCTTGACCCGGTTGCGACCGCCGGCCTTGGCGTTGTAGAGCGCGGCGTCGCACTGCCCCAGCAGTTCGGCGGAGCCGAGCGGGCTGCCGGATTCCCAGGCCGAAACGCCGAAACTCGCCGTCAGCCGCAATTCCGAGCCGCCCACGGACATGCGGGTGTGCGAGATCAGATCACGCAGCTTTTCCGCCGCGGCGTGCGCGGTTTCGATGGACGAATCGGGCAGCAGCACCAGAAACTCCTCTCCTCCCCAGCGCGCCACCTGGTCTTCCTTGCGCACCCGGGTCTGCAGCAGATGGGCGATCTGCTGCAGCACGGCGTCGCCCGCGGCATGGCCGAAACCGTCGTTGATGAGCTTGAAGTGATCGAGGTCGAACAGCACCAGCGCGTAGCCGATGCCGTGCTGCTGCGCGTTGTCGTGGGCGCGCTGCAGGTATTCGCCCATGCCGCGGCGGTTGAGCAGTCCGGTGAGGCTGTCCTGATTGGCCAGGCGGTACATGATGTCGGCGCGGTCGCGCAGTTGCGCGCTCTCGCGCTCGGTCAGCCGCAGCACCAGCCTATAGGTCAGGGTCAGCAGGGCCAGCCACAGCGCCAATATGGTCAGCGCGGGCCAGTACGCGCGCCAGAAATCGCGCCAGAGCAAGGCGCGCGGCACGGTCATGTTCACCAGCACGTCGTAGCGCGGCAGCCGCACCCAGGCGCCCAGACGGGGCAGGTCGTCCGCATCGACCCGGCCGTCGAATTGGCCCGACAGCGCCTGCGGCCTGGCCTGCGCAGCCCTGGCCAGTTCGCCCTGACGCTTGGAGCCGTAGAAGCGCTGCAGGTCGTCCGCCTCGGGTGCGGGCCAGCGCGCCAGCAGATAGCCGTCGGCGCGCATCAGCGCAATCGACATGCCGGGCATGGCGTACTCTGCCGCGGCCACCGAGCGGCGCCAGCGATCGAGAAAATCGTTGAGCTCGACCGGCACGGCGATCAGCAGCACAGGCTGCCCTTGGGCGTCCTTCGCCATCAGCCGCAGCGGAATCACCCAGCGGTGCAGCATGGGGCCGTAGACGGCCTTGCCCACCTCCAGGCCTTGCATGTGCGCCGCCTGCTCGATGCCGGGCCAGATATCGGGCATGGCGCGGAAGTTGGGCAGGTTCTGCACCCCGGTCATCGTGGTGGCGAACACCTGCCCGTCGGGTCGCGACAGGTTGATCGCCAACGCCTGATCGTGGCCCAGCAGGGCTCGATAGCGCTGCAGCAGGGGCGTGAGCTGCTCGGGTCTGCCCAGCAGCTCCGGGCGGAACAGCAGATCACCCGCCAGCGCCGACATGATCGACTCGTAGCGCTGGAGGTAGGCCGTGGTCGCATCCGCGAGAAAGGCGGTTTCCACTCTCAGGGAACTGCGCAGCGTTTCGTCCTGGCGCTGCCAGTTGATCCACGCCAGCCAGAGGCCAAAGCCCATCGTCAGCACGACCAGTCCCCAATAGCCACGCCTGAGCCGACGATGCATGGGTGACCGGCCTGGCGGCGTCGGCACGGGAGCAGGCGAAAACTGGGACGTCGAGTCGGGCATGCAGCAGAAAGAAGTGTGGGGCCGAAAGCTGCCGCAGCCTCAGGCTTCGGTGCTCCTCCTTTGATTTGTTGCGGAGTGTATATGTGTCGCTGCCACAATAACCTTGAGCATTAGTTCACACTTTTGACACCTTTACGCCTACCCCCGAATGGCGTGTGACGTCCACAGCGGTCGGACGCCCTCACATACCGACATAATTCGGCCCGCCGCCGCCTTCGGGCGCGACCCAGACGATGTTCTGCGTCGGGTCCTTGATATCGCAGGTCTTGCAGTGCACGCAGTTCTGCGCGTTGATCTGCAGCCGGTCGCCGCCGTCCGAGCCCTTGACGAATTCGTATACCGCAGCCGGGCAGTAGCGTGCTTCCGGCCCGGCATAGGTCTTGAGGTTGATCTGCACCGGCACCGACACATCCTTGAGGGTGAGATGCGGCGGCTGGTTTTCCTCGTGATTCGTATTGCTCAGGTAGACCGAACTCAGCCGGTCGAAAGTGAGCACGCCGTCGGGCTTGGGATAGTCGATGCGCGGGCAATCCGCTGCGGGCTTGAGCGTGGCGTGATCGGGCACATGGTGATGCACCGTCCACGGCGGCGAGTGGATGCCGATGCGCGGCAGAAACCAGCGCTCCACGCCGGTCATCAGCGTGCCGACCAGTCGGCCCTTCTTGAACCATTGCTTGAAATTGCGCGCGGTCTTGAGTTCGGTGTGCAGCCACGACTGCTCGAACGCCTGGGGGTAAGCGCCGAGTTCGTCCTGCGCCCGACCGGCGGCCAGGGCATCGGCGATGGCCTGCGCCGCGAGCATGCCGGTCTTGATCGCCGCATGACTGCCCTTGATGCGCGAGGCGTCGAGAAACCCCGCCTCGCACCCCACCAGACAGCCGCCGGGAAACACCAGCTTGGGCAGCGACAACAGCCCGCCCGCCGTGATGGCGCGCGCGCCGTAGCCCAGCCGCCTGGCGCCATCGAACAGGCCGCGAATCGCCGGATGGGTCTTGAGCCGCTGGAACTCCTCGAACGGGCTCATCCATGGGTTGGTGTAGTCCAGCCCGACGACGAAGCCGATCGCCACCTTGCGGTCTTCGAGGTGGTAGAGAAATCCACCACCATAGGTCTTGGCGTCTAGCGGCCAGCCGGCGGTGTGCAGCACCAGCCCGGGCTGATGCTTGTCGGCGGCGACCTCCCAGATTTCCTTCAGGCCGATGCCGTAGCTCTGCGGATCGCGCCCGGCGTCGAGCGCGTATTTGGCAATCAATTCGCGGCCCAACTGCCCGCGCGAACCCTCGGCGAACACGGTGTACTTGGCCCGCAGTTCCATGCCCAGCGCGAAGTGATCGGTCGGCTCGCCGTCCTTGCCCAGGCCCTGGTTGCCCGTGGCCACGCCGCGCACCCGGCCCTGCTCGTCATACAGCACCTCGGCCGCGGCGAAGCCGGGGAAAATCTCCACCCCCAACGCTTCAGCCTGCTGCGCCATCCAGCGCACCAGATTGCCCAGGCTGATGACGTAATTGCCATGATTCTTGAAACAGTCGGGCAAGAATGCCGCGGGCGTAGCCCTGGCGTTGGCGTCGTTCATGAGAAAACGCAGGGCCGCCCCAAGTTTCCTTGTCCACCTCGCGGCTTGCAAGCCGCTCGGATTCGGCTCCGTCCAGGCTGCCGCAGGGCAGTCTGGAGCCGCGGGCCTCATCCCCCTCGGGGGGCGGGTCGGCGAGCCGACCCTGGGGGCACTCAGAAACAAAAACTGATCCGCAGTGACCGGCTGATTCAGCGGCGCGCCCATCGCCTTCCAGTCCGGGAAGAGTTCGGTGAGCGCGCCGGGGTCGATGATGGCCCCGGACAGAATGTGCGCCCCCGGCTCCGAGCCTTTTTCCAGCACGCAGACCGAAATCTCGCGCCCGGCCTGCTGCGCCAGTTGCTTGAGATGGATGGACGTGGCCAGGCCGCCCGGGCCGGCGCCGACGACGACGACGTCGTAATCCATGGCCTCGCGCGGGCCGAATTTTTCCAAGAGTTGATGCGGGGTCATCGCGGTCTCCACGGTCTGTCTGCTTTGGTCGACATTCTAAGCATGGCCGACGCAAAAAAGAACGGTCGTTCGTTTTCCGCTCAGTCCGGCTTCAGACAGCGTAATGGAGTACCGCGAAAAAATGACAAACGGTTCCGGCGAGCACGAACAGATGCCAGACGAAGTGCGCGTAGCGCCAGCGCGCGTCGAACACGAAAAACACCACGCCCAGGGTGTAGGACACGCCGCCCGCCACCAGCCAGAAAAGACCCATCGGTGCAATGCGCTCGGCCAGAGGCTCGATGGCGATCAGCACCACCCAGCCCATGCCCAGATACAGCGCGGTGGACAGGCGCGGAAAGCGCACCCCGGCAAACGCCTTGAGCAGCAGCCCCATCGCCGCCAGCCCCCAGACCAGACCGAACAGCGTCCACCCCCAGCCCCCGCGCAGCACGCCCAGGGTGAACGGTGTATAGGTACCCGCGATCAGCAGGTAGATGGCCGCATGGTCCAGGCGCTGCAACACCGCCTTGAGCCGCGGCTGCGGCAGGGCGTGATACAGCGTGGAGGCCAGATAGAGCAGGACGGCGGAGACGCCGAAAACGCTCGCCCCCACCACGCTGGCCACAGGCTGATGCTCCACCGCGTGGACGATGAGCACGGGCAGCGCAGCCACCGACAGCAACAGCCCGAGCCCGTGGCTGATGCTGTTGGCGATTTCCTCGCCCAGACTCTGGGGACGCAGGGCGACCAAGGTACTTGCGTTTTGTGCCATGTGTGCAATGGTAGGACGGCATCAAGTCTTGCGCACCCGTTGCCGAAAAAATCCCT
Source organism: Thiomonas sp. (assembly GCF_034007205.1). Classification (GTDB taxonomy): domain Bacteria; phylum Pseudomonadota; class Gammaproteobacteria; order Burkholderiales; family Burkholderiaceae_C; genus Thiomonas. Next base: position 77,741 of record NZ_JAVERI010000005.1, read on the forward strand.
GCCTGCGCAAACATCTTCCCGCCGCACTATTCTTGCGTTCACGCAAGTGAAACCCGTCTTGCGTTTTCCGCTCTCCTCCAAAAATCCAGACCGTGAGTTCCACACCGACCACCGCTGCGCTCGCCCCCGCAGACAGCGCCCCAGCGGAGCAGACCCGCTTTCGCATCCTCGGCGCGATCAGTTTTTCGCACTTTCTCAACGACATGATCCAGTCGTTGATCCTGGCGATCTATCCATTGTTCAAGACCGATTTCCACCTCAATTTCGCTCAGATCGGCCTGATCACCCTCACCTATCAGTTCACTGCGTCTTTGCTGCAGCCGCTGGTGGGCCATTACACCGACAAGCATCCCAAGCCCTACTCGCTGGCCGTGGGCATGGGCTGCACCCTGGCCGGGCTGCTGACGCTGTCGGTGGCGCCGAGCTTCCCCATCCTGCTGCTGGCCGCGGCCATGGTGGGTACAGGCTCGTCGATCTTCCACCCGGAGTCGTCGCGCGTGGCGCGCATGGCTTCGGGCGGGCGCCACGGGCTGGCGCAATCCATCTTCCAGGTCGGCGGCAATGCGGGCACGGCCACCGGGCCGCTGCTGGCCGCGTGGATCGTGCTGCCGCATGGGCAGAAGAGTGTCGCGTGGTTTTCTCTGGCTGCCCTGCTGGCCATCATCGTGCTCATCGGCGTGGGCCGCTGGTACAGCCACCAGCATCGCCTGCCGAAGAAGGCCGCGACCGTCAAGCATGCACCGGTGCCGCCGCATCTGGTGCGCCGCACGCTGGCGGTGCTGCTGGCGCTGATCTTCTCCAAGTTCTTCTATCTGGCGAGCATCAACAGCTATCTCATCTTCTACCTGATGCACAAATTCCACGTCAGCACGGAAGTCGGGCAGTATCACCTGTTCGTCTTCCTCGCCTCGGTCGCGGCGGGAACCCTGCTGGGCGGCCCCATCGGCGACCGGGTCGGCCGCAAGGCGGTGATCTGGGTGTCCATCCTCGGCGTGGCGCCCTTCACCCTGATGTTGCCCTACGCCAGCCTGGAAATGTCGGCCGTGCTCAGCGCCATCATCGGCTTCATGCTGGCCTCGGCCTTCCCGTCGATGGTGGTCTACGCGCAGGAGCTCATTCCCGGCAAGGTCGGCACCGTGGCCGGGCTGTTCTTCGGCCTGGCCTTCGGTCTGGGCGGCGTCGGCGCGGCGGTGCTGGGGCAGTTGGCCGATCTGTGGGGCATCGACGCGGTGTACAAAATCTGCTCCTTCCTGCCGCTCATCGGCCTGCTGGCGGTGTTTCTGCCCAATCTGCATCAACCGAGGACAACGCCACCCAAACCTGCAGCCGCCTGACGGCGTGCAGCACGCTGGCAAGCCCCGCCCCGGCGGGGCTTTTTGTATCGCGGAAAATGAAACGAGGCTGAAGATCGGCAGCCGAAAGCGAACCCGGCTTGTCAACCAAGGTCTATTTCAAGGCGCATTTCTGCGAATCTTGAAAGGAATCATCATGCCTGTTCCGCATCGAGCCCTGCGCCGGGGCGCTCTGGTCGGCGCATTGGCGGCCTGCCTGCTCAGTCCTGCCCTGAGTCGGGCCGCAGAGGTCCACCACGTCGGCGATATTTCCTACGTCTGCGGCGGCGTGGGAGAAGACGCGATGAACGCACTCAAGAAAATGTCGCCGCAGTTCAACCTGGGGTTCTGGATGGTCGAGGGTCCGCGCGGCGCCTATCTGGCCGATGTGCCGATCCGCATCGAAAAACAGGGCAAGACCGTCGCCAGTTTCACAGCCAGTGGCCCCTTGTGCTATGTCAAGGCGCCTGCGGGCCGCTACACCCTCGTCGGCACGCACAAGCAGCAACAACGCAGAATCACCCTACAGACCGGCAACAAGAACGCCTACCTGCGCTGGTAGGCGCCGTGGTGAGGGTCGTCGGCTGCGCGAAGATCAGAGCGGCCGGCTGACGACCACCGCGCCGCGCAACTGCCCCGGCGCGTAGCCGGTGGCCGCATCGTGCGGATATTCGGTTCTGAGCTTGTCGGCTACGCCCGGCGCGAGTTGCGCAGCAGTGCCGTGGCAGGCGATGCACTGCGGCTGCAGCACGATGGCCTTGGCGTAATGCAGCGTGGGCTTGCCGTTCTCGGTGACCACTTCGCTCCACTCCAGGGTTTGCGGCTTGGCGCCCGATTTCAGGTCGGCGTTCAAATGGGCCAGCGCCTTGCGCTGCCAGACGTTGGGCGTGCCCAGGTCGACATTGCGCACCCGGGTGCCCACGCGGGTGATCTTCCAGCCGGTCCTGTCGGCCAAGCCCAGGGCGATTTCCGGGGCGATGGTCTTGCACACCGTGATCGAACCCGCCGGGCCGTTTTCTTTCATGCTGGCCTGCAGCTTGCCGCTCAGGGTCTTGAGCAGTTCGCCGGTGACGGCGCGGGTGGCCTGCATCTGCTCGGGCGTGGGGGCGGTTTGCGCCCAAGCAAACGCCGGGGATGCGGCGAGCGCCAAGGCGGCCATCCATCGAGGCAGGGAGTGGGACAAATCACGCATGGGTATCTCTCCAGAAAATCGCGTCCAGACGACTTGCCGGACATCTTGGAAAGATTATGTAACCGGATGCGTTCAAAGTTTGCCGTTAAACAGAAGGCTCGAACTTCATATTGATGGAGATCAATAGTAGGCCATGAGATCGCCTATAAGCGGCAACATGTCGCATCTGTTGTGCAGATTGAGTCAGACTCCGGGCTGCGGATCGAGGAAGCCGCCAACTCGGCCGCACCGAGCACGCAAAAACCCCCTGTTGCTGCAGGCGGCCAGCGCGCTGCTGCCCGCAGGCATGGGGGCGCCGAAGCTCGGGGTGTCATCAAGCGCCCGCATCACCTGCCCCAACTGTCCTTGAGCGTGGTGGTGCGGTTGAACACCGGCCGACCCGGCGCATGGTCGATGCGATCGGCGACGAAATAGCCGTGACGCTCGAACTGGAACCAGGCCCCTGCGGGCGCGTCCGCAAGCGCAGGCTCGACATAGGCCTGCACCGTCTGTCTGCTCTGCGGGTTGAGCGCGGACAGAAAATCGCGCCCGCCCGCGTCGGGCTGCGCCTGGGTGAACAGCCGATCGAACAGTCGCACCTGCGCGGCCGCGCCCAGACTGGCGCTCACCCAGGTGATCACCCCTTTGACCTTGACCGCGTCAGCGCCCGGGGTGCCGCTTTTGGTGTCGGGCAACAGCTCGGCCAGTACCTTGACGACCCGGCCCTCGGCGTCTTTTTCGCAGCCGGTGCAGCGCACCACATAGCCGTATTTCAACCGTACCAAACCACCGGGCGTGAGGCGGTGATAGCCCTTGGGCGGAGCCTCCTTGAAGTCTTCGCGCTCGATCCACACCCGCGCGGTGAGGTCGAAGCTGCGCCGCCCCATCTCGGGATGCGCGGGATGCGCCGGTGCACTGCAAGGCTCGGCGTGCGCTGTGCTGCCGAACACCTCGGCCCAGTTGGTGAGCTCCAGTTCGAGCGAATCGAGCACCGCCATCGCGCGCGGTGCGCGGGTGTCGAGATCGTCGCGCAGCGCCTGTTCGAGCACGCTGTAATCGATCCAGGAATCGGCCTTGCTCACGCCGATGCGCTCGGCAAACAGCCGCAGGCTCTCGGGGGTGTAGCCGCGGCGGCGCAGACCCACCAGCGTGGGCATGCGCGGATCGTCCCAGCCGTCGACATGGCCTTCGGCGACGAGTTGCGCCAGCCGGCGCTTGCTCGTCACCACATAGGTGAGGTTGAGCCGGGCGAATTCGTACTGGTGCGGCCGCGGGCTGGCCACAAGCCCCAGCCGCACGAGGTGATCGAGCAGCCAGTCGTAGAACGGCCGCTGGTCCTCGAACTCCAGCGTGCAGATGCTGTGGGTGATGCACTCCATCGCGTCCTCGATGGGATGCGCGAAGGTGTACATGGGGTAGATGCACCAAGTGTCGCCGGTGCGGTGATGATGCGCGAAGCGGATGCGGTAGATCACCGGGTCACGCAGATTGATATTGGGCGAGGCCATGTCGATCTTCGCCCGCAGCACCATGCTGCCTTCCGGGTGTTGGCCCGCGCGCATTTGCTCGAACCGTTTCAGGCTTTCGGCGGCGGGCCGGTCGCGCCACGGGCTGTCCACCCCCGGCTCGGTGAGCGTGCCGCGGTTGCGGCGCATGTCGTCTGCGCCCTGCTCGTCGACATAGGCCAGGCCGGACTCGATCAGCGCGCAGGCGCAGCGGTACATGAAGTCGAAGTCGTCGCTGGCGTAGAACAGGTGCGACACCCCGCCGACATTCCAGTCGAAGCCCAGCCAGCGCACCATTTCGACAATCGCATCGACGTATTCCTGTTCCTCCTTTTCGGGATTGGTGTCGTCGAAACGCAGGTGGCAGACGCCGCCGTAGTCCTGCGCCAAGCCGAAATTCAGGCAGATGCTCTTGGCGTGGCCGATGTGCAGATAGCCGTTGGGCTCGGGCGGAAAGCGGGTGCGGATGCGCGCGGCGTCGGGCTGCCCTGCGGCGTGGCCGGCGGCATCGGCCGGATGACCGGCGAAGCGCCGGTTCGCATAAGTGCCTTGCGCCAGATCGCGCTCGATGATCTGACGCAGGAAATTGGAGGGTTTTTCTGTGGAATCCATAACCGCGCTATTTGAACAGGTCTGGGACAGGCTGGAATGGGGCGGTGTTGCAGTGCAATACTCAAACCTGCCAGGCAGATGGCCTGCGGCACTGAAAAAACTTCACGCACGATGTCGGCAAGCCCAGGCATCTGCCGTTACTCCAGCACGAACCACAAGATTGCTCAGGAGGTTTGCATCATGTTCCGCCAAATCGTTTTCGCCCTTGCGGGCAGCGCCGCCCTCGTCGCCGCCCCTGCCGCGCACGCCGACCGGGTGTACTGGTCGCTCAACGTCGGGGTTCCCGGCGTCGTGAGTACATTTTCCAACGCTTATCCGGTGTATCAGGCGCCGCCCGTCGTGTACGCGCCGCCGGTGGTCTATGCCCCGCCGCCGCGGCTGCCTCCGGTGTATTTCGCGCCGCCGCCTCCGCCGCGCCCGGTTTACTACGGCTATGCCCCGGTCTACGGCCCGGTGTATGGCGTGCCGCTGCGCCGCTGGGATCGCGATCATTGGCGGCATGATCACGGCCGCCATGGGGGTCACCGCGACTGGGACGACCGCTAAGCTGCATCGGCGACTCAGCGCCGCTTGCTCCCCCCCAGCAGTCCGCCGAGAACGCCGCGGATGATTTCGCGGCCAACGCTGCTGCCGATGCTGCGCGCCGCCGACTTGGCCAGGGTTTCGAGCAGAGAATCCTTGCGGCCCGACCCGCGCGCCAGACCGCCCAGCCCCTCCCCGAGCGAATCGAGCAGACCACCGCCTGAATCGGCAGGCGCGGGCGCTCGCGGGGCGGCTTCCACCCGGCCCTTGAGCAACTCGTAGGCCGATTCGCGGTCCACCGCCTTTTCATACACCCCCGCCACCAGAGAACCCTGCATCACCGCCTTGCGCTCCTCGGGGGTGATGGGGCCGATGCGGCTGCCGGGCGCCAGCATCCACACGCGCTCGGTCGGGGTCGGACGGCCCTTCTCGTCGAGCAGCGACACCAGCGCCTCGCCCACCGCGAGTTCGGTGATGGCCTGCGCCACGTCCAGACCGGGATTGGGACGCATGGTGTCGGCCGCGGTTTTCACCGCCTTCTGGTCACGCGGGGTGAAGGCGCGCAGCGCGTGCTGGATGCGGTTGCCGAGCTGGCCGAGCACCGTATCGGGAATGTCCAGCGGGTTCTGCGTGACGAAAAAAACCCCCACACCCTTGGAGCGAATCAGGCGCACGACCTGCTCGATCTTCTCCAGCAGCGGCTTGGGCGCATCGTCGAACAGCAGATGCGCCTCGTCGAAGAAGAACACCAGCCTGGGTTGATCGGGATCGCCGATCTCGGGCAGGCGCTCGAACAGCTCGGACAGCAGCCACAGCAGGAAGGTGGCATACAAACGCGGCGCCTGATAGAGCTTGTCGGCGGCGAGGATGTTGACCATGCCACGCCCCTGGCCGTCGGTCTGCATCAGGTCGTCGATATCGAGCATGGGCTCGCCGAAAAACTGATCGGCGCCCTGGGTTTCGAGCTGCAGCAGCCCGCGCTGGATCGCGCCCACGCTGGCCGCGCTGATATTGCCGTACTCGGTGGTGAAGCGCGCCGCGTTATCGCCCACTTCCTGCAGCATGGCGCGCAGGTCTTTCAGGTCGAGCAGCAGCAGGCCGTTGTCGTCGGCGATTTTGAACACCAGGTTGAGCACGCCGGCCTGCGTTTCATTGAGCTGCAGCAGCCGCGCCAGCAGCAGCGGCCCCATGTCGGAAATGGTGGCGCGGATGGGGTGGCCCTGCTCGCCGAACACGTCCCACAGCGTCACCGGGCAGGCGCCGAAGGTCGGCTCGGGCAGGACTAGGGTCTTGAGCCGCTCGGCCAGTTTGGGGCCCATCGCGCCCGCTTGGGAAAGCCCGGTCAGGTCGCCCTTCACATCGGCCATGAACACCGGCGTGCCGATGCGTGAAAACGCCTCGGCCAGCACCTGCAGGCTGACGGTCTTGCCGGTGCCGGTGGCGCCGGTGATCAGGCCGTGACGATTGGACAGCCGCGGCAACAGATGGCATTGCACCTTGCCGTGCTGGGCGATGAGAAGGGGGTCGGACATGGCTGCAGCCTGGGTATGAGGGAGGTAGAGCGCAAGGCGCGAAAGTAGAATCCGCAGTCTATCAACGCCTTGCGACACGTTCACCCCGGCGCAGGGCTTTCATCAGGAGCATCGCACCACCATGGCCGGACATTCCAAATGGGCCAATATCCAGCACCGCAAAGGCCGTCAGGACGAAAAGCGCGGCAAGGTCTGGACCAAGATCATCCGTGAAATCTCTGCCGCGGCCCGCCTGGGCGGCGGCGACCCAGCCGCCAATCCCCGGCTGCGTCTGGCGGTCGACAAGGCCAAGGCCGCCAACATGCCGGCGGACACGGTGAAGAAGAACATCGACAAGGCCACCGGCGCGCTCGAAGGCGTGCATTACGAAGAAATCCGCTATGAAGGCTATGGCGTCGGCGGAGCGGCGCTGATCATCGACTGCCTGACCGACAACCGGGTGCGCACCGTGGCCGAAGTGCGGCATGCGCTGTCCAAGCACGGCGGCAATCTGGGCACCGAAGGCTCGGTGGCTTTCCAGTTCAGGCATTGCGGACAGTTGATCTTCGCCCCCGGCACCTCCGAAGACCAGGTGATGGAAGCCGCGCTCGAAGCCGGCGCCGACGACGTGATCACCGATGACGATGGCGCCATCGAAGTGCTCACCCCGCCAGCGCAGTTCGAGGCCGTGCGCGCTGCGCTCGAAGCCGCCGGGCTGCAGCCGGAACTCGCCGTCATCACCCTGCGCGCCGACAACACGGTCGAACTCGCGGGCGACGACGCCGAGAAGATGCAAAAGCTCATCGACGCGCTGGAAGACCTCGACGATGTGCAAGAGGTCTATCACAACGCCACCTTCGCCTGATACGCGCCCTCCCCATGAAACTCCTCGTCATCGGCTCGGGCGGACGCGAGCACGCCATCGCCTGGAAGCTGGCGCAATCGCCACGGGTGCAAACCGTGTATGTTGCACCGGGCAACGGCGGCACCGCGCTCGATCCCCGGCTGGAGAACCTGCAGGTCGCCAACGCCGAAGAACTGGCCGAGTTCTGCGCGCGCGAAAAAATCGCCTACACCGTGGTCGGCCCCGAGGCGCCGCTGGCCGCGGGCATCGTCGATGGCTTTCGCGCCCGCGGGCTGAAGATTTTCGGCCCGACACGCGCCGCGGCCCAACTGGAGAGCTCCAAGGCGTTCTCCAAGGACTTCATGGCGCGGCACCGCATCCCCACTGCGGCCTATGCCACGTTCGAAGACGCTGCAGCGGCGCATGCCCATGTGGACGAGCACGGCGCGCCCATCGTCGTCAAGGCCGACGGCCTGGCCGCGGGCAAGGGCGTGGTGGTGGCGCAGACGGCGGACCAAGCCCACGCCGCGATCGACGACATGCTGCAGGCCAACCGCTACGGCGTGCAGCACAACGCGGGCCGCGCGCGCGTGGTCATCGAAGAGTTTTTGCAGGGCGAGGAAGCCAGCTTCATCGTCATGGTCGATGGCCTGCATGTGCTCGCGCTGGCCTCCAGCCAAGACCACAAACGCCTGCTCGACGGCGACAACGGCCCCAACACCGGCGGCATGGGCGCCTACTCACCCGCGCCCGTGGTCACGCCCGAGGTGCACGCCCGCGTGATGCGCGAAATCATCCAGCCCACGGTCAAGGGCATGGCGGCCGACGGCATTCCCTACACCGGCTTTCTCTACGCCGGACTGATGATCGACGCCCACGGCCGCGCCAAGACGCTGGAATTCAACTGCCGCATGGGCGACCCGGAAACCCAGCCCATCATGGCGCGCCTCAAGAGCGACCTCTCGGTGGTGTTCGACAAGGCGCTGGCCGGCCGGCTCGACCAGGTCGAACTGGAGTGGGACCGCCGCACCGCGCTCGCCGTGGTGCTCGCCGCGCACGGCTATCCGGAAAACCCGCGCAAGGGCGACGTCATCACCGGCATCCCGCCCGAAACGGCCGATTGCATCACCTTCCACGCCGGCACCACGCTTGACGCGCAGGGCGTGCTGCGCACCTCGGGAGGCCGGGTGCTGGCGGTCACCGCTTTAGGCGATTCGCCCCGCATCGCGCAACAACGCGCTTACGAAGCCATCCACACGATTCATTTCGATGGCATGCAATGCCGCCGCGACATCGGCTGGCGCGCGATCAAGCGCTGAACAGATCAAACGCTGAATATTTCCAGCGATTTCCGGCGAATCTCGTCACCTTCATCCGATCCGCTGCACCACGGTGCGGCCCTTCAGTTCTGCCAGGCGCAGCGGGTCGAACAATTCGGTGCCCGGCTGCTCCGAGGTGCCGCTGCCGCAGGCCAGGGCGAGGCGCAGCGCTTCGGCAGGCGTTTCACCGCGCGACAGGGCGGCGACCAGACCGCCGACCATCGAATCGCCCGCGCCGACGGTGGACACGACCTGCACCTGCGGCGCCTGCCCGATGTAAGTCTCGGCACCGACCAGCACCGCGCCCTCGCCGCCCATCGAGACGCAGACCCAGTCCACGCCCTGCGCATGCAGGGTGGCGGCTGCGCGCAGCACGTCGTCTCGCGTGGGCAGGGGTCGGCCCAGCAGTTGTTCGAGTTCGAAGCGGTTGGGCTTGATGAGGTAGGGCCGCGCGGCCACGGCCTGCGCCAGCGCCTCGCCCCGCGCGTCCACCACGGGCCTTGCGCCCTGCGCCCGCAGGGCAGTGCACAGTTCGGCGTAGTAGGACGTCGGCACACCCGGCGAGCGTGAGCCGGTGAGCACGGCGTAACCCCTGCCCGTCAGCGCGAGCACTTCGGCGCTGATGCGGTCCAGCGTGGGCTCATCGATCACCGGGCCGGCGGCGCTGACCTCGAACTGGGCGCGCGGCTGGCGCTGCTGCAGGGTGGTGTTGATGCGGGTTTCGCCGTCGATGCGCACCAGATGCGGGTGGTCGATCTGGCCGCGAATCAGACGCTCGAACAGCAGCCCGATTTCGCCCGCCACCGTGGCGCAGGCCCACGCCGGGGCGCGCAGCCGCTTGAGCGCGCGCGCCACGTTGATGCCGTTGCCGCCCGGATCGAGCCGGGTGGCGATGGCGTGGACTTTCTGGTCTTCGATGAGTTGCGGGATGTCGTAGCTCACGTCCACGCAGGGGTTGAGCGTGAGGGTGACGATGGGCGGCGTATCGGCCAGGACAGGGGTCATGCGGTTCCTCGGTTCAACGGTTCAAATCCTCAACCATAACCGCCGCCGCCCGGCGTTTCGATGATGAACACATCGCCCGGCTGCATTTCTGCGCTGGCGCAAGCCGGCAGCGGCTCGATGCGGCCATCGGCGCGCTCGATGCGGTTGGCGCCCACCGCGCCGGGCGCGCCGCACGCCATGCCGAAGGCCGGCACGCGGCGACCGTTGGACAGAATGCCCGCGCTCATGGGTTCCAAAAAACGGATGCGCCGCACGCCGCCATTACCGCCGCGCCAGCGCCCTGCTCCGCCCGTACCGGGGCGAATGGCGAAACTCTCCAGCCGCACCGGGTAGCGCCATTCCAGCACTTCGGGGTCGGTCAAGCGGGAGTTGGTCATGTGGTTCTGCACCACGTCGGCGCCGTCGAAACCGCCGGTGAGCCGGCCTTGCGCGTCGAACAGGCCGCCTGCGCCCGAGCCTCCGGCAAGGGTCTCGTAATACTGATGCCGCGCATTGCCGAAGGTGAAGTTGTTCATGGTGCACTGGCTCGCAGCCTGCACGCCCAGGGCACCGAACAGCGCATTGGTCACGGCCATGCTGACCTCCACATTGCCCGCGACCACGGCGGCCGGCGGGCGCGGGCAGAGCATCGAGCCCTCGGGCACGATGAGGTGCAGGGGCTTGAGGCAGCCGGCGTTGAGCGGAATGTCGTCATCGACCAGACAGCGAAACACGTACAGCACCGCCGCCACCGTGACGGCCCTGGGCGCGTTGAAGTTGTCGGGCTGTTGCGGGGAGGTGCCGGTGAAGTCGATCACGGCCTCGCGCCGCTCGCGGTCGACGCGAATGGCCACGCGGATTCTCGCGCCGCTGTCGAGTTCGAGGCTGAAAGCACCGTCGTGCAGCGCGCCGATCACCCGCCGTACCGCTGCCTCGGCGTTGTCCTGCACATGCTGCATATAGGCCTGCACCACGTTCAGGCCATAATCGGCCACCAGCCTGCGCAGCTCGTGCGCGCCGGTCTGGTTGGCCGCGATCTGCGCCTTGAGGTCGGCGAGGTTCTGCTGCGGGTTACGCGCCGGCCATGCGCCCTGCGCAAGCAAGGCCAGCACTTCGGCTTCGCGCAAGCGGCCTGCTTCCACCAGCCTGAAGTTGTCGATCACCACGCCCTCTTCGAGAATGCTGCGCGAGAACGGCGGCATCGAGCCGGGCGTGATGCCGCCGATGTCGGCATGGTGGCCGCGCGAACCCACGTAGAACAGCACCTCTGCTCCGTCATCGTCGAACACCGGCGTGACCACGGTGACATCGGGCAGATGCGTGCCGCCGTGATAGGGGTCGTTGAGCATGAACACATCGCCGGGACGCAGGGTGGCGTGGTTCTCGCGGATGACCGTCTGGATGCTCTCGCCCATCGACCCGAGATGCACCGGCATGTGCGGCGCATTGGCGATGAGCTGGCCCTGGCTGTCGAACAGCGCGCAGGAAAAATCCAGCCGCTCCTTGATGTTGACCGAGACCGCGGTGTTCTGCAGTTGCACCCCCATCTGCTCGGCGATGTGCATGAACTGGTTGTTGAACAGTTCCAGCCGCACCGGATCGGGCGCGGTATCGGCCTGCCCTACGCGCGCCTGGGCCGACTGCCTTTGAAGCTCCACATGACCGGCTGCGGTGATGCGCGCCCGCCAGCCCGGCTCGACGAGGACCGTGGTGTGGGCATCGATGAACAGCGCCGGGCCGTCGATGTGCTGCCCCGGCAGCGCGTCGGCCCGGCGTACCAGCGCGGCATGCTGCCAGCGCCCGCCGATGAACACGGGCAGTCCGGCCTGCACGCTCATCTCGCCCGGCGTCTCGGGCTGCATCGCCTCGTTCGCCACAGAAGTGCCGCCGCCTGCGGCTTCGACCGTCAGCGCTTCGACCACCAGGCCGCGCTCGGGCATGAGGTGGGCAAAGCGTTGCAGATAGCCGCGCTCGAATTCGGCGCGCATCGCCGCCGGGTGTTGCAAGGTCACCGGCAGCGCGGCCTCGCTGCCCGCATAGCGCAGCAGCGCCTGCACCCGCAGCCGGATGCTTTCGGCGTGCACCCCCTGCGCCAGCAGTTCCTGCAGCGCCTGATCCGCCAGTTCATCGCGCAGCGCATGCAGCCGCGGCATCAGCTCGTCGTGCAAGGGCGCCTCGACGCTGTGCTGCCGCAGCGCGGTTTGCTCGGCCAGCCCCATGCCATAGGCGGAAAGCACCCCGGCGAAGCGGTGTATGAACACCCGCTGCATGCCCAGCGCAGCGGCCACGCTGCAGGCATGCTGCGCGCCGGCGCCGCCAAAACACTGCAGCACATAAGACGCCACGTCATGTCCGCGCGCCAGCGAAATGCGCTTGATCGCCCCGGCCATGGCCTGCACCGCAATGGCGAGATAGCCCTCGGCCACACCCTCCGGGGTCTGCGGCAGGCCGGTATCTTGAGCGATGCGCGCGGCCAGTTCGGTGAAACGCTGGCGCACCACCTGGGCATCCAGCGGTTCATCGGCGCGCGGCCCGAACACGAAGGGAAAATGCTCGGGGCGAATGCGCCCCAGCAGCACATTCGCATCGGTGATGGTCAGCGGCCCGCCGCGGCGGTAGCAGGCCGGGCCGGGGTTGGCGCCGGCCGAGTCGGGCCCCACGCGCAGCCGGGCGCCGTCGAAGTGCAGAATGGAACTACCCCCCGCCGCAACGGTGTGGATGTGCAGCATCGGCGCGCGCACCCGCACCCCGGCCACCTCGGTATCGAACACCCGCTCGAACTCACCGGCGTAATGCGACACGTCGGTGGACGTGCCGCCCATGTCGAAGCCGATGACCTTGGCATGGCCCGCCTGCTCCGCGGTGCGCGCCATGCCGACGATGCCGCCCGCCGGGCCTGACAGAATCGCATCCTTCCCATGAAAGGAGTGCGCCTCGGTCAAGCCCCCGCTGGACTGCATGAACAGCAGCTTCACCCCCGGCATCTCGGCAGCCACCTGATCGACGTAGCGCTGCAGGATGGGCGAGAGATAGGCGTCGACCACCGTGGTGTCGCCGCGCGAGACGAATTTCATCAGCGGGCTGCTCTGGTGCGATGTGCTCACCTGCGTGAAGCCGATGTCGCGTGCGATGCGCGCCGCAGCCTGTTCATGCGCGGTGTAGCGCCAGCCGTGCATGAACACGATGGCCGCCGTGCGCAGCCCGGAGCCGAAAGCGTCCTGCAGTTCGCGCCGCAGCGCGCTTTCATCGAGCGGCTGCAACACCGTGCCGTCCGCGCCCACGCGTTCCTGTGCCTCGATGACCCGCTGATAAAGCATCTCCGGCAGCACGATGCGGCGATCGAACAGCCTGGGCCGGTTCTGATAGCCGATGCGCAGCGCATCGCCAAACCCGCGCGTGGTCACCAGCACCAGCGGCTCGCCCTTGCGCTCCAGCAGGGCGTTGGTCGCCACCGTGGTGCCCATGCGCACGCTGTGCACCAGCTCGGGCGTGATCAGTCCATCAGGCGGCAAACCCAGCAATTGGCGCATGCCCGCCACCGCCGCGTCGCGGTACTGCTCCGGGTTCTCCGACAGCAGCTTGTGCGTCTCCAAGCCCCCATCGGGCCGGCGCGCGACGATGTCGGTGAACGTGCCGCCGCGGTCGATCCAGAATTGCCAGCGGGCAGTCATGGCGGCTCGCCTCGGACGACTTCAGCTGTTCTGCACGCTGATGGTCGGGAAGCGGGCGGAATAGTCGCGGCCTTGCTGCGCCACTTTCACGGCAACGGCGCGGGCGATCGACTTGTAGCTTTGCGCGATTGCGCCTTCCGGATCGGACACCACGCTGGGGCGACCCGAATCGGCCTGTTCGCGGATGCGGATGTCCAGCGGCAGGCCGCCCAGATAATCGACGCCGTAGTCGGCGCTCATGCGCTGACCGCCGCCCTCGCCGAAAACATGTTCGACATGGCCGCAGTTCGTGCACACATGCATGGCCATGTTCTCCACGATGCCCAGAATGGACACGCCGACCTTCTCGAACATTTTCAACCCCTTGCGCGCGTCGAGCAGGGCGATGTCCTGCGGCGTGGTGACGATGACGGCGCCGGTCAGCGGCACGCGCTGGCTCAGGGTCAGTTGAATGTCGCCGGTTCCCGGCGGCATGTCGACGACGAGGTAGTCGAGGTCCTGCCAGGTGGTCTGGCGCAGCAGTTGTTCCAGCGCCTGCGTGGCCATCGGGCCGCGCCAGATCATCGGATTGTCCTGGTCGATGAGAAAACCGATGGACATGACCTGCACGCCATAGTTTTCCATCGGCTCCATGCTCTTGCCGTCGGCGCTTTGCGGCTGGCCGGAAATGCCCATCATCATCGGCAGCGACGGGCCGTAGATGTCGGCATCGAGCAGGCCGACGCGCGCGCCCTCCGCAGCCAGCGCCAGCGCCAGGTTGACCGCCGTGGTGCTCTTGCCCACCCCGCCCTTGCCCGATGCCACCGCAATGATGTTCTTCACTTCGGGCAGCGGCTTGAGCCCACGCTGCACCGCGTGCGGCAGCACGTTGCTGCGCACCGTGACCGAGACGTTCTGCACTCCGGGCACGGCGCGCAGCGCGGCGATGACCTGCTTCTGAAGATCGGCGTGCAGGCTGCGCGCCGGGTAGCCGAGTTCGACCTCCAGCGACACGTCGCCGCCATCCACACGCAGATTCCTGATGGCCTTTTCCGCGACCAGCGAAGCGCCGGTCTGCGGGTCTTGAAGGGTTTGCAGCGCGGCTTGAACCGCGGAATCGAGAGCTTGAGACATGGTCAGGAGAACAAGATGAAATCGAAGACATTGCAGTGTAGGGCCGGGCGGGCCCGGGTGAAGTCCTCCGGCAAGCAGCCGTTTTGATGCACCGCGACAATACCGAATATAAAAAACAGCTCCATGTCGACAAACCCATCTCCCTCCCCCCGGCAGACCACCGCACACCCGCCGCTTTCGCGCCATTTCATCGGCTTCATGGCGCTGGCCTGCGGCATATCGGTAGCCAACATCTACTACGCCCAGCCGCTGCTGGAGCAGTTCGCGCGGCAGTTCCACACCACGGTGGCCGGCGTGGCGGCGGTGCCCTCGGCCACGCAGATCGGTTACGCCGCCGGGCTGCTGCTCCTCGGCCCGCTGGGCGACCGGCATGCGCGACACCGGGTGATTCTGATCATGGCCGCGCTGCTCGTTCCGGCCTTGATCGGCGCCGCGCTGGCGCCCAGCGTCGCCATCCTGGCCACGGCCTCTTTCGCCATCGGCATGCTCTCCAGCATTGCGCAGCAGATCATCCCGATGGTGGCGCACCTCGCGCCGCCGCAGGCGCGCGGCAAGGCCATCGGCCTGGTGATGAGCGGCCTGCTGGTGGGCATTCTGGGCGGGCGGGTGCTGGCAGGCGGCATCGCGGCGCTGCTGAACTGGCAGGCGGTGTTCGGCTTTGCCACACTGGTGAACATCGGCATGGGGATCATGCTCTGGCGCGTGCTGCCGCGTCTGCCGGTCGATGCGCACGCCACCAACCAGAGCTATGCCGCCCTGCTCGGCTCCACCCTGAAGCAGTTCACCCTGCACCGCGATCTGCGCCTTGCCGGCATCACCGGCGGGCTGTTTTTCGCCAGCTTCAGCGTGTTCTGGGTGGGGCTCACGCCGCTGCTGCAGAGCCCGGCCTATGGCTACGGTCCTGCGGCGGTGGGCGCATTCGGCATTCTGGGCATCATGGGCGCCACCGTGGCGCCGATCTCCGGCCGCCATTCCGACAAGCCGGGCGGACCGCGCCGCGTGCTGTTCGTCGCCCTGGCGCTCACCGTGCTGTCATGGGCCTTGTTCGCGCCGGGCACGCACGGGCTGTGGTGGCTGATCGCCGGGGTGCTGGTGCTCGACGCCGGGGTGCAGGGCGCGCAGATCGCCAACCAGACCCGCATCTACGCCCTGGACGCAGCGGCGCGCAGCCGCATCAACGCCGTGTACATGACGCTGTATTTCATCGGCGGCTCGGTGGGATCGTTCGTCGCCAGCCATGCGTGGACGGCGGGCGGCTGGCTCGCGGTGACCGCAGCGGGCGCAGGCTTCGCGCTGGCGGCGCTGCTGCTGCATGCCGCCAGCGGCCCGCCCAGAACCGCTTAACGTCCGAGATCGTCGAGCACGGCCAGCGTGGCTTCGGCCTGGTTCAGGGTGTAGAAATGCAGCCCTGGGGCGCCGCTGGCGATGAGTTCTTCGCACAGGCTGCTCACGACCTCGCGGCCAAAGGCGCGGATGCTCTCTCGGTCGTCGCCATAGCTCTGCAGACGCAACCTGATCCAGCGCGGAATCTCCGCGCCGCACACTTCGGAGAAACGCAGGAGCTGGCTGGAATTGGTGATGGGCATGATGCCCGGCACCACCGGCACATCGAGGCCGAGCGCGCGCACGTCGTCGACGAAGCGGCGGTACGCCGCTGCGTTAAAGAAATACTGCGTGATGGCCGAGTTCGCCCCGGCGCGCACCTTGTCGGCGAAATGGCGCATATCGTCCTGCGGGCTCCTGGCCTGCGGATGCATTTCGGGATAGGCGGCCACTTCGATGTGAAACGCGTTGCCCGTCTCGTCTCGGATGAACGCCACCAGATCGCGGGCGTGATGGAACTCGCCGCCCATGCCGTACCCCGAAGGCAGGTCGCCGCGCAGCGCGACGATGCGGCGCACGCCGGCGGCGCGAAAGCTCTGCAGATGCGCTCGCACCGAGTCGCGGCTGGCGCCGATGCAAGACAGATGCGGCGCGGCGTCCACGCCTTCGGCGAGGATGTCGCGCACCGTCTGCAGCGTGCCTTCCTGCGTGGAGCCGCCGGCGCCGAAGGTCACCGAGCAGAACTCGGGCCGGCGCGCGTACAGGCGCAGCCGCACGGCCCGGAGCTTGTCCGCGCCCTCCGGTGTCTTGGGCGGAAAGAACTCGAAGCTGATCGACGGCCGAGGAGAAACCGATTGTGCGCAGACCATACGCATCAGTACCGGTAGTGAGCCGGCTTGTACGGCCCCTCCTTGGGCACGTTGATATAGGCCGCCTGTTGATCGGTCAGCGTGGTGAGCTGCACATCGAGGGTGCTGAGCTGCAGCCGCGCGACATGCTCGTCGAGGTGCTTGGGCAGGGTGTACACGCCCACGGGATATTCGCCGGCCTTGGTGAACAGCTCGATCTGCGCCAGGGTCTGGTTGGCGAAGCTCGAACTCATCACATAGCTGGGATGACCCGTGCCACAGCCCAGGTTCACCAGTCGGCCCTTGGCCAGCAGGATGATGCGCTTGCCGTCCGGGAAGATGATGTGATCGACCTGCGGCTTGATCTCTTCCCACTGATACTGCTCGATACCCGCCACGTCGATCTCGTTGTCGAAGTGGCCGATATTGCAGACGATGGCCTGATTCTTCATCCGCGCCATGTGGTCGTGGGTGATGACGTGATAGTTGCCGGTGGCGGTGACGAAAATGTCGCCCTTGTCGGCGGCGTAGTCCATGGTCACCACGCGGTAGCCTTCCATTGCCGCCTGCAGCGCGCAGATCGGGTCGATCTCGGTCACCCAGACGTTGGCGCGCAGCGCGCGCAGCGCCTGCGCGCTGCCCTTGCCGACGTCGCCGTAGCCGCAGACCACGGCGATCTTGCCGGCGACCATCACATCGGTGGCGCGCTTGATGCCGTCGACCAGGCTTTCGCGGCAGCCGTAGAGGTTGTCGAACTTGCTTTTGGTGACGCTGTCGTTGACGTTGATCGCGGGGAACTTGAGCTCGCCGCGCTGGTGCATCTGGTAGAGGCGATGCACCCCGGTGGTGGTCTCCTCGGTGACGCCCAAGATGCGCGCCAGGCGGGTGGAGTACCACTTGGGGTCGATCGCCAGCCGCGCCTTGATCGCGGCGTACAGCACGCGCTCTTCCTCGCTGGTCGGGTTGGCCAGCACCGCGGCATCGGCCTCGGCCCGCGCGCCCAGATGCAGCAGCAGCGTGGCGTCGCCGCCGTCGTCCAGGATCATGTTCGAGTAGCCGCCGTCGGGCCAGTCGAAAATGCGGTGGGTGTATTGCCAGTAGTCTTCGAGCGACTCGCCCTTGACCGCGAACACCGGCGTGCCACCCGCCGCGATCGCCGCAGCCGCATGGTCCTGGGTGGAAAAGATATTGCACGAAGCCCAGCGCACCTGCGCACCCAGCGCCTGCAAGGTTTCGATCAGCACCGCGGTCTGGATGGTCATGTGCAGGCTGCCGCTGATGCGCGCGCCGCGCAGCGGCCGCGTCGCGGCGTATTGCGCGCGGATGGCCATCAGCGCGGGCATCTCGCTCTCGGCAATGGCGATTTCGCGCCGGCCCCAGTCGGCCAGGCCGATGTCGGCAATGCAAAAATCGGAAAAGTTTTTCAAATCGACCCCAGCGTTCATACAGACTCCGAACAAAGTGGCCGGGAACGGATGCACACCGCATCCCGCGCCCGGCACGGGTTGGGTGAGCGCCGTTGAAGGAAAGCCGCCAGCAAGGTGAAGCGGCCAGCGATCCAAGCCCCGAGCCTGGCGACGGCGCTGCCGAACCGGCACGCCGTGTTGCAACGCTCCTCGGGACGCAGCATTGTAGAGCCCTGTGGCAAGCCCGACCGCCATCGCGCGCAAGCGTCGGATTCAACCGGCCTGCGTCAGGGTGTCGAGGAACTGCCGGCGCCACCAGTGCACGTCGTGCCGGCGGATTTCGGCCATCAGCCGCTCGTGGCGCTGGCGGCGCTCATCGAGCGGCATCTGCAGCGCGAACTGGATGGCGTCGGCCGTCTGCTGCGTCGCGTAGGGGTTGACGAGCACGGCGTCGCGCAACTGCTCGGCCGCGCCGGCGAAGCGCGACAGCACCAGCACACCGGGGTCGGCCGGGTCCTGCACCGCGAGGAATTCCTTGGCCACCAGGTTCATGCCGTCACGCAGCGGCGTGACCAGCGCGACGCGGGAGGCGCGGTACAGCGCGGGGATGCGGCGTCTGGCGACGGTGCGGTGGATGTAGCGCACCGGCATCCAGTCGAGTTCGCCGTAGTCGCCATTGATCGCCCCGCACAGCCCTTCGAGCTCGGCTTTGAGGTCGGCGTAGGCGCCTACCCCCTCCCGCGACGGCGCCGCGACCTGAATCAGCGTGGCGCGGTTGCGGTTTTCCGGGTAGCGCAGCAGCAGGCTGCGAAACGCCCGCAGCCGCTGTGGAAGTCCCTTGGAATAATCGAGGCGGTCGACGCCGACGAGCAGTTGCCGGCGCGAATACTGCTCGCGCAGCGTCGCCAGCGTCTCGCGCGCATCGCGCCCCTCGGCCAGCGCCTGGAACTCGCGCACGTCCAGGCCGATCGGGAATGCGCCGGCGCGCAGCCGGCGTCCGAAGCCCAGGAACAGGCCGTCGCCGGCGACGTCTACCCGCGCCTCCTGCAGCATATAGCTCTCGAAATGCGTCAGGTCGGCCTGGCTCTGGAAGCCGACCAGGTCGTAGGCAAACAGGGCGCGCATCAGCCAGTCGTGCTCGGGGATGGCGGCGAGGATCAGCGGCGGCGGCAGCGGGATGTGCAGGAAAAAACCGATGCGATGGCCGCTTCCCAATGCGCGCAGCTCGGACGCGAACGGAATCAGGTGATAGTCGTGCACCCAGATGACGTCGTCGGGGCGCAGCAGCGGCAGCAGCTTGCGCGCGAACAACTGGTTGACGCGGCGATAGCGGTCGGCGTAGCCGGCGTCGAAGTCGGCGAGATCGAGCCGGTAATGGAACACTGGCCACAGCACCGCGTTGCTGTAGCCGAAGTAGTACGCCTGCACGTCGTCGCGGCAGATGTCCACCGTGGCGAGCGTCACCCCGCCGTGGCGCTGCGTGCGCACCGGCAGGTCGGAGGCGCCGTCGCGCACGTCGGCGGCAATGCCGCTCCAGCCGAACCACAACCCGCCCGATTCGCGCAACGCGTCTCCGAGGGCGACAGCGAGCCCGCCGGCGGCGGGCTTGCGCGGATCGGCCACACGGTTGGAGACGACGACCAGCCTGGGCATCAGATGACCGTCTCCCACTTGTCCGACAGTCGCACCGCGGCGTTGATCAGCCCGGCCATCGAATACGTCTGCGGAAAATTGCCCCACGCCTCGCCAGTGCCCGGATGCGTGTCCTCGGACATCAGCCCGAGGTGGTTGCGCGCCGCGAGCATGGCCTCGAAGATCTCGCGCGCCTGCTCCCTGCGGCCGATCCGCGCCAGCGCGTCGATGCGCCAGAAGCTGCAGACGTTGAACGCCACCTCCGGTGCCCCGAAGTCGTCGGGCTCCTCGTAGCGCCGCATGTACGGGCCGTCGCACAGCGTCGCCTCGAGCGCGTCGACCGTCGAGACGAAGCGCGGATCGCGCGGGTCGATCATCCCCACCTCGGCCATCAGCAACACGCTGGCGTCGAGATACTCACCGCCCAGGCTTTCGACGAACGCTCCGCGCCTGGCGTTCCAAGCCTGCGTCAGCAGCAGGTCGCGCATTCCCGTCGCCTGCGATTGCCAGTGCGCCGCGCGTTCGGGAAGGTTCAGCCGCTGCGCGATTTTCGCCAGCCGGTCGCATGCCGCCCAGCACATCAGCAGCGACGAGGTGTGGACGCGCTTGCGCGTGCGCAGCTCCCACATTCCCGCATCCGGGGTGCGATGCACCCGCACCGCATGCCTGCCCACCGCTTCGAGACTGCGGAATTCGGCGATGCCCGCTTGGCGCAGCAGCCGCCGGTCGAAAAACGCCTGCGCCGCGCCCAGCACGATATTGCCGTAGACGTCGTGCTGCAGGTGCTCGAACGCCTGATTGCCGCTGCGCACCGGCCCCATGCCGCGATACCCCGGCAGTTCGGCGATGACGTGCTCGGTGAGGTCGCGTTCGCGGCCGATGCCGTACAGCGGCTGGATGCTGCCGCCGTCGGCGTCGACGACCACGTCGCCCAGCCAGCGCAGGTATTCCTCCATGGTCCCGACCTCGGACAGGCTGTTGAGCGCGCGCACGACGAAAAACGCGTCGCGCAGCCAGCAGAAGCGATAGTCCCAGTTGCGTTGCGTTCCCGGGGCCTCGGGGATGCTCGTGGTCATCGCGGCGATGATCGCGCCGGTGTCCTCGAACACGCACAGCTTGAGGGTGATCGCGGCGCGGATCACCACGTCCTGCCATTCGAGCGGAACCGCCAGCCGGCGCGACCACTCGCGCCAGTAGTCGATGGTGTCGCGCTCGAACGCCTGCGCCAGATCGTCGACATTCTGGGTGAGCGACTCGTCCGGCCCGAACACCAGGCTGATCGTCTCGTGCAGCACGAATGGCCGCTCCTGCAGGATATAGCTCAGCGGCGCGCTGGTGGTCAGTCGCAGCACCTGGTCGCCGCCGACATAGCGCAGGTGATGGCTGCCTTCGGTGATGCGCGGCGCTTCGCGCCCCCAGCCAAAGCGCGGACGCAGACGGATGCGGATGCGCGGCGCGCCCGACAGCACCCGCAGCCGCCGCACCAGCATGATCGGGCGGTAGATCCGGCCGCGCGCAAAAAACCGCGGCGCAAAGTCGGTCACCTCCACCCCATGGCCGGCGGCATCGAACAGCCGGGTGCGCAGCACCGCGGTGTTCGGCTCGTAGAACTGCTCGCTGCGCACCAGCCCTTCGAGTTCGATCGCGAACATCCCTTCGGTGGCCTGGTCACCGCCGAGCAGGGCATAGAACACCGGATCGCCGTCGAACCGCGGCACGCAGCTCCAGACGATGCGCGCCTGCGGGTCGATCAGCGCACTGGCCGCGCAGTTGCCGACGACCCCCAGCGCGAGGCTGGCGCGATCCGCGGGCAGCGAAACTTCCGCGCTCATCGCCCACCCCCGCGCTGCCCTTCGAAGCCCTCCGCCGCGCGCTCGAGCCAGCGCAGCATCTGCTCCGGCCCCGGCAGCCGGTACGCCGCGACGCTCGGCCCCTCGCCGAGCTTGACCGCGATTCCACCTTCGTCCTGGACTGCGGCGAATGCCGCCTCGTCGGTGACGTCATCGCCGAAATACCACGCCTGCCGGCCGCGAAACGGCGGCTCGGCGAGAAAGGCGCGCACCGCGCGCCCCTTGTCGACCGCCTGCGGCTTGAGTTCGACGACCATTTTGCCGCGCAGCAGCGCCATGGCCGGAACCTCGGCCGCGGCGCGTTCCATGATGTCGATGCAGTCCCGCTCCAACTGCGGCGCCAGGCGGTAATGCAGCGCCACCGCGCCCGGCTTGACCTCGACGCGCACCCCGTCGTGCCGCTCGCCAAACGAATGGAGCAGGTCGAGCGCCGGCCGCAGATCGGGCACGGCGATGCGCTGCACCCGCCCGCCAGCGTCGCGCCGCTCGGCGCCATGCACCCCCGCCGCCGGCAGGCGCAGCGGCGCCATCAGCGCATCGATCTCGGCCAGCGGACGGCCCGAGACGATGGCAATCGCCACCTCGAGGTCGAGCAGGCGCGCGACCGTGTCGATCAAACCGCGCGGCACGCGGGCCGCATCGGGCGTGGGCGCGATCTCGGCCAGCGTGCCGTCGAAGTCGAACAGCCAGGCCGGTCTGCCGCTCGGTTGCGGAAGTTCCATCCGTTCCTCCGGGAAAGATCCTGCGACGGCATATCGTACCGTCGTCATATGCTGCGCACAGTCCCTCCTTGAGCCGCTTGGGGCTGCAGGCCAGCTTCTAACTTTACGAGCTGAATGCTATGAAGCCAGACCTGACCCCGATCCCTTGCCCGAGCTATGGAAACTCTGCATGCCGCACGGCCTGCGCTGGCGTGAGGATGCGCAATCCGTCGGGAGGCGAATTCACCCGCAGCAGGTCTTGGTCGCCCGTCACCAGCCACAACGCTTGCGCCGCTTCGGCTGCGTGGATGAAAGCGTCGTCGTCGGGATCGCTGCTGAACGTCTGGGCAGCCAGTCCGGGCGGAACATCGACCCAAAGGGCTGCGGCGCCCAGATCGTGCAGGAGTTGCTGCCGGATCTCGATGGACAGGTAAGGGTCGAACTTGGGCTTCCAAAGGCGAGCCTCGAGTTCGGCATGGGTGCGCGCAGTCAGCACGACCCACCCGCGCTGCAGGCCGCGGTGCACCACTTGTGCGGGCGCGCCCGACGGCGAAAGCGCGGCGCTGATCCAGACGTTGGTATCGATGACGACCCGGCGCACATCGCGCTCAGCTTTCATCGGCCAGGAGTTCGTTCAATCCCTGTTCGGTCAACCCGGACCGCTGCGCCAGCGCCGCGCTCTGTTCCAGAGTGTGTTGCAGGCGATCGGCGTAGAAGACGCGCATGGCCTCGTAGTCTTGCGCGCTGACCATCACGCCCACGACCCGGTCGTGGCGCATGACGCGCACGGGCTCGCGTTGCACCCGGTCGAGAAATTCGCCGAAACGGGTCTTGGCTTCGTTGGCGGTGTAGGTCTGCATGGGCGGCCCCTGTTCCATATCCAATGCAAGAATGACCAGATTTTACCGCGCGATTCGCTCGATTCGCGCGGCCAACGTGGTGAAGGCTTCGTCCCCTCACCCAAACGCCGTTCGCGCAGTCAGGGTTGCGTTGCAGCACAGAGTGCTATGAAGCTAGACCTGATAAACATCTAGCCTGTGGCCGGCCTCCCGAAGATGACGTAACGTCAGGGTGCGAGCCTTTGACAAGACTTCATCAACCTGGAGACCGGAATGGAACTGTACGCGGGGATTGACTTGCACTCAAACAACAGCGTCGTCGTGGTATTGGATGCGAATGACCGGGAGGTCTATCGCAAACGCCTGCCGAACGATCTGGGCATGATCGTCGAAGCACTGCAATCGTGTGGACCGATCCATGCCGTTGCTGTGGAATCCACCTTCAACTGGTACTGGCTGGTCGATGGCTTGCAGGATGCGGGCTATGACACGCGGCTCGTCAATACCGCCGCCGTCAAGCAATACGACGGCCTCAAGCACAGCGGCGATTTCAGCGATGCGCGGCAACTCGCGCACCTGTTGCGGCTGGGCATATTGCCGACCGGCTACATCTATCCGCGCAATGCGCGTGCCGTGCGCGACCTGCTGCGCAAGCGCAGCCAGCTCGTGCGCCAACGCACCACCCAGATACTCTCCATGCAGAATCTGCTTGCCCGCAACCTCGGTGTGCAAACCAGCGGCAACGAGATCAAGCGCTGGCAATCAGACAACATCGAAGCCCTCGCGCTGTTGCCCGAACAACGGCTGGCCCTGCAGAGCAACCTCGCGGTCATGCAATGCCTGGACGAGCAGATCGGCACGCTGGAAGGCGCCATTCTCAAACAGGCGCGCCTGCAACCGGCGTTCCATGCATTGCGCACCGTCAGCGGGATTGGCGAGGTACTCGCGCTGACCATCGCGCTCGAAACCGGGGATATCGGGCGCTTCCAAACACCGGGGGACTTCGCCTCTTACGCACGTACCGTCAATAGCCGACATGAGTCCAACGGCAAGAAGAAGGGTGAAGGCAACACCAAGTGTGGCAACAAGTACCTGGCCTGGGCCTTCGTCGAAGCGGCGCACTTTGCAGTGCGCTACGACGCGCAGATCAAGCGCTGGTACCAGAGGAAAGCCGGGAAGACCCTGCCGGTGGTGGCGATCAAGGCAGTGGCGCACAAACTGGCACGGGCTTGCTATCACGTCATGAAGACAGGAGAACGCTTCGAGACCGTCCGCGCCTTCAGTTAAAGAGCCATGGGGCGCTGCGCGCGAGTCAGCCATGGGGTTGGCAGAACCACAAGACCTGATTGAACGCGCACAGCGGCCCCGCCCGAGCAACATGCAACACGGTGCCCGCATTGCGAACCAGGACTGGGTAGGACGCCGCAAGGCGAGCCAAAGATCTGTGCGGGTCGGAACACGGCCTGCCGCTATTGGACGCAATGGGGAACAGAGGGTTTTCTGGGGCGGCGATGCCGCCAGGGGTCACGCAAAACATCGCGCCGGCCTTGATCCTGATGGGTGACTGGTGCGCCTGAGCGCAACCGATACATCGAGAACCAAGTGTGCCGCTTCGCGGTTGCTACGAGAAACGCAGTAAAAACGAATGCGCCTGACAGCGCAGATTTTTGTTCGCCCCTATTGACGGAGAGGGCTAATGGGTGACGGAGAGGGCTAATGGTGACCCTCATCTGTTCGCTCGTGCACATGATGTTGCGGATACCTCCCCGAATCAGGCAACGGCCCAGCCGGCATCGTCCATCGCCGCGGCGGCCGCGGCCTCCGCAACGCCAGGCTGCCAGCGGGAGGCATCGAGCCGTCGCCCGGTGACCCCGGACGCGGCATCCGAGGCCAGCCAAAGCAGCGGCGGCACGATGATGGCCGGATCGAGCAGATTCGCGCGCGCCTCCTGCGGCAATGCGTCCGGAATCATGCCCGTCGCCGTGGCGCCGCCGGGCAGCAGCGCGTTGACCGTCACGCCGGTGCCTTCGAGATCCTGCGCCCAGATGATGGTCTCCGACTCCAGCGCCGCCTTCGACGGGCCGTAGGGCGAGAAGCCGCGCCGGCGCATCGTGGCGTGGTTCATGGTGATGTTGACGATGCGCCCGCGGCCTGCGGCGATCATGCCCGGCACCGCCGCGCGCGCCATCAGGAACGGCCCGTTGACGTTGGTATCGATCACCAGGCGCCAGACCTCGGGCTCGGTCTGCCAGAACCGCGTCGGCTCGGTCAGAAAGCGCTCGCTGACGTACTTCATCCCGCGGCCGGCGTTGTTGACGAGCAGGTCGAGCCGGCCGAAGCGCTCCTGCGCCAGCGCGACGACGCGCTGGCAGTCCTGCTCGCAGGTCACATCGGCGATCATGGGGATGATGCGACCGCTGGCATCCTCGGCGGCGACGGCTTCGACTTCGGTCGTCTCACGCGCGGCGGTCGCGATCACGCGTGCGCCCGCCGCGGCGAGGCCCAGTACCATCGCGCGGCCGAGCCCGCGGCCGCCGCCGGTGACGATGGCGACCTGGCCCTCGAGCCGCCCTGGGCTCACCGGTTCAGCGCCTGCATCTGCGGTGCGTCGTAGCGCAGGCCCGCGGCCGCACCCGGTGGCAGGATGCGGTCGATGCGCGCGCGGTCCTCGGCGCTGATCCGTACCTCGAGCGCGCCGACATTCTCTTCCAGCCGGCTGCGCTTCTTGGTCCCCGGGATCGGCACGATGTCCTCGCCCTGCGCGAGTAGCCAGGCCAGCGCGAGCTGGGCCGGCGTGCAGCCCTTCTCCCGCGCCATGGTCTCGATCTCGCGCACCAGGTCGAGGTTCTTCTGGAAGTTCTCGCCCTGGAAGCGCGGCGAGTGACGGCGGTAGTCGTCCTCGGGCAGATCCTCGATGCGGCGGATCTGCCCGGTGAGGAAGCCGCGGCCGAGCGGGCTGTAGGCGACATAGCCGATGCCGAGCTCGCGAACCGTGGGCAGGATCTCCTCCTCCGGTTCGCGGCTCCACAGCGAGTATTCGGTCTGCAGCGCGCTGATCGGGTGCACGGCGTGCGCGCGGCGGATGGTCTGCGGCGCCGCTTCGGACAGCCCGAGGTAGCGCACCTTGCCGGCCTTCACGAGCTCGGCCATCGCGCCCACCGTTTCCTCGATTGGCGTGTTCGGATCGACGCGGTGCTGGTAATAGAGGTCGATGTGGTCGACGCCCAGGCGCTGGAGCGACGCCTCGCAGGCCTGCCGCACGTATTCGGCGTCGCCGCGAATGCCGAGAAACTCGCCTTTCTCGTTGCGGACGTTGCCGAACTTGGTCGCCAGCACGACCCGGTCACGGCGGCCCGCGATCGCCTTGCCGACCAGGATCTCGTTGGTAAACGGGCCGTACATGTCGGCGGTGTCGAGGAAGGTGACACCCAGGTCGATGGCGCGGTGGATCGTCGCGAGCGCTTCGGCTTCGTCGCGGTCGGCGTAGAAGTCCGACATGCCCATACAGCCCAGGCCGAGTGCGGAAACCTCGAGACCCTCTTGGCCAAGTTTGCGTGTGTGCATCGGTAAGGTTCCTCTTTCTTTAAAATTGATCAAACGGACTTTCGACCGAGTTCACGACGGCTGTTTCCAGCGCCGGTGCACCCAATACCATTCTTGCGGTTCGGCTCGCACGACTTGCTCGATGAGCCCGCTCAGGCGCTGCAGGTCCTCGCTCAGAGTCGAGTCATCGGTCCGTTGGCTGAGCGGATATGGCGTCTGGATCGCCAACCGATGACCACCGTTTCGATGGTACATGAACATGGGAAGGATGGGTGCACCGCTGCGCCGCGCCAGTACCACCGGTCCTGTGGGAGTCCAGGCCGGTCGGCCGAAGAACGGCACCGGCAGGCCGTTGGCCGTGCTCTGATCCATGTGCATCAACACGATCCGGCCTTCGCGCAGGACCCCTAGACTGTTCGTGCCGAACGAAAATTGACCCACTTTTGAAGGTTATGCCGACGCAAAATTGACCCGGGTGTTTCACCTACCCTGCTGCTTTTTTAGGCACGGGGGAACAGGAGTGATCACCATGGACATGATTGGCAAGATCCGGCGGATGCATTTCCGCCAGAACAAATCCGTTCGAGAGATTGTCCGCAGTACGGGGCTATCGCGCAACACGGTCCGTACTTGGCTACGCCAACCGGGCGATGTCGTGCCACAGTATGCTGCGCGGCGAACACAACCCTCGCGCAAGCTCGCGCCCTATGTGGAGTGGCTCAAGCAGGCCGTGGCCCTTGATGCCCGGCGTCCCAAAGCGCAGCGACGCACAGCCAAGGCGTTGCATGCCGAGTTGAGACGACAAGGCTATGACGGCGCCTACAGCCGCGTCACCGATCTTCTGCGCGCCTGGCGACAGGCCAGTGGCACGATCCCTGTGCACGCCTTCGTGCCCTTGACGTTTGCGCTGGGCGAAGCCTTCCAGTTCGACTGGAGCGAAGAGAGCTTGGTGGTGGGCGGCATTCCGTACCGCGTGCAGGTCGCCCACGTCAAGCTGTGCGCCAGCCGTGCCTTCTGGCTGGTGGCCTATCCCAGCCAAGGTCACGAGATGCTGTTTGACGCCCATACCCAGGCGTTTGCCGCCTTCGGCGGCGTGCCGCATCGCGGCATTTATGACAACATGAAGACGGCCGTCGACAAAGTGCACCCGCGCAAGAAGCGCGACGTCAACGCCCGCTTTGCCGCGATGTGCAGCCACTATCTGTTCGACCCCGACTTCTGCAACGTCGCCTCCGGTTGGGAGAAAGGGGTCGTCGAGAAGAACGTCCAGGACAGCAGGCGGCGCGTGTGGATTGAGGCCCAGTCAACGCCTTGGCGTTCCTTTGCCGAACTCAATGCCTGGCTGGGCATGCGCTGCCGGGCCTTGTGGCAGGAGATCTGCCATCCCGAGTTCAGTCAGTTCACCGTGGCCGAGATGCTCGAGCACGAGCAGCCCCACCTCATGCCCATGCCCGCCGCGTTCGACGGCTATGTGGACAACACGGTCAAGGTCAGCAGCACCTGTCTGGTGGCCATTGTCGGCAATCGTTACTCCGTGCCCTGTGAGTTCGCCGGGCGGCGGGTAAGCACCCGGTTGTATCCCACCGAGGTGGCCGTGGTGCATGACGACGTGTGCGTTGCCCGTCATGCCCGACTGGCCAATCGCGGGCAGACCCTCTACGACTGGCAGCACTATGTGCCGCTGATCCAACGCAAACCGGGAGCCTTGCGCAACGGCGCACCGTTTGCCGACCTCCCCCATGCCTTACAGCAACTGCGCCAGGCGCTGCTGCGGCAAGACGGGGGCGACCGGCTCATGGCCGAGGTGCTGGCTCTGGTGCCCGCCTGCGGACTGGAGGCGGTGCTGGTGGCCGCCGATCTGGTGCTGGAGGCCACGACCCCGTCCGGGCGCATCAGCGTGGAGCATGTGGTCAACGTCATGGGGCGGCTTCAAGTCGGCCCCCGGCCTGCCGAGGTCGCCACGCTCTTGACGATGACCGATCCACCCCGCGCCGACACGGCACGCTATGACCGCTTGCGGGTGAGCGACGAGGAGCGTGATCATGCGTGAGGTCATTGCGGAATTCAAGGCGTTGCGGCTGCACGGCATGGCTGGCGCTTGGGCCGATTTGCAAGGGCTGGGGCAGAATGGCGCACTGGAAGGCGCGCAGTGGCTCGTCGAGCATTTGCTGCAGGCCGAGCAGGAAGATCGCACCGTGCGCTCGGTGCGTCATCAGATCCTTTCGGCCCGCTTCCCGGTGCACCGCGATCTGGCGGGGTTTGACTTTGACGCCTCAAGGGTCGATCGCAAGCTGGTGGGGCAACTCGCCAGCATGGCCTTTACCGAAGCCGCGCACAACATCGTGCTGGTGGGCGGGCCCGGGACGAAGCAAACAACGGGGTCAGGTCTAGCATCAATGCATCTAATCCCGCAAATCCAGACCCGACCCAGACTGACGGCGTGGCCCCGTCAGGTTTACTGACTCTTCTTTACTGCATCACCGCCGCAATAGACTTGGCGACGTAGTCGACATTGTGCAGATTGATCGCGGCCACGCAGATGCGGCCGGTGGAGACGCCGTACACGCCGAATTCGGTGCGCAGCCGCTCCATCTGCGCGGCGGAAAGGCCGGAGTAGCTGAACATGCCTTTCTGTCGGGTAATAAAGGACAGGTCGCCCTTCACGCCGGCGGTGGCGAGTTTTTCGACCAGGGTGCTGCGCATGGCGCGGATGCGTTCGCGCATGCCGGCTAGCTCTTGCTCCCATTGCGCGCGCAACTCGGGCGATGACAGCACGGTGGCAACGATCTGCGCGCCGTGGGTGGGTGGGTTGGAGTAGTTGCTGCGGATGACGCGCTTGAGTTGCGACACTACGCGCCCGGCTTCTTCCTTGCTTTCGCACACCACGCTCAGGGCGCCCACGCGTTCGCCGTAGAGCGAGAAGCTCTTGGAGAAGGAGGTGGCGACGAAAAAGTCGAGCCCAGCGGCGAGGAATTGCTGGATGACCGCGCCGTCTTCGGCAATGCCTTCGCCGTGAAACAATGGGGTCAGGTCTAGCATTGATGCAATCCCATGCCTCATGCACCCCGCACTCAATCCCCCTTCTCCCCCTCCAACCGCAACATACTCGCCCCCTCCCCCAGCGAAATCAGCCCAGTCCTGGCGTAGATGCCCAGCTTGGCGCGGGTGTCGGTGATGTCGAGGTTGCGCATCGTGAGCTGGCCGATGCGGTCGGCGGGGCTGAAGGGGGCGTCTTCCACCTTTTCCATGCTCAGGCGCTCGGGCGCGTAGGTGAGGTTGGGGCTTGCGGTGTCGAGGATTGAATAGTCGTTGCCGCGGCGCAGTTCCAGCGTGACTTCGCCGGTGATGGCGCGGGCCACCCAGCGCTGGGCGGTTTCGCGCAGCATCATCGCCTGCGGGTCGAACCAGCGGCCCTGGTAGAGCAGGCGGCCGAGCTTGAGGCCGTTGATACGGTACTGCTCGATGGTGTCTTCGTTGTGGATGCCGGTGACCAGGCGCTCGTAGGCGATGTGCAGCAGCGCCATGCCGGGGGCCTCGTAGATGCCGCGGCTTTTGGCTTCGATGATGCGGTTTTCGATCTGGTCGCTCATGCCCAGGCCGTGGCGACCGCCGATTTCATTGGCCTTGAGGAACAGGTCCACCGGCGAATCGAAGCTCTGGCCGTTGAGCGCGACGGGCCGGCCTTCCTCGAAGCGGATGGTCACTTCTTCGGCCTTCACTTGCACTTCCGGTTTCCAGAACGCCACGCCCATGATGGGGTTGACGATGCGGATGCCGCTGCTCAGGTGTTCGAGGTCTTTCGCTTCGTGGGTGGCACCGAGCATATTGCTGTCGGTGCTGTAGGCCTTTTCGACCGACATCTTGTAGTCGAAGCCGTTGGCAATGAGGAACTCGCTCATTTCCTTGCGGCCACCGAGTTCGTCGATGAAGGTCTGGTCGAGCCAGGGCTTGTAGATTTTGAGCGCCGGGTTGGTCAGCAGGCCGTAGCGGTAGAAGCGCTCGATGTCGTTGCCCTTGAAGGTGCTGCCGTCGCCCCAGATGTGGACGTCGTCTTCCTTCATGGCGGCCACCAGCATGGTGCCGGTGACGGCGCGACCCAGCGGGGTGGTGTTGAAGTAGGTGATGCCGCCGGTGCTGATGTGAAAGGCATTGCACTGGATGGCGGCGATGCCCTCAAGCGCGAGTTGCACACGGCAGTCGATCAGACGGGCTTTCTCGGCGCCGAAGCTCATGGCCTTGCGCGGAATGTCGTCGTAGTCGCTCTCGTCGGGCTGGCCGAGGTTGGCGGTGTAGGCGTAGGGCTGGGCGCCTTTTTTCTTCATCCACAGCAGGGCGGCGGAGGTGTCCAGGCCGCCGGAGAAGGCGATGCCGACTTTTTGCCCGGTGGGCAGGTTCTGCAGGATGGTGGCCATAAGCGGTGCTCCCCGATCAGCCGAAGTGGCAGATGTAGTGGTAGGCGGTTTCGCCTGCGGCGACGCGGATGTCGAATGCGGTGTTGCCGGGAACGCTGAACCGTTCGCCCACGCCGGACTTCACCCAGACGTCGCTGCCCGGCAGTTTGTATTCGCAGGCCCCTGCCACGCATTCCATGATTTCGGGCGCGCCGGTGTTGAAGGTCAGGGTGGCGGGCAGGATCACGCCGACTGAGGCCTTGCGGCCATCGGCCAGGGTGATGCCATGGCTGACGCACTTGCCATCGAAATAGACATTGGCCTTGGGGTTGACGGATGCGCCGTCGATCTGGGGGGTGCTCATGGGGAGGTCCGGGCAGGGGAAAAAGAGAGCCGCTATTCTGCCATTCCCATGAACTTACGCACTTATTATCCGCCCCTCGAACCCTTCAAAACTGGCCTGCTCGACACCGGCGAAGGTCACCAGATTTACTGGGAACTCTGCGGCAATCCGCAGGGCCAGCCTGCCGTCTTTCTACATGGCGGCCCCGGCGCGGGCTGCGCGCTGGAGCACCGCCGCCTGTTCGATCCGCAGCGCTATTGCGTGCTGCTGTTCGACCAGCGCGGCTGCGGGCGATCGACCCCGCACGCCTCGCTGGAGCACAACACCACCTGGCATCTGGTGGCCGACATCGAACGGCTGCGCACCCTGCTGGGGGTGGATCGCTGGCTGGTGCTCGGCGGCTCCTGGGGCAGCACCCTGGCGCTGGCCTATGCGCAAACGCACACCGCGCGGGTGTCGGCGCTGGTCCTGCGCGGCATCTTCACCCTGCGGCGTGCGGAACTGCTGTGGTTCTATCAGGAAGGCGCTTCCTGGCTGTTTCCCGATCTGTGGGAAGGGTTTGTGGCGCCCATTCCCGAAGCCGAGCGCGGCGATCTGATCGGCGCCTATCGCCGGCGGCTGACGGGCGCCGACCCCGAGGAACAACTGGTCTGCGCCCGCGCCTGGAGCGTGTGGGAAGGGCAGACCCTGCGCCTGCTGCCCGACGCGAGCAGTGCCGAAAAGCATGCGCAGGATGCGTTCTCACTCGCCTTCGCGCGCATCGAGAACCATTACTTCGTGCACCAGGGCTGGATGGACGAAGGCCAGCTCATCCGCGATGCGCACAAGCTGGCCGACATACCCGGTGTGATCGTGCAGGGCCGCTACGACGTGTGTACGCCGATGCGCACCGCCTGGGATCTGCACCGCGCCTGGCCGCAGGCCGATTTCCAGCTCGTGCCCGACGCCGGGCACGCCTACAACGAGCCGGGCATTCTGTCGCGGCTGATCGAGGCGACGGACCGCTTCGCCGGCGGTTGACGTCGCCAAACCACCCTTTTACGCCGTCGCCACGGCTCGCAGCTCGCCCAGACCGGCATCGTCGCGCAGCCTGGCGGCTTTGTCGGTGGACTCCCAACTGAACTCGGGCTCGTCGCGGCCGAAGTGGCCGTAGGCGGCGGTCTTGGCGTAGATGGGGCGACGCAGATCGAGCATGTCGATGATGCCGCGCGGACGCAGATCGAAGTGACGGCGCACCAGTTGTTCGAGCCTGGCATCGTCGATCACCCCGGTGCCCTGCGTGGTCACCATGATGCTGGTGGGCTGGGCCACGCCGATGGCGTAGGAAATCTGCACCAGGCACTTCCTGGCCAGCCCGGCGGCGACGATGTTCTTGGCGACATAGCGCGCGGCATACGCGGCCGAGCGGTCGACCTTGGTCGGGTCTTTGCCGCTGAAAGCGCCGCCGCCGTGTGGCGCCGCGCCGCCATAGGTGTCGACGATGATCTTGCGCCCGGTCAGGCCGCAATCGCCCTGCGGGCCGCCGACGACGAAGCGGCCGGTCGGGTTGATGAGGTATTTCACCTCGCCGCGCATGAACACCGGCGGCAGCACGGGCTTGATGATGTGCTCGATCACCGCCTCGCGCAGATCGGCCATGTCGATGTCGGGCGCATGCTGGGTGGACAGCACCACGGTGTCGATGGCGACGGGATAGCCGTTTTCGTAGCGGAAGGTGATCTGGCTCTTGGCATCCGGGCGCAGCCAGGGCAGGCGGCCGTCGCGGCGCAACTGGCTCTGGCGCTCGACCAGACGGTGCGCGTAATAGATCGGCGCGGGCATCAGCTCGGGGGTTTCGTCGCAGGCGTAGCCGAACATCAGCCCCTGGTCGCCCGCGCCCTGATCGAGTGCGTCGTCGTGCGCCTTGTTCACGCCCTGGGCGATGTCGGGGCTTTGCTTGTCGTAGGCCACGAGCACGGCACAGCTCTTGTGATCGATGCCGAAATCGGCGTCGTCGTAGCCGATGCGCTTGAGCGTATCGCGCGCCACCTGGATGTAATCGACCACGGCATGGGTGGTGATTTCACCCGCGAGCACGATCAGGCCGGTGTTGGCCAGCGTTTCGGCGGCGACGCGCGAAGCGGGGTCTTGCGCCAGATTGGCGTCGAGGATGGCATCTGAGATCTGATCGGCCACCTTGTCGGGATGGCCTTCGGAGACGGATTCGGAGGTGAACAGGAAGGTGTTTGCCACGGCGGACCTTTCAAACGGTGAGGGATCGACGCCACCGTTTGGGTCTCGCACGGCGACGCTTTAGCGGACTGCCCAGCAGCCGCCCCGAAGGTCGGCCGCCCCTGCCACCCCGCAAGTTGTCATTAACTCGGTGGCAGTGTCACGCATTCTATGCCTGCGCGTCCGCTGCGGCGCTTCGTAACATGGCACCCTTTGAACTTCAGGGAAATGCACCATCGTGCTGCTGCGCATCTTCCGCTGGCTGTCTGTCTTGCCCCTGGGTTTGCTCCAGGCGCTGGGGGCGGCGCTCGGCCTGCTGGTCTATGCCGCGTCGGGCGTCTACCGCCAGCGTCTGCGCGCCCACCTGCAACAGGCGGGCTATGCGCCGCGGCAACTGGCGCTCAAGGCCGCCGCGCAGGCCGGGCGCATGGTCGGCGAGCTGCCCGTGGTCTGGTTCCGCCGCGGCGCGGCGGCGCCCGTGCACCAGGTACAGGTGATCGGCAAGGAGCATGTCGATGCCGTGCGCGCCCAGGGCCTGGGCGTGCTCTACCTCACGCCGCACCTGGGATGTTTTGAAATCTCGGCGCAGGTCGCCGCGCTCTGGGGGCCGATCACGGTGATGTTCCGCCCGCCGCGCAAGGCCGTGCTGCTGCCGCTGGCGCTGGCTTCGCGCCAGCGCCACAACCTGGCCACCGCCCCGGCCAATCTCGCCGGGGTGCGGCAGTTGCTGCGTGCCCTGCGCGCGGGTGAGGCCGTCGGCCTGCTGCCCGATCAGGCGCCCGGCAGCGGCGAAGGCGTGTGGGCCGACTTTTTCGGTCGCCCGGCCTACACCATGACCCTGCCCTCGCGTCTGGTGCAACTGGGCAAGGCCCGCATCATTCTGGCCTCGGCGCTGCGCCAGCCGGGCGGTCGCGGCTACACCCTCACGCTCGAACCCTTTCCCGAAGCCCTGGATGCCGATCCGCAGCGCGCGGCCACGCAGATCAACCGCGCGCTGGAAGGTCTGATCCGGCGCTGCCCGGAACAATATCTCTGGGCCTACAACCGCTACAAAGTCCCCTCTGGCGCAGCGCAGCCCCCGGCGCCGAACAGCGCCGAGGAGCCCGCGCCATGAAGTCGCTGTCCGCGCGACTGAGCATCGCCCTCGTCTGGCTGCTGCATCTGCTGCCCTACCCCGTGCTCGCCGCGCTGGGCACTGCGGTGGGCTGGCTGCTGTGGCCGCTGGCGGGATCGCGCCAGCGCATCACCCTGCGCAACCTGGAACTCTGTTTTCCCGAATGGACGGCGGCGCAGCGGCACGCGGTGGCACGTCGGCATTTCGTCTATGTCGCACGAGCGTTTCTCGAACGCGGCGTGCTCTGGTATGCCAGCCCGAGGCGCTTGCGACGCCTGCTGCACCTCGAAGGTCCGGTGCAGGAGGCTTTGGACGGCAGCCGCAACACCCTGCTGCTGGGCTTTCACTTCGAGGGGCTCGATGCCGGATGGACGGCGCTCAGCCTGGTGGCGCCGCGCCCGGTTTCGGGCATGTACACCCCGCAGAAGAACAAGGTGCTCGACGACTGGGTGGTGGCGCGGCGCAGTCGCTTTCACACCGCCGCCATCGTCTCGCGGCGAGTCGGCGCGGCGGGCATGTTGCGGCAACTCAAGGCCGGGGTGCCGTTCTACACCCTGCCCGATATGGATTTCGGCCCGCGCAGTTCGCGCTTCATCGACTTTTTCGGCCTGCCCGCCGCGACGCTGGATGTCGCTCCGCGGCTGGCGGCTTCGGCCGACGCCCGGGTCTACGCGGTGGTCACCCGCATCCTGCCCGGCGCGCGCGGCTACGCCATCACCGTGCATCCCGCCTGGGCCGACTTCCCCGCGCTGGACGCTCGTGGCAAGCCCGCCGACATCGACGCCGACCTGCGCCGCATGAATCGCTTCATCGAAGAGCAGGTGCGCACCATGCCCGCGCAATACCATTGGGTGCACAAGCGCTTCAAGACCCGGCCCGAAGACCAGCCCTCGGTGTATTGACCCAGACCCATGCAACTCGCGTTCACCAAAATGCACGGCGCCGGCAACGACTTCGTCGTCCTCGACGCCACGCACGCCCCGCTGCAACTCAGCCCGGCGCAGTTGCGCCTGCTGGCCGACCGGCACCTGGGCGTGGGCGCAGACCAGATTCTGGTGGTCGAAGCCGCGCCCTCGCCCGAGGTCGACTTCCGCTATCGCATTTTCAACGCCGACGGCGGCGAGGTGGAGCAATGCGGCAACGGCGCGCGCTGCTTCGTCGCCTATGTGCACGGCAAGGGTCTGACCTCCAAGCGCCGCATCCGGGTACAGACGCTCGCAGGCCTCATCGAGCCCGAGTTGCAGAGTGATGGTCGCGTCACCGTGGACATGGGCGCGCCGGTGTTCGATCTGCCCAAGGTGCCGTTCGACGCCACCGGCCTTTCGCCCAAGCCTGTGGACGCCTGGGAACAATGGCCGCTGGATTTTGGCGGCACAACCCATTGGATCAGCGTGCTGTCGATGGGCAATCCGCATGCGGTGCAGCGGGTAGACGATGTCGACGCCGCCCCCGTCTTGCGCGACGGCCCGCTGATCGAACATCACCCGCGCTTTCCCAAGCGGGTCAACGCCGGTTTCATGCAGATCGCAGATGCCCGGCACATCCGCCTGCGGGTGTGGGAGCGCGGCGCGGGCGAAACCCTGGCCTGCGGCACCGGCGCCTGCGCCGCCGTGGTGGCGGGTCTGCGCCACGGCTGGCTGCAAGGCCCGGTCGATGTGCAAACCCGCGGCGGCCTGCTGACCATCGCCTGGGCGGGGCTCGGTCAGTCCGTCCACATGACCGGCCCGGCCGCCTTTGTTTTCGACGGCGTGATCGACCTGCCCGATCTGCCCTGATTCTGGAGAACCTGATGGAACTGAGCGAACACGATCTGGCGACCTACCTGGCCGCCAACCCCGAATTCTTCGAGCGCCACGCCGAGCTGCTCACCATGGTGCAATTGCACAGTCCGCACGGCAACCGCGCCGTGTCGCTGCAGGAGCGGCAGATGGAGATGCTGCGCGACAAGATGCGCACGCTGGAGCATCGCCTCGCCGCGATGATGCGCAACGCGGTGGACAACGAAACCCTGGCGGGCAAGCTGCTGCTTTGGGCGCGCGATTGTCTGCTGGCGCAGCAGGGCGCCCCGGCGCAATTGCCGCAAACGCTGCAGGACACCCTCAAGGCCGCCTTCGATCTGCCCATGACCGCGCTCAAGCTCTGGCCGGTGCGCGAGGAGTTCGCCGCGTTGGAATTCGCCACCGGGGTGAGCGAGGACGCCAGGACCTTCGCCGCCAGTCTGTCCGCCCCCTTCGTCGGCCCCAACCCCGGCTTCGAGGCCGCGCACTGGCTGCCGGATGCGCAGATGGCGCAATCGCTCGCGCTCATCCCGCTGCAGAACCCGCACACCAGCCTATGCATGGGGCTGCTGGTGCTGGCCTCGCCCGACACCCAGCGCTTCACCGCCGATATGGGCACCGATTTCCTCACCCTCATCGGCCAGTTGGCCAGCGCCGCGCTGGTGAGCCTGCTGGCGTGCTGAAAATCGTCGCGCAATTCCCGCCACCGCATGGCCGCGTCCGGTTCATCCCAGCCCGACAAGCCGTCCTTGCGCCAGCTTGCGGCGGACTATCTCGTTCACGCGCAAACCGAGCGCCGCCTGGCAGACGGCACGCTGGTCAACTACCGGCGCGATCTCGATGACCTGCTGCAGCGCGCCGAAGCGCTGGGCGCCGCACCGATCGAATCGCTGCACATCCGCCGCTGGGCCGCACAACTGCATGCGGGCGGCATGAGCCCGCGCGCCATTGCCGCGCGGCTGTCGGCGTGGCGCAGCTTTTTCCGCTGGATGGGTCGGCTGGGCCATGTGGCCGCCAACCCGGTGCAGGACGTGCGCGCCCCCAAGGCGGCCAGACCGCTGCCCAAGGCCTTGTCGGTCGATCAGGCTGTCGCGCTGGCCGCTTACGTCCCGCAAGAGTCCACGAGATCATCGCGTCCGCACCAGGCCGAACCCTTCGCCACCCGCAGCGCGCGCGCGCATGCCATCGCCGAACTGCTGTATTCCTGCGGCCTGCGCGTGTCCGAGCTCACCGGGCTGGACGTGCGCGCCAGCCAGACCGCCCGCGGCTGGATCGACTGGGACGCCGCCGAGGCCACCGTCACCGGCAAGGGCAACAAGCGACGCAGCGTGCCGATCGGCCGGCCCGCGCTGCTGGCGCTGCAGCACTGGCTCGTCCTCAGAACCTCGCTGCTGCGCGAAGGCGCCGACGCCGACGCCCAAGCCGCCCTGTTTCTGGGCGCACGCGGCGGCCGCATCACGCCGCAGCGGGTCTGGCTGGAACTGCGCGAGCACGCCCGCGCCGCTGGGCTGGACGCGCGCGTGCATCCGCACATGCTGCGCCACTCCTTCGCCTCGCATGTGCTGCAGTCCAGCGGCGATTTGCGCGCGGTACAGGAATTGCTGGGACATTCCAGCATCGCCACCACGCAGGTCTATACCCGCCTGGACTTCCAGCATCTGGCCAAGGTCTACGACGCAGCCCACCCGCGGGCGCGCAAAAAGCCCTGAGCCGTCTTCCTTCCATGAAAACCATCCGCCTGCACCCTGGCAAGGAGCGCTCACTGCTGCGTCGCCATCCTTGGGTATTTGCCAGCTCGATCGCCAAAGGAGCAGCAGACAGCGGAGAAACCGTCCGCGTGGAATCGCACGACGGCCAGTTTCTGGCCTGGGCGACGTTCAGCCCCGCTTCGCAGATCCGGCTGCGGGTCTGGAGCTTCGAGGCCAAACAACGCATCGATGCCAGCTTTTTCACCGAGCAACTGCGCGCTGCCATCGAGCGCCGGCAGTCGCTGGGGCTCGACCTCGGCGCCTGCCGGCTGGTACACGGCGAGAGCGATGGTCTGCCCGGCTGCATCGTCGATCGCTATGACGACATCGTGGTGCTGCAGGCGGGCAGCGCGGGCATCGAGCGCTGGAAATCGGTGATCGCGGACGGCTTGCAGAGCCTCATGCCCGGCACACGGATCTACGAACGTTCTGACGCCGCGCTGCGTGAGCGCGAGGGCCTGCCCGCGTCCTGCGGCTGGCTGCGCGGCGGCGGAGCCACTCAGGTCGAGATCGTCGAGAACGGCCTGCGCTTGCAGGTCGACGTCGCCACCGGCCACAAGACCGGCTTTTATCTCGACCAGCGCGACGCCCGCGCCCGCTTCGCCAAACAGGTGCGCATGCAAGGTCTGCAGCGCGTGTTCAACGGCTTTTGCTACACCGGCGGCTTCTCGCTGGCCGCGCTGGCCGGCGGGGCGCAACAGGTCGTCTCGGTGGATTCCTCCGCACCCGCGCTGGCGCTGGCCGCTGAGCATGTCGCGCTCAACGGCTTCGATCCGGCTCGGGCGAGTTTCATCGACGCCGACGTCAACGCCACGCTGCGCCGCCTGCGCGACGAGGGCGCGCAGTTCGACGCCATCGTGCTCGATCCGCCCAAATTCGCCGCCAGCCCGCAACAGGTCGAACGCGCCGCACGCGCCTACAAGGACATCAATCGCCTGGCGTTCCACCTGCTGCCGCCCGGCGGCTGGCTGTTCACCTTTTCGTGTTCGGGCGGTGTCAGCGCCGAGCTGTTCCAGAAAATCGTCGCGGGCGCCGCGCTCGACGCGGGAGCGGACGCCCAGATCGTCGCCCGCACCGGCGCCGGCCTCGACCACCCCTTGAGCCTGCACTTCCCCGAAGGCGAGTACCTCAAGGGGCTGCTGCTGCGCAAGGCTTGACATCGGCGCGACAGCCCCAAAATACTTTTATTGATCGATCACAAGGATTCCCTCTATGGCCGCCCTCATCCCCGCCACCATCCTCACCGGCTTTCTCGGCAGCGGCAAGACCACGCTGCTCAAGCGCGTGCTGCACGAAGCGCATGGCTCGAAGATCGCCGTGATCGAGAACGAGTTCGGCGAAGAGAACATCGACAGCGACATCCTGGTGCAGGAAGCGGGCGAGCAGATCGTGCAGATGTCCAACGGTTGCATCTGCTGCACCATCCGCGACGATCTGCGCGCCACCCTGGCCGATCTGGCCGCCAGGCGACGCAAGGGCGAACTGTCGTTCGACCGCGTGGTCATCGAGACCACCGGCGTGGCCGATCCGGGGCCGGTGGCACAGACTTTTTTCATGGACGACGAGGTCGCCAGCCAGTACATGCTCGACGCCATCCTCACCCTGATCGATGCCAAGCATGCCGACGGCCAGCTCGACAGCCGGCAGGAAGCACGCCGCCAGGTGGGTTTTGCCGACCAGATTTTCATCAGCAAGGCCGATCTGGTCGGCGCCGACGAACTCGCCGCCCTGCAGCATCGGCTCGCCCACATGAATCCGCGCGCCAGGCAAAGCGTGGTGCATTTCGGCGAGGTGCCGCTGTCGCAGGTGCTCGACCTCAAGGGTTTCAACCTCAACGCCAAGCTCGACATCGACCCCGATTTCCTCAAGGCCGACGATCATGACCACGACCATGAGCACGACCATCACGATCATGCGCACGGCGAGCACTGCAACCATCCGCACCATCACCACCACGATGACGACGTGAAATCCTTCGTCTACCGCGCCGACAAACCCTTCGATCCGGCCAGGCTCGAAGACTTCCTCGGCGCCATCGTGCAGGTCTACGGCCCGCGCATGCTGCGCTACAAGGGGGTGCTGAACATGCAGGGCATCGACCGCAAGGTCGTGTTCCAGGGCGTGCACCAGCTCATGGGCAGCGATCTGGCCGCCCCCTGGAATCCGCAGGAACAGCGGCAGAGCAAGATGGTGTTCATCGGCATCGACCTGCCGCGCGACATTCTCGAAAAAGGACTGGAGCAATGCCTGGTTGCATGACGCATTTGCCTTGCCATCCGAAATGAATAGAATCGATTGGTTTTGGCAGCGGCCTGCCCGCCTGAAGCCGCAGGCTGCGATCCACACGGTGC
This sequence comes from Thiomonas sp., assembly GCF_034007205.1. Lineage (GTDB taxonomy): Bacteria > Pseudomonadota > Gammaproteobacteria > Burkholderiales > Burkholderiaceae_C > Thiomonas. The sequence continues at coordinate 118,402 of NZ_JAVERI010000005.1, forward strand.
GGCAAAGGCTGACGCCGATCACCGCCCCGATCGACGCCTTGAGCACGATCAAAAGCGGCAGCAAGTTTGAGCAGCAGGCCCTGTGCGGAAGAACCCCAGGAGCCTGTCGGACTTGAAGAATCGAAGCGAATTTGCAGCCGGTGCAGCCGGTTTCCTTCAAGTCCGACAGGCTCCCAGGGTGGGTCGGCACGCTCAATCAGCGCCCGGTCAGCGCACGACGATTTCTCTGTGTCCGTGCCGAGCAACGCAGCAAATCAGGCAGCGATGGGCTGCCGGATGAAAAGTTCGGGAGAAAATTCGTGGTCAAGCCGACTCATCAAGCGGTCGCCGCTCCAGGCAGGGGCAAGCCTGCGGCAGCAGACAAAAACCCCGCAGTCAAACAGGTCGCAGCCAGGAGCAAGGCTGAACCGACGGCTGCGGCCGCACCCTCTGCGCCTGCCAAGTCGTCCGCAAAGACCGAGACGGCGCAAAATCCGCCTGTCGCCTCGGCCGCAACGGCAAAAAAAATCACATCCTCGCCGGCGCTTCGGCGATCCTCCTCTTCCGGCGTGAGTAAACTCCACGCCTCGAAACCCTTATCGGCGGCCATGGGGTCGCCGGAACCCATCCGACTCGACAGAAGTTCCATGAGCAGCACCACCATCGAACCCACTCCCAGAAAGACCGACCCCAAGCAGGCCAATGCCTGGAAGAACAAACCGGTGTCGGAGCTGACCGAGCAAGACCTGCTGGCCATGCCCGACAGCGAGTACATGAACGACGTTCAGCGCGAATACTTCAAGCGTCTGCTCAGCACCATGCGCGACGACCTGATCAAGAGCGCGGGCGAAACCACCGAGCATCTGCGCGAAGACACGCTGCTGGTACCCGATCCAGCCGATCGCGCCACCATCGAAGAAGAGCATGCGCTCGAACTGCGTACCCGCGACCGTGAACGCAAGCTGCTGAAAAAGATCGAACTGGCGCTTGCACGCATCGAAAGCGGCGAGTATGGCTGGTGCGAAGAGACGGGCGAGCCCATCGGCATCGGCCGCCTGCTGGCGCGACCGACGGCCACCCTGTCGCTCGAAGCGCAGCAGCGGCGTGAGATCAAGCAGAAAATGTTCAACGATTGAACGCGGGCCAGCCCCATTCGGTCAGCCCCCATTCGGTCAGCCCATCCACTCGGCAGACAACCTTTCCAGGTCACTCAGGCATGAGCAGTTCGGGTTCAGGCGGTTTCTGGAAGCGGGTGGGTTCTTTCGTCAAGAACCCGACCCGCGACTGGTCGCTCACCGACGAACAGGCCCTGCAAGAGCATGAGAACCTCGCGCGGGTCAAGGCCAGGGAGGATCAGAAGCGTCAGGACGATTTCATCCGCAAGCGCGAGCTCGATGGCCTGCGCAAGCTGCGCAGGCGAGAGGCCACCGATCTGGGCATGGATGACAGCCTGCAGACCAATATCCCCGAGCTCACGTCGCAGCCCGCTCCGGTACACGACAGGGGCGAGACCCTGCGCAAGATCAACGAAATCGAGAAATCGATGGCCGGCGAACACGCCCCGCCCTCGTCGCGCACACGCAGCGCGGTCACGCGGCCATCCCCACACGGCGTCAATGTCCCCACCAAGACCCAGCCGCCGCTGAGCTCGCTTCCCCCCCTGACCGCAGGGACGCCGACACCGACGACCTCCGGCAGCGCCCTGCACTGGAAAGTGGACACGGCCTACGCCGACACCACCTTGATCGGCAAGCCGGGACTCGCTGCAGCAGCCTCCGGCCCGGCCAGCGGCATCCCCACGCAGTCCGCACCGACGACCTCGCCGGGCGAATCCGCACCCGCTGCACCTCTTGCGCAGCCGCCCGGCTACGCCCCGACCGTTCCTTTCGTCCCCGGCGCTGCTGCGTCCTCTCCCGGCGCGCAAGCGTCTGCCGCTGCCCGCTTTGACGAACAGCCCACACTCGCGGCCGCCACCCGGCTCAGCGACGATGCCCTGGCCTTGCGAACATCCGCGCCCTCCGGCGACAGTTGGCTGCGATCGAGCAACGATTTCATGCCCAGCGCGTTCTTTGCCGTGGAAGTGCACGAGGCCTTGAGTTCCAACCCGCTGTTCGATCAGGCCGTGATGGATTTCGCCAACGGCGATGATGCCGCCGCCGAGTCCGCCTTGCGTGACGCCATTTCCAACTCGCAGGACCTGGGAGCGGAAAAGGAACTCTGGCTGGCACTGTTCGATCTGTTCCGCGCATCGGGGCAGATCGACAAGTTCGAAGCGCTGGTGGTGGATTTCGTCAGTCGTTTCCAGACCTCGGCGCCCATGACCGACGAAGGTCTTCCCGCGTCTCCCGCTTCGGCTTCGCCGGCCCCGGGCGGCTTCAAGCCCTCGCTGGTGTTTTCGCCCTCGATCGATGCCGCGCAGGCCGATCGCCTGCGCAAGATGCTGCTCAATGCGCCGGCGGCCATCGATCTGAATTTCGATGCGGTACGCGCCATCGCACCCGCCGCGCTGCCGACGCTGGTCGAAGCGTTGAAAAAGCTCAACCAGACGACCTGCACGGTCACGCTGCATGGTGTGCAGTCGCTGATGTCGCTCTGCCAGGCGCAGGCTCCGGCGATGCAGCGCGATGCCGATCCGCTGTGGTGGGCCTTGCGCCTGGAATTGCTGCGTCTGCTCAACCAGCAGAACGATTTCGACGCCATCGCGCTCGACTACTGCGTGACTTACGAAATCTCGCCTCCCGCCTGGGAGTCCAGTCGCGCCCATTTGGAGACGGCCGGCGGCGATGCCCCGCCCGAACCCGCGGCAGCTCCCGCCACGACCTCCGCGTTCCACAACTCCGGCCTGAACCCGCATTCGATTCTCAGCAGCGGCGGATCGCGTTCGGCGCAACTGCAACTCAGCGGCGAGATTCTCGGCAGCTCCGGCACCTTCCTGGACCCCTTGGAACGGGCGGCAAAAGACCACGAACAGTTGAGCATTTCGCTGCGCCAGTTGCGTCGCATCGATTTTTCCAGCGCCGGGGCGCTGCTCAACTGGGCCATGATGCAGCACGAGCGCGGCAAGACCCTGCAGTTCACCGGCGTGCACCGGCTGATCGCGGGCCTGTTCAGCATCCTCGGCCTGCACGAACACGCCCTGATCCAACTGCGCCGGGATTGATGACCGCGCGGCAAGCCGGCAAGCCCTCTCCCGCGCCTCTTGATCGATTTGCACCCATCCCCGAATCCCTCCATGGATCAATATCACGGCACCACCATTCTCAGCGTGCGCCGCGGCGCGACCGTGGCCCTGGGCGGCGACGGGCAGGTGACGCTGGGCAACATCGTCGTCAAGTCCACCGCGCGCAAGGTACGCAGGCTGTACAACGGCGGGATTCTGGCGGGCTTTGCCGGCGGCACGGCCGATGCCTTCACGCTGTTCGAGCGCTTCGAGGCCAAGCTGGAAAAGCATCAAGGCCAATTGTTGCGCAGCGCCGTCGAGCTGGCCAAGGACTGGCGCACCGACCGCATGCTGCGGCGCCTGGAGGCCATGCTCTCGGTGGCGGATGCCGAGCATTCGCTCATCATCACCGGCAACGGCGATGTGCTGGAGCCCGAGTTCGGCATCGTCGCCATCGGCTCGGGTGGCGCGTATGCGCAAGCAGCCGCCCGCGCCTTGCTGGAGCACACCGAGCTGAGCCCGCGCGAGATCGTCGCGCAGTCTCTGCGCATCGCGGGCGACATCTGCATCTACACCAACCAATCGCACACCATCGAAACGCTGGGTGAACAGTGAGTCCGAAGCCCATGAACATGACCCCCCGCGAAATCGTCTCCGAGCTCGACCGCTTCGTCATCGGCCAGACCAAGGCCAAGCAGGCGGTGGCCATCGCGCTGCGCAACCGCTGGCGCCGGCAGCAGGTCGCCGAGCCGCTGCGCCACGAAATCACGCCGAAGAACATTCTGATGATCGGCCCCACCGGCGTGGGCAAAACGGAGATTGCGCGCCGCCTGGCCAAGCTGGCCGACGCACCGTTCATCAAGGTCGAGGCGACCAAGTTCACCGAAGTGGGCTATGTCGGCCGCGATGTCGACACCATCATCCGCGATCTGATGGAGGCCGCCGTGAAACTGGCGCGCGAGAGTGCCATGCGCCAGCAGCGCACCCGCGCCGAAGACCGCGCGGAAGACCGCATCCTCGACGCCCTGCTGCCCGGCGTGAGCGACGCCCGGGAAACCGGTGGCACCCGCCAGATCCTGCGCAAGCGCCTGCGCGAAGGCCAGCTCGATGACAAGGAAATCGAGATCGACGTCGCCGTACACCCGGCCAGCATCGACATCATGGGCCCGCCCGGCATGGAGGACATGACCGAGCAGATCCGTTCCATGTTCGCCAATATGGGCCAGACGCGCAGCAAGACGCGCAAGGTTACCGTGCGCGAAGCGCAGAAGCTGCTGATCGACGAAGAGGCCGCCAAGCTGGTCAACGAGGATGAGATCAAGGCCGGCGCGCTGCGCGCGGTGGAGCAGAACGGCATCGTGTTCCTCGACGAGATCGACAAGGTGGCTTCGCGCAGCGACACGCAGGGCGCGGATGTGTCGCGCCAGGGCGTGCAGCGCGATCTGCTGCCGCTGGTGGAAGGCACGACCGTGAGCACCAAGTACGGCATGGTGCGCACCGACCATATCCTGTTCATCGCCAGCGGCGCGTTTCACGTCGCCAAGCCTTCCGACCTGATTCCCGAACTGCAGGGGCGCTTTCCCATCCGGGTGGAACTGGAGTCGCTCTCGGTCGCCGATTTCGAGGCCATCCTCACCAGCACCGATGCCAGTCTGACCAAGCAGTACGCCGCGCTGCTCGCCACCGATGGCGTGCGGCTGGAGTTCACCGCCGATGGCATCCGCCGCATGGCCGAAGTGGCGTTTCAGGTGAACGAGAAGACCGAGAACATCGGCGCACGACGGCTGCATACGGTCATGGAGCGGCTGCTCGAAGAGGTGTCCTTCCACGCCGACGGCTCGCAACACACGACCGTGCAGATCGATGCCGCGATGGTGAATTCCCGCCTGGGCGACATCGCCCGCGACGAAGACCTGTCACGCTACGTGCTCTGATGCCGCTGTGTGTGTGGGCGCGGCTGCTGCGCGGCGATGCACAGCAGCCCTTCGAACACCAGGTGCTCGACATGCTGATGCGGCAAGCCCAGCGCATCGCGCAGCTTGGGCGCGGCGCCGCCGGTCAGCAGCACGACCACCTCGCCCGGCTCGCGGGCCTGCAAACGCGCGTGCATCTGCCGCGCCGCGCCCGCAATGGCCAGTGCTCCGCCCGTCATCAACGCATCGCTGGTATTGGTGGGAAACTCGACAATGTCGCCTTCCGGCACGCGCAGACCGGCAGTGCCCATCTCCAGCGCCTTGAGCATCAACCCGAATCCGGGCAGGATGATGCCGCCGATGAACACCCCATCCCGGCTGAGGCAATCCACCGTGACGGCGGTTCCCACGCTGATGACCATCGCCGCGCGGTCGGGCACGCGCTGGCGCGCCCCGAGTTGCGCGGCCCAGCGATCCGCCCCCAGCAGCGACGGCACGGCATAGCTGTTGCGCACACCGCATTGTTCGGCCTGCGCGGCAATCCAGCGGCAGCGCAGCCCGAGCGCAGCGAGTTCGGCGCACACCCGCGCCGTGACCACGGCTCCGGCAACAGCGCATCCAATGACGCGCTCAGCGCGAGGTTGCGTCGCCAGTATGCGACCGAGTTGGTCGGCTTCTTCCAGCAGCATCGCCCCGCCGGCCAGCAACTCCGCGTTGCGCTGCGAGCGCGCATAGATTCCCCATTTCAGCCGGGTATTGCCCACGTCAAGAACGAGAAGATGCATCCGGGTAGCGCGTCAGGAATTGTGGTCTTCTAAACCATAGCAGAGCAAACCCGCGAATCTGCCGTCAGGGCTGCGCGGGCCATCAGCGCAATTTGGCCCCATCTTCCGCCGCGTGTTCGCGATCCAGAAGGCTCTTGGCATCCGGTTTGCCGAAGCCGTTGAAGTACGCATTGAGCAAAAAAGCCACCACGGCGGTGAGCAGAATGCCGCTGTGCAGCATGGGCGCGAGGACTTCGGGGAAGTGGATGAAAAATTGCGGCGCCACCAGAGGAATCATGCCAAAGCCGATGCCCAGGGCGACGATGAGCAGATTGTTGCGATTGTTCTTGTAATCGACCTCGCTGAGGATGCGGATGCCCGTGGCCGCCACCATGCCGAACATGGCGATGCCCGTGCCGCCTAGCACTGGCTGGGGAATGGCCGCCACCAGCGCGCCCAGTTTGGGCATCAGCCCGAGCAGCAGCATGATGACGCCGCCAGTCACCGTCACCCAGCGGCTGCGCACGCCGGTCATGCCCACCAGGCCGATGTTCTGCGAAAACGAGGTGGTGGGAAAGGTGTTGAACATGCCCGCCAGAATGGTGCCCAAGGCATCGACCCGCAGGCCACGCCCCAGCTCTGCGCGACCCACTTTGCGCCCAACAATGTCGCCCAGCGCGAAAAACATGCCGGCTGACTCGACGAACACCACCAGTTCCACCACGCACAGCGTCACGATCGGGCCAATGGCGAATTGCGGCGCGCCAAACTGAAACGGCATCACCAGATGAAATGCATCGGCCTTGGCGACCTGGTCGAAATGCATCAGCCCCAACAGGGCTGCCACCACACTGCCGAGCACAAGGCCAATCAGCACCGAAATGTTTTTCAGGAAGTTGCGTCCGAATTTGCTGATGAACAGAATGACCACCAGCACGAACAGGGCGATGCCCAGGTTTTCCATCGAGGCATAGGCGGGATTCGGCATCAGACTTCCCGCAGGCACACCTGGCGCCGGGTTGGGAATCATGGGCTTGAGCCACGCCCCGCCAACAGCCCACTGAATGCCGACCTGCATGAGCGAAATGCCGATGATGGTGATCACCGAACCGGTGACCACGGGCGGAAACATGCCCATCAAACGGCAAGCAAAAGGCACGATCAGCAGCCCGAACACCCCGGCGGCAATGATGGCGCCGAAGATGTCTTGCAGCCCCATGCCGGGCGTAGTCGCAATGGCAATCATCGGCGTGACCGAAGCGAAGGTCATGCCCATCATCACCGGCATGCGAATGCCGAACCAGGGCGTGAGCCCGAGCGACTGAATGATGCTGGTCACCCCGCAGATGAACAGATCGGCAGTGATCAACAAGGCGATCTGCTCCACCGGCAGCTTCAGCGCCGAGCCGATGATCAGGGGCACTGCCACGGCGCCCGCGTACATCACCAGCACATGCTGGATGCCCAAGGCCACCAGCTTGCCAGCGGACAGCACTTCATCAACCGAATGCGGTGCGCTTTCAGCAGCCGCAGGTGCGAGCGTTTGGGCCATGATCGTCTCCTTTTCTGTTGGCATCACGATAACCGGGCGTTGGCAGTTCAGGGCTTGGCGCCGCCTTTGATCCATTGCCCGATTTCGGCGCGTTCTAGATCAGTCATCTGCGTAGCGTTGTTCAGCGGCATGGCCTTGAGCACCACCACTTGCTGATAAATCGCCTGCGCATGGCTAACGATGCCTGGGGCCGAATCCAGACGAACGCCTTTGCTGGCCGCCGCTCCCGAGTGGCAGAGCAGACAGCGCTCCTGCACGATGTGCTGCACTTGGGCGAAGGTCACCGGCTTCGCATTCGACAGCACAGGTTGCGGTTTCGGCGCCAATGCTACCGCCACAGCCAGAATGAGCCCCGCCCCGATGATCCAGTATTGCCACTTCCACGCGCCTTTGTGTTTGAGCACGAAGAACTGGCGGATGAGCGCGCCGGCGAGCATCATCAGCACCAGCACCAGCCAGTTGTTCGGCGCGTCATACACGAAGCTGTAATGGTTGGACAGCATGGCGAACAGCACCGGCAGGGTGAAGTAAGTGTTGTGCACGCTGCGTTGTTTGCCGCGCTTGCCGTCCATCGGGTCGGGCGTCTGCCCAGCGCGCATGGCCGCCACCACCCGGCGTTGACCCGGAATGATCCAGAAGAACACATTGGCGCTCATCGAGGAGCCGAGCATGGCGCCGATGATGAGAAACGCCGCCCGACCCGCAAACAGATGACAGGCCAGCCAGGATGCGAGCACCACATACACCGTAACCAGAATGCCCACGATCAGATCGCCATTTTTGCCTTGGCCGAACACGCGGCAGATGCCGTCATAAACCAACCATCCGACGACCAGAAAGCCCAGCATGGCCGCCACCGCATACCCTGGCGAAGTCCAGGCGAACACCCGCGGATCGACGATGAAAATACCGGCGTGATAGAAGTACAGCACGCACAGCAAGGCGAAGCCCGACAGCCAGGTGGAATAACTCTCCCAATAGAACCAGTGCAGATGCTGCGGCAAGTTCTTGGGCGCGACCATGTATTTCTGCGGGTTGTAGAAGCCCCCTCCATGCACCGCCCACAGCTCCCCATCCACGCCCTTGGCTTTCAGCTCCGGGTCGGTAGGTCTTTCCAGGCTGTTGTCGAGCCAGACAAAGTAGAAAGAAGAGCCGATCCAGGCAATGGCTGTGATCACATGCAGCCAGCGCAGCAATAAATCGGCCCAGTTCATGCCGTAGGGCAGGATGGTGGTCATCAAGTCGCTCATCATGACATCTCCTGAAAGGTCATATGAAGTCGACTTTCGCCACGGCAGGCTCTGCGAAAGTCTTCAAGGTCGCGTGCCAAAAGACGCAATGCTTTTGGCGTGTTGGTTGGCTGCTGCGACGATGGATTGATTTCAAAAATTCATGCTGACGCCCAAGGCGATGCCAGTGGAAGCAGCACCCGAACCGTTTGCGGCCGTGGGTGCGTCGTTGTTGCCGAAGGCATCGACTTCGTTCACAAAGTCGTAATAATCCGTCGCTCGGGCGTACATTGCATACAGTGAGGTACGTTTGGACAAGGCGTAGAGCACGCCGAGATTCACCATGCGGGTATTCGGCCGCGACACAGTTTTGTCGCTCTGCACTGCGAATTCACCAATAAAGGTCGCAGCGCCGTAGGGCACGCTTGCAGTCAAAGCGTAGGCGTTCAGGTTGGGATTGCCGCTGCTGGGATCTGGCCTGTTACGGGCTGCATAAACGCCAATTCGAATCATCTTGAAGTCGTAGGCGGCAGCCAGCATGGTGTGCTTGAGGGCGGTGACGTTATTCGGGCCTTTCTGATTCTCATAGTCCAGGCCGATAAACAATGGCCCCTGCGCATAGCCCAGATGCAGGTTGTATGCGCCTGTGGTGCTGGCTATGCCGATGCCATCGCCAAATTGGTACATGGCAGCGGCGTTGAAACCTTTGAAGCTCGGTGAGTAATAGGCAATCGCCTGGCTGTACCAGACGGGCTCACCGATGGTTGCGACATTGGTATTGCCAAACGGGCTCAGGCTGTCGCTGTGCAAGGGGTCGATGACGTAGAAGTCGCCATTGCTAAGCGTAAACATACGACCCATTTGGAACCTGCCAAAACTGCCTTTCAGTCCCACAATGCTGGTACGGCCCATAAAACCCGGGCCGCAGTATTGCGCGTTGGCAGTGCTGGCCCCAGGCGCGGCACCATTGGCGCAGAACGAAGTTTCGGCCTGAAAGAACACCGAAGTACCGCCACCCAAATCTTCCTGGCCTTTGAGCCCCACGACGCTTGGGTTGAGAATGCCATTGCCTAGCTTGTTGACACTACCCGCACCGTTACTGAAGTGCTCAACACCCAGATCAACGGTCCCATAGAGTTGAACACTGGATTGAGCATGGGCCGCCGCGCTTAGACCCGAGCCCAGAATAAGGGCCATGATCGCGAGTTGTTTGTTCATTGCTTGTCCTTTGAACTTTGCGAAAATGAAACAGCAAACAGCCGATTGTGTTGTCTAGCTGCCGCGGTAAGTCGAATAACTCCAGGGGGAAACCAGCAAGGGCACGTGATAGTGCTGCTGCGCATCGGCCACACCGAACTCCAGAGAAATCTGATCGAGGAAAGGCGGGCTCGACTGCGCCACACCCAGCTCCCTGAAGTAAGCGCCGATCTGGAACACCAGCCGGTATCTTCCTGGCCGCAGGTCGCCGCCCTGCAGCAGCGGCGCATCGCAGCGCCCGTCGGCGTTGGTCTGCACGGAACGCAGCAGCACCCAATCCGCGCCCTGTTCGGCGTACAGATCGATATGCACGGCTGCGGCGGGCAGTCCATGCGCGGTGTCGAGAATGTGTGTAGTCAGGGCGCCCATCGTGGTCTTCGGTCAGAAATAATCTACGGATTTGACCTAGAATTTTTGCATACAATCAAAATTTAAATTGTATGCTGTTGTGTGTCAAACGGAACTGCGAGAATTGCAATATTGCGCCGAATGCCCCATTCGGCCGTCTTCTGGACGAAGCAAACACTGTGCCGGAAATCCATCGTGAAGAGTGAACCCGTGAATGCGCGCCGCAAACCCGCTGTGAAGGCACAGGCACCAGCAGGCAAGGCAGTAAGCGCTGTCGCCGCTGCCGAGAACCCGGTCAGCGATTCGACGCAGACCATCGTCGCTGCCATCACCGCGGCCATCATCGAACATCGTCTGGCGCCCGGCGCCAAGCTCACCGAGCAGAAGATCGCGACGATCTACGGCGTGTCGCGCACCATCGTGCGGCAGGCGCTGTTTCAGCTTGCGCGCGATCATCTGGTCACGCTCGAACCCGCACGCGGCGCCTTCGTCTCGCAGCCCTCGGTGCAAGAGGCGAAGCAGGTGTTCGCGGTGCGCCGCATGCTCGAACAGCATCTGGTCGAGGCGTTTTGCCAGCAGGCCACGCCGAGCGATTTCCGTGCCCTGCGCGCCCATCTCAAACAGGAGCAGGCCGTGGTCGGCCGGGTGGATGTGACGGGCCGCACGCGGCTGCTGGGCGATTTCCATGTGCTGATGGCCCAGCGCATCGGCAATCAGGTGCTGGCGCAGATTCTGTCGGAGCTGATCTCGCGCTGCGCCCTCATCACGCTGATGTATCAATCGTCGCGCGCGGCGCAGCATTCGTCGGACGAACACGTCGCCATCCTCAAGGCTCTGGAAGCGCGGGACGTCGCCAAAGCCAAGCAATTGATGGAGGCCCACTTGCTGGCCACCGAAAGCAGCCTGCTGTATCACCCGAGAACCACCAGCGCCGACCTCGCCCAGGCGCTGGGCAGCCACGCGGATTGAGCACAGGCCCAAGTACGTCATGTCCACCCCACCCTATCCCCGCGACCTCGTCGGCTATGGTCGCAACCCGCCCCATGCCCGCTGGCCCGGCCAGGCCCGTGTGGCGCTGCAGTTCGTGCTCAATATCGAGGAAGGCGGCGAGAACTGCGTGCTGCATGGCGATGCGGGCAGCGAACAGTTTCTCTCCGAAATGTTCAATCCCGCGTCCTACCCGGCGCGGCATCTGAGCATGGAAAGTATCTATGAATATGGCTCGCGAGCCGGCGTGTGGCGCATCCTGCGCGAGTTCGAGCGCCGCGGCCTGCCGCTCACGGTCTTCGGCGTGGGCATGGCGCTGCAACGCACGCCCGACCTCGCCCGCGCCTGCGTGGAGCTCGGCCATGAAATCGCCTGCCACGGCTGGCGCTGGATTCATTATCAGAACGTGGACGAAGACACCGAGCGCGAGCACATGCAACTCGGCGTGGATGCGATCGAAGCTGTCTGCGGCGTGCGTCCGCTGGGCTGGTACACCGGCCGCGACAGCCCCAACACCCGGCGCCTGGTGGCCGACTTCGGCGGCTTCGCCTACGACAGCGATTATTACGGCGACGACCTGCCCTTCTGGCTGCAGGTGCGCAAGACAGACGGCGGCCTTGCGCCCCATCTGGTCGTGCCCTACACCCTGGACAGCAACGACATGCGCTTCGCCCTGCCCCAGGGCTTTGCGCAAGCCGAGGACTTCTACATCTACCTGCGCGACAGCTTCGACGCGCTCTACGCCGAGGGTGAAGAACGGCCGAAGATGCTCAGCATCGGCATGCACGCGCGTCTGCTGGGCAGGCCCGGCCGCATCCGCGCGCTGCAGCGCTTTCTCGATCATGTGCAGCATCACGACCGGGTGTGGATCGCGCGCCGCATCGACATCGCGCGTCACTGGCAGGCCGAGCATCCCTTCGATGCGGCCACCGCTTTTGTGTGGGAGTGATCATGCCCACGCTTGCCGAACTCAACGCAGCCAACCAGACCGAATTCACCGACTTGCTCGACGGCGTTTATGAGCACTCGCCCTGGATTGCACAACGCACCTGGGCAGCCCGCCCTTTTTCCACCCTGACCGCGCTGAAAACCGCGCTGGTGCAAACGGTGCGCCAGGCCAGCCGCGAAGAGCAGCTCGGCCTGATCCGCGCCCACCCGGAGTTGGCGGGCAAGGCGGCCGTGGCGGGCCAGCTCACGGCCGAGTCCACGCAGGAGCAAGCGCGCGCCGGTCTGTCGCACTGCACGCCTGAAGAGCTCGCCCGCATCAACGCGCTGAATGCCGAGTACACCGCGCGTTTTGGCTGGCCCTTCATCCTCGCGGTGCGCGGGCCGCGCGGCGCCGGGCTGAGCCGGGCGCAGATCATCGCCGCCCTGGAGCGCCGCCTCGACAACCCGCCGGACTTCGAGTTCGCCGAAGCCCTGCGCCAGATCCATCGCATTGCCGAACTGCGGCTGAACGACCGGTTCGGCTTCGTGCCGAAACAAGGCAACCGCGTGTGGGACTGGTGCGAACGCCTTGCCCGGCACAGCGAACCTGAATGGCAGGCGCGCGGCGAACTCACCGCCACCTACCTCACCGACGCCCACCGCGCCGCGGCCGCCGAGATTGCCGCCGCCATGCGCGACTGCGGCTTCGACGCGGTGGACATCGACGCCGTCGGCAACGTGGTCGGAGTCTACCCAGGCAGCGACCCCACGGCCCCGCGCCTGCTCACCGGCAGCCACTACGACACCGTGCGCAACGCGGGCAAGTATGACGGGCGCATCGGCATCTTCATCCCGATGGCCTGCGTGCGCGAACTGCATCGCACCGGCAGGCGCCTGCCCTTCAGCCTCGAAGTCGTGGCCTTCGCCGAAGAAGAGGGCCAGCGCTACAAGGCCACCTTCCTCGGCTCGGGCGCGCTCACCGGCGCCTTCAACCCAGCTTGGCTCGACCAGCAAGACCGCGACGGCATCTCCATGCGCGACGCTATGCAGCATGCCGGTCTGCCCGCAGACTGGTCCGCCATTGCGGCGCTGCGCCGCGACCCGGCGCGCTATATCGGCTTTGTCGAAGTGCACATCGAACAGGGCCCGGTGCTGGCCGCCCTCGACCTGCCGCTGGGCATCGTCACCTCGATCAACGCCAGCGTGCGCTGCGTGGGCGAGATCATCGGCATGGCCAGCCATGCCGGCACCACGCCGATGAACGCGCGCCGCGACGCCGCCTGCGCCGCTGCCGAACTGGCGCTGTTCCTGGAGCGCCGCGCAGCGGCCGATGGCGACAGCGTCGGCACCGTCGGCCTGCTCGAAGTCCCCGGCGGCTCGATCAATGTGGTGCCCGGCCGCTGCCGCTTCAGCCTCGACATCCGCGCGCCCAGCAATGCCCAGCGCGACGCCGTGCTGGCCGACACCCGCACCGAACTGGCCGCCCTTTGCACCCGCCGCAAGCTGCGCTTCACCCTCGAAGAAACCATGCGCGAGCAGGCCGCCACCAGCGACCCGGCGCTGCAACAACGCTGGGAGCGCGCGGTGGCCGCACTCGGCCTGCCGCTGCACCACCTGCCCAGCGGCGCCGGGCACGACGCCATGATGCTGCACACCGTCATGCCGCAGGCCATGCTGTTCGTGCGCGGCGAAAACGCCGGCATCAGCCACAACCCGCTCGAATCCAGCACCGCCGACGATCTCGACCTCGCCTGCGCCGCTTTCCAACACCTCCTCGACACCCTCGCCGCATCATGACCGACACCTCCGTTGTCCCCTCCTCCCATGAGACTCGCGAGGCGCTCTACGCGGCGCTCGACCGCTGGGTCGACGCGCACTTCGACGAGCAGACGCGCATGCTGCAGCAACTGGTGCGCGTGCCCACCGACACCCCGCCCGGCAACAACGCGCCGCATGCCGAGCGTACCGCGCAATTGCTGGCCGACTTCGGCATGAAGGCAGAGAAGGTCGCCATTCCCCCCGAAGTGTGCAAAGCGCATGGCCTGCAGTCCATCACCAACCTCATCGTGCGACGCCCATACGGCGCGGGCGGCCCGGTCATCGCGCTCAACGCCCACGGCGACGTGGTGCCCCCGGGCGAAGGCTGGACGCACGACCCCTATGGCGGCGAGATCGACGACGGCAGGCTCTACGGCCGCGCCGCCGCGGTGAGCAAATGCGACTTCACCACCTACACCTTCGCCGTGCGCGCGCTCGAGTCGCTAGGAGCGCCCCTGAAGGGCGGCGTCGAACTGCACTTCACCTATGACGAAGAGTTCGGCGGCGAGCTCGGCCCAGGCTGGCTGCTGGAACACGGCCTGACCCGTCCCGATCTGGAAATCGCCGCCGGCTTCAGCCATCAGGTGGTCAACGCCCACAACGGCTGCCTGCAGCTCGAAGTGACGGTGCACGGCGTCATGGCGCATGCCGCCATTGCGCATTCCGGCGTGGACGCGCTGCAGGGCGCCGTGGCCATTCTCAATGCGCTCTATGCCCTGAATGCGCTGTACCGCAAGGTGCAATCGCAGGTTGCGGGCATCGACCATCCCTATCTCAACGTCGGACTGATCGAAGGCGGCACCAACACCAACGTCGTCCCCGGCAAGGTGGTGCTCAAACTCGACCGCCGCATGATCCCCGAGGAAGACCCGGCCGCGGTCGAAGCCGAACTGCGGCGTGCGATCGAACAGGCCGCCGCCACCATCCCCGGCATCACCGTGGACATCCGCCGCATGCTGCTCGCACGCGCGCTCAAACCCATTCCCGGATTCGAGCGCCTGGCCACGCCGCTGCAGCGCCATGCGCAAACCCTGTTCGGCGAACCCATCCCCGTGATCGGCACCCCGCTCTACACCGACGTGCGCCTCTACGCCGAGCGCGGCATTCCCGCAGTGATCTACGGCGCCGGCCCCCGCACCGTGCGCGAGAGCAATGCCAAGCGCGCCGACGAGCACATCGTGCTCGAAGATCTGCGCCGCGCCACGCAGGTCGTCGCCCGCACCCTGTTCGATCTGCTGCGCTAAATCGCCCAGCCCGAAGGCGACCGAACCCACGCCAAGCCCTAAACTCCGCACCATTTCAGACTCGTGCGAGAGATACCGCCATGCGCCCGGAGAGCTTGTTGTTCAAAACTGCGAAGGGGCAGGACGAGATGGCCAAGCGGGCGGTTCTGCATTCGCGCGTGTTGCGCAATGTGCTGCTTCTGGTGGACGGCAAGCGCGACGTGCAAACCCTGCGGGAGCTGATGCAGGCCATCTCCGCTCCCGAAGACGCGCTGGAGCAGCTGCTTGCACTCGAACTGATCGCCGCCCCTGCAGCGCCCGAACCGCCGCCTGCCGCAAGCGTTGAGGAAGCGGCCGACACGTTCCTGCATGACGACGACGAGCTGCCCTCCGAACTGGCGCTCGATAGCACCCAAACCCAATCCGCCAGAGTCAGCTCCTCCGCCGATTTCTCGCGTCTATACGAGCAGATCAACGGTCTGGTGAGCCGCCAGCTCGGCATGATCAAGGCCTACACCCTGCAGCTCAAGATCGAGCAGTGCCACACAGCCGATCAATTGCTCGCCCTGCTCCCCGAGATCAAGGCCGCGCTGGCGGCCAAGCATGGCGAGGCCAAGGCCATCGACCTGCTGCGCCAGCTCGGACAATAAGTCGACAATCGCTCAATGCGTCCCGGTTCGGCTCAATGCGGCGCAAAGAACCACGCGCACACCGCGATCGACGCCACGATGCCCGCCAGATCCGCCACCAGCGCGCAGCCCACGGCGTGACGCACGCGCTTGATGCCCACCGCGCCGAAATACACCGCCACCACATAGAACGTGGTTTCTGTGCTGCCCTGCATCGTCGCCGCGAGCAGCGCCGGGTAGCTGTCCACGCCGTAGTGCTGCATGGTCTCGATCAACATGGCGCGCGCGGCGCTGCCCGAGAACGGCTTGACCAGCGCCGTGGGCAGCGCGGCGACGAAGTCGGTGTTCATCCCCAGCCCGTGCACCACCCAGCGAATGCCTTCGAGCGCATAGCCCAGCGCGCCCGAGGCGCGCAGCACGCCCACCGCGCACAGCATGGCAACCAGGTAGGGCAGCAGGTCGCGCGCCACGCCAAAACCGTCTTTCGCACCATCGATGAAAGCTTCATACACCGGCACCCGCTTGATCGCCCCTGCCAGCAGGAAGGCGAGGATGACGCCGAACAGCACCAGATTGCCGACCAGCGCCGAGACACTGGCCAGCGCCGCTGCGCTGAGCGTCACCAGCCCCGCGAGCAGCGCGCCCAGCAGCAGCGCGCCGCCGCCCAGATAGGCCAGCGCCACCGGGTCCCACAGCCGCAACCGCTGCATCCAGGCCACGCTGAGCAGCCCCGCCAGCGTGGACGCGCTGGTGGCGATGAGAATGGGCAGGAATACCAGCGTGGGGTCGGGTGCGCCCTGCTGCGCGCGGTACATGAAAATGCTCACCGGCAACAGCGTCAGCGACGAGGCGTTGAGCACCAGGAACAGGATTTGCGCGTTGCTCGCGGCGTCGTGGCTGGGGTTGAGCGTCTGCAACTCGCGCATCGCGCGCAGGCCGATAGGCGTCGCGGCGTTGTCCAGGCCGAGCACATTGGCGGCGAAGTTCAGCGTGATCAGACCGATGGCCGGATGGCCCTGCGGCACTTCCGGCATCAGCCGCCGGAACAGCGGCCCCAGCGCACGCGCCAGCAGTTCGACCAGCCCCGCGCGCTCGGCGATGCGCAGCAAGCCCAGCCACAGGGTGAGCGTGCCGAACAGCAGCACCATGACCTCGACCGAGAGCTTGGCCATGGCGAACAGGCTCTCGACCATCGCGGCGAACACCGCCGCATCACCCAATGCCCAGCGCGCCAGGGCCGAGACGGCAGCCACCAGAAAGAAACCCAGCCAGAGACGGTCGAGCATTCTTTTGCCGACGGCGCGCTTTCAGGCCCCTGCTTCGTCCGGCCGCGTCAGAGGGTGTGAATGAATCCGGCGTGGCCGAGCAGCGTGTCCAAAGCGCTCCAATCAAGGCGCAAAGCACAGCCGTGCCCGTAGGCACGGCGCGCATTTGCAACGCAGAGTGGGGCGCTTTTGGCGCGATGAGCGGTCATGGCGGCTTTGTTCACGCCCTCTCAAGGCTTGCGCTTGAACGACTTGCCGCCGGGCATGGTCGCGGCGCGGCGCTTGGGTGCAGGCGGCGCATCGCCCGAATCGAAACGCCGCGCGGGCGCTCGGGACGCCGGACGTTCCCTGCCCGTATCGCGCCCAGGCTCGACCTTGCTGAGCTGCAACTGCCGCCCGCTCACCCAGGTTTTCTGCAGGGTGCGGAACACGTCCTTGGGCATGCCTTCGGGCAGTTCGACGAAGCTGTGGTCGCCGCGAATGGCGATATTGCCGATGTGCTTGTTCTCCAGCCCAGCCTCGTTGGCGATGGCGCCGACCAGATTGCGCACCTCCACGCCGTGATCGCGCCCGACTTCCACCCGGTAGGTCTCGAAGCGCACCTCGCCCGAGCCGTGCGGCCCGCGGGCGGTGCGTTCTCCGTGCGCCGGGTGCTCGACGGGCGCGGCATCAGCCGACTCCCGGGCCTGCATCAGAGTCTGCGTGAAATCGTCGAGGTCACGGGGCTTCGCGCGCTCACGCGCAGGGCGTGCTGCCGGCATCTCCTCGCGTGAGGCCCGCGCGGGGCGGGGCGTGCGCGGCTCGCGGACCTCTCGCGGCTCGCGCTCGCGGCGAGGGGACGGCGATTCGGCGTTGTAGGCGGGTTCGCTGCCCGGGCGCATCAGCAAAGGCTTGTTGCCCTGCACCATGCGCGCCAGCGCCGCGGCAATCTCGATGGCCGGAATGTCGAACTCCTGTTCGTAACGCTCGACCAGGCGCTGGTATTCCTCCAGGCCCTCCTGCTCGCGCGCTGCGGTGATGCGCGCCATGAAGCGGTTGATGCGGCTGTCGTTGACCGCTTCGGCGCTGGGCAGTTGCATCGGCGTGATGGGCTGGCGCGTGGCCCGCTCGATGGCGCGTAGCAAATGCCGCTCGCGCGGGGTGACGAACAGAATGGCCTCGCCGCTGCGTCCGGCGCGTCCGGTGCGGCCGATGCGGTGCACATAGCTTTCGGTATCCGTCGGGATGTCGTAGTTCACCACATGGCTGATGCGCTCCACATCCAGACCGCGTGCCGCCACATCGGTGGCCACGAGGATGTCGAGCTGGCCGTCCTTGAGCCGCTGCACCATGCGCTCGCGCAGCGCCTGCGGCACGTCGCCATTGAGCGCTGCTGCGGTGAAACCGCGCGCCGCGAGCTTCTCGGCCAGTTCCTCGGTGGCCTGCTTGGTGCGGGCGAAGATGATCATGCCCTCGAACGGCTCGACCTCCAGAATGCGGGTGAGCGCGTCGAGCTTGTGCAGGCCGCTGACCATCCAGTAGCGCTGCCGAATGTGCGTGGCCGTGGTCGTGGCCGCCTTGATGGTGATCTCCTGCGGATCGCGCAGATAGGTCTGCGCAATGCGGCGGATGGCCGCGGGCATGGTGGCCGAAAACAGCGCCACCTGACGCTGCGGCGGCGTCTTCTGCAGGATCGACTCGACATCGTCGATAAAGCCCATGCGCAGCATCTCATCGGCTTCGTCGAGCACCATGTGCGCGAGCTGGTCGAGCTTGAGCGTGCCGCGTTCCAGGTGATCGATGATGCGCCCCGGCGTGCCCACCACCACGTGGGCGCCGCGCTTGAGCGAGGCGAGCTGCGGAACATAGCTTTGCCCGCCATAGATCGGCAGCACGTTGAAACCCGGCAGATGCGCGGCGTAGCGCGCAAACTCCTCGGCCACCTGAATGGCCAGTTCGCGCGTGGGCGCCAGCACCAGCGCCTGGGTATGCCGGGCGCTGCAATCGATCTTCGCCAGGATGGGCAGGGCAAACGCCGCCGTCTTGCCGGTACCGGTCTGCGCCTGCCCCAGCACATCGCGCCCAGCCAGCAGCGGCGGTATGGTCGCCGCCTGAATCGGCGACGGGGTTTCATAGCCCACATCGCGCAGCGCTTGCAGCAGCGGTTCGGGCAAGCCGAGTTCGGCAAAGGGAGAGTTTTCTTGGGAAGTCATGGATTTTTTGCCTTGAAGACGGCTGAACCTCCATTGTGCGCGCGCGGATGAATCGTGTTGCCGATATGCAAGGGCTCATTGCCCCGTCAAGCATCCCCCTGCATGGCGCAGCGCAGGGTTATTTATTTCCAAACGTCCCGATGGGTTGTGGCGTTAAAAAGACGCGGCCATGCCATATTGCGAATAAAACCCGCATATCCATCGGAAAACCGCCATAAGAATCCTCTAGCATCCAGGCTCATCCGGGCGTCTTATTTTCTGACACGCGGGAAGATCAAGACTTATCCACAACAACTTGGAGTTCAAACAATGATCGGTTCCATCAAGCGCATCGCGGCCATGGCCGCGGTTTTGTCGCTCGCCGCCTGTTCCAGCATGGATATGGGGTCTCAAGCTGCAAAAACCGAAGCCACCGGCTCGGCGGGCGGCGCCAACAGCCAGAACGCCAACAGCAAACTGGTGCGTTGCAATGCTCCACTGGGCACCATCGCAGTGGAAGAAGACACCAATTCGCCCTGGTATGGCATTTTGACCAGCCAATATCAGCTCGGCCCCACCACGCCGGTGCTCAAGCTGATGATCCAGCAGTCGAACTGCTTTGTGGTGGTCGATCGCGGCCGCGCCATGAACAACATGATGCAGGAACGCGCCCTGGCGCAATCGGGCGAGCTGCGCCAGAACTCCAATTTTGGCAAGGGCCAAATGGTGTCGGCTGACTACACCCTGACCCCCTCGATCACCTTCTCGAACAATAACGCGGGCAATATCGGCGCTCTGGTCGGTGGACTGCTCGGCCCCGTCGGCTCCATCGTCGGCGGCAGCGCCAGCGCCAAGGAGGCCAGCACCCTGTTGACCCTGGTGGACAACCGCTCGGGCGTGCAGCTTGCCGCCGCCGAGGGCAGCGCAAAGAACTGGGACTTCGGCGCCATCGGCGGTCTGTTCGGCGGTGCTGCGGGCGGAATCGGCGGCGGCTATGCCAACACGGCGCAAGGCAAGGTGATCGTCGCCGCGTTCATGGACTCCTACAACGGCATCGTCAAGGCCGTCCAGAGCTACAAGGCGCAGGAAGTCAAGGGCGGTCTGGGCACCGGCGGTCAACTGGGCGTGCAGGGCGGCTCGACCCCTGCGGCCCAGCCTGTGGCCGCCGCGCAGTCCGCGCCGATGACCATGACGCTCAAACAGGCGCAGGAAAAGCTCAACGCGCTGGGTTTCCCGGTCGGCACGCCAGACGGCATCATGGGGCCGAGAACCCGGGCGGAATTGAAACGCTTCCAGCAATCGCGCGGCGTGCCTGCATCGGGCGTGCTCGACCCAGCCACCATTGCGGCGTTCAATCAGTAAACCACCTCCAAAGACCATCGTCTGTCTGCAAGGACAGACCCTTCACGCCCAGACCGAGTCCATCATCGGCCTGGGCGTTTTCGACGCAGGGTTGAAAGCCGCAGCATCAGCGCCTGGACAGGCGCAGCCCGGCGCCGCGCACTTCCAGGGTGATGCGGTCGAGAACCTGCCCGCGCGCATCGACCAAGGCGAGCTGATGGCGGCCCGGCAACGGGAACCAGGACAGGCGCGCGCCGCGTCCCAGTGCATGACCATCGAGCTGCCAGCGGGCGTCTGTCGCGGATGCGGTCAGTTCGATCCGCTGCTTCTGCGGCGGAATATCGGGGTCGAGCGCGAATATCGTGTCGTCCGCCGGGGCGGTGATGCGCTGTCTTGCACCCGACGCTGCCCTGGCTGGGCTGTGGTGCAGTCTCACCCCCGCGCTCAAGCCGGGTGCGGCGGTTTGCCGATCCAACGCGAACCGCGCCTGCGCCGTGCCGGGCAGGAACCATTCGCGGCGGGGCGCTTCGAGCTGTGCATCGAAGCGCACTTCGACCCGTTCGAGTCCGGGCGGCGGCTCGGGCTGGCGACTGGGCGTGCGCGCATGCAACGCCCGCATCACCGCGGCCCATACCGGCGCGGCGCCGCTGACCCCGCTGACGTCGTGCATCGGCGCGCCTGCGGCGTTTCCCACCCACACGCCCACGGTGTAGCGCTGCGACCAGCCGACCGCCCAGTTGTCGCGCATGTCCTTGCTGGTGCCGGTTTTCACCGCGGTCCAGAAACGGGTGGCCAGCAGGCTGTCGGCGCCGAAGGTCGGCGCGCGGGCGTTGGGATCGGAGAGCATGTCACCCACGATCCACGCCGCCCCGGGGTCGAGCGCCTGCCGGGCAGCGGTCTTTTGCCCGGGCAGCAGAGCGACCGGTGTGTACCGGCCGCCGTTGGCCAGGGAACGATAGGCGTTGGCCAGGTCGAGCAGCGTGACTTCGGCCGCGCCCAGCGCCAGGCTGTAGCCGTAATAGTCGCCGGGCTGCGCGAGCTGCACGCCCAGCGCCCGCAGTTGCTGCGCGAACGCTTCCGGTCCGACCATGACCAGGGTGCGCACCGCCGGGATGTTGAGCGAGGAGGCCAGGGCCGTGCGCACGCTGACCCAGCCCTTGAAGCGATGGTCGTAGTTCTGCGGGATGTACAGGCCCGAGGCGGTGGGGATTTGGGTGGGCGTGTCGTCGAGCAGCGAGGCGGCGGTCAGCCGCCGTTCGGCCAGCGCCTGGGCGTAGAGCAGGGGCTTGAGCGTCGAGCCGGGCTGGCGCAGCGCGGTGACGCCGTCGACCTCGCCCGCCGCGCTGAAATCTCCCGACGAACCGACCCAGGCGAGAACCTCGCCGCTGGCGTTGTCGAGCACGACGACGGCGCCGTCCTGCACATTGCGGCCTCGCAGTTCGCTCAGGGCGCGCAGCAGTGCGCTCTGCGCCACGCGCTGGATGCGCGCGTCGAGGGTGGAGCGAATCCGCGCGGGCGGGCGGCCGCCCGGCGGTGTGACCAGCGCCACCAGCCTGCGTCCCAGATGCGGCGCAATGCCTTCACTCGCAGCGAACGCGCGGCGCTGCAGCGCGGCGGCGGTTTGCGGCTTCAGCCCGGCACACAGATCATCTGCGGCCGTTGACGGCTTCCCCTGCATGTCGCGCAGCACGCCGCAGGCGCGCCGCGCCACCTTGGACGCGGGGGCATTGGGCGCGCGCACCAGCGCCGCGGTGATGGCGGCTTCGCGCGCATCCAACCCCTGCGGTGCCTTGTCGAACAGGGTGCGCGAGAGCGCGGCTATGCCCACCACGTCGCCGCGAAACGGCACGAGGTTGAGATAGGCCTCCAGAATCTGATCCTTGCGCCAGTGCCGTTCCAGTTCGGTGGCGGTGAGGGCCTGGCCGATTTTCTGCCCCCAGTCGCGGCCGCTGCCGCGCACGCGCAGGTCGGCGTCGAGCAGGCCGGCGAGCTGCATGGTGAGGGTGGACGCGCCGCGGGTGCTGCGGTGAAACAGCCGCCCCCAGGCCGCGGCGGACACCGCCTGCCAGTCCACCCCGCTGTGCTCGTAGAAGCGGCGGTCTTCGCTCAGGACCAGCGCGGTGCGCAGCGCGGGCGAGACATCGGGGAGCCTCACCCACCGGCCGCGCCGCACCGTGGGATCGGTGCGCAGGCGCTGCACCACGACGCCTCGGCGGTCGAGAATGAGCGTTTCTGAAGATCGGAAATCGCGCTCGACCTGCGCAAAGGACGGCACGGCGGCCGCTGCCAGCGACGGGGCGAGCAGTGCGGCCGCCAGCAGCGGCCACCGCAAGCGCCCGAGCAGACGGCGCATCGCCCGACTCACGGCCGCGCCCTGACCTCGAAGCGCGCATTCGGCGCCTCGCCGAACATCTCGGGCGCGTACATCGCTTCCACCCGCGTGGGCGGCAGCGCGAAGCTGCCCATGGCGTTCAGCCTCAGGGTGTATTGCAGGCTGATCCTGCCCTTGGGCAGATAGGCGTAGTAGCTGCGAAACGCGCTGAAACTGCGCTCCTCGTAGGCTTCCCGAGTGTTCCAGTCGTCATCGTCGCTCGTGCTTTGCTCGCCGCGGGTGGCGATGGCCGAATCGCGTCCCAGGCCGCTGCCCAGAATGGTCGCGCCGCCGGGAATGGGGTCGGAGACGACCACCCAGCTCATATCGCTGCTGGCATTGATCTCCAGGGTGACGCGCACGATGTCACCACGCGACCACTTGCCGGGGACGGCCTGCTCGACCGGCTCCATGGTCTTTTTGATGCCGTAGCCCGCATCGAAAGCCGTCTTGATGGGCACGGCGGCCCAGGACTGCACCGTGACCCAGGGCTTGCCGCTGCCCTGCTGCTGCAGCTGCAGCGTCTGCTCCGCCTTGGAAATCCACGGCAGGAACACGGTGTTGTGCTCCCAGTTCTGCGCCGCATTGGGCGCCCCGATGGCGCTGCGCGCGTGCATCGCCCCGCTGGCCGAACGGGCGGTGACCGGGGAGACCTTGCCCCAATCGACCACGCCCGTCTCCTGCCCCAGCGTGGCGCGGGTGATGCCGCGCACCGGCTCGGACTCGAAGGCGCGGGAGAACGCCTGCAGCGCCAGCGAGCCCCACAGATTGGCTGTGGTGGTGGGCCAGGCGCCGCGCTGCTGCCGGGCGATGAAACCGCTGGCCAGACGGGGCAGATCGTCCTGCCAGGCCGGGTTGCGCAGGACCAGCAGCATCAGCCGGGCGGTGTTGACATCGCCGCCGGTCATCAGCCACCACCAGGCATCGCTGTCTTCGGTGCTGAACACCAGCTTGGTTCCCTGCCAGCTCAGGCGGGACCTGAGAATGTTCTCCGCCTGCGCCATGCGCTGCGCGCGCTGCGGCACATCCGGCAGGCGTTGCAGGATCGACAGCCAGTCGATCACCGCGCTGGTCGGCCACTGGTTGGGGGCGAGGGTGATGCTACCCAGCATGCGCGGCTGCGCCTTGCCGTCACGCGCCAGGGCTTCGATGGCGGCGAGCTTGCGCACCTCCAGATCGGCGCGCGGCGCCCAGAACCTGCGCTCGATCCGCCCTTCGACGAAGGCGATCAGCCCGGACTGCATCTGCGCCTTGAGATCGTCGGGAATGGCGAAGGCCGGATCGAGCCTGGACGCCTCGTCGGAGGCCGCCAGCAGATACGCGGTGAGCACATCGCTGCCGTGATCGCCCTCGCCTTCGCGCACCGGGAAGTAATTGGCCAGACCGTCGCCGTCGAGATAGGTGGGCAGCGCGGCCATCACCGCCTGCCAGCGCGCCGCATCGCTCAAGCCGATGGCGATGCTCGCTTTCTGCTCCAGGCAGCCGTAGGGATAGCGGCGGAACCACTCGCGCACGCCGTCCAGACCCGCCAACAGCGTGGGCTGCAGCGCCAGTTTCACCCCGCCGAAGGGCCGCCCCAAGGCGGGCGTCTCCCCCTCCCAACCTCCCCCACTGTGTGGGGGAGGAGCGATCACTCCCTCCCCACTCGTGGGGAGGGTCGGCGTGGCGAGCGCATCGGCCGGCGGCGCCACGCGCAGGCTGTAGTCGCCATCCACCTGCACCAGCGTGGCCTGCTGCACCGCCAGCGGCACGGCGGCCATGACCTGCTGCTGCACGCGCAGCGCGTCTTTGGCGCCGTGCAGGGTGTCGCGGGCGTCGATCTGCCAGGCCAGGGTGTGCGTGCCATCGGGGGTGCCGGACACGGGGACATTCACCGTCCAGCTCGCCTCGACGGCGGAGTCGGGCGGAATGTTCACGGTCTGCGGCGGCAGCGCCAGACCGACCACCTGCGGGGTGAGCGTGACCTTCATCGCCTTTTGGGTGGTGTTGCGCAGGGTGAAGGGTGCGGTGAAACGGTCGCCCTCGCGCACCAGAGGCGGCAGGCCGGAGAGGATCTGCAGGTCTTGCTTCGTGCGTATCGTGGCCTCGCCAGTGCCGAATTGGCTCAGCCCGTGTTCGGCCACGGCGACGATGCGAAACGCGGTGAGGCTGTCGTTGAGCGGCAGGTCGACCACGGCGCGGCCCTGCGCGTCGAGCACCACATCGGGTTTCCACAGCAGCAGGGTGTCGAACAGCGAGCGGGTTTCACTCTTGCCCCCGCCGCCGCCCGCGGGCACGGCCTTGAGGCCATAGTGCCTGCGGCCGATGATCTCGGACTGCGCCGTGGCGGTTTCCACGCCCCAGGGTCGCGCGGCGTACATGGCGTGCAGCAGGTCCCAACTGGTGTTGGGCATGAGTTCGAGCAGGGCCTGATCGACCGCGGCCAGCGCCACATCAGCCCCGGCCGCCGGTTTGCCGCCCGGCAGGGTGGCGGTGAGGGTCACCCGCGCCTTGCCGCGCACCGGATAGGTGGTCTTGTCGGTCTGCACGGCCACCTTGAGGGTATGGTCGGCGATGCCCACGCGGATCTGCGCCATGCCGAAGCGGAAGGCCGGCTTGCTCAAATCGACCATCGCGGTTGGCGGCACATAGTCCTTGCCGTCGCCCCAGAACATGCGCCACCACTCCAGAGGCGTCTTGTAGCCCCAGGTGAAAAAGCTGTACCAGGGCACGTCGTAAAGCCGCCCGCGCAGCGCCAGCACGCTCACATAGACGTTCGGCCCCCACTCGGGCCTGACCTTCAGCCGCACGGTCGGGTCGCTGCCGCTCAGTTGCATCACTTCGGCGTGCATCACGCCTTCGCGCTCGACCGTCACCAGCGCGGTGGCGTGGCGGAAGGGCATGCGCACCTGAAACTGCGCCGTCTCGCCGGGCTGATAGGTCTTTTTCTCCGGCAGCACGTCGATGCGGTCGTGGTTTTCGCCGCCGAACCACAGCTCGCCCTGCCGCGTCACCCAGACGCTGGTTGACGCCTGCGCGCTGCGCGCCTGCGCGTCGGTGGCGCTGGCGATGAGTTCGATCTCACCGGCCTGATCCATTTTCGCATCGCAAGACAGCAGGCCGTGCGCGTCGCTTGTGCCGCTGCACACCGTACCGAGGTCTTTGGTGCTGGTCTTGTTGTCGTAGGCGTAGAAGCCGCCCACCATGCGCTTGCGGCTGGTGGTGGTGATGTGCGCCACGGCCTTGACCGTCAGCGGCACGCCCGCCTGCGGCTTTCCCTGCAGGTTCAGCGTCAGCGCCTGGATCTTGACGCGCTTGCCTGCGGACACCCAGTTGTCGGTCTTGATGCCCGCCACGACTGCAGCGGGCCACAGCGTCTCGACCCTGCTCGATGTCTGGATTTCGCCATTGGGGTCGGCATAGCTGGCCTCGATCAACAGCTCGTGCGGCCGGGTGATGGGCGGCAGACCTTCGATCTGCACGCGGCCCAGGCCCTGGCGGTCGAGGGTGACGGCGAGCTTGTCGGCGACGACCTTGCCTTCCCCGGAATCGTCCGAAGTCCGGCTGACGCCCGATGCTGAAGGCGCCGAAAAGTCGAAGGCGTCATAGCCCTCGAACCGCGGCCAGGTGCGGTTCAGAAGCGCCGAAACCTTGACCGGCAGATTGGCCGCGGGGCCTCCCGCGGTGTAGCTCACCTGCACCGAGACCGGCACGTTCTTGGGCCGGATCAGCGGCTTGCCGTCCGCCGCGGTGATGCGGCTGGTGAACACCGGCAGGCGGAATTCCTCCACACGGAAACTGCCGCTGGGCAATGATCTGCTCTGATCCGCGTCGTACCGCAGTTCGACGTCGTACTCCCCCAGCTTGGCCGACTTCGGAATGGCAAACTGGCTGACCGCCGCCATGCCGCCGGTGGGGGTGCGCTGCCATTGCAGCGACTGCTCGAACTCCTGACCGCTGCCCACATGGGTGATGACCAGGGTGTCGGGAAGGTCCTTGGGCAGTTTCAGCCCCGCCAGCGTTTGCGTGCGCACGATGTGCTTCATCGACACCGTCTCGCCCGCGCGCAGCAGGGTGCGGTCGAATAGGGTTTGCGCGATGACATCGGGCCCGGCGGATCGATCCGTGGGTACATTGAAGCGCCAGGGCTCGAAGCCGTCGTTCCATTCGCTCCAGGCAAATGCCATGTCGGGTTTGCCGTCGGCGTCTTGCGCACGGGCGGAGACGAAGTAGCCCAGGCCGGTGTAGCCCAGCCCGTCGTCGTTATTGCAACTGGGCGCGCTGGGCTCCAGTCCCTGCAGCCGCGCCAGGCCCTGCGCATCGGTGGTCGCCGTGGTCAGCAGGCGGCCGTCGCAGTCGGACACCTGCACCCTGGCGCCGGGCACCGGCCGGCCCTTGTCGAGCGTGGTCACCCAGGCCAGCGCGTTTTCACGGCCGATTTTGACGCTGACGTTCAGATTGGTGACCAGCGCCGCGGTGCGCACCACCATTTCGCGGTCGGCACCATAGCGCGGATCGAGCAAGGCCTGACCCAGGGTTTTGGAGGCGATTTCGACCACATGAAACCCCGGCTGCAGCGCAATGCCGACGACTTCGAAGGGCCGCGGCTTGCCGCCTTGCGGCGCGGGCAGAGCGATTTGGCGCAGGCCCGGTTGACCCTTGAGCAGCGACACCATGCGGGTCTGCACGTCATAGGGATCGATGGCATCGCCGTTGGCCTCGTGCAGCACGGGCGGCAAAGGCTGGCTGACGAATCGGCTCGCCACGTCGCGCGAGACTTCGTCATGGTTGAAACGCTGCACCAGCCGAAACCAGCGGATGATCTGCGCATCGGTCTGCGGTTGCAGATCGGACAGGGCGTAGTCGCGCACGCCCTGCTTGAGCGGCGCCTGGCGCACGGTGACCGGAAGCAGCGCCGGGCCGCTGCCCACACCCTCGGCAAAGCGCTCGACGATGCCAAAGGGCGAAGTGGCGAACTTGACCAGCGGCGGAATCGGCCCGGTGGCAACGCTGAGCGGAAACTGCGCTGCGTTGCGCAAGCGGCGCCCGTCGGCATCGGCGAATTGCGGCGGCAGCACGATCTGCATCGCGGCGTTTTCGGCAAAGGGCGGGTCGAAGCGGATGCCGCTCACCTGCTGGGCGTCATCGCTTGCCTCGTCGTCATCGTCGCCGGACAGAGCCGGGGCGATGCTGCGCCCGCCTGCCCGCAGGCGAATGGCCGCCGCGAGTTTGCGCGGCACCGGTGCGTTGAAACTCAGCGTCAGGGGTTTGAGCGGCACGCAATCCGCCTGGGCGTTCATCCGTTCGCAGCGAAAAGTGGCGGCAAACGGTTCGCGCACACGGTACTCGTAGCGCCGCTCCACTTTGTTGGTCAGGCCGCCCAGCGTGCTCACGCCTGCGCCGTAAACCAGCGCGACCTCGCCGCCTGCGGGAAAGCGGCGGGCGCAGCGCAGGGTGAGCAGCGCCTGCGGCTGCTCGGCCTCAAGCTCGCTCAGGTCGATCTCCTCGCTTTTCTCCACCGCCGCGATCAGCGCCTTGCGCTGCGCGCCGGTGATCGCCTGCACCGCCACCCGCTCGCCCAGGCCCTGAATCTGGCAATGGACGTGTTCGCTCACGCTTTGCGCCGTCGCTTCGGCGCTGAGCTGGAGCACGAAGGACTGCTGCTCGCTGATGGTGCTGTAGTCAGAAGGCCAGATGTGCTCGACGGTCGGCCCGCCGGTGTTGAACGTCCAGTGCGTCGGGCCGCTGAGCGTCTGGCCATCGGGCGATTTGAATCCAGAGACAGCCTGCACCGTGCAGCGCACGCCCGCGGGCAGATCGTCGGCGAACTGGAAGGCCCACTCTTTGGCGCTGATCCAGCGGCCATTGCCCTGCGCGGCCTGCGCGTCGGTGCACGTGACGGTCAGCGGCGCGGGAGCGCGGGCGTCGCCAAAATTCACCGCGGGGCCGTCGAACCGGGCCACCACCTGTCGCACCTGGGCCACTTCACCCTGCGGGCTGAGACTGCTGACCTGCAGCGCAAAAGCGCCCTGCATCGCCGTCAAAAGGCCCAGACCCACCCATAAACGCCGCATTCCCATCGCAATCCCCGTCGTCTGTACCCGGTTGTACGGGGACAAATGTAACAAGGAAATTTGAAAGTAAATCGTCGTTACAGGCCGTTTAACAGAGATTCCAAGGACGTGCGCCGCCAGAATTGCCAGCTTTGCAGGCGGCTTATCGACAGCGTGCGCCAGCGCCGTTCGCCGGCAAGCGTCAGACGCACCCCTCCCGCTTGCTGCACCGCCTGAGCGATGGTGGCGGAAAGGTCGGCATCGAGCTGGCGCAGACCGGCTGCCGCGTCGTCCGCCAGCAAGGCGTGGGCGTCGAACACGCGCAGGGTGTCCAGCGGGCCGGAGTGTCGTTCAGGCGGGCTCAAAGCCAAGCCGCGCAGGGCGGCAGAAATCGCGGGATCGCTGACTGCATCTGCCCCCGCATCTTCCGCAAGGCGCATCGGGCTGAGCCAGTCGGCAGGCAGTGGACCGCAGCCATGAATCCACAGCGTGTTGACGTCGGGCAGGCCGCGGCGTTCGCGCGCTTCGTTGGGGGCGTGGTGCTGCCAGGTCATCTGCACTTCGGTGAGCAATTGCCGCCAGGGCCGCGCCGCCGGACCGCCGGGCATCCAGGCGGCGACGTTGCGGCCCTGCGCCCGCGCCACGCCTGCCGTGACCACCTCGCGCAAGCTCTGATGCGCGGCATACCAGCGCAGCGGGGTGGCCCAGCGAAGCTGCCAGCCCGCCTGTGCAAACAGCGGTTCGATCGCGGCAAACAGTTGCTGCGCCTCGTCCGCGTTCAGATCGAGCGCAGCAGGGTCGGCGAGCGAGAGGCTGTCGCGTCCCAGCAGCAAATGCGCCGGGGTGAGCAGGCCCAGCGGGAGATCGGGGGGAAAGGCCTCCGATGCGCCATCGGCCAGCGCCGCCAGACGCGCCCACGGCGCCTGCTCGGTGTTGGCGCTCTCCAGCCGCAGGGCGTGCAGCAGCCAACGCTCTGCGGGCGTCAGCCAGGCAGCCTGGGCATCTTCTCGTGGCGGCTCCTGCTCCAGCACCACGGCCTGTCGGCACAGCGCAGCGGTGGCAGGCAGGCCCGGTTGCGTGAGGAGTGAAAAGAACGCGGGCGAGGCCGTCGGCAGATCGGTAACGAGCAGGTGTTCACTCATAGCGCAAAGCCTGCGCCGGTTGCACCCGGGAGGCGCTCCAGCTCGGATAGAGCGTGGCCAGCAAAGACAGGACGAGCGAGGCCACGGTGATGGTGGCGATGTCGCCAAAGCGCGGATCGCTCGGCATGGTGTGGATCAGGTAGACGCTGCGCGGCAGGAACTGGGTGTGCAGCACGGCCTCAAGAAAGGAGACGATGGGGTCGAGGTTGAACGCGATCAGACAACCCAGCGCGACACCGGCGAATGTGCCGAGAAACCCCGTCACCGCGCCCTGCAGCAGAAAGATGGACATGATGGAGCCGGGGCTGGCGCCCTGCGTGCGCAGGATGGCGATGTCGGCCAGCTTGTCCGTCACCGTCATGACCAGGGTGGAGACGAGGTTGAACGCCGCCACCGCGACGATCATGGTGAGGATGATGAACATCATGCGCTTCTCGATCACCACGGCCTCGAACCAGGTGCGGTTCTGCTCGGTCCAGGGTTGGGCCACGAGTTCGGGCGGCAGCACGCGCTGCAGGTCTTGCGCAATCTGCGGCGCGTCGTTCATATGGCGCGTCTGCACCCGCAGCCCGGTGGGGCCGCCGGTGCGGAACAGCGCACTCGCATCCTGCAGATTCACCAGCGCCAGGGAGCTGTCGTATTCGTAATGCCCCACATTGAAAATGCCCACCACCCGCAGGGTGCGCAGGCGGGGGATCATGCCCGCCGGGGTGATGGAACCGCTGGGCACCACCAGGGTGATCTGGTCGCCTATGCCGACCCCCAGCGCATTGGCCAGTTCGTTGCCCAGCACCACGCCGAAGTCGCCCGGCTTGAGCGCAGCCAGACTGCCCGCCACCATGTGCTCGGGGATCTGCGACACCCGGGCTTCTTCGCCCGGCTCCACCCCCCACACCAGCACGCCCTGCAACTGGCTGCCCTGCGCCACCAGCGCCTGCCCTTGCACGAAGGGCGCCACCCCGGTCACCGCCGGATTGCGCTCGACCTGCTGCGCCACGCCGCGCCAGTCGGGCAGCGCCTGAGCGTTGACGTTGAAAATCTGGATGTGCGGAATGACGTTGAGCATGCGGTCGCGCACCTCTTTCTGAAACCCGTTCATCACCGAGATGACCACGATCAGCGCAGCCACGCCGAGGGCGATGCCGCCTACGGAGACCGCCGAGATGAAGGAGATGAAGCCGTTGCGCCGACTGCGCCGCCCGCTGCGGGTGTAGCGCCAGCCGATGAGCAGTTCGTAAGGCCAGGAGAAGGATGCGGACATAGGCATGAAGTGTAGGCGACGCCCTCTTGTAAGGCCGTGCGAGGAAAAAGCAAAGCTCGCAAACCGCGCGAAGGCACAATGTCGTCCTCACCCGCTTTTCGTCCTCCGATGCTGCACGCCACCGCCCTGTCCGCCCTGCTCTGCTGGCTGGGCTGCGCCGCCCTCATCGTGCTGGGGCGGCGCTGGCGCTTCGGCCTGGACGAAACGCATGGGGTGCAAAAGTGGCACAAGCATCCGACCCCGCGCACAGGTGGTTTTGCCCTGGCTTTGGGCACGATGGTGGGCCTGCTGTGGCTCATGCACCTGGCCTATGTCAGCCCATCTTTTGCCAGCCGCCTGGCCATCGCCGTCGCGCCGGTGCTGCTCGCCGGCGCGGTGGAAGACTTGCGCCGCCATGTTCCGCCCCTGTGGCGGGCGCTGGCCACGGTCCTCGCCGCGGCTCTGGCGGTCTGGCTGCTCGATGCCAGCATCGTTCGCCTGGGGCTGTGGCCGCTGGATGCCTGGCTGCGGGCCTGGCCAGCGCTGGGCTGGGTCGTCGCGCTCGTCGCCATCAGCGCGCTGCCGCATGCAGTGAACATGCTCGATGGCTACAACGGTCTGGCCGGGATGGTGAGTTTCATGATTTTCGGCGCCATCGGCTATGTGGCGTTCAAGGTCAGCGACCCGCTGATCATGGCGCTCAGTCTAGCCGCCATCGGCGCGCTGCTGGGCTTTCTGTTCTGGAACTGGCCACGCGGCCAGATCTTTCTGGGCGATACCGGGGCCTACCTGCTGGGCTTCTGGATGGCGCTGCTCAGTGTGCTGCTGGTGACGCGCAACCCGGCCGTTTCCCCCTGGTTCGCCCTCATGGTGCTGGCCTACCCGGTGTGGGAGCTGCTGTATTCGCTGTGGCGGCGCAAGTTTCGTCAGCGCGCGGGCACGGCGCCGGACACGCTGCACCTGCATCATCTGGTCTATTGGCGCCTCACCCGCTTGCTCGACGAGGACGACCACCCCGATCCGCGGCTGCGCCGCAATGCAGCCACCGCGCCATATCTCTGGGCCGTCGCGGCGCTGAGCGTCGGACCGGCCATGCTGTGGTGGGGAAACACCCCTTTGCTCATGGCCTGCTGCGTCGGCTTCGTCACCCTGTATCTGCTGGCCTACCGACTGCTCCTGCGGCGCAGGATTTAGGGCCGCAAGGAAGGACCGTCAGGCGACGTCCTGCCAGTCGACGCTCCAGACATGCTGCAGCAGCTTTTCCAGCCAGAAGGCGCCGATCACGGTCTTGACGTCGGTGATCTGGCCATTGCGCACCCAGTCCAGGGTGTCTTGCGGGCTGGCCTCGAAAACCTCGAGCAGTTCGTTGTCTTCGAGCGCCTGACTGCCGGCGATCAGACCCCGCGCGAAAGCCAGATGGATGGTTTCGTCGGAGTAGGAAATCGCATTGTTGATCCGGCCGATATAGGCCCATTGCCGAGCGCTGTAGCCGGTTTCCTCGCGCAGCTCGCGTTGCGCGCAGGCCAGCCAGCTTTCTCCCGCATCGAGCTTGCCCGCGGGGAATTCCACCATCACCCGCTGCATCGGCGTGCGGAACTGGCGCTCCATCAGCACATTGCCGTTGTCCAGCAAGGGAATGATCATCACCGCGCCGGAATGGCGGATGTATTCGCGTGTGACCTGGGCGCCATTGGCCAGACGCACCCGATCGCGCGAAATGTTGAGGAAGCTGCCACGAAACACCATCTCGCTGTCGAGGGTGTGTTCGCGCAAGGCCGCCGCCTGCGGCACGCGCGCCGGATCGCCGCTCATGAGCGCCCCGGCACCGGATGGCGCTTGACCATGTAGCGCAGCACATAACCCGGAAAGGCCAGCACCAGGAACATGGACACGGACACAGCGTAGAACTCCCAATGCTGCGGGTAGTTCTGGCCGATCCTCGCTTCGAGCGCCATGCCGATGAAGCCGACGACGAAGAACAGGATCGACAGTTCGAGCAGGCGCAGCCAGATCGACTTGGGGGTCTTCTTCAGCGGAAACACCAGGAAGAAGCGATTGGAGACAAAGGGCAGGTTCGCGGCGACGAAAGCCAGGACGATGACCAGCCAGATTGCGGAATTCTGCATGGTGAAACGCTTTCAGTGCAGGGTGTTGGCGATGGCCTGATAACACAAGGTCATCAGGCCACCGGGCATCAACCCAAGAAACAAAATCGCCAGGCCGTTGAGCGACAGCAGCGCCCGCGCCCCGCCGGCGCCGCTTGCACGCGAAGCCGAGAGCGCCGTGGGCGCATCGAAATACATCACCTTGACCATGCGAATGTAGTAATACGCGCCGATGACCGAGAGGATGACCGCATACACCACCAGCCAGACCCGCCCGGTATTGAACAGAATGGTGAGCACTTCCAGCTTGGCGTAAAACCCGGCGAAAGGCGGAATACCCGCCAGAGAGAATAAAAGAAACGTCATGACACCTGCCATCCAGGGGTCAGTCTTGCCCAGACCGGCGAAATCGCGGATTTCCTCGGCCTCGAAGCCTTCGCGGGCGAGCAGCAGAATCACGCCGAAGGTGCCCAGCGTGGTGAGCACGTAAATGACCATGTAGAACATCGCGCCGCCATAGGCGGTGGAGGCCGAGAGTCCATTGCCGTTGAGCATGCCCGACAGCAACGCCAGCAGCACGAAGCCGATCTGCGCAATGGTGGAATAAGCCAGCATGCGCTTGAGATTGGTCTGCGCAATGGCCGCCAGATTGCCCAGGCCGATGGACAGCACCGCCAGCACCACGAGCATTCCCTGCCAGTCCATCGCCAGCGGGAACAGTCCTTCGACCAGCAGACGGATGGCCATGGCGAAGGCCGCGAGCTTGGGCGCCGCGCCGACCATCAGCACCACGGCCGTGGGCGCGCCCTGATACACATCGGGAATCCACATATGGAAAGGCACGGCCCCGAGCTTGAACGCCAGGCCTGCGACGATGAACACCACCCCCAGCACGAGCACGGCGCGGTTGATCGGCTCGACGGCGATCATGCGGAAGATCGTGACCAGATCGAGCGACCCCGTCGCGCCATACAGCATGGACATGCCGTAGAGCAGAAAGCCCGAAGCCAGCGCGCCGAGGATGAAATACTTCATCGCCGCCTCGGTGGACAGGGTGTGGTCGCGCCGCAGCGCAACCAGCGCGTAAAGCGCCAGCGACAACAATTCCAGGCCGAGGTAGATGGTGAGCAGATTGTTGCCCGAGATCATGATGAACTGCCCGAGCAGCGACAGCAGCACCAGACTGAACAGCTCGCCGCCCCACATGCCACGATCGAGCGCATAGCGGCGTGAATAGACCAGCGTGGTGAGAGTAGCGATGACGGTGAACAGCTTGAGCAGCATCGCCATCGGGTCGACGATCAGCGCGCGTGCCATGGCGAATTGCTGCATTCCCGAGGCGTAGTACAGCCCGCACAGCACGCCGATGCCCACCAGCCCGAGCAGCGTCAGCCAGTAGCTCACGCGGTGCTGCGCATCTTTCACGAACAGGTCGACGAGCATGACCGAGCAGGCCAGCACGAGCAGGAGAATTTCCGGATAAATGGCGATCCAATTCATGGTGGTTGTCGTCACTGCAATTTGGAGGACGCCGCAAACTGCAGCAGATGTTGCACCGAAGCCTGCATCGGGTCGGTGAAGAATTTGGGATACACGCCCAGCCAGAGCACCGCGCCGACCAGCACCGCAAGCATGAAGAATTCCCGGGCGCCGATGTCCTTGAGCGCCGCGACCTGTGCATTGCCGATCGGCCCGAAGTACACGCGCTTGATCATCCACAACGTGTAGCTCGCGGCCAGGATGAGCGTGGTCGCGGCCAGCAGGCCGATCCAGAAGTTGAACTTCACCGCCGCCAGGATCACCATCCATTCGCCGACGAAGCCGCTGGTGCCCGGCAGTCCCGCATTGGCCATGCCGAAGAGCACAGCCAGTGCGGCGAACTTGGGCATGGTGTTGGTCACGCCGCCGTAGTCGGCAATCAGGCGCGTATGCATGCGGTCATACAACACGCCGATGGTCAGGAACATGGCGCCGGAAATGAAGCCGTGCGAGATCATCTGCACCAGCCCGCCCTGCACGCCCAGGTCGGAGAACAGGAAAAATCCCAGGGTGACGAAGCCCATGTGCGCAATCGACGAATACGCCACCAGCTTTTTCATGTCGGCCTGCACCAGGGCGACGAAGCCGATGTAGATCACCGCGATCAGCGACAGCGCGATCATGACCGGCGCGAGCGCATGGCTGGCATCGGGCAGCATGGGCAAAGAGAAGCGGATGAAACCGTAGGCGCCGAGTTTGAGCATGATGGCCGCCAGAATCACCGAGCCGCCGGTGGGCGCTTCGACGTGCGCGTCGGGCAGCCAGGTGTGCACCGGCCACATCGGAATCTTCACCGCGAAAGCGAAGAAGAAGGCGATGAAAATGAAAATCTGCGCCGTCATCGACAGCGGCACGTGATACCAGTTGGCGATGTCGAAGCTGCCGCCCGACTGCAGGTAAAGGTAGATCAGCGCCACCAGCATCAGCAGCGAGCCGAGCAGGGTGTAGAGAAAGAACTTGAAGGCGGCGTACACCCGGCGCGGGCCGCCCCAGATGCCGATGATCAGATACATCGGAATGAGCGTCGCCTCGAAGAACACATAGAACAGCAGGGCGTCGGTTGCGGCGAACACGCCGATCATCAGGCCCGACAGAATGAGAAAGGCGCCGAAATAAAGGTTGACGCGGTCCTTGATGACCTCCCAGGCGCTGATGACCACGATCACGGTCATCAAGGCCGTCAGCGGCAGGAACCACAGCGACACGCCGTCGATGCCCAGGGCATAGTGGATGTTGAAAGGCCGTATCCACGGCACGGACTCGACGAACTGCATGCCCGCCTGCGCCTTGTCGAACCCGCTGATCAAGGGCAGAGTGATGAGAAAGGAGATCAGCGAGCCGACCAGCGCCAGCCAGCGCGCGGCGCCTGCGCGCTGCTCGCCCTGAACGAAGAGCAGCACGACACCGAAGGCGATCGGAATCCAGATGGACAGACTGAGCAAAGGGAGAGATTGCATGCTTGTATCGCGCTGCGCTGTTATCGGATGAACCAGCCGGACAACAGCTTGCCCGGAACAAAATAGCCCATGAACACCACCACACCGGCGATCATCGCCAAGGCGTAGTAGTAGACGTAGCCGGTCTGCAACAGGCGCACCAGACGCGCCGTCCAGCCGACCACGCGCGCCGTGCCGTTGACCAGCAGGCCGTCGATCAGCCCGGCATCGCCGCCCTTCCAGAGACCCGTGCCCAGCAGGCGCACCCCCGCGGCCAGGACGTTCTGATTGAACCAGTCGAAGTAGTAGTTGTTTTGCAGCACGGTATAGACCGGCCCCAGCATGCGGCTCACCGCCTGCGGGAAGCGCAGGTTCACCATATAGCCGTAATAAGCCGTGGCGATGCCGGCGAGCGCCAGCCACAGCGGCAGCGAAGTCAGTCCGTGAACCATCATCTGCATCTGGCCATGCCAGTGTTCGGCCAGATCGTGCATCGCCGGGTGCGCAGCGATGTTGACAAAAATGGAATGGCCGAAATAGTCGCCATACAGCAGCGGCTGAATGAACAGATAGCCCGCGAGGACGGACGGAATGGCCAGCATGATGAGCGGCACCGTCACCACCCAGGCAGACTCATGCGGTTCGTGAGCACCGGAATGGCCGTGGGCATCATCGTGGCCATGCGCCTGGTGCTTCACCTGCCGGAACCGCTCCTCGCCGTGGAACACCATGAAATACATGCGGAAGGTGTAGAGCGCGGTGACGAACACGCTGGCCACCACGGCGAAATAGGCGAAGCCCGCGCCCGGCAGATCGCTGGCATGCACCGCCTCGATGATGCTGTCCTTCGAGAAAAAGCCGGCGAACGGCGGAATTCCGGACAGCGCCAGACCGCCGATCAGGAAGGTGATCCAGGTGATGGGCATGTATTTGCGCAGCCCGCCCATATTGCGCATGTCCTGGTCGTGGTGCATGCCGATGATCACCGAGCCCGCCGCGAGGAACAGCAGGGCCTTGAAGAAGGCATGGGTCATCAGGTGGAAAATCGCCACCGAGTAGGCCGAAGCCCCCAGCGCCACGGTCATATAACCCAGTTGCGACAGGGTGGAGTAGGCGATGACCCGCTTGATGTCGGTCTGCACCACGCCCAGAATGCCCATGAACAGCGCGGTGATGGCGCCGATGACCAACACGAAAGACAGCGCGGTGTTCGACAGCTCGAACAGCGGCGACATGCGCGCCACCATGAAAATACCCGCCGTCACCATGGTGGCGGCGTGAATGAGCGCGGAAATCGGCGTCGGGCCTTCCATCGAGTCGGGCAGCCAGACGTGCAGCGGAAATTGCGCGCTCTTGCCCATGGCGCCGACGAACAGCGCGATGCAGGCCACGGTGAGCAGCATCCAGTCGGTGCCCGGCAGATGCAGCAGCGCCAGGTCCGGCCCCTTGGCGAAAATCTCGGTGTAGTTGAGGCTGCCGGTGTAGGCCGCCAGCAGACCGATGCCCAGGATGAAGCCGAAGTCGCCCACACGGTTGACGATGAAGGCCTTCATATTGGCGAACACCGCCGTGGGCCGCGTATACCAGAAGCCGATCAGCAGATAAGACACCAGGCCCACCGCCTCCCAGCCGAAGAACAACTGCAGCATGTTGTTGCTCATCACCAGCATCAGCATGGAGAAGGTGAACAGCGAGATATAGCTGAAAAAGCGCTGGTAGCCGTCGTCATCGGCCATATAGCCGATGGTGTAGATATGCACCGCAAGCGAGACGAAGGTGACGACGGCCATCATCAGCGCCGACAGGCCGTCGATCATGAAGCCGACTTCCATGTGCAGCTTGCCCACCACCATCCACTCGTAGATCGTGGCATTGAAGCGGGCGCCGTGGATCACGTCATTGAGGACGACGAGCGACAGCACGAAGGACAGCGCGACCGACAGCGTGGTCAGCCAGTGCGACGCCGAGCGTCCAATCGTGCGCCCGAACAGCCCGACGATGAGGGAAGAAACCAGCGGCGCCAGTGCGATGACCAGCAGCAAGGTGGGGTTCAGCGTGGCTTGCATCGATCAGCCCTTGAGTTGGTCGAGTTCTTCGACATCGATGGTGTTGAGGTTGCGGAACAGCACGACCAGAATCGCCAGACCGATGGCCGACTCCGCCGCCGCGACGGTCAGGATGAAGAACACGAATACCTGCCCCGAGATATCCTGCAGATAGTGCGAGAAGGCGATGAAATTCAGGTTCACCGCCAGCAGCATCAACTCGATGGCCATGAGAATGACGATGAGGTTGCGGCGGTTGAGAAAAATGCCCACCACCGAGATGGCAAACAGCATGGCGCCGAGCACCAGGTAATGCGCCAGGGTCAATGAACCGAGCATGGCCTACTCCTTGGGTTGGGCGGGCAGGGACACCAGCCGCACGCGGTCTTTGCGACGGGCCTTCAGTTGCTCGGACACCGGCATATTGCGCACATCCTTGCGCTTGCGCAGGGTCAGCGCAATGGCCGCGATGATGGCCACCAGCAGGATGACCGCAGCAATTTCCACCGCAAACAGGTATTGCGAATACAGCACCACCCCCAGCGCGCGGGTGTTGGACAGATGCGCCAGCGGGTTGTCGGCGGAGACCGCCGCGCCGACCTGCGCGGCGCGCGTCATGCCGCCGATCTGAAAGCCCTGCATCAGCACCGCGGCCATTTCCAGCACGATGAGCACGCCCACCAGCGCCGCCACCGGGAAGTAGCGCCAGAAGCCCTTGCGCAGGGTGTCGAGGTTGATGTCGAGCATCATCACCACGAACAGGAACAGCACCATCACCGCCCCGACGTAAACCAGCACCAGCACGATGGCGAGAAACTCGGCACGCAGCAGCAGCCAGATGGCCGACATCTGGAAAAAAGCCAGTACCAGATAGAGCGCGGAGTGCACCGGGTTACGCGCCGTGATCACCCGCAGCGCGGCAAACAGCAGCACGGCGGAGAACACGTAGAACAGGGTGGTTTGAACGTCCATGATCACAACAGGAGCCTGACCGCGGCCTGGGCCGTCAGCCTGGAAACAATGGGGACAATCGCCTGAAAGCCCGCCCGTGTCCGGCGCGAGCCTTTTGGCGATCAGCGGTATGGGGCGTCGGCCTCCTTGGCAGCGGCGATGTCCTTTTCGTAGCGGTCGCCCACGGCCAGCAGCATCTCTTTGGTGAAATAGAGATCGCCGCGTTTTTCGCCGTGGTATTCGAAGATATTGGTTTCGACGATCGAGTCCACCGGGCAGCTCTCTTCGCACAGGCCGCAGAAAATGCACTTGGTCAGGTCGATGTCGTAGCGCGTGGTGCGGCGCGTGCCGTCTTCGCGCTGTTCCGATTCGATGGTGATGGCCAGTGCCGGGCAGACGGCCTCGCACAGCTTGCAGGCGATGCAGCGTTCTTCGCCGTTGGGATAGCGGCGCAGCGCATGCAGGCCGCGAAAACGCGGCGACAGCGGCGTTTTCTCTTCCGGGTACTGCACCGTGATCTTGCCCTTGAAGGCGTATTTGCCCGTCAGCGCCAGACCCTTGAAGAGTTCGACCAGGAAAAAGCTGTTGAAGGTGTCACGCAAAGCGGCCATCGGTCTGCCTCACTTCCAGATGTTCCAGGGGGTCTGCATCCAGGCGGCCACCACCACCAGCCAGATGAGGGTGACGGGGATGAAAATCTTCCAGCCCAGGCGCATGATCTGGTCGTAGCGATAGCGCGGGAAAGTGGCGCGCAGCCAGAGAAACAGGCTGACCACGACAAAAGTCTTGATCCCCAGCCAGATCCATCCCGGAATGAAGCCGAGGAAGGCAAAGGGTGCATCCCATCCCCCCAGGAACAAGACCGTGGTGAGGATGGAGATCAGGATCATGTTGGCGTATTCGGCCAGGAAGAACATGGCAAACGCCATGCCCGAATACTCGACCATGTGACCGGCGACGATTTCCGATTCGCCCTCGACCACGTCGAAGGGCGCGCGATTGGTCTCGGCCACCCCGGCGATGAAATACACCACGAAAATGGGCAGCAGCGGCAGCCAGTTCCAGGAGAGGAAGTTCAGCCCCATGGAAGCGAAGGTGCCATGAGTCTGCCCCATCACGATTTCGGTCAGGTTCAGACTGCCGGACACCATGAGCACCACGACCATGGCGAAACCCATGGCGATTTCGTAGCTCACCATCTGCGCCGATGCCCGCATGGCCCCCAGGAAGGCGTATTTGGAGTTGGACGCCCAGCCGGCGATGATGATGCCGTAGACCTCGAGCGAGGTCAGCGCCAGCAGCAGGAGCAGCCCGGCATTCACATTCGCCAGGGCGACATCCGGGCCGAATGGAATGACCGCCCAGGCTGCCAGGGCCGGCATGATGGTCATCACCGGCCCGAGCAGGAACAGACGCCTGTTCGAGCGAAACGGAATGACGATTTCCTTGAACAGCAGCTTGAGGCCATCGGCCACCGGCTGCAACAGCCCGAACGGGCCGACGCGGTTGGGGCCGATGCGGATCTGAATCCAGCCGATCAGCTTGCGTTCCCAGAGCGTCAGATAGGCCACGGCCCCCAGCAGCGGCACGAGGACGACGATGATCTTGATCAGATCCCAGACGATCGGCCAGGCGATCGGCCCGAGCAGCGAAAG
The DNA here is from genome assembly GCF_034007205.1 of Thiomonas sp. GTDB lineage: Bacteria > Pseudomonadota > Gammaproteobacteria > Burkholderiales > Burkholderiaceae_C > Thiomonas. Next base: position 159,481 of record NZ_JAVERI010000005.1, read on the forward strand.
TCCGCCTTGATTGAAGGATTCGAGCATGGTCAGCAGGATGCGTAGGATCGCGCCGGGCGCGCTTCATTCCCCGCTGGACAGGGGAAACTTTGCGAACTTTGAGAAGGCCACGAGTGTTTCATCTCAGACCTTTTCGGGACTTGCGTGGGGTGCTGCCGAAACAGCCTGGGCCGAGCTGACCCGCTCGACCTGAACCGCGCCGAACATCGGCCCCAGCTCGGCCGCCTCGGCCCAGGCCGCGGCAATGCGCACCACGGTTGGCGCCAGCGCCGCGTCGCGGCGCGCAGGCAGCACCACGCTCTGGGCACCCGCCATCACGCACACCGAATCACCGTTCTGAAGGCCCAGTTGCTCCCACAGCGCTGCGGACACGCCCGCCATGCGGGACTCGCGGGCATCGCGGGTACGCTGCAGGCTGGGCGCACGGCGCACAATCGCATCGCTCGAATAGATCGGCACGGAGGCGAAACGCTCGATCGCCGCCGATGCGGTGGCGGGCAACTGCGACGGCAAGTCCAAAGATGCAGACTGCGCCAGACGGTCAGCGATCCGATCGGCGCCGCCCAAGGCCGCGAAGGCCTCTGCACGAATCTCCGCCGCGCTCTGATAATCAAAGCCCCGCAACTCGAACAGATTGCCCAGCACGCGCAGCACTTTCCATCCTGGACGCGTCTCACCCAGGGGCTGCACCACGGGGTTGAAACTCTGCAATCGACCTTCGGCATTGACCAGACTGCCTGCGGTTTCGGTGTAGGGCGAAATCGGCAGCATGACTTGGGCGTAGCCCTCGGCCGAGTCGACGAAGGGGCTGAACGAGACGATGAACTCGACCTGCGCAAGTGCTTTTTGCAAAGCGACCGGATCGGCGCTGTCGTCTTCCGGCTCGACGCCAAACAGCATCAGGGCACGCGGCGGCTGGGCGAGGATGTTGGACACATCGCGGCCCGGCGCCAGAGGTGAAACGCCCAGCAGGGCCGCGCCCACGGTATTGCCCGCCTCGGTGAGGTCGCCGCAAACACCGCCGACCTGTTGCGCGATCCACTGCGCCAGCGCGCGCAGGATGGCGCTCTGGTGATGCTGCACGGCGGAATCGCCGAGGAACACCGCCTTGTGTTCGGCACCGAGCAGGCTGGCCGCGATGGTTTTGGCCTGCTCGCTCGGCTCGGCCAGGCTCTGCAGCGCCGCAGGCGGCTCGATGCCTTTGGCCTGAGCCACGGCGCGGGCCACCCCGGCCAGCTCGGCAACCCATCGACTGGGCGCTGCCGCGATGCGCGCGTGCAGTGGCATGAGCCAATCATCGTTTGCGGCGTGCAGGGTGGAGACTTTGGCCCCCGCCTTGGCCGCATGGCGCACGCGCGTCGACAACAGCGGCTGCTCCTTGCGCAGCGTGCTGCCGATGAACAGCGCGGCCTGCAACTGTCCCAGATCGGCGATCGGCATGCCGAGCCAGCGAATGGCCGTTCCGTCGCCGTCAGCGGAAAAATCGCTTTGTCGCAGGCGGGTATCCAGGCTGTCGCTGCCCAGCCCAGTCAGCAGTTTTTTCAGCAAATACAACTCTTCGACCGTGCTGCTGGGTACGGCCAGCGCCGCCAGCGCGGCGCCGCCCTCCTGCCCCATGGCGCGGCGCAGGCCTTGTACGGTGAAATCGAGCGCGGTCTGCCAGTCGACCTGCTTCCATTGGCCGTTCTCACGAATCTGCGGTGCCGTCAGCCGCTCGGGGCCGTTGAGCCCTTCGTAGGCGAAACGGTCGCGGTCGGACAACCAGCATTCGTTGACGGCCTCGTTCTCCTGCGGCACCACGCGCATGACGCGGTCGCCCTTGACCTGCACGATCAGGTTGGCGCCCACGCTGTCGTGCGGGCTGATGGAGGCGCGGCGCGACAGTTCCCAGGTACGCGCGCTGTAGCGAAACGGCTTGCTGGTCAGCGCCCCCACCGGGCAGAGGTCGATCATATTGCCCGATAGCTCGGAATCGACCGTGCTGCCGACGAAGGCCATGATCTCGGAATGTTCGCCGCGATTGGCCATGCCAAGTTCCATGATGCCGGCGATTTCCTGACCGAAGCGCACGCAGCGGGTGCAGTGGATGCAGCGCGTCATCTCCTCCATGGCGATCAAGGGGCCAACGTCTTTATGGAAGACGACGCGCTTTTCTTCGGTGTAGCGTGAGGCCGAACCGCCGTAGCCCACAGCCAGATCCTGCAGTTGGCATTCGCCGCCCTGGTCACAGATCGGGCAATCGAGCGGGTGGTTGATGAGCAGAAACTCCATCACGCCTTTTTGCGCCTGGATCGCGCGCTCGGAATGGGTGCGCACGACCATGCCCTGTGCAACTGGGGTGGCACAGGCCGGCAAGGGCTTGGGCGCCTTTTCCACATCGACCAGGCACATGCGGCAGTTGGCGGCGATGGTGAGCTTGTGGTGATAGCAGAAATGCGGCACGTAGATGCCGAGCTGCGTCGCCGCGTCCATGACCATCGCGCCCTCGGGCACCTGGACTTTCTGACCGTCGATTTCGAGTTCAACCATGATGAAAGTGTCCTGTGCGGAATCGAGACAAATAACGCTTCAGACATAGGCCGGCACGAGGCAGGTCTTGTGCGTGATGTGATGCTCGAACTCGTGACGGAAGTGCTTGATGAACGACTTCACCGGCATGGCCGCGGCATCGCCCAGCGCGCAGATGGTGCGCCCGGCGATGTTGTCCGACACCGAGTTGAGCAGATCGAGGTCTTCCATGCGGCCCTGGCCGTTTTCGATGCGATGCACCACCCGGTACAGCCAGCCCGTGCCTTCGCGGCAGGGCGTGCACTGGCCGCACGATTCGTGCTGGTAGAAGTAGGACAGGCGCATCAGCGACTTGACCATGCAGCGCGTGTCGTTCAGCACGATCACCGCGCCCGAGCCCAGCATGGAGCCGGCCTTGGCGATCGAGTCGTAATCCATGGTGCAGTCCATCATGATGTCGGCGGGAAGCACCGGCGCGGATGATCCACCCGGAATCACCGCCTTGAGCGCACGCCCTTCGCGCATGCCGCCGGCGAGTTCGAGCAGTCTGGCAAACGGCGTGCCCATGGGCACTTCGTAATTGCCCGGCAGGGCCACGTCGCCCGAGACCGAATAGATCTTGGTACCGCCGTTGTTGGGTTTGCCGACTTCGAGATAGGCCTGGCCGCCGTTGCGGATGATCCACGGCACTGCGGCGAAGGTCTCGGTATTGTTGATCGTCGTGGGCTTGCCATACAGACCGAAGCTTGCGGGGAAAGGCGGCTTGAAGCGCGGCTGTCCCTTCTTGCCCTCGAGCGATTCGAGCAGCGCGGTTTCCTCGCCGCAGATATAGGCGCCGAAACCATGCGTGGCGTGCAACTGGAAGCTGAAGCCGCTGCCCAGGATGTGATCGCCCAGATAGCCCGCATCGCGCGCCTGACGCAGGGCCTCTTCGAAACGTTCGTAATCCTCGAAAATCTCGCCGTGGATGTAGTTGTATCCCACGGTGATGCCCATGGCGAAGGCGGCAATGGCCATGCCTTCGATTACCGCATGCGGGTTGAAGCGCAGGATGTCGCGGTCCTTGAACGTACCCGGCTCGCCTTCGTCGGAATTGCACACCAGATACTTCTGACCGGGAAACTGCCGCGGCATGAAACTCCACTTCAGCCCGGTAGGAAACCCCGCGCCGCCGCGCCCGCGCAGTGCAGATGCCTTGACCTCGGCGATGACCTGCTCGGGCGTCCAGCCTTCGGTGAGGATTTTGCGCAGCGCCTGATAACCGTCGCGCGCCAGATAGCCTTCGATGCCCCAGTTGCTGCCATCCAGCCCGGCCAGGATCTGCGGCTGGATGTGGCGGCCGTGAAAGCAGGTCTCCTGCCCGCTGCTGCGTCCGAAAGGCTGGTTCGGCTGGTGCATCACTTGGACTCCTCCTTCGACGCCGCGGCACGCAGTTCATCGATGAGCGCGTCCAGGCGTTCGGGCTGCATGAAGCTGCACAACCTGCGGTCGTTGACCAGCATCGCCGGGGCGTCGCCGCAGGCGCCCAGGCACTCCGATTCCTGCACGGTGAACAGGCCATCGGCGGTGGTTTCGCCCGGCGCGACGCCGAGCCTGTCGCAGAGGTGCTTGAGCGCGGCGGTCCCGCCGCTGAGCGCGCAGGGCAGATTGGTGCAGACGCTGAGCTTGAATCGCGCGACCGGCCGGGTGTTGAACATGTTGTAGAAGGTCGTCACCTCATGCACGGCGATCGGCGGCATGCCGAGATAGTCGGCCACCGCCTTTTCGGCCTCGGGCGAGACCCAGCCCTGCTCCTGCTGGACGATGGACAGCGCCGCGATGACCGCCGACTGTTTCTGCTCGGACGGATATTTGGCCACTTCCAGGTCGATGCGCTGGCGGGTGGATTCGGACAACATCATGCGTTGCATTTCACGAGTGACAGGCGAGCGATCCATCAGCGGTCGATCTCCCCGAAAACGATGTCGAGCGTGCCGATGATGGCCACGACATCGGCGATCATGTGGCCGCGCGACATTTCGTCGAGTGCGGCCAGATGCGCGAAACCAGGGGCCCGGATCTTGAGCCGGTAGGGTTTGTTCGCCCCATCCGATACGAGGTAGATGCCGAACTCGCCCTTGGGATGCTCGACGGCGGCATAAGCCTGACCTTCGGGCACGTGCATGCCTTCGCTGAACAGCTTGAAATGATGGATCAGCGCTTCCATGCTGGTCTTCATTTCTTCGCGCGCAGGGGCTGCCACCTTGTGGTTGTCGGTGATCACCGGGCCGGGATTTGCGCGCAGCCAATCCACACATTGCTTGATGATGCGGTTGGACTGGCGCATTTCTTCCACGCGCACCAGATAACGGTCGTAGCAGTCGCCATTCTTGCCGACCGGGATGTCGAAATCCATGCGGTCGTAGACGTCATAGGGCTGCATTTTGCGCAGATCCCAGACCACGCCGGAGCCGCGCAGCATCGGCCCCGTCATCCCCAGATTGATCGCACGCTCGGGAGACACCACGCCGATGCCCACGGTACGCTGTTTCCAGATGCGGTTGTCGGTCAGCAGGGTTTCGTATTCATCGACATAGGCCGGGAAGCGCTGGGTGAAGTCTTCGATGAAGTCCAGCAGCGAACCCTGACGATTGGCGTTGCGCGACGCGACGGCGCGAGCATTGCGTATCTTCGACTCTCCGTACTGCGCCATGCTGTCGGGCAGGTCGCGGTACACGCCGCCGGGTCGGAAATAGGCCGCGTGCATGCGCGCGCCCGACACCGCCTCGTACATGTCGAACAGGTCTTCGCGCTCGCGGAAGGCATAGAGGAAAACGGTCATCGCGCCGCAATCCAGCCCATGCGCGCCCAGCCACATGAGGTGATTGAGCAGACGGGTGATCTCGGCAAACATCACCCGGATGTACTGCGCCCGAATCGGCACCTCGACGCCCAGGAGTTTTTCCACCGCCAGACAGTAGGCGTGCTCATTGCACATCATCGACACATAGTCGAGGCGGTCCATATACGGCAGCGCCTGGATGTAGGTCTTGTGCTCGGCCAGTTTTTCGGTGGCCCGGTGCAACAGGCCGATATGCGGATCGGCGCGCTGCACCACTTCGCCGTCGAGTTCGAGCACCAGGCGCAGCACGCCATGCGCCGCAGGGTGTTGCGGGCCGAAGTTGAGGGTGTAGTTTTTGATGTCAGCCATATCGATGCCTCAAGCTCGGCGCCCCAGATCAGCACGGTTGACACCGCCGGGATGAACCATGCCCAGGCCACCATAGCCCGGCTCGCGGATGATGCGCGGGGTGATCTCGCGGGGTTCGATGGTGACGGGCTGATAGATCACCCGCTTGCTGTCGGGGTCGTAGCGCATTTCCACCGTACCGGAAAGCGGGAAGTCCTTGCGGAAGGGATGGCCGATGAAGCCGTAGTCGGTGAGGATGCGGCGGAGATCCGGGTGACCTTCGAAAATGATGCCGTAAAGATCGAAGGCCTCGCGCTCGAACCAGTTGGCGGCGTTCCAGATGTCGTTGACCGAGGCCACCAGCGGCAGATCATCGTCGGCACAGCGCACGCGCACGCGCAGCCGCCAGTTGTGCTGCAAAGACAGCAGATGCACCACCACCATGAAGCGACCCGCCTCATCGCGCACGGTATTGCCGTATTGCGCGTAATCGACGCCGCAAAGATCGATCAATTGCTCGAAGTGCAGTTCGGCCTCATCGCGCAAGGCCAGACATACCTCGCGGTAATGGCCGGGGGCCACGTCGAGCGTGAGTTCGCCCACGCTGGCCTGCAGGGCCACGATGCGCTCACCCAATGCGGCGCGCAGCGCGGTGTCGAGTCGTTCGAGCTTGCTGGTCATGGCGTCGATGGTGCGGAGTTGGTGAAGGCCGTAGGCGAAGGCTGGAAGTGCTGGGCGGTCAGCGTGCGATCGTTTCGGTCCTGCGGATCTTGTTCTGCAACTGGATCAACCCGTAAAGCAGCGCTTCGGCCGTCGGCGGGCAGCCCGGCACATACACATCCACCGGCACGATGCGGTCACAGCCGCGCACCACGGAATAGGAGTAGTGGTAATAGCCGCCGCCATTGGCGCAAGACCCCATGGAGAGCACCCAGCGGGGCTCGGCCATCTGGTCGTAGACCTTGCGCAGGGCGGGGGCCATCTTATTGACCAGGGTTCCGGCGACGATCATCAAGTCGGACTGACGCGGGCTGGGGCGAAACACGATGCCGAAGCGATCGAGATCGTATCGGGCCGCCCCGGCATGCATCATTTCCACCGCGCAACAGGCCAGCCCGAAAGTCATCGGCCAGAGCGAACCGGTGCGCGTCCAGTTGATCACCTTGTCTGCGGAGGTCGTGATGAAACCTTCCTGCAATACGCCTTCAATGCTCATGATGCTTTCCTCCTCACCGATTCAGACCAACGCCACAGCCTACGAGTTCATGTGTGCGAGTGATCATTCCCAGTCGAGGGCTCCCTTCTTCCACTCGTAGATGAAGCCGATCGTGAGGATGGAGAGAAAAATCATCATCGCCCAGAAGCCGATCTGGCCCATGTCCTTCAGGGCGACGGCCCAGGGAAAGAGGAAGGCGATTTCGAGGTCGAACAGGATGAAGAGAATGGCGACGAGGTAGTAGCGCACGTCGAACTTCATGCGCGCGTCCTCGAACGCTTCGAAGCCGCACTCGTAAGGAGAGTTTTTTTCCGCGTCGGGGCGACTCGGTGCGATCAGATAACCGAGCAGTTGGGGCACCACGCCCACACCAATGCCCACCAGGATGAACAACAACACCGGCAGATACTGCTCAAGGTTCATCGCACTCCATCTCCTGTTGTTGTGTGGGTCGGGTTGCGGCCCTGCCCTTCAATCATTTTTGGTGCCGACGGCGAGACTCGAACTCGCACAGCTTTCGCCACTACCCCCTCAAGATAGCGTGTCTACCAATTCCACCACGTCGGCTCAAAAACCGGATATCACTTGAACATCACCGCTGGACCCGCACAACAAAAGCTGCACGGCGAAAGTGGCCCGGCGCAACAAACCTCATCTGGGACAGAAATCGGCGATGCTGAGGATCATCACCCAGTTCACGCTGGTCTGGCTGCGGTGTAGCGCCTTCGGTGTAGAGACTGCGGACTTCTTTCGCAAGCCTGCTCAAGCCCCTGTTACCACATTGCCAGCACCACACCATTTGCTTGTTACTGGACTTGCAAAGCATAAGAATCTTACATGGTTCCCCCGCAGCGAATCAACATGCGGCAGCAGGATATTGCTCTAACGCAATACTCAACCCCAGATCAGATTGACAAGTCGCAGAGCTTGTGTTTGCTGCAATGCACCATCAATCGTGAGCCTGGCTGCAGGAGACGCGAATTTATTGGCTCGCAGACGCCGCCGAAGCCGCTGCCTTGGGCTGCGCCACCGCTTGAGAAGCCTTGTTCCCCGCAGCCGGAACGCCGGGAATTTCGCTGATCGGACCAGCCGGTTTCGCAGGGGTGGCAACCGAGGCCACCGGCGCCGGCGCGGCGAGTTTCTCCATCAAGCCACCGTCACCGGAATCGGCGCGGTTGCCGAAATAGGCCATCATCAGCGTGGTGATGAAAAACAGCGTGGCAGCGACCGCCGTGCTCCGGCTCAAAAAATTGGCCGACCCGCTCGCCCCGAACAGGCTGCCCGAAGCGCCCGAGCCGAAAGAGGCGCCCATGTCGGCCCCCTTGCCGTGCTGCATCAACACCAGAACGATCATCACCAGCGCAGACAGAATCTGCACCACCAGAGTCAGGGTCAAAAGAATTTGCATTTGTACACTCATGCGCCAGGCGCGATTGACAACTTCACTTCAATAAGCAGGACGGGCCTGCAATTCCACCCACAAGCGTTCTCAGCGCGCTGCCGCGATGATCGCCAGAAAATCGGCCGCCTTCAGCGAGGCCCCGCCGATGAGTCCACCATCGATGTCGGGCTGCGAAAACAGCACTCCCGCATTGTCGGGCTTGACGCTGCCGCCGTACAGAATCCGCACGCCAGCAGCCGCTTCACTCACCGTGCGCAGATGCCCCCGCAGCACGGCGTGCACTTCCTGCGCCTGCTCCGGGGTGGCCGTCAGGCCGGTGCCGATCGCCCAGACGGGTTCGTAAGCCACGACGATATGCGCAGTCTGCGCCCCGAGAAGATGCGTGACCGCCTGCAACTGACGCAGCACGACGGCATGGGTCTGCCCCGATTGGCGTTCCTGCAGGGTTTCGCCGACGCAGACGATCGGCGTCATGCCCGCTTCGAGCGCACGCTCGGCCTTGGCGGCGACGAGCACATCGGACTCATGATGATCGGCGCGGCGCTCGGAATGGCCGACGATGACGTAGCGGCAGCCGAAATCCCGCAGCATGCTCACGGCCACTTCGCCGGTGTGCGCGCCGCTCTGATGCGCCGAGCAATCCTGCGCGCCGAGCGCGATCTGGCTGGTCTGCAGCAGTTGCTGCACCTGAGAGAGATAGGGATAGGGCACGCAGACGGCCACTTCGCAGCGCGCCGCGCCGACACCAGCAAGAATTTCACTCAGCAGCGCGGCGTTGCCCGCCAGGCTGCCATGCATTTTCCAGTTTCCCGCGACGAATTGCTGACGCATGCTTTGCTCCTGTTCGATATCGTTGCGTGACGTGCCGCTCAAGACCAGCGCAGCACGAGTTTGCCAATGTGTTGCCCTTGCTCCATGCGCTCGTGCGCCTGCACGGACCGTTCAGCCGGGAATACGGCGTCGATCACCGGGCGCACCCGTCCTTGCTCGATCCAGGGCCACACCGTTTTGCGCACGGCCTGCGCGAGGGCGCTCTTGAAGGTCACGCTGCGCGCGCGCAGCGTCGAGCCCGTCAGAGTCTGGCGCTTGCGCATCAGCACAGCGGCGTCGATTTCCGCCTTCACGCCCCCCTGCACGGCGATGACCACCAGCCGGCCCTCTTCGGCGAGGCAGCGCTGTTCACGGGCGAGATAGCTGCCCGCCACCATGTCCAGGATGACATCGGCGCCACGCTGCGCCGTATGCGCCTGCACGGCCTCGACAAAATCCTGCGTGCGGTAATGGATCGCCAGCTCGGCACCGAGTTTGACGCAGGCGGCGCATTTTTCGTCTGACCCGGCCGTGGCGATCACCCGTGCGCCGCTGGCCACAGCCAGTTGAATGGCCATCGTGCCTATGCCGCTGCTGCCGCCCTGCACCAGCAGCGTCTGGCCGGGTTGCAAATGCCCACGCTCGAACACGTTGTGCCAGACGGTGAAAGCGGTTTCCGGCAGGGCAGCTCCCTCCTCCGGGCTCAGACCGCGCGGCAAGGGCAGGCACTGGCCGGTGGGCGCCACGCAATACTCGGCGTAGCCTCCGCCAGAAACCAGCGCGCAAACGGTGTCGCCGAGGCGCAAATCGGTTCCGCTCAGATCGCCCGAGACGATGTCGCCGCAGACTTCCAGCCCGGGAATGTCGGACGCCCCCGCAGGCGGCGGGTACAGACCGCGCCGCTGCAAGGCATCTGGCCGGTTGACGCCGGATGCCCGCACGCGCAGCAGGACTTCGCCCGCGCCCGCTTGCGGCATGGGCCGCTCGCAAAGTCGCAGGACTTCAGGCCCGCCGGGCTGAGAGATTTCAATGGCGCGCATCAAACCCGTGGCGATCAGACGCCTGGCTCAATGTCTGCATCCGCCACGGCAGTCTGCTCTGGCGCCGCGTTCGATGCCTCACCCAGCAGCGCCTTGATCGACAGGCGAAAGCGACCCTTGTCATCCGTCTCGATGACCTTGACGCGCACCTTCTGCCCCTCTTGCAGGTAATCGCTGACCTTGTTGATGCGCTCGTTGGCGATCTGCGAGATATGCAACAGGCCGTCCTTGCCCGGAAGCACATTCACCAGCGCACCGAAATCGAGGATCTTGACCACGGTGCCGTCGTACACCTGGCCTACCTCCACTTCGGCAGTGAGATCCTGGATGCGCTGCTTGGCGATCTCGGCCTTGGCGGCGTCGGTCGAGGCAATGGTGATGGTGCCGTCTTCGGCGATGTCGATCTGCGTGCCCGTCTCTTCGGTCAGGGCGCGGATGGTGGCGCCGCCCTTGCCGATCACGTCGCGGATGCGCTCGGGGTTGATCTTCAGGGTGTAGAGGCGCGGCGCGAACAGCGAGACCTCAACGCGTGCACCGCCCACCTCCTGTTGCATGATGCCCAGGATGTGCAGGCGCGCCTCACGCGCCTGCGCCAGCGCCACCTGCATGATTTCGCGGGTGATGCCCTGAATCTTGATGTCCATCTGCAGCGCGGTCACGCCCGCGGCCGAGCCGGCCACCTTGAAGTCCATGTCGCCGAGATGATCTTCGTCACCCAGGATGTCGGTCAGCACGGCAAAGCGGTTGCCTTCCTTGATCAGCCCCATGGCGATGCCCGCCACATGCGCCTTCAGCGGCACGCCGGCGTCGAGCAGCGCCAGGCAGCCGCCGCACACCGACGCCATGGAAGACGAACCGTTGGACTCGGTCACTTCCGACACCACGCGCATGGTGTAGGCGAAGTCTTCCTTCTTTGGCAGCACGGCCAGCAGCGCGCGCTTGGCCAGACGGCCGTGGCCGATTTCGCGGCGCTTGGGGCTGCCCACGCGGCCGGTCTCGCCCGTGGCGAACGGCGGCATGTTGTAGTGCAGCAGGAAGCGATCGCGGTACTCACCCGTCAGCGCGTCGATGATCTGCGCATCCTGGTCGGTGCCCAGCGTGGCCACCGCCAGCGCCTGCGTTTCTCCGCGCGTGAACAGCGCGCTGCCGTGCGTGCGCGGCAACACCGCGGTGCGAATGCTGATCGGGCGCACGGTGCGGGTATCGCGGCCATCGATGCGCGGCTCGCCCGCGAGAATCTGGTCGCGCACGATACGCGCTTCCAGGTCGAACAAAATGCCATCCACTTTCGGGCCATCCACTTCGACGCCCGCCTGCGCCAGACCGGCTTGCGCCTTGGCGGCAGCCTCGCGCAGCGCCTGAGTGCGCGCCTGCTTCTGCGTGATCTTGTAGGCCGCGCGCAAGTCTTCGCCGACCAGGGCCTGGATGCGGTCGATCAGCGCCTGATCCTTCTCGGGTGCAGTCCAGTCCCAGGCGGGCTTGCCGCCATCGCGCACCAGATCGTGAATGGCGTCGATCGCCACCTGAAACTGCGCATGGCCGAACATCACGGCTTCGAGCATGACCTCTTCGGAGAGTTGATCGGCCTCGCTCTCGACCATCAGCACGGCAGATTCCGTGCCCGCGACCACCAGATCGAGGCGGCTTTCGGCCAGTTCGGCCCGGCTCGGATTGAGCACATAGCTGCCGTTGACATAGCCCACGCGGGCTGCACCCACAGGCCCGTTGAACGGCAGACCGGACACCGCCAGCGCCGCGCTCGAAGCCAGCAAGGCCGGTATGTCGGCATCGACTTCCGGGTTGATGGACAACACATGCACCACCACCTGGACTTCATTGAAAAAGCCCTCGGGGAAAAGGGGACGGATGGGCCGGTCGATCAGTCGCGAGGTCAGCGTCTCGTTCTCGCTGGGACGACCCTCGCGCTTGAAAAAACCACCCGGGATACGCCCTGCGGAATAGGTCTTCTCGATGTAATCGACGGTCAGGGGAAAGAAATCCTGCCCTGCCTTGGCCGAGCGCGCGCCCACCACGGTGGCCAGCACCACCGTATCGTCCATATTGAGCAGCACCGCTCCGCTGGCCTGACGCGCGATCTCGCCCGTCTCCATCGTGACTTGATGGCGTCCCCACTGGAATGTTTTGACGACTTTGTTGAACATGGCTAACTCCATTTATCGAGGGGCAGCTGCAAACCTGGACTCAGGCCAATACGGCCAAGCCAAAGCCGAGCGCAGCGGCGCCCGTTGAAAAACCTGGCGGAGTGATGCCATTCCAGCGACGCCCGACTGCCCGGCGCGCCGGTGGAATGACACGGGTCACACCGCCCCCTTGAAACCTACACCGCACCCCATCAGAGGAGGCATGGCGCTTCAAAACCTGCGAATCGACGATACCGAGCCACGAAACCGAACCACGATATCCAGCACGCTGCCGATCCACGACACCCATACAAAAAACGCCTGTGCCGACCAACTCACACAGGCGTTTTTTGCAAAAACAGACCCTTACTTGCGCAGACTGAGCTTGGCGATCAGGGCGCGATAGCGATCGGCGTCCTTGTCTTTCAGGTAGTCCAGCAACTTGCGACGACGGCTCACCATCTTGAGCAGGCCGCGGCGACCGTGATGGTCTTTGGCATGCGTCTTGAAGTGACCGGTCAGCTCGTTGATGCGCGCGGTCAGCAAAGCGACCTGCACTTCCGGAGATCCGGTATCGCCCGTACCGCGGGCATGGTCGGCGACGATTTGCGCCTTGTTGATATCTGCAACAGACATGACAGTTTCCTTAAGTATGAACTCGCGTGCGCAGAAGAAACCATTCCGCGCCGTGAAGGTGAAAAGCTGCTCATTGTAGCCCGAACCGGTCTCCGCCAAGATTCCCGCGCGCCGCAGGTCCATACTTCCCAAAGAAGTCGTCGATGCCAGTGACTTGAAAACTGTCACAATGGCGGCATATCCTGGGTACTGGGGCTGAGTTCCCCTATTCCTCAAGGAGAATCATCATGGCTTATTCTGTCACCACACCGTCCAACCGAGTTTCTCTTTACAGCAGTGGCCTGGAGCCGGTTTTTGGCCGTCTCTTCGATCAGGCATTCCGCGATTTTTTCGCAGTCAGTGACAACCCGGATCAGTCCCTGAAAAAACTGAGCATGGACGTGACCGAGACCGACAAGGGCTATCTGGTGCACGCCGATCTGCCGGGCGTCGACAAGGATGCGGTGAAAATCCAGATCGATGGCGCGCGCGTCTCCATTTCGGCCGAGTCGAAAAAGGAAGACGAAAAGACCGAAGGCGGCAAGGTCATTTACCGCGAACGCAGCGCCAGCCAGTTCTATCGCTCCTTTGAACTGCCCGCGGAAATCGACTCCGCCACGGCCGAGGCGAAGCTGGAGAATGGCGTGCTCACCCTCACCCTGCCGCGCAAGGCGCAGGCCGCCGTGCAGCAGATCGCAGTGAAATAAAGTCTCTGCGGCTTTTGTGGATGCGACGGGATGCCGTTGCATCCGCTCTCTGCGCAGGCCACTCGGCCGCTCTGCGGTCGACAATGTGGATTTGTTCACGGCCTGCCCGTTTTGTCGGATGGGTAGCGCAGGCAAGCGGCGCGAACCGGTTTACAGTGCGTTGACAGATTCCATCAACGCACCGATGCACGCGCCATGCGCATTCAACTCCTGTCCGACCTGCACCTGGAAACCGAGACCTTCGCGCCACAGCCCGCACCCGACGCCGATCTGCTCGTTCTTGCGGGCGATATCGACGCGCAGCACACACAGATCGATCTGTTCCGCAGTTGGCCCGTGCCGGTGATCTACATACCCGGCAATCACGAGCACGACCGCAAGGATTTCGATCAAACCATAGCCGCCCTGCGCGAACGCTGCGACCGGCTGGGATTGACCATGCTGCACCGTGAGCAGATCCGCCTCAAACACCAGGGGCGAACCATCCGGGTGCTCGGCACCACGCTCTGGAACGATTTCGAGCTGTTCGGCGCCGAAGGTTTGAAACGCAGCATGCGCGCCGCACGCTATTTCGTCGAACAGGTGCAATGCGCCACTCGCCATGGCCGACCCATGGGCGTCGACGAACTGCGCGAAGAAGGGCTGCTGTGCCGTGACTGGCTGCGCGACCAACTGACCAACCCTGCCCACCTATCGGATGAAGATGATGCCACCCTGGTCATCACCCATTTCGCGCCCAGCCTGCGCAGCAACGATGCGCGTTATCCCGTCAACGCCTCGACGGCGAGTTTCTGCAATGCCTATGACGACCTGATTCTCCACAGCACGCTGTGGCTGCACGGTCATCTGCACTGTCGCCACGACTATCGGGTGGGCGCTTCCCGAGTGGTGTGCAACGCCCGCGGCCTGGCGAGCAAGGGCGAGGACAGCGACTTTCAGCCGCAAGGCGTGTGGGAAATTTAGGCCGAAGTAATCTGCGTCAAATCCCAGCGCGGCAGCACGTCGAACGGCCCGGCCGCGCAGGCTGCTTCCGGATGCGCCTGCAGGCGCAGGGCGCCAGCCAGCGCGATCATCGCGCCATTGTCGGTGCACCATTGCAGTTCCGGGAAAAACAAGGCCACACCGCGCGCCGAAAACGCCGCGGTCAATTTTTCGCGCAATAACCGGTTCGCCCCCACGCCGCCCGCGACGACGACGGTTTGTCTATTCGTCGCCTGTTGCGCACGCAGGGTCTTGTGCACCAGCACATCGGTGATCGCCTCCTGGACGGCGGCGGCCAGATCGGCCCTGGCCTGCTCGCAAGGATTCGATCCCAGGCTTCGCACCTGGGTCAGCACGGCGGTCTTCAGCCCGGCGAACGAAAAATCCAGATCGGGGCTGTGCATTTTCGGCCGCGGAAGATCGAACGAGGCGGCATTTCCAAAGGCCGCGAGCCGGGCCAGTTCCGGCCCGCCGGGATAGCCCAGCCCCAGCAACTTCGCCGACTTGTCGAAAGCCTCGCCCGCAGCGTCATCGACAGTCTCGCCCAGCAGGGTATAGCGGCCGAATGCCTGCACGTCGAGCAGCATGGTGTGCCCTCCGGACACCAACAGGGCAAGGAAGGGAAAGCTGGGCGGCTGCTTCGAAAGCAGGGGAGACAGCAGATGTCCTTCGAGGTGGTGCACGCCGATCAACGGCTTGTCCTGCGCCATGCCCATGGCCGAGGCGACACCCGCCCCGACCAGCAGCGCCCCCGCCAGCCCAGGGCCGCGGGTGTAGGCGATGGCGTTCACCTGATCCAGCCGCACCCCGGCCTGCCTGAGCGCAAGATCGATCAAGGGCAGAAGGCGGCGGATGTGGTCGCGCGAGGCGAGCTCGGGCACCACGCCGCCATAGGCCTGGTGCATATCGACCTGCGAATGCAGCGCATGGCCGAGCAGCCCCGCATCGGTGTCGTACAGTGCGGCGGCGGTTTCGTCGCACGACGTTTCAATTCCAAGAACCAGCATGTCCGGCAGTCTAACTTTCCCAAGGCCCTCCCGCGCGGCGTCATCGCCTTCATCACCCTTTGACGCCGTCATCATCGGCGCGGGCGCTGCCGGGCTGCTCTGCGCCGCGCTGGCCGGTCAGCGCGGGCGGCGCGTGCTGCTGCTCGACCACTGGCCCAAGGTGGCCGAGAAAATCCGCATCTCCGGCGGCGGACGCTGCAACTTCACCAATCTGCACACGCGAGCCGAAAACTTCGTCTCCGGCAATCCGCATTTCTGCAAATCGGCGCTGTCGCGGTACGGGCCGCAAGACATCATCGCCCTGCTGCGCAAACACCGCATCGGCTTTCACGAAAAGCACAAGGGACAATTGTTTTGCGATGACTCGGCCGAGCAACTCATCACCGCCCTGCGCGAAGAATGCGCCGCCGGTGAGGTGACGCACTGGCAACCCTGCGCGGTGGAAGCCGTCGAGTCCGCTGCCCCCGGATTTCGCGTGCGCACGGCCAAGGGCTGGGTGAGCACCCGCGCCCTGGTCGTCGCCACCGGCGGGTTGTCGATTCCGCAGATTGGCGCCAGTCCTCTCGGCTATCGGCTCGCCGAGCAATTCGGCCTGCCGATCGTGCCGCCGCGCCCTGCCCTGGTGCCGTTGGCGTTCGACCCCGCACTTTGGGCGCCGTTTGCCGATCTGAGCGGCGTCTCTCTCGAGGTGGACATTCAGACCGAATACGCCCAAGGCACCGTCAGTTTCCGCGAGGACCTGCTGCTCACCCACCGCGGACTCAGCGGCCCGGCAATCCTGCAGGCCTCGACCTATTGGCAGCCGGGCAAGGCTCTGCTGATCAACCTGATGGGCGAAGTCACGCAAGCGCAGTGGATTCAGTCCAAACAGGGCAATCGCCGCACACTCGCAGGCGAACTCGGCCAGTACCTGCCGCAGCGCCTGGCACAGGCCCTGTGCGCGCAGACCGGCGACGCCGATCGCCGCATGGCCGATTTCAGCGACAAGGCGCTGCGAAGCCTCTGGCAGCAGTGGCATGCCTGGGCCGTTCACCCCAGCGGCACACTGGGCTGGCGCAAGGCCGAAGTCACCGCCGGAGGGGTCGATACCGAGGCGCTGTCGTCTGCGACCCTCATGGCGCGTAACGTCCCCGGGCTGCACTTCATCGGCGAAGTCGTCGACGTCACCGGCTGGCTGGGCGGCTACAACTTTCAATGGGCCTGGAGTTCCGCTGCGGCCTGCGCACAGGCGCTATGAAAATCGCTTGCCCTGGGGCATTTGTCTCGCAAAAAATTAGAGCCTATAATCTTTGGTTTTCATTTCTCGACATGGCTGAAATTTCCCAGCATCAGCCGCTGCGAGTTTGGCCCATGCAGTCCAGTACTGAAGCAAATGATCGCGTCGTTGACACGACAACCCTGCCTGGCCTGCCTACATTGGATTGAAGTTCATCAATGACCACCATTCGCGTTAAAGAAAACGAGCCGTTCGACGTCGCCCTGCGGCGCTTTAAGCGCACCATCGAAAAACTCGGTCTGCTCACCGAGCTGCGCGCTCGCGAGTTCTACGAAAAGCCCACGGCCGAGCGCAAGCGCAAGAAGGCTGCGGCGGTCAAGCGCCACTACAAGCGCATTCGCAGCCAAATGCTGCCTGAGCGCAAATACTGATTCCCGCTTGCTGGCGCGCGCTGACGACCTTTCCGTCTGATGCTCGCAACGCCGTGTGAACTCAACAGCCCGCCATTCAACGCGGGCTTTTTGCATTGGACCGACCATGACCATCAAAGATCGCATTCAGGATGACATGAAGGCCGCCATGCGCGCCAAGGATGCACCTCTGCTGGGCACCATTCGCCTGCTGATGGCGGCGATGAAGCAGAAGGAAATCGACGAGCGCATCGTGCTGGACGATGCGAGCGTCGTGGCGATCATCGACAAAATGATCAAGCAGCGCCGCGACGCGATGGCGCAATTCGCACCGGCTGGGCGCCATGACCTGGTGGACAAGGAAGCCGCCGAGATTGCCGTGCTGGAACGCTACCTGCCGCAGCGGCTGGATGCCGACGCCATCGACGCCGAAATCCGCGCGCTGATGGCGCAAACCGGCGCCAGCGGCCCGCAGGATCTGGGCAAGCTCATGGGGCCGCTCAAGGCGCAACTGGCTGGTCGCGCCGACATGTCCGTGGCGGCGGCCCGCGCCAAAGCCCTGCTCAGCGGCGCCTGAAGTGAAGTTCGGGCGAAACGCGGCGTCGTGAATCCACCCACCGATCCCGATCCACGCCCCTTGTTGGTGTTCTCCCACGCCAACGGCTTTCCCGCCGCGGTGTATCGCAAGCTGTTCGAAGCGCTCGATCCGGCATTCCGGGTGCGCGCCGTGCCCATTTTCGGCCATGACGCGCGGTACCCCGTGCGCGATGGCTGGAAGCCGCTGGCGCAGCAACTGATCGATTTCCTGCAACACGATTGTCACGCCGAGCCTGCGGTGCTGGTCGGACATTCGCTGGGCGGCTATCTGAGTCTGATGGCCGCCCATGCCCGTCCTGAACTGGCGCAGCAGGTCATCTTGCTCGACTCGCCCGTGGTGTCGGGCTGGCGCGCGCGACTGCTCTGGCTGTCCAAGCGCACCGGGCTGGGAGAGCGATTCTCGCCTGCCGCGGCGGCCAAACGCCGACGCACGAAATGGACCGACATCGACGCCGTGCGCACCCATTTCTCCTCGAAAACCGCGTTTGCGCAATGGGACCCCGAGATGCTGGCCGACTACTCCGCCTTCGGCACCCGGGCCGATCCGCAGGGCCGGGCACTGGCCTTCGAGCGCGACATCGAATACCGCATCTACAAAACCCTGCCGCATCAGCTCGGCGCCTTGGCGCGCAAGCCCTTTCCCGTGCCGGTGAGCTTCATCGGCGGACGCGCGTCACGCGAAATCCGCATGGCCGGCATGCAGGCGACGAGGCGCCTGGCGCAGCATCGTCTGCAGTGGATCGACGGCTCGCATCTGTTCCCGTTCGAGGCGCCGCAGCAGACCGCGCTTTTGATCGAACGCGCTTTCGACATCGCCCACAACGCCTGTCATCCGGCCCTAAAAACCTGCTCCCTATAATGCGCTTTTACCGGCATTCGGCGCGGCTATGACCAAATATGTGTTCGTCACCGGCGGAGTGGTGTCCAGCTTAGGCAAGGGCATTTCGTCCGCATCTCTGGCCGCGATTCTCGAATCGCGCGGCCTCAAAGTCACCCTCATCAAGCTCGATCCCTACATCAATGTCGATCCGGGAACGATGAGCCCCTTCCAGCACGGCGAGGTCTTCGTCACCGAAGACGGCGCCGAGACCGACCTCGATCTGGGGCATTACGAGCGCTTCATCACCACCCGCATGCGCCGGGTGAACAACTTCACCACCGGCCAGATCTACGACAGCGTGCTGCGCAAGGAAAGGCGCGGCGAGTACCTCGGCAAGACGGTGCAGGTCATTCCACACATCACCAACGAAATCCAGGACTTCATCCGGCGGGGCGCAGGCGAAGGCACTCCCGAGGCGGTCGACGTGGCGATCGTCGAAATCGGCGGCACCGTGGGCGACATCGAGTCGCTGCCCTTTCTCGAAGCCGCGCGGCAGATGAGTCTGCGCATGAAGCGGGGCGACTGCGCCTTCGTCCACCTCACCCTCGTGCCCTTCATTCCCGCTGCGGGCGAGCTCAAGACCAAGCCCACCCAGCACAGCGTGCAGAAGCTGCGCGAAATCGGCATCTCGCCCGACGCCCTGCTCTGCCGCGCCGACCGCCCGATTCCCGACGATGAGCGCGCCAAGATCTCCATGTTCTCCAACGTGCATGAAGACGCGGTGATCTCGGTGTGGGACGTGGACACGATCTACAAGATTCCGCAGATGTTGCATCAGCAGCATCTCGACGACATCATTTGCGACAAACTGGGCCTGAACCCGCCGCCTGCAAACCTGAAGGTCTGGGACGATCTCGTGCAGGCGCTCGAGCACCCGCAGCACGCTGTGCGCATCGCCATGGTGGGCAAGTATGTCGATCTGTCCGACTCGTACAAATCGCTCAACGAAGCGCTGCGGCATGCGGGCATCAAGACCAGCTCGCGCGTGCAGATCACCTACCTCGATTCGGAAACCCTGGAGCCCGCCAACATCGCCCAGCTCGACGCCTTTGATGCGGTGCTGGTGCCCGGCGGCTTCGGCAAGCGCGGCATCGAGGGCAAGATCCTGGCGGCGCAATACGCCCGCGAACACCGCATTCCCTATCTGGGCATCTGCCTGGGCATGCAGGTGGCCACCATCGAGTTCGCGCGTCACGTGGCCGGTCTGCCGCTGGCCAACAGCACCGAGTTCGATCCCGACACGCCGCAGCCCGTCATCGCCCTGATCGACGAATGGCTCGACCGCGATGGCAGCGTGCAAAAGCGTCACGCCGGGTCCGATCTGGGCGGCACCATGCGCCTGGGCGCCCAGAGCGCCGATGTGAAGCCGGGCACGCTCGCCCACGGCATTTACGGCAATGTCGTCACCGAACGCCATCGCCATCGCTATGAGGCCAACGAGCACTATCTGGCCACGCTGCAAAAAGCCGGACTGGTCATCTCGGCCATCACGCAGCGCGAGCACCTCACCGAAATCGTCGAGCTGCCGCAGAGCGTGCATCCCTGGTTCGTCGGCGTGCAGTTCCACCCGGAATTCAAATCGACGCCCTGGGGCGGACATCCGCTGTTTACCGCCTTTGTCGAGGCTGCGCTGCAGCGGCATCGCGC
The DNA here is from genome assembly GCF_034007205.1 of Thiomonas sp. GTDB lineage: Bacteria > Pseudomonadota > Gammaproteobacteria > Burkholderiales > Burkholderiaceae_C > Thiomonas. The sequence goes on from NZ_JAVERI010000005.1 coordinate 179,827, forward strand.
CCAAGCCTGAAGGAAACGCCCCCATGCCTGCCGCCCAGACGCTGTGCGACTTTCCCGTAGGGCTCGATCAGCCCTTTTTTCTCATCAGCGGCCCCTGCGTTGTCGAGTCCGAGCAGTTGCAGATGGATGTGGCCGGCACGCTTGCCGAGCTGTGCGAGGAATTGGGCATTGCGCTGATTTTCAAATCCAGCTACGACAAGGCCAACCGCTCCAGCGGGCAGTCGTTTCGCGGCCCCGGCATGGAGCGCGGCCTGGAGATTCTCGCCAAGGTTCGCCGCGACATCGGCGTGCCCGTGCTCACCGATGTGCATACCGCCGAAGAAGCGCCGCGCGTGGCCGAGATCGTCGACGTGCTGCAGACCCCGGCGTTTCTCTGCCGCCAGACCGACTTCATCCATGCGGTCAGCAGTCTGGGCAAGCCGGTGAACATCAAGAAGGGCCAGTTTCTCGCACCCGGCGACATGAAGAACGTCATCGCCAAGGCACGCGCTGCCGCGGCGCAGGCCGGACATCCCGACACCTTGTTCATGGCCTGCGAACGCGGAGTGAGCTTTGGCTACAACAATCTGGTCGCCGACATGCGCTCGCTGGCCATCATGCGCGAGACGGATTGCCCGGTGGTGTTCGACGCCACCCATTCGGTGCAGTTGCCCGGCGGGCAAGGCACGAGCTCGGGCGGACAGCGCGAGTTCGTGCCGGTGCTCGCCCGCGCGGCGGTGGCCGCGGGCGTCTCGGGCGTGTTCATGGAAACCCACCCCGATCCGGCCAAGGCGCTGAGCGACGGCCCCAACGCCGTGCCGCTGCACCACATGCGCGCCCTGCTCGAAAGCCTCAAGGAAATCGATGCCGCCGTCAAGCGCCGCGGCTTTCTGGAAAACGACTTCAATTGAACCTGCCACAAGCGTTTACACCCTAAGCGCTTACACCCTAAGTGCCTACACCATGAGCGCCTACATCATTGCCCACGTCGACGTGACCGACCCCCAGCAGTACGAGCAGTACAAGGCGCTGTCTTCCCAGGCCATCGCCGCGCATGGCGCCGAGGTCTGCATCCGCGGCGGCGCGGTCGAAGTGCTCGAAGGCGACTGGTCGCCCAGCCGCATCGTGCTGCTGAAATTTCCCGACATGGCCGCGGCGCACGCTTTCTATGACAGCGCCGAGTACGAATTGGCCCGGCAGGCGCGCGCAGGCGCAGCCGTCATGCGCATGATCGCCGTGCAGGGTGTGTAATTTCCGACCTCCATCCCACTTTCTCGAACAGGAGTTTTCATGAGTGCCATCGTTGACCTCACCGCCCGCGAAATCCTCGACAGCCGCGGCAATCCCACTGTCGAATGCGACGTGGTGCTGGAGACCGGGTTCATCGGCCGCGCGGCAGTGCCGTCCGGCGCGTCCACCGGTACGCGCGAAGCCATGGAACTGCGTGACGGCGACAAGTCGCGCTACGGCGGCAAAGGCGTGCTGCGCGCGGTCGAGCACATCAACACCGAGATCACCGAAGCGGTGATGGGCCTGGACGCCACCGAGCAGACCTTCCTCGACCAGACGCTGATCGACCTCGACGGCACGCACAACAAGTCGCGTCTGGGCGCCAATGCCATTCTGGCGGTCAGCATGGCCGTGGCCAAGGCTGCTGCCGAAGAAGCCGGCATGCCGATCTACCAGTACCTCGGCGGCTTCGCCGCGCGCGAACTGCCGGTGCCGATGATGAATGTGATCAACGGCGGCGCCCACGCCAACAACAGCCTGGACATGCAGGAGTTCATGATCATGCCGGTGGGCGCGCCCAGCTTCCACGAGGCCCTGCGTTACGGCGCGGAAGTGTTCCATGCACTCAAGGGCATCCTCAATGACCGCGGCCTGCCGACCACGGTGGGCGACGAAGGCGGTTTCGCGCCCAACGTGGCCAACCATGAAGCGGCGCTGCAGCTCATCGTCGAGGCCATCGAAAAGGCGGGGTATCGCCCTGGCGAACAGGTCGCCATCGCCCTCGACCCCGCTTCGAGCGAGTTCTACAAGGACGGCAAGTATCACCTCGAAGGCGAAGGCCTGGTGCTCTCCAGCGAAGAGATGGTCGACTTCTACGACAACTGGCTGGGCAAATACCCCATCGTGTCGATCGAGGACGGCCTGGCCGAACAGGATTGGGACGGCTGGAAGCGCCTGAACGAACGCCTGGGCAAGAGGGTGCAACTGGTGGGCGACGACATCTTCGTCACCAACACCTCCATTCTGAAAAACGGCATTGCCGACAATCTGGCCAACTCCATTCTCATCAAGGTGAACCAGATCGGCACCCTGACCGAGACCTTCGCTGCCATCGAAATGGCCAAGCGCGCGGGCTGGACCGCCGTGGTGTCGCACCGCTCCGGCGAAACCGAGGACAGCCTCATCGCCGACATTGCCGTGGCCACCAACGCCGGGCAAATCAAGACCGGCTCGCTGTCGCGCAGCGACCGCATCGCCAAGTACAACCAGTTGCTGCGCATCGAGGAAAACCTGGGCGAGACCGCCCGCTTCCTCGGCCGCGACGTGTTCTACAACCTGCGTTGATCGCTTGACGCGCGGCTCATCACCATGCGCTGGGTCACCGTCCTGCTCGTGAGTCTGCTGCTGCTGTTGCAGTGGCCGCTGTGGTTCGGCGAACGGGGCTGGTTTGCCGTGCAGCGGCTGGAAAATCAACTCAGCCAGCAGGAGCAGGCCAACGCGCTGGCGCAGCAGGACAACGACCGCCTGGCCGCCGAGGTGCAAGATCTCAAGACCGGACTGAGCGGCGTGCAGGATCAGGCCCGGCGCGAAATGGGCATGGTCAAGCCCGACGAGATTTTTGTGCAGATCGTGCCGCCCGCGCAGGCGCCAACGCGGGCGCCCGGTGAGACTCGGTGACGCTCGGTGAGTTTTCAATGACGGTTTGACGCCACCGGCGGCTGGACCAGCGTGTTGACAAACACCTGCGCCGCATCGATCGCGTCGAAGGCATAACCCTGACCGCAGAACTCACAGCGCACATCCACCTCGCCTTGCTCGGCGAGAATCGACTCCACCTCGCCGCGCCCCAGCATGCGCAGCATGCCCGCCACCCGCTCGCGCGAACAAGTGCAGTGAAAGCGCGGAGTCTGCGGCTCGAACACCCGGGCGTTTTCTTCCCAGAACAGGCGCCTGAGCACTTCCTCCGGCGCGAGCTGTAACAGTTCATCCGAAGTCAGGGTCGCCGCCAAATGGCGCGCCCGCTGAAAATCATCGTCGGGTTGTTCTGCCCCTGTTGCAGTCCGTTGCTCGCCCGGCATGCGTTGCAGCAGCAGCCCGCACACGGCCTGATCGTTGCTGGCCAGCAGGAGCAGCGAGTCGATCTGCTCCGATTGCGCCAGATACTGTTCCAGCATGGCGGCCAGCGACGGCAGCGTCTGGCCAAGCTCATCGGTGAGCGCCACGATGCCTTGGTACGGCTGCAGGCCGGATTCGGGATTGCGCGGGTCGAGGGTGATGGCGCAGCGCCCTTTGCCATGCCGGTTGACCAGCGTGGCCAGTTCCTTCGGCAGCGGCGCCTCATCCTGCACCTCGTCGGCCATCTTGGCCGTTGCCCGCAGCCCGAAGTCGGGCTGGCACTCGGCGACCGCAAGCCTCAGTGGACCATCACCCTGAATCTGCAGAATCAGCGCGCCGTCGAACTTCAGACTCCCCGACAGCAAGGCGCTGGCCGCCGCCATCTGCCCCACCAGGGCAGAGGCTTGCTGCGGGTAAGTGCGGCGCTTTTGCAACTCGGCCCAGGTGGACTCCAGACGGACGATGACACCGCGCACATGGCCTGCCCCGAGCATGAATTTGACGAGTCGATCGTTCATCGGTCCATCCGTTGAAGGTCTTGGGCAAAGCGCCGGGCGCGCTCGACATAATGCTGGGTGTTGCGGTGCATGGCGTCGATGGCCTCCGGGGTGAGTTCGCGTGCCACTCGTGCTGGCGTGCCCAGAATCAGCACGCCGTCGGGAAACACTTTTCCTTCGGTCACCAGCGCACCCGCGCCCACCAGGCAATTGCGGCCAATCTTTGCGCCATTCAACACCACTGCGCCAATGCCGATCAGGCTGCCTTCGCCGATGGTGCAGCCATGCAGCATGGCCTGATGGCCGATGGTCACGCGCGACCCGACCGTGAGGGGATAGCCCGGATCGGTATGCAGCACCGAGCCGTCCTGCACGTTCGACTCCTCGCCGATCTCGATAGGCTCGTTGTCACCGCGCAGCACCGCAGAAAACCACACGCTCGAACGAGGCAACAGCCGCACCCTGCCCATGACGTGCGCGCCCGGCGCCACATAGGCATCGGCGGCGATCTCGGGACGCCAGTCGGCGAATTGGTAAATTGGCATGATGGATATCTCCAGAAAAATCCGGCCATGAACTGGCAAATCCCCCGGCTCGCGCCGGGCGAAGACTTCCCGCCCGCGTCAATGGCGCTGCCTGCATTGTCGCCTTTCCCCGGCCTGCTTGCCGCAGGAGGACGGCTCGATGCCGACACGTTGGAGCGCGCCTACCGCCACGGCATCTTTCCGTGGTTCAGCCCGGGCGAGCCGATCCTGTGGTGGAGCACCGATCCGCGCATGGTGCTGCGGCCCGAGCAGTTGCGTGTGACACGCTCGCTGAAAAAATCGGCGCGGCGTTTTTCCCGCAGCGCCGATTGGCATGTTCGCATCGACACCGCTTTCGCCCGCGTCATGCAGCAGTGCGGCGCACAGCGTGCGCAGACCGGCACCTGGATCACCCCCGAGATGCTGCAGGCCTACAGTGCGCTGCATGTGCGTGGCCTGGCCCACAGTTTCGAGTTGTGGGAGGGCGATGCGCTGCGCGCCGGACTGTATGGCGTATGCATCGGCCGCATGTTCTACGGCGAATCCATGTTCACCGAGGTGTCCGACGGTTCCAAAACCCTGCTGATGGCGCTTTGCGGCTTCTGTCTGCGCCAAGGCATCGCCCTGATCGATTGTCAGCAGCAGACCGACCATCTGGCGCAGATGGGCGCAGCCCCCATCCCGCGCGCCGATTTTTTGCAGCAGGTGAGCAAGGCCACGCGCCAGTCTCCCGTGACGAACTGGCAGTATGATGATTCGACCTTTTTCACCGATTGCGCACGCTGGCTGTGACCCATCCCAAAGAACTTCCGCTGACCACCCTGCAGTTCTATGCCACGGCGAGCTATCCGTGCAGCTACCTGCCCGGACGCATGGCGCGCTCGCTGGTGGCCACGCCCAGCCATCTGATCAACGCCGACGTCTATTCCGATCTGGTGCGCGCCGGTTTTCGCCGCAGCGGCCTGTTCACCTATCGCCCGCAATGCGATGACTGCCAGGCCTGCCTACCCATCCGCGTGCTGGCGTCACAGTTTTCACCCAGCCGCGCGCAGAGGCGGGTGTGGAAGCGGCACGGCGATCTATCGGTGCGCGTGCTCAAGCTCGGCTTCCTGCCCGAGCACTATCAGCTCTACCTGCACTACCAGGCCTCGCGCCACACCGGCGGCGGCATGGATCACGACAGCATCGATCAGTACGCCCAGTTCCTGCTGCAAAGCCGGGTGAACACCCGGCTGGTCGAATTCCGCGCTCCCGCACAAGCGGGTGAGGAACTCGGCGCGCTCAAGATGGTCTCGGTGGTCGATGTGCTCTCGGACGGACTCTCCGCGGTCTATACCTTCTTCGAAACGGCGGACGCCGGCAGCAGCTACGGCACCTACGGCATCCTCTGGCAGATCGAGCAGGCGCGCGCGATGCAGTTGCCGCATGTGTATCTGGGCTACTGGATCGCGCACAGTCGCAAGATGGCCTACAAATCCAATTTCCGGCCTTTCGAGGTTTACCGCGGCGGCGAATGGATCGATCCGCTCGCCGCGTCCGGGTCAGTCTGATGCGCGCTGTTTCTGCCGTGCCGCGAACTGCTGCTTGAACGTCGGTTCGGCCGAAGTCACGAGGTCGCGGTAATCGGTCCAGCCTCGCGCCCCTGGCAGATGGTAGATGCGCCTGCGCTCACCGCCGAGCAGGCGCAGCAGCAGCGAGCCGAAGCGAGCTCCCGGCCGATACAGTGCCGGATGGCGGGCAGCATAGCTCCACAACCGCAAGGCCCAGCGCTCTCTGGCGGGGCGCATCTCGCGTTCGAATTGTTGCTCGCGCATTTTTCGCAGCAGGTCGGGCAGCGGAATTTTCATCGGACACACGACCTGGCACTGCCCGCACAGAGTCGCGGCCTGCGGCAAATCCTGCGTGCGCTCAAGCCCCTGATAACTCGGCGTCAGCACCGAACCCATCGGCCCCGGGTATACCCAGCCATAGGTATGCCCACCGATTTTCTGATAGACGGGGCAATGGTTCATGCAGGCCCCGCAGCGGATGCAGCGCAGCATCTCGGCAAACGCGCCACCCACCAGACTCGTGCGCCCGCCATCGAGCAGCACCACATACATCTGTTCCGGGCCGTCGCGGTCGCCCTCACGCCTGGGGCCGGTGAGCACGGAAAAATAATTGCTGATGGTCTGGCCCGTCGCTGAGCGCGGCAGCAGACGCATCATCGCCGCCAAGTCTTCGAGTGTGGGCAGCACCTTCTCCACCCCCGTCACCGCCACATGCACCCGCGGCAGAATGGTGCACATGCCCTCGTTGCCCTCGTTGGTGACCAGGGCGACCGAGCCGGTCTCGGCCACGACGAAATTGCCGCCGGTAATGCCCATATCGGCTGCCAGAAACTTCGCCCGCAGCACCTCGCGGGCTTCGCGGGTCATCTCGGGAATATCGGTCTTGCGCGGCGTGTGGTGCGTGCGCGCGAACAGATCGGCGATCTCCTCCTTGTCCTTGTGCACCACGGGCGCGATGATGTGCGAGGGAGGCTCGTTGCCGTTGATCTGCAGGATGTATTCGCCCAGATCGGTTTCCGTCACCTGAACCCCGGCGGATTGCAGCGCGGCGTTCAGGCCCATTTCCTCCGACACCATGGACTTGGTCTTGATCGCCTGCTTGCAGCCATGCCTGCGGGCGATCTGCACCACCAGATCGGCGGCATCCTGCGGGGTTTGCGCCCAGAGCACCGTGGTACCGCGGCGCCGCGCTTCGGCCTCGAATCGCTCCAGCCAGACATCGAGGGTTTTCAGCGCCACATTGCGGCGATTGACGGCAGCCTCTCGAATCTGTTCGAACCCGTCCAGCGCGGCGATGGCCGCAGCCCGGCCTGTCACGAACTTGGTCGAGAGCTTCTTGAGGTTTTGCTGCAGACGCTGATCGGCCAGTTTCTGCCCGGCGCGCGCCTTGAAATGCAGGGTCTGGGATTCCATGATCAGCGCTTTCCTCTCAACACTTCGGCGATGTGAAGCACCTGCGTGGTGTGGTCGCCCTGTCTGCGCAATCGCCCTTCGATCTGCAGCATGCAGCCCAGATCGCCCAGCACCACCGCTCGCGCCTTCGTGGCCTGGATGTTGGCGCACTTGTCATCGGCAATGGCCGCTGAAATATTGCCGTACTTGACCGCAAAGGTGCCGCCAAAACCGCAACACTGCTCGCATTGTTCCATCTCGCACAGGCCGAGCCCGGGCACGAGCGCCAGCAACTGCCGGGGCTGATGCTTGATGCCCAACTCGCGCAGTCCCGAGCAGGAATCGTGGTAGGTTGCGTATTTCAGCCCATCGTGGACGGCATTTCAGGCTGATCGTGGACGGGATTTCAGCGTGATCGTGGACGGCGTTTCAGTCTGATCGTGGACGCTGTTTCAGCGTCATCGTGGACGATTGGGGGT
>NZ_JAVERI010000032.1:0-10876 GCF_034007205.1 Thiomonas sp.
CGCCCGGCAACCCGCCCCCGCCGCCGAGTTTGAAGCCGACGACATTCCCTTCTGAGAGGCCCGCCATGACCACCTTGTTCATCGACGTAGAAACCCTGCCCGGCCAAACCGATTGCGCCCGCGTGCAAGCCGAGGCCGACACCAAACCGCCCGGCACGCTGAAAAAACCGGAAAGCATCGCCGCCTGGTGGAAGGAGGACGGCCCCGCCGCCATCGATACCACCTGGAGGAAGCAAGCGCTCGACCCGGCGCAAGGCGAACTCTGTGCCATCGGCTTTGCCACCAGCGACACCCCGGCGCAAAGCATCGTGCGCGCCCGCGTGGAGCCAGAAGGCGACTTCCTGCGCCGCGCCCTGGCTGTAATCGACAAACACCTTGCCGACACCGCCCCCGCCTTGCAGAACGACGGCACGCCGTGGCCCTATGCCGACGACGCCTATGTGGTTGCCCACAATGCCGACTTCGACCTGGGCTTTGTGCGCGCCCGCTGCTGGGCACACCGCATCCGCGTTCCCCGTTGGCTGCCCAAGCCCGGCGCGCGTGCGCCGCGTGACTTTGGCGACACCATGACGCTGTTCGCCGGATACGGAGGCCGCATCAGTCTGGACAAGCTGTGCCGCGCCCTGGGAGTGCCCAGCCCGAAGGCCGACGGCACCAGCGGCGCGGACGTGCTCGACCTGTGGCTATCGGGTGAGCATGGCAAGCTGGCGAGCTACAACGCTGCGGACGTGACCGCCTGCGCCGCCTGCTGGTGGATCATGCAGGGCCTGGAGGCCGCCGCGTGAGCGCGCCCTGCATCGTCGGCATCGACCCGGGTTTGACGGGGGCTGTGGCCTTCTACGCCCCCGGCAGCCGCACCGCCTGGGTGAAAGACCTGCCGACCGTGCAGCGCGGTATCGGCAAGGCCCGCGTGCGCCGTGAACTCGACGCCGCCGGTCTTGCCCACCTGCTGCGCCCCTGGGACATTGACACCGCTTTCGTGGAGGCCGTATCTGCCCGGCCTGGGCAAGGCGTGGCGAGTGTGTTCAGTCTGGGCCACAGCCTGGGCACGATCTGCGCCGTGCTCTCGGCCTTGGGCATCGCCTGGCAACCGGTAGCCCCTGCCGTGTGGAAGAAGGCCCTGCGCCTGCCCAGCGACAAGGAAGCTGCCCGCGCAATGGCAAGCCGCCTGTTTCCAGGTGTTGACCTGACCCGCATCAAAGACCACAACCGCGCCGAGGCCCTGCTGCTGGCGCATTACGGAGAACACCACCATGACCGACCCTGAACTCGACACCTTGATTGCCGAAGCGCAGGCCTATCTCGACGGCAGAGACTTAAGCGACGCCCGCACACTGGCCCTTGCGACCCGGCTGCAAGTGTTGAGATCGACCCGATCCAGACGCCAAATGCTTGAGATCAAGCGGGATCGCATGGCCGCAGGTCTGGGCCGCGTGGAGCAGTTTCACGCCGTGCTGGAGGTCATTCGCCAGTTGGTCACCGACCGGCTGCGCGACCTGCCCGACGTGCTGGTGCGCAAGGTTGCTGCCTGTAAAGGCGACCTGCCCGCCATCGCCGCCGTGCTCGACGCCGCCGCGCGTGAGGTCATGCTGGGCATCGTGCAGGACTGCAACGAGCGTGCAGGACAGCCCGGCAAGGCGTAAAAGGTACTCCCCCGGGGGGTTCCATGCGGGTGGCGAAACGGGCGCGAGGCAGCGCTAGAGTGGCAGGAATCGCCCATAGGTGACAACCTGCCCGCAAACCCGCCAAAATGCCTCTAGGCGGGCAAAACACCGCGCCCTGCACCTATCCCCCTTGCCATCCCTGAAAGCCCGCCACAGCCGCTTTCCCATTCCCCCGCCACCATGACCCCCAAAGAACGACGCAGCCGTGACGAAGCCATGCGATATGCCCGCATGCGCTGTGCCACCATCTGGGAAATCGCCCGGCAATTCGGCCTGAGCAAAAGCCACACACATCGCATCGTTGCCGACGTGGAGCTACTGCCCCATATCGCCAGTGAGCATGAACTGATCCCCCTGGCTGGAGGCGGATACGCCTGGCGCACCGTGACCCGGCCCGAAAAAACGCGCGCCTACCGGGTGAAGGACGGCAAGTGTGTGTTTCCTGGGTGACGCGGGGGGGGTGCAAAAAGTTTGAAGCCGCCCGGCCAAAACCGTGCGCCCCATCAGATTTTTGCGCCGCAGAGTTTTGGCAGGGGGGTAGCCCGAACCGGGAATGCGGTTTTCAGGAAACCACTTGTGCACGAACTGCCAAAAGTGCCAAAAGGGGCTTTTGACAGTTTTGGCAGTGCCCACACAACCGGCATTCCAGAAAACAAGGCCCCATCCCTGCGCTGTCATGTCGGCATGGCGCAACGCCAGCCGATACACTCACCACCCGCCGATGCAGGCCAGATCGGAGCGCAGATAACAGCCCCAGCGACCACAGGTTGACGGTATTTCAGACGGTATGCCGGTTTTTTGTTGATGGTGAAATCTAGTGTTTTCAATTGCTTAGGCGATCTATGCGATAGACCCCGGCCCATTACCCTGTTTTTGACCGTTCGCCGTTGCGCGTATTTGTCTTTTGCATCAAGCGGTTAGCTCGGTTTGTTGTCTGTAGTTGTGCGGCATTGTTCGCCGGTGTTTGGCGTTTGCATGGGGTATCTTTTCGGCGCTATACCCCACTCCGAAAGGAGATACCCCAATGCCCATCACTGACCGACAATGCCTCGAATCGCCCGCAGCCGAAAAGCCTTACAAGCTGTACGACGGGAACGGGCTTTATCTTTGGATTTCACCGACCGGCGTCAAAGCCTGGCGCTACCGCTATGAGTTCAACGGGCGGGAGAAGCTGATTGCGCTGGGCCGCTTTCCTGATCTGGGCATCAGGGCGGCGCGTGATGAGCGCGACCGGCAGCGGGTGAAGCTGCTTGACGGCATCGACCCGAGCGCACATCGCCAGTTGCGCCGGGTGTTGCCTGCGCAGGTTGAAAACTCGTTCGAGTTTGTTGCGCGCGAGTGGCATCAGCGGTTTCTCGATCAGTGGGTTCCATCGCACGCGGCACGCAATCTGCGGCGGTTTGAACTGTATGTGTTTCCGTGGATTGGCAGCATGCCGGTTGACAAGATCGAGGCGGCGGACGTGCTGGCCGTGCTGGAACGCCTCATCAAGCGCGGCACCGTGGAGACGGCGCACCGCGTCAAGTTTTTGTGCAGCGGCGTGATGCGCTATGCCGTTGCGACTTCACGCGCCAAGGCCGACCCGACGACGGTTCTTGTCCGGGCTTTGCCTGCGGCCAAGGAGCGGCACTTTGCGGCCATCACCGACCCGGCGCAACTGGCGACCTTGCTGCGCGCCATCGACGGTTACAGCGGCGGGCCGGTTGTCGGCGCGGCGCTGCGTCTGGCCCCTTTGCTGTTTCTGCGACCGGGCGAGTTGCGGCAGTTGCAGTGGTCATGGATTGACCTTGATGCAGAACAGCCGGAAGCCCGGATACCGGCAGAGATCATGAAGATGAAGCGACCTTTGCGTGTGCCTTTGTCGCGGCAGGCCGTGGCGATTCTGCGCGAGGTGGCGGTGTTGTCCGATGGGCGCAATGTGTTTCCGAGCGCGCGGCGCAACGGGCGGAGCATCAGCGGCGGCACGTTGATTGCCGCGTTGAAGTCGCTGGGTTACAGCGGCGATCTGATGACCGTGCACGGCTTCCGTGCGACGGCGCGGACACTGCTCGATGAGGTCTTGCAGTTCGACCCGGACGTGATCGAAGAACAGCTTGCGCACGCCAAGCCCGGCAGTCTCGGCATGGCCTATAACCGCACGCAGCACTGGCCCGCTCGGGTGAAGATGATGCAGGCGTGGGCGGACTATCTGGACGGCATCAGCGGCAGGCCGCAACGCAGTGAAGGCGAAGGCGCGCGCAACAGAATACAGACGATGCGCACGGGCGCTATACTTGTATAACATCACACCATGAAGGAACCGCCATGCTTGCCCTGCGACTACCCGCCGAAGTGGAAAACCGCCTTGATGCTCTGGCGAAAGCCACGGGCCGCACCAAGGCTTTTTACGCCCGCGAAGCCATCCTTGAATATCTGGATGACCTCGAAGATTTGTATCTTGCAGAGCAACAATTGAGGGATATTCGCGCGGGCCTGAGCCGCACCTACACACTGGACGAAGTGGAGCGCGACCTTGGCTTGGCGGATTGAGTTAGACGATAAGGCCAAGAAGAATTTGGCCGATCTGGATAGGCCCATTGCCAAGCGCATCACGACCTTTTTGCGCGAGCGTATTGCAACACTTGACGACCCGCGCAGCATTGGTGAAGCGCTCAAAGGTTCCAAGCTGGGCGCGTTCTGGAAATACCGCATCGGAGACTTTCGCATTGTTGCCAGCATCGAAGATGACGCTTTGCGCATCCTCGTGGTGCGCATCGGCGACCGCAAGGCGGTCTACCGGGGTTGAGGTCGTGCACACCAGAAAACCGCGTTTGTCGGCGGGTCTGGTGCGAGGTCTGGGAACGCATCGAACGGCCTGAAAATGCGCCCGATTCGAGCGGCCTATAAGTCACCCCGGATACGGTTTTCGATGGGCAGGCAAAGGCTGCTAATTCCCGCTAATTTAGTCCGTGCAAGATGTGGCAAACTTATAGGATTCGGCCTTCGGCCTCCCCCTAAAAGTTTGCCGATCTGGTCAGGGCTGCGCCCCGACACCCGGTAACGATTTTTGCCCCGTTCCGCGCTGCGCTTGTCTCAGGGTTGTCCGAAGCTTATAGGTGCGCGCTGCGCATTTTCGTTCGCCGCTGTTCGGAGTTTGCGCCCGCGTTTTTCCGCGCCTATTCTGCGCGCCGTCTCAACTTACCGGCGGTCGGCTATGGGCAAACTCGACGAACTTTTGAATGACGTGGCTTCGCTGCATGTGGCGCAGCGCAGCGAGCACATTGCGCTTTTGCTGCGCAATGGCGCGAGTGTGGCAAGCATCGTGGCGGCGCTGCGCGACGATACCGGCGCGGATGCGCAGACGATACGGCAGGCAATGCGCAATGCGGGGTTGCTGGCCGCTGTGTCGGAGCAGAAACCGGCGCGCAGACCGCGCAAGCGCAAAGCCGCTGATGAGGTGGTGCAGGACACGACAGCGGGCGGGTTTGGAATGTCGGCGGCGGACGTGTCACCGATGCGGGATGACACGATATGAGCCATGCGATTGAGGTCTTTCGCCTGGCGTGGCGCGGGCCGTTTGACGGGCTGACCGAGCAGCACGCGCGGGCGATCATTGATGCGGTAAGTCAGGGCGGCATGATTGATGAAGATGACCCGCAACATGCCGGGTTGTGGTCGGCCCTGGCCGTGATCTGGGCGGCAGACTGGCGCGCGATGACGACGGCGGCGGCGCGGGACAGCCAAGCGGATGAGCGTGAACAGCGCATCAATGAGCGCATCACGCAGATGCTTGCCGCGATACGTGCGGGCACCATCGAGACGGTGAAGCAGCTCGGCGCGCAACTGGCGGCAGATCGGGTTGACGCGGATGCGCAGCCAGGCAAGGTGGATACGGACGGCATTGCGCGGGCCGTGGCTGCGCGGGTGACATTGCCGACCCTCGACACCGCCGAGCTTGCCCGCCAGTTCGCGGCGCGCATTCAGCCGACCGTGCAGGCGGAAGTGCATCAGCACTATGACGTGCTCGACAGCCTCAAAAAGGCGGCGCGGGAATCGTTTTCTTGGATGTGGGCGACTGTTGCGGGTGTGGTGTGTGCGCTCGGTGTGGGCTACGCCGTGCATGTGTATGTCGGCACGGCAAACACCATCGCCGCGCTGCGCGCAGAGAACGCAGCATTGCATCAGCAGATTGCGGCAGACGATGCGCGCAGTGCGCACAAAGGGGGGAAGAATGATGCACGGCGATGATTTGGCATTGCTGGCTTTGGCGTTCTTTTTGACCGCCGTCGGTGTCGGGCTGTTTGCTTTCGGGCTGGGCTTGGGGCGTGTGCAGGGTCTTAAACGGGGCATTGTGCTGGGCGTAGTGATTCTTGCGTCCGGCATCGCCAAGAAAAGGGATAACGATGAATTCCGTTGAGCGGCGCATTGTGACGGCATGGGTTGGCGCGGATGCGACGCGCAGCCTCGATGAGTGGGCGCAGGCGGCGGGCGTGACGCGCAGCGCGTATGTGCGCAGTCTGATTGAGGCGGGCGGGCCACCGCCTGCGCAGATCAACGCGCAAGGCGTGGCCGAGTTGCGGCGCATCGGTGTGATGCTCAGGAATTTCCTGCGCAATCCCCCGGCCCGATGGTCGGCGGAACAAACGGAACGATTCTTTGCGGCACTGGCGCAGATCGAGCGCGCGAGCAGTCGTTTGATGCAGCAGTGATTCCCAAGCAGATCAAGATTTCGGCCAAGGGCAGCAAGGGCTTCGGGCCTGTGCTGCGCTATGTGCTGCGCGCCGATGAGCCGGGGGCTGATCTGACTTTCGGGACGCTGAACTATGACCCGATACGCGATGAGGCGGCAGGACTGGCCGAGGAACTGACTTGGGAGATGAATGACCGGGAATTGGAGTATCGGCAGCGGGGCAGCGGGTATGCAGCGCGCGCCGGGAACCCGGTGTTTCACATGGTCATGTCATGGCAGGACGGGGAGCACCCGACCGGAGAACAGGCGCAGGAGGCGTGCGCGCACATGATGAAGGCTCTGGACATGGCCGACCATCAGGCGGCTTGGGCGATTCACCGCGACACCGACCATGACCACGTGCACCTGGTCATCAACCGGGTGAAGCCGGATGGCCGTCACATGGCGGAAGTGCCGTCTTTCTCGAAGTTGAAGCTGCACAAGGCGGCGCGGGAGATTGAGATTGCGCAGGGATGGCGGCGCGCTGATGGCGCGTTTGTCACGCTCGACACCGAGCAGGGGCCGGAAGTGGTGAGGATGAGCCGCGCCGAGCGGCGGGAGCGGGGCTTGCTGGCCGCAGGGCCGCAGATTTCACCGGGCGCGGCGGATGCGGCGCACCGTGAGGCTGGGGCTTCGTTTCAGGCATGGGCGGCGAGCGGGCCGGCCAAGGCGATCAAGGCCGCGCTCGATACGCCGGGGGTGACGTGGGAGCGGCTGCATCAGCAGGCGGCGAAGTATGGTCTACGCATCGAGCCGAAGGGTTCGGGGATGGTGGTCACGACCCGGCTCGATGATGGGCGCACGCTTGCGGCCAAGGCGTCTCAGCTGGGGCGCTGGGCGAGCAAGGCGGAACTGGAAAAGCGCCTTGGCCCTTGGCAACCCCCGCCGGACAAACTGCCTGCGGCCTCGGTGAACTATCAGAAGTTACTCGATGCGGGCCGGTTGTCGGCGCAGGCGGATGGGCCAGTGCGCGGGTTGAGCGTTGATGATCGGATGGCGCGGCGATTGGAGCGGTCAGCGGCGCGCAAGGCGCTGGCGGCGCGGTTCAAGGCCGAGCAGGAGGCGGCGCGGCAGGACAGGCCGAAGCAAAGGGCCGACCTGGTGCAGCAGCATCGCGCCGAGCGCGCGGCGCTGGCCGTCCAGTTGCGCGAGGAGCGCAAGGCGATGACGGCGCAGGCGCGGCAAGGGGGGCAGCTACAGGCTGTAGGGCAATCCTTGTGGGCGCTCAGAGCGGCGCAGCAGCGCGAAGCCTTGCAGAAGCGCCAGGCGGCAGAGCGCAAGGCGCTGTCGGCCAAATTGCCCAAACAGGAGGTGTGGCGCAAGTGGCTGGAGCGAGAAGCAGCGCAGGGGGATGAAGCGGCGCAGGCTGCGCTGCGCGGCATCCGCTACCGCGAGCAACGCAAGAAGAACCAGCAGATCGACGGCATTGAGGGCGAAGAACTCGACCCACTGCGCAAGCTCACCCTGGCCGGACTGGAAGCCGAGATCGACCGCAAGCGGCAGCTCGTGCTGTACCGCGACGCACAGGGGCGGGACAGGTTCACCGACACCGGCCCGCGCATCGTGATGCACGACAAGGGGGATGACAGTCTGGAAGCGGCCCTGCGTCTGGCCGCGCAGAAGTATGGCGGCAAGGTGGACATCACCGGCAGCAGCGAGTTCCGCGAACGGGCGGCACGGCAGGCGGTGCGGCTGGGCATCGAGGTCATGGATACCGATTTGCAGGCCGTGGTGCAGGATGAAAAGCAACGCATGCAGCGCCCGCAGCAGTTGTCCCCGCAGACTGTGGAGAAGTCGGCCCGGGAAGTCGCCAAGCCCTTGAATCCGCAGGCCGAGACTGGCCCGCCCGAAATGCGGGCAGTCGATGCGGCGCTGGTCGCCTGGCAGCAGGCCCAGACCGGCGCGGCGCGCACCCGCGCCGTGCAGGACTGGATGCAGGGCATGGAGCGCATCGAGCAGCAGGGCGGGGACGTGGCCGCAGCGAACGCGCACAGCCGTAAGGCGCTCGGCGGGCGCTATGCGGGGTTCATGCAGGAGGTGGGCGGGGCGGCGAAAGAGCGGCAGCGCGACAGGGGCATGGAGCGCTGACAAGGTGGTTTGCACTGTCTTTTAATATCCTTTTAATGTCCTTTTAATATCCTTTCGAGGGGCAACTGTGATTCTTACTGTCGGCAACACCAAGGGCGGAGTCGGCAAAACGACACTGGCCGTTCAGATTGCTATCGCCCGCGCCTTGGCCGGGCGCGACGTGTGGCTGATCGACGGCGACCGTCAGGGCACGGCGGCGGCGGCCATTGCCGCACGGGCCGAGAGCGCCCGGCAACCGGGAGTTGCCTGCGCGCAATACGCCGACGGCCCGGCCCTGCGCGGCCAGGTACAGCAGCAGCGGGGCAAGTGGCAAGAGATCATCATCGACGCCGGGGGGCGTGATTCGACCGCGCTACGGGCAGCGCTGATCTTGTCCGATGTGCTGCTGGTGCCGTTCGCTCCGCGTTCCTATGACGTGTGGGCGCTCGATGACATGGCCGCACTGGTGGATGAGGCTCGGAGCGTCCGCGACGGCCTGCGCGCCGTCGCCGTGATGAACCAGGCCGACCCCGGCGAGCACTCAGCCGACAACGCTGACGCGGCGGCAGCCGTGGCCGATGTGCCGCAGTTCGAGTATCTGGCTGCCCCGATCAGGCGGCGCAAGGCGTTCAGCAATGCCGGGGGCGCGGGCCTGGCCGTGTCCGAGCAGACACCCCGCGACCCGAAGGCGATAGCCGAGATGGAACAGCTTGTTTCATCTCTTTTTAATATCCAAAGAATATTCAAATAATCGCCTAACGAGAGCCTTTTCATGTCCATACAGCCCAAGCCCAAGACCGTCCCGGCCAGCGCCGCGCAGGATGCCTTCATTCAGAGCGCACCCGACGCGGGCAAGGCTGCGCCGCTGGCCTATGAAAAGGGCGTCCCCAAGGGCCGCAAGCGGCAGATCACCTTGACCATTGCGCCCGACCTGCTGCGCCAGGTCGATGAGGCAGCCAGACGCACCGGCCTGGCCCGCGCAGCCGTCATCAACATGGCGATTTACCGGGCGCTGGAAGGCGATATTTTCCAGAAGTGAACCCGGCGCTTGACAGCGCGCCGGGGTTCGCTTATGTTTGCGTTGTCTCGCAAGAGATCGGGTTTGACAGCCCGGAAGCTAGGCGCAAGCAGCAGGCCGCGCCGTGATTGTCTGAACGACAGCACCCAGCGGCCTTTGTTTTGCGCGTCAGGTTTTGCCCTTATGGGGCGGGCCTGATGGGGAGCCGCGAGGCTCGCCGGTCCTAGCCCGGTCTGTCAACCCGTCAGGTTCCGCCTCACCCGTTTGACAGCGGGCGGCGGTTCGATACCGTCAAGCTAGGAGCATCACCATGACCACACCACAGGGCCGCAAGGGCCTGCCGGGCCAAGCGCCCGACGACGTTTCCCACGGTTTTCCGGTCACCACCGGCAAAGCCGGGCACTACGAATACACCATCACACCCCGCAGCGCCGATCTGGGCGGCGGATGGCGCTTGCGTCTGCTTGAGGATGGGGCGGAGGTCGGCGGAGGCGTGTATCCCGCCGACGAGTACGCCGATGCCTGTACTGAGGCAGTCTCGTGGCTCGAATCGCGCCCGGATGCGCCTGCGCTTGGCCCGGAGCCGACGCCCCGCCCTGCCCCCGCCACAGCCGCGGCGCAGGACTTCCGGGGCTTGGATGTCGTCATCAGCGACATGGCGAACGTGGTGGACTCTGAAACCCGCCCGATGGAGTGGATTGCGATCTGCACGGCGGACGTGATGAAGCTCATTGCGCAGGACGTGGCCTCGTTCGGCGGCCGCAAGGGCCGCAAGGTGGCTTTCCGCATCGAGGGCATGGCGCTGATCGTGCGTGATCTGGGCTACCGACTGGCGGAGTTGCGTGACACCATCGACGGCGAGACGAGCGCGATCGGATGCGGCGCAGGCCAATACGGCGACGACGAGGGGGCCAGATCATGAGCATGTTCACCACCATGATGCTTTTCGAGAAATACGGGCCGCGCATGTCAGTGGAGCAGATCGGGGCTGCGCTGGGCCTGGCGAGCGGGACGCTGCATGCCCGCCTCGCTCAAGGCAAGCTGGATTTGCCGACGTATGTAGATGAAAAGCTGCGCTGCGCCGATACCCGCCTCGTGGCCGAGTATCTGGACCGGCTGCGCGACCAGGCGCGGCAGGCGATAGCGACCGCCTGACCCTTCCCCCTTCCCTTTTTTCGGTTCTGCGGGTGTTGACACCTCAGAGGGGGGCGCTTGCCTTGCGGTTCTGGATCGCTTGGCTTGGTGCGGCCATGACCAGTTGTCCCCACTCCGCAGAGTCCGTGCAGGGGCGCAGGTAATGTCCCCGGGCGTGGTGTAAGTCTTTGATGCGGTGAGCTGCGAAGGGCGTAGCCCGGAGCAGCTCACCGCACCGGTCGTCCCTGGTGATGGGGGTGGCCATCGTGAAGTCCGGATAAGGTT
>NZ_JAVERI010000033.1:0-10673 GCF_034007205.1 Thiomonas sp.
TTCATCGAAAGCCTCCTTCTCTGAGAACTTTGAGCGGTTCACAGACGGGAGGCTTTCATTTACTCCCGGAACTGTCAAACTTCTGAGGTCCCCCGGCAAAGCCGGGGGGTTTCCTGTTGTACTAAGAAACTTGAGGCGGATCACTCTGAAAAGATTTAGAGCAAATTATAGTGCTTGGTGCGGCCCGTGTAGCGGTCGAAGGCTGTGATTATGTCGATCTGCGGTTCCACTTTCTGGCCGTAGATCTCCTCTTGGAGGAATGCGATTTCTTGTTTGAGCTGATCTCCGGGAACATCCTTGTACCAAGCGCGGGGATGATGATTCGCCCCTGGATTCCAGGAGTAGCGTCTAGCTTTCAAAATATCTTTGGCGTCATAAGGGCTATCCAGAGCCCAGACCCGATATTCAGATTCCCTGGCATGGTCCAGTAACGTTTTAAGAATAGATTCATCAGAATTATGAAAGGTCTGGGCCAGAATGTGTACACCAGCCAAACAGTCATTAATAGCACGGTGACCGTCAAAGAAAAAACCAAAACGGTAAGCGATGAACTCCAGCTTGGTCCCTTCGATTCCCTTTTCTACCCAAGGAATATCTCGAATGGAGCAGGCCCAGGCTTTTTTTATAAAAAGCGGAAATTTACTTTCAAGAAAGTTACGGTCAAAAGCAGCATTGTGAGCGATGATGACAGAAGCTGACTCAACAAGTTGGCTGACCCTATCCTTATCGATTTCCTTTCCCTGTACCATGTCATCCGTAATTCCGGTCAGGGCTGTGATCCCTTCAGGAATCGGGAAACCCGGATCCTGAAACTGGTCAAACTGCTCTAAAATGCGGAAGATACGTCCATCCGGAAGAAACTCGAAGGCGACCATGGCCAGTTCAATAATTTGGTCCATACTTGGGTTAAGACCCGTAGTTTCAATGTCGACATAAATGCCTACGAGTTTGTTTTCATCCGTCTCTTCCCCGTGATAAGCGTCTACCGGTTCGAAGCGTTGGATGACTCGGTAATTCCCAGTATTTTCAAGTCTCTTGATGCATTGGTCCAGGTTGAAATCAGTCATGCTTCCGGCAACCCCCAATCGGGTTTAGATATTGTCATCATACCTTAGGTACATACTAAAAGAATAACAGGTCAACCAGCTAAATACTTTTCAGCGTAACCCAAATATTCCAATTGAGGTGTTCTGTACTCATTCCAACGGCCCCGATATCCTTCAGGGCGTTTTCTTTGTTGCGCATAGGTCAAATACAGGCGCTTTTTTGCACGGGACACTCCCACAAAATAAGCACAGCGGTTCTCAGCCTCATCACCCCAAAAAATTTGATTATCAATGACCATGAAAATGACTGTATCGAACTCCAATCCTTTACTCTTGTGGAGGGTCAAAATCCGCACAGCTTGGTCGTCATCCAGAACTTTCAACCCCTTTTTGATGTTCCCTTCCTGTCCAACAAGGGCTTCCAATTTGTCGCGAGTTTCCTTCCATATTTCCTGGAGTCGAGTTTCTGATTGATATTCTGCAGAAAGGCTGCGAATGCGGTCTTTTCCGATTTTTTTCATAAATTTATGAACCAATTCCCAACTGAATTTGAAGTCGGTTTGATAGTTTTCGTGGGCCATTAATTCCCGCTTGACGGTATTGATATACTTGGACCAGTCGGTTTGTTTTTTTTCAGGGATATCGTCGTAATAATATTCCGATATTTGCCCGATTAAACGTTGCCAAGCCTCTGGTTCACAGTCGTTGTGCAGGACAGTCAAAAAATCTGCTGCTAACCGAGTCAGAGGCTCTTTGACGGTATCTTGCAGATCCTGTTCGTTACGATATGGAATGTTTCGGGACGAAAGAGCGGCCATGAGCGGACCCGCATAGAGAGATAACTGCTTGGACATAAGGACAGCTATTTCAGTAGGCAATAGCCCATCCACTTCAATACAAGACACAATCAGTTCAGCGACGGCTTCAGCCTCTTCCTGGCAGTTGTCAAATACTTTAATGTAAATTTCTCCCTTTTCCCCCTGCAGCTGATCATCAGGAACTACTGCTGGAGGGTCCAACACTTTAACGATATCGTTTTGCATTCTGCGCAGCCGCGGATTTGAGCGAAAATTGCTGTATAGGTTTAATGGTAAAGCGGTGAAATCTTTTCCAAAAATTTCAAACACACCTTCCAGCGCTCCGGCCCATGACATAATGCGTTGTTTGGTGTCACCTACTGCAGTCAAACGGATCGGGGTTCCGAGAAAAGCCGTCCGAATCAACCGGTACTGCTCATTCGTGCAATCCTGGAATTCGTCTAAGAAGATATCAGTATATGTCATCCTGACCGCGTTACGGGCGAGTTGGGAGTTCTCAAGTATCTGGATAGCAAAAGGAACCATGTCGTTAAATGTGATCTGCTTGCGCTCGATGCGTTTGCTTTCATGAACGGTAAAGTTTGGATCGAGGGCGTCTTTTCCTTTAAGAACTGGGCGAAAGCGATCAATCAGGCGTTTGGCAAAGGCGTGAAATGTATGGCTGTCGAAACGGGAAGCCAATTCCTTACCACAGCGTCTTTGGACGCGATCTTTCAGATTACCGCTAGCGTCAACCTTGAACGATATCGCCAAAATCCGGCGGGGGTAGCGGCAGGTGCCAGTGCGCAGAAGAAAATCTGCACGCTGGGCAAGTACTTCAGTCTTTCCCGCACCGGGTCCGGCCATCAGAGCTAGACTACGATGCAGTTCGCGTACTGCTTTTCCCGCATTGGGTTCCAAAGTCAACCCGTCAGCAGGTACCCAGTCTTCGGGGCGGATCATTCTGGCAGGCCCTTAAGAATTTTAGCAATTTGATCGACCATGTTAACCAGTTCTTCAGGCATGCTCTCTAAGAGGTCCTCGTCGGACAGAGAGGCCAAGGCCTCAATGTGGGCTGCTGGTTTGCTGCCAATTTTGAACAGGCGCTGATAACTGGAAAAATATTGTTGCAGATCTATAGCGTACTGATCTTCGCCATGACGTGCCTTCCCTAAAACTGATGTTAAAATTTTACCATCAGGGTCTTCCAAATCTTCATCGTTGATCCCGTAGGCCTCAGGATAGGCCAGTATCATGGAAAAATCGAGGTCCAGAGGATAGGAGAAGAAAACTCCGCGCTCTTCCAATGCGTCAAAATAATCCTGATTTTTCAGACAAGGATTTTCATCATTCCAATTAGGAATGGGCATACCCTTAGGCAAGGCGTTTTCAGGATGAAATTTCTTAAGGTAATCATTGGCTACTTTAAACCTTCCCCAACCACCTCCAAAACGAGCCAAATCTAGATCAAGGAGGGTTTTATAGGGGATTCCCAGACCACTTAACAGCCGCCAAAAATGGTTGACATGTCGACCACCGAGAGGAGCGACACAAATCGCCTGTTCATCAACAGGCATTCCTTTTGCCTGAAGAATTCGTGGTAATACAATCTCCTCACTGTCCCCTTCGCCCAAGACCACTAGGCGAGCAAAGTAAACCTCCGGAAATGCCATGACCGCTTCGCGAACAAACTTGTAGGCCTCGTCTGCTTTTTCAGGCATTTGAATTGTCGTGACCTGTGTCTGTCGCTGTTCATTAAGTCTCAGATAACAGATATCCTCTGGTTCAACTCGACGTAACATGGATGGTGCATGAGTCGCAATCAAGGCCTGAGCATCGTTATGAGCGACCATTTCTTTAAGGGATGAAACAATTCGGCCTAGATATTGTGGTGACAGGCTGTTTTCTGGTTCTTCGATTGCGACCAGAGTAAATGTGGCTGGCCTGAATAACTCCGGATCGAACCCAATATCATCCCCTTCGGGCTTTTGCAGTTTGCGGCCGATACTCTGAGTGGTCAGAACTAAAGAGAGATACAATAGGGATTTCTGGCCGTCACTCAAGCGTGAAAAATCAACCTGTTTGTCATCATGTGCCGGAGAAAAGGACACTGACATATGCCGTAGCAAGGCATCGATCTCGGTTGAAGCAAACGTCACTTTGGGTGAGGAGAAGAAATCACCTTTGTGGAGATGTTGCCATTGCGTATTGAGAGTCGTCCCAAATTCTGTGATCCCTTTATTCTGGCCCAGGGTTTTACTGACCTGTTCGGTCAATTCTTTTATTTCCTCCTTGTTTTCCGTCCAGTCTGCTGATCGTAACAGTCTGCCGAGCAAGGTATTGGCACTGTAGGAAATATGATCAGCCGGATCGCGTCGGGCCGGAAGGTAATGGACCTGGATGCTTTTGCGGTCCATGGCGGAAACATTGCTCTTGTTGACCGGCTCATTGTTTTCATCGACCTGGAGGATATAAAGCAGTTCATCCTGGATATCTCCATCAATGTCGAGAGTTGCTGACAGGCGAATGCGGACTGTCGGTAACTCCTCACCGTCTTGAAGCCGCATATGGTTGAATTGTGGAGGGATCGTCGGATGATCGGCATCGTCTTCTTCTAGTTCTGGAAAACTGATATCGATCTCTACCCAGAGGGAACGCTGCTCTTTAAGAACATCCTCCCCTAGAGGAGTGTGAAAATCTGATTTCTGCAATTGCCGCTGTTTCGGATCGAAGCCGAACATACGGCTGAGTGCTTGAAGTACAGCTGTTTTCCCTGATCCATTAGGGCCGATGAGAAACGTAATGTCTTTCGGGAATATAGTGACGGGCGTTGGACCGAAACATTGAAAATTTGATAGGCGAATTGATGAAATTTGCATATCCCCTCCTGTGGTCGCTGTAGCGACTATATAAATCTTTTAAGGATTAAGTCTACCCAATTACATCCATTTGCCTGGTTTTTCCTAAAGACCTTCCGCTGGAAAACGGCATGAGCGGCTTTCTCCTCTGGAACAGCAACTTCCGCAACTCTTGAGAAAGCGACAGCCTCCCTTCCCGCCGTCTGGTATCCCTTCACTGGGGCCTCATCCCCTTCTGGGCCGACGACCCGAAGATCGGCTACCGAACCCTAAACGCCCGCTCCGAAACGGCCCACAAAAGCCCTGCCTTCCGCAGCCGCTGGTGCCTGATCCCTGCAGATCGCAGGCTCCCTTCTATTTAATCGTTGCCAATTGGCCGAAATAGTATTAACATTTCCTTTAAATTTTCAATGAGTCGAAGTTTAAAAATGGGCTAAAGTGACAAGGGTATGGGCTCCGACCAGTAGTGCCGTTTAACTGAAAGATGTTGTTTATCGACCCGGAGAAACATTGGGTATCAAGCTGCCCTTCTTATTAGAAAGTAAAAAGGGAAAATATAGCTTGTGGTAGCCAGCTTTCAAAATTTAGCGTATTAAACTTGGAGAAATTTATGAAAAAAATGGCATTGCTGCTTATGATATTCGTTACTATTATGAGTGCCTGTACTGTAAAACACGATGGAAAAAATATTAATTCAATCACGGGAAATATTACAGAATTAAACTCGGTTAAAGCATCACCAGTCGATGATATTTCTTTAGATGATGGTTTGAAGGCATTTGTTGAAGGAGATTTCACGAAAGCGAAGAGATCACTCAAGCCTTTTGCAGAAAAAGGAAATCCAGCTGCGCAAACTACATTGGGGTTAATTCTTTTAACAGAAGATGAAGCAGCTATTACCTCTAACAATAATGCCATTGAATGGCTCACTCTAGCAGCAAAACAAAATGAAGTGATTGCACAATTTGTACTAGGAACTTCCTATTTTGAAGGTGAAGGGGTGTCCCAAAACTATGCAGAGGCTGCAAAATGGTGGAAGGAGGCCGCACGGAACGGGTACCGGGACGCTCAGTACAACCTGGGGACAATGTATAAAAAAGGCCAAGGTGTCAAGAAAGACTGGGGTCAGGCCGTGTATTGGTTTCGATTGGCGGCTGATCAAGGTCTTGCTGAAGCCCAATTTGTTTTGGGAAAGGCGTATGATTTCGGCCAAAATGTTGAGAAAAACCTGCTAGAAGCAGAAAAATACTACAGAAAAGCCGCTGAACAGGAACACGTTGAAGCTCAATTTAATTTAGGGACAATGTATGAACGAGGAGATGGCACGGTTCAAAATTTCGAAGAGTCGGCTAAATGGTATCTAAAAGCAGCGGAAAATGGTTATGCGCCAGCTCAATACAACTTGGGCGTTTATTACTATGAAGGAAAAGGGGTTCCAAAAAACCATGAGAAAATGCTCCATTGGTGGGAGATGGCAGCATCACAAGGCCACAGTGATGCCCAAGAATGGCTAGATGTCATTTACCCCAAGATGGTCGAAGAGGGAATAAATGCATTTAAGGAAGAAAATTTCAAATGGGCTTATTCACTTTTGGGAAAAGCGGCCCATAAAGGGTATGCAGAGGCTCAGGTAAAATTGGGCCAAATGTATGCACGGGGTGATTATGTGGCGCAGGACGATAAGAATGCATTTGAGTGGTTCAGTCGTGCAGCTATACAGGGTAATGCTCAAGGTCTTGAGCTGTTGGGGATGATGTACCTAAATGGGCGAGGTGTTGAAGAAGATTTTGAAAGAGGTTTTAATCTGATTGCTTTTGCTGCTGTTCAGGGTAGTCCAAAGGCTGCTGAAGTTATTGAAAAGAAATTCCGCGGCTTTCGGTTGGCAATGAAGGGTCCGAACACTCTGCTTTTTGTAAGCGAACCAAGTATCACCGGATCGGATGGTAAAAAGTGGTTTTGGAGTAAGCAATTGAAATTTGGATTTGACAATCATAACTTCTTAGATTTTGCGGTTGAGACGTTTGATACATACAACATCGTCGATTGTGACAGAGGTTTATGTGGAATTAAGCAGATTCGAGATGTTTCCATTCCATATAGAGAAATAGAAATGATGTCATTTCCTCCAGGATCTGCAGGAAGCCAAATGATTAACCATGTTTGTAAAAATAAAGATCAGCAATCCAAACCTTTTTCAAAAAATATTGCTTCATCTGGTACAGGATGGGTAATTCCCTCGGGGTATATAGCAACAAATCTTCATGTTGTGGATGGACACGAAAATATAACAGTTATCAATAGCAATGGAGAGAAATTCCATGCCATTATTGTTTCCAAAGATGTAGTTAACGATCTTGCCCTGTTAAAAGTTGAAAATGGATTAGGCGTTTTGGCAGCCTTGCCCCTGGCAAATCGGCCCTGCGTTTCTGGTGAAGAGGTTTTTACAATAGGGTATCCACACCCAGAGATTATGGGCACAGAGGCGAAAATAACGAGCGGCATTGTCAATTCGTCAAGAGGCCTACAGGACGATCCTCGAATGCTTCAGATTAGCGTTCCTGTTCAGGCGGGGAATAGTGGCGGTCCTTTGGTCAACTCCAAAGGGGAGGTGGTCGGGGTT
The DNA here is from genome assembly GCF_034007205.1 of Thiomonas sp. Lineage (GTDB taxonomy): Bacteria > Pseudomonadota > Gammaproteobacteria > Burkholderiales > Burkholderiaceae_C > Thiomonas. The sequence goes on from NZ_JAVERI010000033.1 coordinate 7,322, forward strand.
GTTACATCCAAACTGGGGGCTATGAGGGTTTTCAGCGAAACAGGCGATATGCCCCAAAACGTTAACTATGCCATAAAAGCTAAATACCTTAGTCCGCTATTAGACGGCCTCAAAAAACGGCCAACGGTAAACGCTTTGGCGGCCCAAAAAACAAAGCTTTCCGACTTGGCAATTGCCTATAGGGGTTCTGTTTTTTTGGTGGTCGCTGAATGATAAAAACTTTGTAAATACGGGGTTGCCGTTAACGTTTTTTGCCTCAGCCGGAAAACAAACCCCTGTCACGAATTCCCAAGCCGATTGCCCGCACCTGGGCAAGAGACGAAACATTCCTGGTGTTTTGGTTCAGTGTGGATAGGAGGATCGTTTTCATTGGGGCATCTCTTGATCCCTTTGGAGTTAATATCGTTCAGGCAATTAAATTGGTTATTTTCCGATACCTCCCCCAAATCCTCTTAACCTGGCTCTCACTACACCCTACCAACTCCGCAGTCTTGGCAATACTCTGCCCCCCTGCCCTCAGCGCGACAATCTTCTTATGCATAGTTTCGTCCGGCTTCCGGCCGCGATACTTCCCCGCATCCTTGGCGATCTCGATCCCCTGCAGCTGCCGCCGGCGCCGGTCCTCGTAATCGTCCCGGGCAATCTGTAAGGCCAACTTCAAAAGCATGTCCTGGATCGACTCCAGAACAATCTTCGTCACCCCTTCCGTATTCTCCACCAGATCGGAAAGATCCGTGACCCCGGGAACCGCCAACTTGGCCCCCTTCTCCCGAATCGTCGCAATCAACTTCTCAGCATCCGGCAACGGCAAACGGCTGATCCGGTCAATTTTCTCCGCAATGACCACTTCCCCGGGTTGCAGGTCCTCGATCATCCGCAGCAGCTCCGGCCGGTCGGCCCGGGCCCCTGAAGCCTTCTCCCGATAGATGCCGGCAACGTAATACCCCGCCGCCTTCGCGCCTTGGATAATTGAAGCCTGGCGGGAAAGATCCTGCTCTTCGGTACTGACCCTCATATACACTCTGGCCACGTTCATAGTCGGTCCTTTTGGGTATAGGTAATTTGGCCCATGCTAATACAGGTGGTTAAAAATTCAAAGCCCAATTTATCTTGGCCACCCATTTTTTAGCTACTCTAATGAGCCACAGAATGATGGTGCAAATGGCTTGTAAAGAACGGAGGTCTTCTCTATAGTCCCAAAAGAGAACATTTGTACTCCATAAAGGATTTCCCCATGCGAACAGCTCGATCTGATTCCCTATATCTCTCCCGCCTGCAGGACTATTACGCCCGTTGGCGCTGCGTACCCTCGTATGAGAGGCTCTGCCAGGTTCTTCACCTTTCTTCGCGATCGGCCGTGGGTAAAGTTCTGGAGCGTCTGCGGCTGCAAGGATTCCTGGACCGCACACCGGATGGCGTCTGGATTGTGACCCTTAAGTTTTTTGAGCGTTTCATCGCCGAGCAGTCGGTTCAGGCTGGCGATCCGGCTCCCGACGCAGAATCAGGGGGGACGACTACACTACTCGACGAATTGCTTGTGGATACTCCTTCTCGGACCCTGCTTATTACCGTGCGGGGCGATTCGATGAACGGCGCCAACATTTTCGAGGGGGATGTGGTGGTTGTGGAACGGCAGACTACCGCTTCACCTGGCGAGATCGTGGTGGCGGCTGTCGATGGCGAGTTAACAGTCAAGCGCTTAAAACGAGACGCCCAAGGGTGGCTGCTGCACCCTGAAAACCCGTCTTACGCCGACATCCGCCCCAAAGGCGGCTTGGAGTTGGTGGGCGTCGTCACCGGTCTGGCTCGACGGTTCAGGAGGAGTGCGCCTTGATTCGATCCAAGGAGAATGAGCCACAGTCGGCATGCTTGGAATCAGTCGGCTTCCCTTCGCCGGCGGCGGATTATGCGGAAATGGGGATCAGCCTCGACCGCACACTAATCGAACATCCGGAAGCGACTTTTTTCTTTCGTGCCGCCGGAGGGGCTATGGAGGGAACGGGGATTTTTGACGGAGACCTGTTGGTGGTCGACCGCTCCATCACCCCCAGTCCAGGACACGTGGTGGTCGCGGTAGCCGATGGAGAGTTCGTCATCCGCCAAGCTGGAGATCTTGCCGGAAACCGCCATGGCGAGGTAACAGTTTGGGGGGTGGTCCGCTGGACCATTCATCGCGTATGCCCATCGCTTTAATCGATTGCAACAACTTCTATGCTTCCTGCGAGCAACTTTTTCAGCCTGTGTTGCTTGGTAAGCCGGTGGTGGTTCTTTCCAATAACGATGGTTGCGTGGTCGCCCGTTCCGCCGAAGCCAGAGCTCTCGGAATCCCCATGGCAGCGCCCTGGCACACGCTCAAAGATCTTGCGCGCCGCCATTGTGTGGTCGCTCTTTCCAGCAATTACGCCCTCTACGGCGACATGTCGGCACGGGTCATGCGGATACTCTCCCAATTCAGCCCGCTACAGGAGGTCTATTCCATTGACGAGTGTTTTCTCGATCTCGCAGGCGCTCAACCAAGTCCGACAGCTTGTGGGCGGGCGATCCACACTGAAATAAAACGTCTGACGGGACTTGCTGTGGGAGTCGGCTTAGGCACAACCAAGACATTGGCCAAGTTTGCTAATCACTGCGCGAAAAAGCGGTTGGAGTTTGGCGGGGTGTGTCCCCTCTTCGAGATGTCGACAGTCGAAGCAGACAGACTTTTGGCTTGGGCGCCCGTTAGAGACATTTGGGGTGTAGGCATACGCTTGGCGACACGCCTGGAAAGTATGGGTATCCGCACGGCCCTTGATCTGAAACGGGCGGCGCCATCACGCATCCGCGCTGCCTTCAGCGTTACCCTGGAACGAACTGTTCGGGAACTCAACGGCGAGGTCTGCCTCGGCCTTATGGCCGGACCCGGGGCAAGAAAACAGATATTGTCCTCGCGCTCTTTCGGCCAATTGATCAGCGATTTGCCCCCTCTGGAAGAGGCAGTGGTTTCATACGCAACCCGAGCAGCTGAAAAACTGAGGCAACAGGGACTACTGACAGGCAACATCGGTGTGTTTCTGCGGACCAACCCTTTCCGCACGGACCTGCCACAAGAAGACCGGAGCCTTAGCTTAACGCTCCACCCAACAGACGATACCCGTATAATCGCACAGGCGGCACTAAAAACTTTGAGGGAAATTTACCGCCCGGGCTTTGCCTATCAGAAGGCAGGAGTCCTTCTTGCGGATCTTGTTCTAGGAGTTTGTCGGACTTTTCGTCCGCATCATGTTAAAATCGCCGCGCTTTGAAATTATCAGGAAAGGCGACATTTGTTATGAGTAACAGGTTCCGTCAGGTGGATCGGGAGACACTCTTCCTG
>NZ_JAVERI010000006.1:0-176270 GCF_034007205.1 Thiomonas sp.
GCTGCCCACCTGGCCCAACAGCCGTCTGGACGAATTGCTGCCGCACAACTGGGCGAAAACCAACACCCCTGCCGTCAGCACCTGACCTTCACTTCGGGTGTCAAGAGGGGATGGCTGCACGCTTACGCAGGATCTGCTGATCTACCAGATCAAGGGCATCGCCCAGTACGCCAAACGCGCCCGCGCGCTGGGCTGGACCGATCCTGCGGTGGATCGCTTCATGCTCTACGGCCTGTTCACCACTCTGACCAACGTCAACTTCAACACCGCGCGCTTCGGCAAACTCATCCAGGAAGCCGCCGCCACGCGCGACCGCGTGCGTGACGCCTATGTCGCCGCAGCACGCAGCAAGGGCCAGGCGCCCGAAACCCTCGAAGGCCCGGCCAGCTTCGTGCCCGCCGCCTCGCTCGACGCCGTGCTGGAGCAGGCTGCGCTGGGCGGCGTGAAAGTGGGCGAAGGCGAGGTCGGCGAAGACGCCAACGGTCTGCGCGTGCTCATTCTCTACGGCATGAAAGGGGTGGCCGCCTACGCCTACCACGCCCGCATGCTGGGCCAGCAGCGCGACAGCGTGGACGCCAAGGCGGAAGACCTGCTCGACTATCTCGCCAGCAACCCGGCCGACATCGGCGACCTGCTGGAACACGCGCTGGAAGTCGGACGGCTGAATCTGGAAGTCATGGAAATGCTCGACGCGGCGAACACCGGCACGTTCGGTGCGCAGCAGATCACGCAGGTACGCACCACGCCGGTCAAAGGCAAGGCCATTCTGGTCAGCGGCCACGACCTGCACGACCTGCAATTGCTGCTGGAGCAAACGCAGGGCCTGGGCATCAACGTCTATACCCACGGCGAAATGCTGCCCGCGCATGCCTACCCCAAGCTCAAGGCCTACCCGCATCTGGTGGGCAACTACGGCGGCGCCTGGCAGGATCAGCAAGCCGAGTTCGCCAACTTTCCCGGCCCGGTCATCGTCACCTCCAACTGCATCATCGAGCCCGACCGCAGCTACAAGAACCGCGTGTTCACCACCGGCCCGGTGGGCTGGCCCGGCGTGCGGCACATCGAAGGCGGCGACTTTTCCGCTGTGATTCAGGCGGCCAAGGCCACGCCCGGATTCGGCGAAGACGCGCCCGAGAAGTTCATCACCGTGGGTTTCGGCCGCCACACCCTGATGGGCGTGGCCGATCAGGTGGCAGGTGCGGTCAAGAGCGGCGCCATCCGCCATTTCTTCCTCGTCGGCGGCTGTGATGGCGCCTCGCCCAAACGCCAATATTTCACCGACGTGGCCAAGGAAGCACCGAGCGACAGCGTCATCCTCACCCTGGGCTGCGGCAAATACCGCGTGAACCGCGAAGAGTACGGCGACATCGGCGGCATTCCGCGCCTGCTCGACGTGGGCCAGTGCAACGACGCGCACTCGGCCATCCAGATCGCCGGGGCGCTGGCCAAGGCGTTCGACTGCGGGCTGAACGATCTGCCGCTGTCCTACATGATCTCGTGGATGGAGCAGAAGGCCACGGCCATTTTCCTGTCCATGCTGGCGCTCGATCTCAAGGGCATCCACCTCGGCCCCACGCTGCCCGGCTATCTCACGCCCAATCTGATCGCCGTGCTGCAGGAGCGCTATGACGTGCGCCCGATCGGCGACGCCCGCGCCGACGTGGCCGCGGCCCTGCAAGCCGCCTGATCTGGCCCCGCCGCCCCTGCGCGCGCCGGGGCGCCCTCAGGAATTTCTGCCAGCAAGAAATTAGCGATAGGCCTTCAGGCCTGTCGGTCAAATGTGTTTTGGAAGGGGTTTGCATCTCCTGCCAAAACGGTCACCGAAACCTCGGCCTTCAGGCCGAGGTCTGCGGCTCCCACCGCCCTGAAGGGCGGGGTTCCAAACCGAAGTCAGTTCTACGATGAACGATTACGCCATCTCCCTCGAAACCCGCGACGGCAAGACCTTCGCGTTTCACTGCAACCCCCAGGAAAGCCTGCTCGAAGCCGCTTTACGGCAGGACATCCTGCTGCCCGCCAACTGCCGCAGCGGGTCTTGCGGGTCGTGCGTCGCCCAGGTCGAATCCGGGCTGGTGCAACTGACCGAAGTCTCCGCCAGCGTGCTGGGTGAGGCCCAGCGCGCGCAGGGCCAGGTGCTGCTGTGCCGCAGCTACGCCGAGTCCGACGTGCGCCTGAGCGCGCCCTACCCTTCCGACAAAGTGCGGCTGCAGCAGATCATCGTGCGCCCGGCCGTCATCGACCGTCTGGAGCCGCTGGCGCAAGACACCCTCGGCCTCTGGCTGCAACTGCAGCCGCATGACACCCTAGGCGCAGGCGCCGAGTTCGAGCCCGGCCAATATATGGAACTGCGCGTGCCCGGAACCGATCAGTGGCGCCCCTTCTCCATCGCCAGCATTCCCAACTGGGACGGCGCGCTGCAGTTCGTCATCACCCTGCGCCCGGAAGGTTTACTCTCCGAGCATCTGCGTCAGCAGGCGAAGGTGGGCCAGACGCTGGAAGTGCGCGGGCCGTTCGGCGCGTTCAATCTGCAGGAAACCGGCCGCGCGCGCTGGTTCATCGCGGGCGGCAGCGGCCTCGCGCCCGAACTCTCGATGCTGCGCCGCATGGCCGACTGGGGCGACGACACCCCGGCGCGGCTTTACTTCGGCGTGCGGCACGATGCCAGCCTGTTTCTGCGCGATGAAATCGAGGCGCTCAAGGCGCAACTGCCTGCTCTGGAAGTGCATCTGTGCGTCTCCCGCCCTGGGCCACAGTGGCCCGGGCCCGCCCGCAATATCGTCGAGGCCTTCCGCGCCGATCTGGCACAGGCCGCGCGCAAACCCGACGTCTATGTCTGCGGCTCGGACCGGCTGGTCGCGGGCATCCGCGATGCGGCGCGTGATCTCGGCCTGCCCGAACAGCAACTCTTCGGCGAGTCTTACGGCGCGATGGCGTAGAGCCTTTCACCGGGCCTGCGCCGCCTCGCCTCGCGTCTTCCACAGCGAGAACAGCACGCCCGCTCCCAGCAAGCCGAAGGTCACGCTCAGGCTGATCGCCGAAGGAATCTTGCCGACCAGCTCGGCCGCAATGATCTTGCCGCCGATGAACACCAGCACCAGCGCCAGTGCATATTTCAAATACGCGAAACGGTGCAGGATGGCGGCCAGCGCGAAATACAGCGCGCGCAGGCCGAGTATGGCAAAGATATTGCTCGTATAGACCACGAAGGGGTCGGACGTGACGGCGAACACCGCGGGCACGCTGTCCACCGCAAACACCAGATCGGCCAGCTCCACCGTGACCAGGGCCATGAACAGCGGTGTGACGATGCGGCGCATCCGCCCGCTGGCGTCAGGCTGCTTCACCCAGAAGGCCTTGCCGTGCAGCCGTTCGGTCACCGGCACCACGCGGCGGATGAGGCGCAGCACCGGGTTGCGCATCGGATCGGGAGCATGGTCGGCGGCCCACAGCATCTTGATACCGGTGTAGATCAGGAAGGCGGCGAACAGGTAGAGCACCCAGTGGAATTCCTGCACCAGCGTCGCGCCTGCGCCGATGAGCAGGGCGCGCAGCACGATCACCCCCAGAATGCCCCAGAACAGCACCCGGTGCTGCAAGGCGCGCGGCACGGCAAAGGCCGTGAATACCAGCGAAATCACGAATACGTTGTCGAGCGACAGACTTTTTTCCACCGCATAGGCGGTGAAATAGTCCATACCCTGCTGCGCGCCCACCTGCCACCACAGCCAGCCGCCAAAGGCCACCGCCACGGCGATATAGCCGGCTGACAGCCACAGGCTTTCGCTCACGCTGATCTCGCTGCCCTCGCGGTGCAGCACCCCGAGATCGAGCGCCAGCAGGGTGACGACCACGCCGCCGAACACCAGCCAGAGCCACACGGCATAACCGAGAAACGAAGTGTTCAGAAAGTCCATGATCGAGCGAAAGATGCGTTAGAAAGGGCGTTAGAAAGGGCGTAAAAAAGGGGGCCGCAGCCCCCAAGGAATGACACGGCAGGAGCGCGATGTGTCAATCGAAATCGAACAGATCGGACAGCAGCGACTTGCGCTTTTTGTAGGGCTGCTGGCCGTAGCGCGGGTCGTAAGAACGCTGGCGGAAATCGCTGTCCTCGAAATCCGGCGGGCGGGCCGATGAGGGATAGGGTTGCGGATAGCTCGGCTGGGAGACCGCGGGCTGGGGCGGGGTAGCCCGCGGGCTAGTGGCCTGTTCCGCCGCCGCGGCGCGATCGATGATTTTGTCGAGCTCGCCGCGGTCGAGCCACACGCCACGGCATTTCGGGCAGTAGTCGATCTCGATGCCGTGACGCTCGGCCATCACCAAGAGGGTCTCCACACAGTGCGGGCATTTCATCGCGCTCACCTTACTCGTCGCTGCCCATGAAGCCGAGCAACTGCAGCAGGCTGGTGAACAGATTGAAAATGCTCACGAACAGACTCACCGTGGCCAGGATGTAGTTGGTCTCGCCACCCTGCACGATGCGGCTGGTCTCGAACAGGATCATGCCGGACATCAACAGCACCACCGCCGCCGACACCGTAAGCGACAGCGCGGGCATCTGGAAGAACACCGCCGCCAGACCGGCCAGCAGCGCCACGATCATGCCGGCAAACAGAAAGCCGCCCATGAAGCTGAAATCGCGCTTGCTGCTCAGTACCCAGGCCGACAGGCCGAAGAAAATCAGCGCCGTGCCGCCGAAGGCCATGGCCACGATCTCGCCGCCGCCCTGCATCGCCAGGTAATGATTGACGATGGGGCCGAGCGTATAGCCCATGAAGCCCGTGAGCGCGAACACCGCGCCCAGACCCCAGGCGCTGTGGCTCAGCTTGTAAGTGGCGAACAGCAGGCCGAAGTAGCCTACCAGCGTGAGGATGATGCCGGGATGCGGCAGCTTGAGCGCGGCGCTTGCAGCGGCCATCGCCGCGCTGAAAGTCAGCGTCAGCGCCAGCAAGGCATAGGTGTTGCGCAGCACGCGGTGCGCGGGAATGGAAGCGGATCGAGGAGCGGCAGCAGTGCCGGTGGAATACACCACGGCGCTCTTGCCCCAGGCATTGCTCTCGTTCATACGAAACTCCCTAAAGAAGAGTAGAGGAAAGATGACGCAAACTATAGGGGCGATGTCGTTTCGCGTAAATTCGTATTTTTGACTTTTTCATTTCGATTTTTTCGAATCGAATGGAGATCGCTGCAATGAATTTCAAGCACCTGCACTACTTTTGGGTCACCGCCAAGACGGGCGGCATCGTGCGCGCAGGCAAACAGTTGCACCTCACCCCGCAAACCCTCAGCGGGCAGATCAAGCTGCTGGAAGAACACTTCGGCAAGCGGCTGCTGCGCAAGAGTGGCCGCCATCTGGAACTCACCGAAGCGGGCCAACTGGCGCTGCGCTACGCCGAAGAAATCTTCACCCTGGGCGCCGAACTGGAGGCCGCACTGCAGCACGACCAGCCCGCGCGCCCCACCGCGCCGCTGCGCATCGGCATCACCGACGCCGTGCCCAAGGCGATCGCCTACCGCCTGATCGAACCCGCGCTGCAAGGCGGCGAGTCGCCCCGGCTGGTGTGCGAAGAAGGCGAAATGGACGATCTGCTGGCCGATCTGGCGGTGCACCGGCTCGATCTGGTGATTGCCGATGCGCCGCTGCCCGCGCACGTGAATGTGCGCGCCTTCAACCACCGGCTTGGCCGCACCACGCTGAGTTTCTACGCCAAGGCGTCGCTGCTGGAGCGCGCCACGCAGCCGTTTCCGCAATGCCTGGCGGAACTGCCGCTGCTGCTGCCCGCGACCTCATCGGCCGTGCGCGGGCAGATCGATCAATGGCTGGGACAGCACAAGATCGCCGCCCACATCGCCGGCGAATTCGAGGACGGCGCGCTGATGACCGCCTTCGGCCGCGAGGGACGAGGCGCGTTTGCCGCACCCAGCGTGCTGCAGGACGACATCGCGCGCGAGCTCGGCGTGGTGCTGCTCGGCCATTGCGCCGACATGCACCAGGAGTTCTACGCCATCTCGGTCGAGCGACGCATCACCCACCCCGGCGTGGCGCAGATCACCCGCGTGGCAAAAGACCTGCTGGGCGACTGAACCGTTGACGGATCAGGGAAAAACCGGAATGTCCTGATCCATCCCTTCCGAGGCCACATTCGGGCAGCAGTCCTTCATGCGATCCATGACGGGCTGCACCTGCTCGGGCGCCACATCGGCCATGACCAGCACCTCGCCCGAGGCGATCGCTTCCTTGAAGCGTGCCAGCCGGGTGCTGTCCACGCTCACCCCGACCATGCTGCTGGCCCAACTGCCGACCAGCGCGCCCGCTGCCGCCAAGGCAATGACAATGCCGCCCGCAGGAATGATCGCCATGCCCGGCAGCGCCACGGCCACCAGCCCGGCAATGAGCCCCGTGGCGCCACCGGCGGCGGCGCCCCGTTCGATGGCGGGAATCAGATCGGAGCGCTGCGCCACGCCCGCCTCGGGCAGATCGCCCAGCGGCGTGCCCTCGCGGGCGAGCACATGGATGTGCTTGTCGGGAATGCGGGCCAGCAGCAGGCCGTCGACCAAAGCGTGCGCGCTGGGCACATCCGGCGCGAGAAAAAAGAGTCTGCGCATCACTGTCTCCTGATCAATCTCCCCCGCACCCAGGACACAAATGTCTCGGTTGAGCTGGAGCCAGTGCAAGCGTAGACGTGAAACGTCAAAACAGGCTTAGGGTTTTGACGGAATTGCCGATCTGCACCGTAAACAGATATGACCGCAACGCAGCCGTAGATCGGCTACATTTCGAATTGACGTAAACGTCAATTCATCAAGCTGCCGCGCCACGTACGCGGCTGAGAAGGAGACAGCGATGACCGATCTATCCGAGGCCAAGGTTCTGGCCGCCTACCGCTCGCAGCAGCGGCTGCGTTTTGTCACAGCGGCCTCGCTGTTCGACGGCCACGATGCGGCGATCAACATCATGCGGCGCATTCTCATCAGCATGGGCGCCGAGGTCATTCATCTGGGCCACAACCGTTCGGTGGACGAGATCGTCACCGCGGCGATTCAGGAAGACGCGCACGGCATCGCCATTTCCAGCTATCAGGGCGGGCATATGGAATTTTTCCGCTACATGATCGACCGGCTGCGCGAGCAGGGCGCGGGGCATGTTCAGGTGTTCGGCGGCGGCGGCGGGGTGATCGTGCCCGAAGAGATCGAGGCGCTGCAGCAGTACGGCGTGGCCCGCATCTACAGCCCGGAAGATGGTCAGCGGCTGGGGCTGCAAGGCATGATCGGCGACATGCTGCAACGCGCTGACCGCCCCCTGCCCGCGCTGGACGCGCAGCAGGCGCTCTCCACGCTGCACACCTCCCCCTCCACGCTCGCACGGCTGATCTCGCAGATCGAAAATGGCGCAGCCGACGCGGCGCTGATGCACCGTCTGCACCAACAGGCTGAAAGCGCGCAGGGCGTGGTGCTGGGCATCACCGGCACGGGCGGCGCGGGCAAGAGCAGCCTGGTGGACGAGTTGATTCGTCGCACCCGGCTCGATCAGAACGATGCGCTGCGCATCGCCGTCATCAGCATCGACCCGTCGCGGCGCAAGAGCGGCGGCGCGCTGCTGGGCGACCGCATCCGCATGAACGCCATCGGGCCTTGGGGCGGCAGACGGGAAGAACGATCCCCCGCCGCGCCAGCGGCAAGCGTGGGGGCTCACATCTTCATGCGTAGTCTGGCCACCCGGGAAGCGGGCAGCGAAATCAGCCAGGCGCTGCCGGACGTGATCGCCGCGTGCAAGGCGGCGGGCTTCGATCTCATCATGGTCGAGACCTCGGGCATCGGCCAGGGCGACGCGGCCATCGTGCCGCACGCCGATGCGACGCTGTACGTCATGACGCCGGAGTTCGGCGCGGCCAGCCAGTTGGAAAAGATCGACATGCTCGACTTCGCCGACTTTGTCGCCATCAACAAGTTCGACCGCAAGGGGGCGATGGACGCGCTGCGCGACGTGGCCAAGCAGCTGCAGCGCAACCGCGAAGCCTGGACCACCCGGCCGGAAGACCTTCCCGTGTTCGGCACCATGGCCGCGCGCTTCAACGATGACGGCGTGACGGCGCTGTATCAAGCGATCAAAGCCCGGCTGACCGAGCATGGGCTGAAATTCGCCGAAGGGCGGCTGCCTATTGTGGCCACCCGCCACAGCACGCATCAGACCCCCATCGTGCCCGCCGCGCGCAGCCGGTATCTGGCGGAAATCGCCGACACCGTGCGCGACTATCACCGCCAGGTGCAAGCGCAATCGACGCTGGCGCGCGAAGCGCAGCAGTTGCGCGCAAGCGCCCGCATGCTGCACGCGGCCAACCCGGCCAAGGTCGCCGCGGTGCAGGCCGTGACCGATCTGGCCGAGCAGCGCGAAGCCGCGATGCTGCCCGCGGCGCGCAAGCTGCTGGCGATGTGGCCCGACATGCAGCGCGCCTACGCCGGCGACGAATACGTGGTGAGAATCCGCGACAAGGAAATCCGCACTGCGCTCACGCACACCACGCTGTCGGGCACGCGCATCCGCAAGGTGGTGCTGCCCACGTATCAGGATCACGGCGAGGTGTTGCGCTGGCTGATGCGCGACAACGTGCCGGGCAGCTTTCCCTACACCGCGGGCACTTTCGCCTTCAAGCGCGAGAACGAAGATCCCACCCGCATGTTCGCGGGCGAAGGCGATGCGTTTCGCACCAACCGGCGCTTCAAGCTGCTGTCCGAAGGCATGCCGGCCAAGCGGCTGTCGACCGCCTTCGATTCGGTCACGCTGTACGGCGCCGACCCCGACCTGCGCCCCGACATCTACGGCAAGGTCGGCAACTCGGGCGTGAGCATCGCCACGCTGGACGATTTGAAGGCGCTGTACGACGGCTTCGACCTGTGCGACCCCGCCACCAGCGTGAGCATGACCATCAACGGCCCGGCGCCCACGATTCTGGCGATGTTCCTCAACGCCGCGATCGACCAGCAGATCGACCGGTTCCGCGCCGACAACGGCCGCGAACCGACCGACGACGAGACGCAAAAAATCCGCGCCTGGGTGCTGGAAAACGTGCGCGGCACGGTGCAGGCCGACATTCTGAAAGAAGACCAGGGACAGAACACCTGCATTTTCTCCACCGAGTTCTCGCTCAAGGTCATGGGCGACATCCAGGAATATTTCGTTCACCACAAGGTGCGCAACTTCTACTCGGTCAGCATCAGCGGCTATCACATCGCCGAGGCCGGGGCGAACCCGATTTCGCAGCTTGCCTTCACCCTGTCCAACGGCTTCACCTTCGTCGAGGCGTATCTGGCACGCGGCATGCATATCGACGATTTCGCGCCCAACCTGAGCTTCTTTTTCAGCAACGGCATGGACCCGGAATACAGCGTGCTCGGCCGCGTGGCGCGGCGCATCTGGGCGGTGGCGATGCGCGACAAATACGGCGCGAACGAGCGCAGCCAGAAACTCAAATACCACGTCCAGACCAGCGGCCGCAGCCTGCATGCGCAGGAAATCGCGTTCAACGACATCCGCACCACGCTGCAGGCGCTGATCGCCATCTACGACAACTGCAACAGCCTGCACACCAACGCCTTTGACGAAGCCATCACCACGCCGACCGAGGAGAGCGTGCGCCGGGCGATGGCCATTCAGCTCATCATCAACCGCGAGTGGGGACTGGCGAAGTGCGAGAACCCGAATCAGGGCGCTTTCGTCATCGAAGAGCTGACCGATCTGGTCGAGGAAGCCGTGCTCAAGGAATTCGAGGCCATCGCCGAGCGCGGCGGGGTGTTGGGGGCGATGGAAACCGGCTACCAGCGCAGCAAGATCCAGGAGGAAAGCCTGCACTACGAAATGCTCAAGCACACCGGCGAGCTGCCCATCATCGGCGTCAACACCTTCCGCAACCCGCATGGCGACGCCACCCCGGCGCATCTCGAACTGGCGCGCTCGACCGAGGAAGAGAAGGAATCGCAACTGCGCCGACTGGCCGATTTTCACCAGCGCCACGCCAACGAAGCGCCCGCGATGCTGCACCGGCTGCAGCAGGCGGTGATCGACAACGCCAATGTGTTCGAGGTGCTGATGGACGCGGTGCGGGTGTGCAGCCTGGGGCAGATCACCACGGCGCTGTTCGAGGTCGGCGGGCAATACCGGCGCAGCATGTAACGACTTATCATCGCCATCCCCCGCTGCGCATTTTTTGGTTTTTCGCGCGGCGGTTTTGTTTTTGCGCCATGACCCCCTCTTCCGCCTCCCTTCGCGCCAGTGCTCATGAGAAAACGCCGGGCCGCCCCAAGTTTTCTCAACCCCCTCGGGGGGCAGCCGCTGCAAAGCAGCGGCTTGGGGGCGCTCATGAGAAAACGCCGGGCCGTCCCAAGTTTTCTCATCCCCCTCGGGGGGCAGCCGCTGCAAAGCAGCGGCTTGGGGGCGCTCTCATGCTGCTGGCCTCGCTCATCTGGGGCACGGCTTTCGTCGCCCAGACCGCGAGCATCGGCACGGTGGGGCCGTTCTACTACACCGGCCTGCGTTTCCTGCTCGGAGCTGCCGTGGTGCTGGCGTTCATGGCCTTGCGCCGCCGTCCCGCCCCCAGCGCGCATCCCGATTCGAATCCACGCAGCCTGCTGCGCGACGGCGGTCTGCTCGGCGTGGTGGTGGCCATCTCCATTTCGATGCAGCAGATCGGGCTGGAGTCGACCACGGTGGCCAACGCCGGGTTCATCAGCTCGCTCTACGTCGTGCTCGTGCCGCTGCTCGGCCTGCTGTGGGGGCGGCGCGTCGGCGTGGGCGTGTGGTTGGGCGCGCTGCTGGCCGCAAGCGGCATGTATTTCTTGAGCGTGCGCCAAGGCTATAGCGTGCGGCATGGCGACTGGCTGGAACTGGGTGGCGCGCTGTTCATCACCGTGCAGTTGCTGCTGCTGGGCCGGGTGGCGCCACGCCACGATCCGCTGCAACTCGCCGTCGTGCAGTTCGTTGTGTGCGGCCTGCTCTGTCTGGTCGCCGGGGTGCTGGTGGAGACCATCAGCCTGGACGCGCTCTGGCGCGGGGCCTGGACCATTTTCTACGGCGGCGCGCTGTCGGTCGGCGTGGCCTACACCCTGCAGGTGGTGGCGCAGCGCCACGCCGTACCCGCGCACGCCGCGGTGATTTTCAGCATGGAAGGCGTGTTCGCCGCGCTTGCGGCCTGGCTGGTGCTGCATCAGTCGCTGGATGCGCGCGCGCTGTTCGGTTGCGCGCTGGTGTTCGGCGGCCTGCTGGTGACGCAACTGCCGCTGCGCGCCCTCGCGAGCGGCTTGTTCACGATGATGCGGCGCGTCCAGCCGGCTCAATCCATTGACCCATGACAACCAAACCGCGCCCCCCATTCGTCTGGCCCGGAAGGCCGCGCGCATCCGAAACCATGACGCGACGCGGCGCACCGATCAAGACGGCGGCCGCGCCCGCTCCGCTGGGCGATGCCGCCGCCGGGGTGCGCCTGTCCAAGCGCATGTCCGAACTCGGCCTGGCCTCGCGGCGCGAAGCGGACGACTGGATCGAACGCGGCTGGGTGCTGCTCGACGGCGCGCCCGCGACGCTCGGCGCCAAGGTCGCCGGGAATCTGGCCGCCTCGCGCATCGTCATCCGCAAGGCCGCGCAACACCGGCAGGCGGCGCAGGTCACCATCCTGCTGCACAAGCCGGTGGGCTATGTCAGCGCACAGGCCGAGCACGGCTACACCCCGGCGGTCGCGCTCATCAAGGCCGAAAACCGCTGGGCCGAATGCGAAGCGCCACAATCTTTTGCACCGGCGCATTTGCGACATCTGGCCGTGGCGGGTCGGCTCGACATCGACTCCACCGGCCTGCTGGTGCTCACGCAGGATGGCCGCATCGCCCGGCAGCTCATCGGTGAAGGCGGCGCAGTGGAGAAGGAATACCTCGTGCGCGTCAGCCTGACCGATGCGCCCGCCCGCAACGGCGGAGAAGAAGACGTGCAGGCCGCCTTTCCCGCAAGCCGCCTCGCCCTGTTGCGCCACGGTCTGGCCCTCGACGGCCAGCCGCTGCGGCCGGCGCAGGTGGAATGGATCAACCCGCAACAGTTGCGCTTCGTGCTGCGCGAGGGCAAGAAGCGCCAGATCCGCCGCATGTGCGAACTCGTCGGACTGCGCGTGACCGGCCTCAAGCGCGTGCGCATCGGCGGCGTGCGCCTAGGCGCATTGCCGCTGGGGCAATGGCGCTATCTGCGTGAAGACGAAGAATTCTGATCTCGCCCCGAGCGTGCCAAGGCGCTCAGGCGCGAACCTGTTCGAACAGATCGAGCGCCTTCTTCACCTCGGCGATATAGGTCATCGCCGGGCCGCCGCCCATGACGATGGCCACCTTGCAGACCTCGACGATCTCGGCGTGGCTCACACCCGCGCGCAGACACTTCTCGACATGGATGCCGATGCAATACACACAGCGCGCGGTGATGGCCATGCCCAGCGCGATGAGCTCCTTGGTCTTGGCGTCGAGCACGCCATCACCCAGCGCCTCGCCCATGAAGGCGCCGAATGCCTTCATCGTGCCCGCGGCCTCGCGGTTCATCATGCCCATGCCCATCTTGTAGTCGCGCATGGACACGTCCATGCCGTTGTGCACCGTATCGTTCATCTCGAATTCCCCCTGTTGAGAGCGCCCCCAGACCTGCCGCTTTCGCGTCAGTCCCCCCGAGGGGGATGAGAAAACTTGGGGCGGCCCGGCGTTTTCTCATGAGGCCATGACTTTGGATCGCGTCCATGACACGCCGATGTCACCAGCACGATTCGTACCTGCCACAACGATGACACGTTGGCGTGGTAACAATCGCGTATGACTACCGCAGCCCCAGCCTCCCCCCGCGAATTGTTCGATGCCGTGTCCGAGTTGCGCCGCGCCGCGCTGGCGTATGAGCAAGCGCATCGGGACCGCATCGACGCCCTGCCGCCGCAGCGCCGGGCCAGCGCCCGCAATCTGCTGCACTACATCGCCGTGCGCCAGGCCGATCTTCGACCGCTGCAAATTCAACTTGCGCAGCTCGGCCTGTCTTCGCTGGGCGTGCTCGAAACGCATGTGCTCGCTGCGCTCGACGCCGTGCTCGACCGTCTCGAAGACCTGCTCGGGCAGACCCGCAGCGACCGTCCGGCGCCGGGCTGCACCTTTGTCGAGGGGCTGCATTTGCTGCAGCACAACACCGTCGATCTGCTCAACCCGCCGCGGCCGCAGCGCGATGTGCGCATCATGGTGACGCTGGCCACCGAAGCCGCAAACGACGCCGCAGCGCTGAGCGCGCTGGTGGAAGCCGGCATGGACGTGGCCCGCATCAACTGCGCGCACGACGACGAGACCGTCTGGAAACGCATGGCCGCACGGGTGCGTGGCACCGAGAGTGCACTGCCGCGCCCGCCCCTGGTGCAGATCGATCTTGCGGGGCCCAAATCGCGCACCGGAGATCTGCTGCCGCAGGGCCGCATCCTGCATCTGCGGCCCAAGCACGATTTACACGGGCGAATCACCGCCCCCGCACTGCTGGCATTGTGGTGTGCGGACGACCCGATGCCGCCCGCTGCCTTGGGGCAAGCCCTGCTGCGCGCTGGCGCGCTGCGCCCGACCTTGCCCGCGCAATTGCCGCCATCCACGCGTCTGCAGGTCACCGATCTGCGCGGGCGCATCAGGCAAGGTCGTCTGCTTTCCCAAGAAGGCGCTCTGTTGGTATTCGCCTTCGAGCGCTCGGCTTATCTGGCTGAAGGCATGCCCTTCACCCTGCACGATGACGGCGCCGAGCTGGGCGCCGGCACATTGCAAGGCGTTCCCGAGGTTCCGGGCGAGCTGCGCCTGTTCGTCGGCGACCCGCTGGTGCTGCTGCGCGAAGACCGCCCCGGCCACCCCGGCCTGCGCGACGAAGACGGTACTTTCGCCACGCCGCCGCAGCTGCACTGCACCCTCGAAGCCGCCTTCACCTCGGCGCGGGCCGGTCAAAGCGTCTGGCTGGACGATGGACGCATCGGCGCCCTCATCGAAGCCAACACGGGCGACACGCTGCAACTGCGCATCACCCATGCCGCCCCCGAAGGCAGCAAGCTCAAGGCGGAAAAGGGTATCAATTTTCCCGACACCCGTTTCGACCTTCCCGCACTCACGGAAAAAGACCGCGAAGACCTCGCCGCGATGGCCCGTGATTTCGATCTGGTCGCCATGTCCTTTCTGCGCAGCCCGCAAGACGTGCGCGACTTGCGCACCGCGCTTTGCGCACTGCAGCGCGACGATGCCGGCGTGGTGCTGAAGATCGAAAACCGCCAGGCCTTCGACCACCTGCCCGCCATCCTCCTCGAAGCGCTGGCGCACCCGCGCCTGGGCGTGATGGTGGCGCGCGGCGATCTCGCGGTGGAGCTGGGGTTCGAGCGCCTGTCCGAAGCACAGGAAGAAATTCTGTGGATGTGCGAAGCCGCCCACCTGCCGGTGATCTGGGCCACGCAGATCCTCGACACCATGGCGCGCAGCGGTCAGCCCTCGCGCCCCGAAGTCAGCGACGCCGCTTTGAGCATCCGCGCCGAATGCGCCATGCTCAACAAGGGGCCGCACATCCTCGAAGCCGTGCGCTTTCTCTCCGGCGTGCTCGAACGCATGGAAGGGCATTACGCCAAGCGCATGACCCTGCGCCGCCCTCTGTCCATCGCCGGACTATAGGTGGACGACCCGACACGACCCCGGCCGAACCCCAGCCGCCAAGCAACGTGGCATGGCCGGTCGAACGGGTTTCACTTTGTTGCACCGCAACACCCGCATGATTGACTTTTGTCAACGACAAAAGCCCAAATCAGTGAGTGCTTATAGAGGGTTCTCCTAATGTCCAAGCGGTACCGCGCAAGGAACAATGCGCCATCTTTCGCGGAGTACGGACATGGATTCAAAGCGTCGCACATGGTTGATTGCAACGGGCTGCGCCGGTTGCGTGGCAGCAGGGGGTGCGGCTGTACCTTTTGTCGATTCGCTGGCGCCTTCGGCCAAGGCGCGCGCCGAGGGCGGGCCGGTGGACGTGGACATCGGCTCGCTGCACCCGGCTGAAAAAATCACCGTGCTGTGGCGCGGCCAGCCGGTGTGGATCCTGCACCGCACCCCGGCCATGCTGGAGTCGCTCAACGAAACCCAGAGCCTGGTGGCCGATCCCGACTCCAAGCGCACCGCCTTTCCCACCCCGGTCTGGGCGCAAACGCAGTGGCGCTCGATCAAGAAGGAGTATCTGGTGGTCGTGGGCATCTGCACCCACCTGGGCTGCTCGCCTGTCGACCGCTTCACGCCAGGGCCGCAACCCTCGCTGCCTTCCGACTGGGACGGCGGCTTTCTCTGCCCTTGCCACGGCTCGATGTTCGATCTGGCCGGCCGCGTGTTCAAGAACATGCCCGCACCCGACAACCTGGTCGTGCCGCCCTATCTGTATGTGACCGATACCAAGGTGCGCATCGGCGAACACGAGCAGGCCTGACCCCGGTCTTCTTCCCGCCGCCCACCCCACAAAACCCACAGGAGACCCCTCGATGGCCGATCAATCGCTGCACGGCGCGCGCGTCGCCCCCGAACACGGCGGGCTGCGCGGCTGGGTGGACAAGCGCTTTCCCTTCTCCTCGCTGTGGAGCGCGCACCTGACCGAGTATTACGCGCCGAAGAATCTGAACTTCTGGTACTACTTCGGCTCGCTGTCCATCGTCGTGCTGGCCATTCAGATCATCAGCGGCATTTTCCTGACGATGAACTACAAGCCCGACGCCGCGCTGGCCTTCGGCTCGGTCGAGTACATCATGCGCGACGTCAACTGGGGCTGGCTGATCCGCTACATCCACTCCACCGGCGCATCGGCGTTTTTCATCGTGGTGTATCTGCACATGTTCCGCGGGCTGATCTACGGCTCCTACCGCACCCCGCGCGAACTGATCTGGATTTTCGGCTGCCTGATCTTTCTGTGCCTGATGGCCGAGGCCTTCTTCGGCTACCTGCTGCCGTGGGGGCAGATGTCGTTCTGGGGTGCGCAGGTCATCGTCAACCTGTTCTCCGCCATTCCCTATATCGGCCCCGATCTGGCGGTGTGGATACGCGGCGACTATGTGGTGAGTGACGTCACGCTGAACCGCTTTTTCGCGTTTCACGTCATCGCCATTCCGCTGCTGCTCATCGGTCTGGTGGGATCGCACATCATCGCCCTGCACCAGGTCGGCTCGAACAACCCCGACGGCGTGGAGATCAAGGACAACAAGGACGGCCGCGGCATTCCGCGCGACGGCGTGGCGTTCCACCCCTACTACACCGTGCACGACCTCTTCGGGCTGTCGGTCTTTCTGATGATTTTCTGCGCCGTGGTGTTCTTTGCCCCGCAGTTCGGCGGCTATTTCCTGGAACACAACAACTTCATCCCCGCCAATCCGCTGAAAACCCCGCCGCACATCGCCCCGGTCTGGTACTTCACGCCGTTCTATTCCATCCTGCGCGCGACGACCAGCAACACCGTGCACATCTGGATGGGCGTGGTGGTGGTGGCCACGCTGTTTGCGCTGTGGCGCAACCGCGGCAAACCCGGTCGCGCCCTGCTGTTTGCCGTGGGCGGCGGCCTGCTGTTCTGGGCGCTGGGCTCGGTGGATGCCAAGTTCTGGGGCGTGGTCAGCATGGGCGGCGCCGTCATCATCTTCCTTTTCCTGCCCTGGCTCGACAGATCGCCGGTCAAGTCGATCCGCTACCGCCCCACCTGGCACCGCGCGATCTACGCCCTGTTCGCCGTCAACTTCATTGTGCTGGGCTACTTCGGCATCCAGCCGCCCTCACCCGTGGCCTACTCCGTGGCGCTGACCTGCACCCTGCTCTATTTCGGCTTCTTTTTCCTCATGCCGTGGTGGAGCCGGCTGGGAAAATTCAAGCCCGTCCCGCAACGCCTGACTTACAAGGCCCACTGATGCCCGCGCCCCTGTCCTCACTCATGCGCCGCCTTGGTCTGGGTTTGCTGCTCGGTCTGACGCTCCAGGGCATCGCCAGCGCCGCCTCGGAACAGCAGGAAATTCCACTCGACCACGCGCCCTATCGCGTCAACAACGTGCTGGCGCTGCAAAAAGGCGCCCGTCTGTTCGTCAACTACTGCATCGGCTGTCACTCCGCCAAATACATGCGGTATGACAGCCTGCGCGGCATCGACCTGACGAAGGATCAGATCGAACACAACCTGATGTTCGGCGATGCCAAAATCGGCGACACCCTGCGCGTGTCCATGACCCCCGCCCAGGCGGAAAAATGGTTCGGCACCGAGCCGCCCGATCTGTCCATCATCACCAAGGCGCTGGCCTCGCACCGCGGCAGCGGTGCAGACTATCTCTACACCTATCTGCGCACTTTCTACCGCGACGACACAAGGCCCACCGGCTGGAACAATCTGGTGTTCCCCGGCGTGGGCATGCCCAACCCGCTGTGGAGGTTGCAGGGCGAGCGCGCCGCCAACTTCCGCATTGCGCCCGACCCCGCCGATCCTGCGGTCAAGCTCAAGACCTTCGTCGGCTACACCCAGCTCACGAAGGGGGCGGAATCGACAACCGAGTATGATTCATCGGTTGCCGACCTCGTCGCCTATATGCAGTGGATGGCCGAACCCGACCAACTGCTCCGCAAGCGCCTGGGCGTCATCGTGCTCATTTTCCTGGGATTGTTCAGCTTCATCACCTGGAAGCTGAAATCCGAATACTGGAAGGATGTCACCTAACTCTGGCCGTCGCCCGCACCCCGGGCGCACCGCCAAACCGTATCGCTGGGGTGGCTAGTGCAGTGTTTCATGCTTGATGGAACAAATAAAACCGATGGATTTGTCGTCAGGGCAAGGCGCGGTTTTATGTTCCAGATAGCGTGAAACACTGCACTAGAGCCGCCCCGTTTCGTCTTTCAGGAGTCTGCATTCATGATGGTGCTCTATTCCGGCACGACGTGCCCGTTTTCGCAGCGTTGCCGCTTCGTGCTGTTCGAAAAAGGCATGGATTTCGAAATCCGTGACGTCGACCTGTTCAACAAACCCGAAGACGTCAGCGTCATGAATCCCTACGGACAGGTGCCCATCCTGGTCGAGCGAGATCTCATCCTGTACGAATCCAACATCATCAACGAATACATCGACGAACGCTTCCCGCACCCGCAACTCATGCCCGGCGATCCGGTCGCCCGCGCCCGCGTGCGCCTGTTCCTGTTCAATTTCGAGAAGGAATTGTTCGTGCACGTCTCGACGCTGGAGTCGCGCGCGACCAAGTCCAACGAAAAGGCCCTGGAGAAAGCCCGCAGCGCCATTCGTGACCGCCTCACCCAGCTCGCGCCCGTGTTCCTGAAAAACAAGTACATGCTGGGCGAAGAATTCTCCATGCTCGATGTGGCCATCGCCCCGCTGCTGTGGCGCCTGGACCATTACGGCATCGATCTGCCCAAGTCGGCCCTTCCGTTGGCCAAGTATGCCGAGCGCATTTTCCAGCGCCCCGCCTACATCGAAGCGCTCACGCCGTCCGAGAAAATCATGCGCAAGTGATGAACAGCGATTCGCAAGACATCGGCTCGACCAAACCCTACCTGATCCGCGCCCTGTACGAATGGTGCACGGACAACGGCCTGACGCCCTACCTGGCCGTGCGCGTCGGACCCGGTGCGCGCGTACCCATGGAATTCGTCAAGAACGGCGAAATCGTGCTGAACATCAGCTTCGACGCCACCAGCGCGCTGAACATCGGCAACGATGAAATTCGCTTCAAGGCACGCTTTGGCGGGGTGGCCAGAGACATTCTGGTGCCCATCGGCCAGGTTACGGCCATCTATGCACGGGAAAACAGCCAAGGCATGGCGTTTCCAGTGGAGACCGATGGCGAATCAGCCGACAGCGGTGAAGCCGGCGATGCGCAGGCAGCCGACGACCAGGGCGCGCCGCCAGCAGCCAGCAGGCCCACCCGCCTGCAACCGGTAAAATCCAATATCTCGGAATCAGAAGACCCCTCGTCAGATCCACCCCCCAGTTCACCCCGCCCTGGCGGAGCACACCTGACTCGCGTGAAGTAATCCGGCAACTTTCAGGTTACAGGTTACAAGTCCTCGCGAAACCCAGCGCCCAACAGCGCCTACGCCGACTTAGCTCAGCCGGTAGAGCAACCGCCTTGTAAGCGGTAGGTCATCCGTTCGATTCGGATAGTCGGCACCAAAAAATCATCAGCAAATCCGCAACTTAAAGAACAGCCTACACTGGCAACGCAGGCTTTTTGTGCTCGGAATGAAAATTCCAGGGAGCGCATTGCCGCTGAATTTCCATTGACCCTATCCCGCAACACAGGAGAAACGCGCATGCAGATCGAACCGAACATCACCTTCCACAACATTCAGCGCAGCGAGGCCGTCGAGGCGAAGATCCTGGAGCGTGTCGGGCGCCTGGACCGGCTGTTCCCCAATCTGACGAGCTGCCGCGTGTTGGTCGAGGCAGAGCACCGCCATCAACATCAGGGTAATCTCTTCCATGTGCGCATCGACGTCACGGCGCCTGGTCACGAACTGGTGGCGAACCGCGCGCCAGACAAGCACCAGGCACACGAAGACGTCTATGTCGCCGTCCGCGACGCCTTCGACGCCATGGATCGGCAGGTGGAAGACCTTGCGCGGATGATGCGCGGCGATGTCAAAAAACATGAATCGGCGCCGCAGCAGCCTGCGCAAGCCGGACTGGAAGAACAAGCGCCGTCCGAATGAGGCGCTGAAACGGTGGCCACATTGAACCGCGGGCAGAAGTCACCGTGAAAAAGCTGTTTCTCATCCGCCATGCCAAATCGTCCTGGGACGATCCGGCGCTCGCCGACTTCGACCGGCCGCTGTCCGAGCGGGGCAGAAAAGATGCAAAAACCATCGGTCAAAGGCTGAAAAAGGCGGGAGTCCTGCCCGATCGGGTCGATTCCAGCCCTGCCAAAAGGGCAAGATCCACCGCGAAGTTCATCTGTGAAGAACTGGGATGCGAAGACAAGCTCGTTTTTGTAGATGGGCTTTATGCGGCCAGATCAGAAGACATGAAACGCATCATCGCCAGCACCCCGGACGACGTCGCCGTGTTGTTTGTTGTCTCGCACAATCCCGGGCTCAACGAACTGGCCCTCGATCTGGTGGGTCATGGCGACAACATCCCCACTGCCGGAGTCCTGGAAATCTGGTTCGACACCGATCGCTGGAGCCGCGTCGACGCGGCAGGCAGGGAACTCAAGAATCGGTATGTCCCGAAAAATTCGTAGCGATGCCACAGCGCGCCGAAAACCGGCTGTTTGATGTGACGCGACATGCCGCACTGATCCTGACTCCGTGGCTGCTGTTCGCTGCGCCAGCGTGTCTGTCGGCGCAGGCGCAGGCGCAGGCATTGGATCATGCCGTCGTGGGCGGACACTCCATTTACTGCGTCCGCGCGGGCGACAGCCTCACGGCAATCAGTGCGCGCTATGGCGCGCCGGCCAGCACCATCGCGCGTCTGAATGGTCTGGACGAGCGCAAACCCATCCATCCCGGGCAATGCCTGCAGATCGACAATCGCCACATCGTCCCCGGAACCCTGGACAACGGCCTGCTGATCAATCTGCCGCAGCGCATGCTTTACCTGTTCGAAGGTGGTGCGCTCGCTGCGGCCTACCCGGTCGGGCTGGGCAGGCCGAGTTGGCCGACCCCGGTCGGCTCCTTCCAGATTGTCGAACTGCGCGAGAACCCGACCTGGCATGTTCCGGTGTCCATCCAGGAAGAGATGCGTCGGGCGGGCAAGGTCGTGCTGACACGCGTGCCGCCGGGTCCGGAGAATCCTCTCGGCAAATTTTGGATCGGACTGAGCATGGCGGGCTACGGGATCCACAGTACCAACGCTCCCCCCAGCGTTTATCATTTCCAGACGCATGGCTGCATCCGGCTTCATCCTGACGATATGCAACAGCTGTTTGCCCGAGTGAGCGTCGGTCTGCGCGGCGAGATCGTCTACCTGCCGGTGCTGCTCGCCGAGCTTGCGGATCACCGCATCGAACTCGAGGTCAATCCAGACATTTACGACAAGAGAATCGACGCCTGGGAGGTTCTCATGGCCCTGGCCGCAGAACACGGCCTGACGGAGCGCATCGACTGGCAGCGCGCCGCCGAAGTGGTCAAGCAGCGAGAGGGACTCGCCAGGCGAATCGACCGGCAGCCGACATCCTCGGCCGACGCGCTGCCGCAAAGCTGGACTTCCCCAGCAAGAAATTAGCGACAGGCCTTCAGGCCTGTCGGTCAAATGTGTTTTGGAAGGGGTTTGCATCCCCTGCCAAAACGGTCACCGAAACCTCGGCCTTCAGGCCGAGGTCTGTAGCTCCCACCGCCCTGAAGGGCGGGGTTTCAAACCGAAGTCAGTTCTACAATGAACCTTGACAAAGGAGCGCCCCATTGAAGAGCCCGTCTTCCCACTCCCGCCGCCGTTTTCTCGCGGTCGGGGCCACGACCCTGGCTGCAGGGCTCGGCTGCGTTGCCACGTCCGCCATCGCCGGCCCGGCCTGGACAGCGCCACGTTCAATCGCCTTCGACAACCTGCACACAGGCGAGAGCATCCGGACGGTCTATTGGGCGAACGGGCGGTATGTTCCCGAATCGCTCGCCGAAATCGACCGCGTGCTGCGCGACTTCCGCACCAACGAAACCAAGGCCATCGCCCCCAAACTGCTGGACGTGCTGCACAGCATCGCCGAGCGGCTGGGAACGAATCGCCCCATCGAGTTGATCTCCGGGTATCGGTCTCCAGCCACGAATGCCGTTCTGCATGCACGAAGCCCGGGTGTCGCCAGGCACAGCCTTCACATGGACGGCATGGCCGCCGATATCCGCATTCCAGGCCACGATCTTGCGCAATTGCGCGATGCGGCGCTGTCGCTCCAGGCAGGCGGTGTCGGCTTTTATCCCCGATCCGATTTCGTTCACGTGGACATCGGGCGCATCCGCCACTGGAGTGGCGTCTAGAAATCTGTCGGACTGGGGCGTCGATCCACTTCGAGGGTCGGCACCACTTTTTTTAAGCCTCCTGAGAGGGTGTAGACGAAAACAACATCTCGCGCGTTATGCTTGAGTCGAAGCATGGAAACACGAGGTGGCAGAAGGTGAAGAAGGCACAGAACGAGCCAGCAGGACGAGTGGGGCGCAAGCCCTCGCTGAACGCGGCGCACACGGCGGTGTTGCGCGCGATCATCCAGGAGCAGCCGCGCGCTTCGCTGGACGAGGTGACGCGCGAGCTGTTTCGGCGTGCAGGCGTGAAGGTCAGCACGGTCACCGTGCGCAAGGCGCTGCGCGCGGCCGGTATCGAGCGACTCAAGCCGCTGCGCCGTGCAGGACAGCGCGCTGCAGTGCAGGGGACGGCGCCGACGCGATACGGCTACACCGCTGCGCACCGCCGTACCGATGGGCCCAGCGGCATGAATACCGACCTGACCGATGCCGAGTGGGCGCGGGTGGCCGATCTGTTCGAGCGCGAGGGCAAGCGAGGTACGCCACCGCGGTATGCGCGTCGCCACAGGGTCAACGCCTGCTGCTACGTGCTGCGCACGGGCTGTGCGTGGCGGCTGTTGCCCAAGACCTTCCCGCCCTGGCAGGCGGTCTACAAGGCCTTCAGCCGCTGGGCGGCCGCGGGCGTATTCGAGGCCCTGCACGACCGGCTGCGCCAGCAGTGGCGTGAGCGCATGGGCCGAGCGCCTGAGCCGACGGCGGCCATCATCGATGCGCAGAGCACGCGCAGCACGGCGCAGGGCGGTGCTACCGGCTTCGATGCCGGCAAGAAGATCAAGGGGCGCAAGCGCCATCTGGTCGTCGACACCCTGGGTCTGTTGCTGGCGGTCACGGTCACCGCAGCGAGCGTGCAGGATCGCGACGCGGCCGCTGAAGTCGTCGCGCAGGCCTGCACCAAGGTTCCCGGCCTGCAAAAGCTCTACACCGACGGCGCCTACGGCGGCCAATGTGCCCAGGCCATCGAACAAACCCACGGTATCCGCGTGGAGGTCGTGCGCCACCCCGGCAACCGCAGCACGGGCACTTGGCAAGACGCGCAGCAACCCCTGTGGCCCGAGGTCGTTGCCAAGGGCTTCGTCGTCCAGGCCAAGCGCTGGGTGGTCGAACGCACTCATGCCTGGAACGAGCGCGCACGCCGCCTCATGGCACACCACGACCGCTCGAACTGGGCTCCGCTCGCCTGGGTCTGGCTGGCCGAAGCGCGTATCCTCGCCACTAGACTGAGTACATAAATCATTTCGTCTACACCCTCTGACGGCAAATGAACAGATCGCTCCGGCGATCAATTCCAGTACGAACAAGTCGGATTAAAAATAGTCTGGACAAGTCGTCTCCATTTGTATCAAATAGTGACCGAGCCTTTACTGGCTCTTTCAGGGAGTGTGCAATTTACCCAGGTCGACATCGACCTGGGTTTTTTTTCGCCTCCTTTGCGTTCCATATCTTGTTTGCCCCTGATCCTCTCAAGGAAACGCCGGGCCGCCCCAAGTTTCCTTGACCCCCACGGGGGGCGGGCTGGGCGCAGCCCGGCCCTGGGGGCGCTCACGAGCGCCCCAAGTGCGGCCCGGAATTTTCTTGAGACAATAGCTCGTTTCCAGACCGGTATCTGCGCATGTCCTCACCCACCCCTCGCAGCGATTGGCCACAGGCGATCGTTTTGCACAAGTTGTCCCGCGTGCTCGAACTCACCTATGCCGATGGCACGCAATATCGCCTGCCGTTTGAACTGATGCGCGTCTTTTCGCCGTCTGCCGAAGTGCGCGGGCATGGACCGGGGCAGGAGACCTTGCAGACTGGCAAACGGCTCGTCGAGATCGACAGCGTGGCGCAGGTCGGCCACTACGCCATCCAGCCGCATTTCTCGGATGGTCATGACAGCGGCATCTACACTTGGGACTATCTGCACTTCCTGGGACAAAACCAGGAGGCGCTCTGGGCCGACTATCTGGCGCGCCTGCAGGCCGCTGGGGCAGACCGTGACGCGCCCATGCCCGATGCCGCACCCGGCGCGCACCATTGTTCCCCTCACTGAGTCACCATGTCCGATACCCCACCCAACACCTCCACCACCCACTTCGGATACCAACGAGTCGCCGAAGACGAAAAGGCCGAGCGCGTGCGCGATGTGTTCGATTCGGTCGCGCCGCGCTACGACGTCATGAACGATTTGATGAGCGGTGGCCTGCATCGCGCGTGGAAGGCGTTCGCGATTGCCGTCTCCGGCGTGCGCCCCGGTCACCGCGTGCTCGATGTCGCCGCGGGAACCGGCGATTTGTCGCGCGCGTTTGCCCGCAAGGTCGGGCCCAAGGGCATGGTGGTGATGAGCGACATCAATTTCTCCATGTTGCGGGCAGGCAGAGACCGGCTCATCGATTCCGGCCTGGTCGTGCCGACGGTCTTGTGCGATGCCGAAAATCTGCCTTTCCCGGATGCGCAATTCGATCTGGTGAGCGTGGCGTTCGGCTTGCGCAACATGACCCACAAAGAGATCGCACTACGCGACATGCAGCGCGTGCTCAAGCCGGGCGGAAAATTGCTCGTACTGGAATTTTCCAGACCCTGGGCACCGCTGCGCGGCGCCTACGACCTCTACTCTTTCCAGATTTTGCCGCGCCTGGGCAAGATGGTCGCGGGCGATGCGCAGAGTTACCGGTACCTTGCCGAATCCATCCGCATGCACCCGGATCAGGAAGCCCTCGCCGACATGATGCGGGACGCTGGTTTCGGTCATGTCGACTGGCACAACCTCACGGCCGGCATTGTCGCCCTTCATATCGGCCAAAAATTTTGAGTTGACGCAATGCAAAACCCGCGCATTGAACTTTTTCGCCGACTTCGTAACAAAATGTCAACTCTTCTCCACTTTCAGGAATTTGCATGAGAACGACTGGTTTGCTCCGCACCGTTGTGACTTTCGGCCTGACGCTCACCCTCGCGCTGGGTCTTGCACTGAGCGCCGTCGATGCGCAAGCCAAACGCTTGGGCAGCGGCAAGAGCATGGGGCGGCAGAGCAACACCATCACGTCCCCTATCCAGCAACGCGAAGCGGCTGCGTCGCAACAAACCGCACCTGCCGCCACACGTCAGCAGGCTGCGGCCACACCGCCTGCCAAACAACCCAGCCGCTGGGGCGGCATTCTGGGCGGCCTGGCCGCTGGTCTGGGCCTTGCGGCGCTGTTCCATGCGCTGGGCTTTGGCGGCGCTCTCAGTTCCTTCCTCGGCTCGGTGCTGATGATCGGTCTGCTCGCGCTGGCCGCTTTCTGGATTTTCAGCCTGCTGCGTCGCAAATCCAACGCGAACAAGCCCACCCCTATGCAATATGCAGGCGCGCCGCAGGGCTATGCGCAGTCACCCCTTGGGGTCGAAACGCATATGCCGCCGCAATGGTCGCCCAGCGCCGGTTCGCAGGTTTCGAGTACCGGGGGGTCCATTCCTGCTGACTTCGATCGTGAAGCGTTTCTGGCAAGCGCCAAGCAGCATTACACCCGCTTGCAGCAAGCCTGGGATGCGGCCGATCTCAACAGCCTGAAAACCTTCACCACTGCGCAGATGTATGACGCTCTGGCTGCCGAACTGCAACAACGTGGCATGACGCCCAACAAGACCGAAGTCGTCACCCTCGAAGCCTCGCTGCTGGCGTTGGAAGAAACGCCAGGCGAGTATGTCGCCAGTGTCGAGTTCTCCGGTCTGGTGCGCGAAGAAACCTGGGGAGGCGCAAGTCCTGTGCGCGAAGTCTGGAATCTCGTCAAACCGCGTGATGGCTCAAGCGGCTGGCAATTGGCGGGCATTCAGCAGTTGAACTGACGAACCGAATCGACGCGACCGCTCACTCGTCCTACGCCGCAGCCGCACAAGCGCTGCGGCGTTTTTGTTGAAAGTCATCGCCGTGCTCTGACTTTTATCGAAAGTCATCGCCGTGCTCTGACTTTTATCGAAAGTCATCGCCGTGCTCTGACTTTTCATGCAGCGCTTGTGCCATTGCATCTCTCATCCGATGCGCCCTCTTTAGAATGCGTCCACAAACGGCACCCCCCATGCGCATTCCCGACATTCAGCCCCGGATTCCCGATCGCACCTCGCTGGTGCGCAGACTGCAAGACCTGGTCCTGCCAGCGCTCAATCATCTGCTCGCCGCCGATCCGCACGCCCAGGGCAAACTTCGCGCCCACGCCGGCAAGACGGTCGTGTTCGCCGCGCTGGGCCTGGACATGGCCTGGACAATCGAACCGGCAGGTTTGCTGCGCATTGCGACGTCTGCGTCACCCGGCCACGAAGACGCCGATCTGCACATTACCCTCGATCTCGACGCCTTGCGTGAAGCCATCGCCAAGCGTGCGCCGCTCAATCTCTCGGGCGCCCGGGTCAGTGGAGACGCCGAGTTGGCGCAGACGCTGTCCTGGCTGATGGCGCATGTGCGCTGGGACGCCGAGGATGATCTTGCACAACTCATCGGCGACATTCCAGCGCACCGTATTTCGCGAGCTGGGCAGGGCCTGGTGACAACGGCGCAGCAAACCTGGACGCGCGCGCAAAACGATGCGCGCGACTGGTTTGCCGCGAGCCCGCGCGCCCTGGTCAGCCGTGGCGAATGGGCGCAGATGCAGCAAGCAGTCAGCGAATTGCGCGATCAAGCCGCGCGACTGGAAAAGCGTCTGGCCCTGTTGCGCAGGCAATTGGGTGCCCGCGAGAACTGAACCAGCGATGCGCCGCCTGCTCCGTCTGCTGAAAATCGTTTCCGTCATCCTGCGTCACGGCCTGGATGAGATGGCGCTGTCGAGCTTGCGCCATCCGTGGCTGCGCCGCCTCGCCCGGGTGCTCAGCTTCGGGCGTCCGCTCGACCGCCCGCGCGGCGAGCGTCTGCGCTTGGCGCTGGAAAGTCTGGGACCGATCTTTGTCAAATTCGGCCAGGTGCTGTCGACCCGCCGCGACCTGCTGCCGCCCGACATCGCCGACGAACTCGCCAAGCTTCAGGACAACGTGCCCCCATTCGATTCCGCGGTTGCCGTGGCCATCATCGAGCGCTCGCTGGGCCACCCCATCGACAAGCTGTTTGCCGCTTTCGAGCGCAAGCCGGTGGCCAGCGCCTCGATTGCGCAGGTGCATTTCGCCACCCTGCACCCGCGACAAGGCGGCGCCGAGGTGGCCGTCAAAGTACTGCGTCCCGGTATGCACAAGGTCATCGAAGAAGACCTCGCGCTGATGCACACCATGGCGGCCTGGGTGGACAGGCTGTGGAGCGAAGGCAGGCGACTCAAGCCGCGCGAAGTGGTGGCCGAATTCGACAAATACCTGCATGACGAGCTCGACCTCGTTCGCGAGGCGGCCAATGGCACGCAGTTGCGGCGCAATATGGCTTCGCTCGACATGGTGTTGATTCCGGAGATGTATTGGGACTTGTGCCGCAGCGATGTGATCGTGATGCAGCGCATGTATGGCGTGCCGATCGGCCGCGTCGATGCGTTGCGCGCAGCGGGCGTCGACTTCAAGCAACTGGCCAAGGCGGGAGTGGACATTTTTTTCACCCAGGTGTTCCGCGACGGCTTTTTTCACGCCGACATGCATCCGGGCAACATCATGGTCAGCCTGCAGCCTGAAACCTTCGGCCGCTATATCGCGCTGGACTTCGGCATCGTCGGCACCCTGTCCGACTTCGACAAGGACTATCTGGCGCAGAACTTCATCGCCTTTTTTCGCCGCGATTACAAGCGCGTGGCCGAGCTGCACGTCGAGTCAGGCTGGGTGCCGGCCAATGTCCGCGTCGACGAGCTGGAGGCCGCCGTGCGCAGCGTTTGCGAGCCGCAGTTCGCCCGCCCGCTGAAGGACATTTCGCTGGGACAGGTGCTGCTTCGACTGTTTCAGGTCTCGCGCCGCTTCAAGGTGGAAATCCAGCCCCAGCTCGTGCTGCTGCAAAAAACCCTGCTGAACGTCGAAGGGCTGGGGCGCCAGCTCGACCCCGATCTCGATCTCTGGACCACGGCACAGCCCTTTCTCGAAAAGTGGATGAAAAGCCAGGTGGGCTGGCCTGCATTCCGCGACAGACTCAGGAACGAATCGACCCGCTACGCGCAATACCTGCCGGAAATCCCCCGCCTGCTGCATCAGGCGCTGCTGGCGCAGGAAAAGCGCGATGACCCGGTACTGCGTGAATTGCTGCAGGAACAGCGACGGACCAATGCCCTGCTGCAGACGCTGATGGCGTTTGTCGTCGGTTTCATCGTGGCCGTGTTGCTGCTTGCCGCAGTGGACAACCACTGGTTGCAGATTTTTTTCTAAAGTTTGCATCCGCCCGCCATGACCGTTGCGCAAAGTACTTTGCCCGACGGTACTGCGCCATCCCCGCACTGGGCCTGGGCACCTGACGCATGGGCGAAAGCGCCGAGGCGCGCGGCGCTGAAATCCTCGCGGTACGCGAAGCGCTGCCACAGGCGTTTACCGCGAGCGAAGTGCAACGCGAAGACCTTACCCTCTCAAGGAAACGCCGGGCCGCCCCAAGTTTCCTTGACCCCCACGGGGGGGGCGGGTCGGCGAGCCGACCCTGGGGGCGCTCATGAGCACCCCCAGGGCCGTCCCAAGTTTCCTTGATTTGACCGCTGTACTTGCCGCGCCTGCCGCGTGTGGGCACAATGACTTTGTTCTCCGTATCTCCCCACATCATGTCTGACACCCAAATCCGCGACACCCTGCAGCGCCTGCATACCGTGCTGCAATCGCAACCTGCCCTCGACCCCGAGCTGAAAAAACTGCTGCAAACGCTGGATCAGGACATTCAGGCCGCCCTCGATCGCCAGCAAACCGAATCGGCCCCAGCGCAGAACGACGACCTCGCGGAACAGGCGCAAACCCTGGCCACCCGCTTCGCCGCCGAGCACCCCAATATCGATCTGGTGCTGCGTGAACTGCGCAGCCTGTTGCTCGGACTGGGTCTTTAAGCGCGAGTTGCGGCTGCAAGCTCACGGGCCATGCGAATGGCCGCCTTCAGACTGGACGGATCGGCCCTGTCCTGGCCTGCGATATCGAACGCCGTACCGTGATCGGGGCTGGTGCGCACGAAGGGCAGCCCCAGCGTGACGTTCACCCCCTGCTCCACGCCGAGATACTTCACCGGAATCAGCCCCTGATCGTGGTACATCGCCACGACGATGTCGAATTCGCCCGGATGCTCGGGCGGCGCATGGCGTGCGCGCATGAACACCGTATCGGGCGGGTAAGGCCCGCTGGCGGCTATACCTTCGCTGCGCGCCTGAGCGATCGCCGGGGCGATGATCCGCTCCTCTTCATCACCGAACAGACCGCCCTCGCCAGCATGCGGATTCAACCCGGCCACGGCGATACGCGGCTGCGCCAGTCCCCAGCCCCGGGCGGACTGATGAGCGATGCGCAAGGTCTGCAAAACGGCTTCGGTCGTCACCGCATCGATGGCCTGTCGCAAGGCCATGTGCACGGTCACCAGCACGGTCTTGAGTTGCTCGTTGGCCAGCATCATGCGCACCGGCACGCCGCCAGCGAGGTGCTGCAGGATTTCGGTATGCCCCGGAAAATCCACGCCGGCGGCATGCAGCGCCGCCTTGTGGATGGGCGCCGTCACCACGGCGGCCACCCGCCCGGCAAGGGCATCCCGAGCCGCCGCCTCGATGCAGGCATAGGCCGCAGCACCGGCGCGGGCGTCCACCTGCCCCACGGCGAGATCCTCGGGCAGCGCAACGACAGGCAGCACGGGAATGGCCCCACGCGGGACCTCAGTCCACTCTGCCAGTTCGTCGAGCTCCACAATGGCTGGACGGCTGCCATCGGGTGAAAACCGCATACTGCGCGCGGTACGGGCCAGCCAGGCCGCGTCGCCATACACCACGCAACCATGCGCCGCGCCTTGCGCAAAGGCCCGCACGAGCGTCTCTGGGCCGATGCCGCAGGGATCGCCCATCGTCAGCGCGATGGGACGCGCGGGAGTCGATTCAGGCGGGATTGTCGAGGTCGATGAAGACATGTTCGAGTCCGTAGTGCGCGGCCAGATGCTCGCCGAGCGCGCGGATGCCGTCGCGCTCGGTGGCATGGTGGCCGCAGGCCAGATAAGTGATGCCCATTTCACGCGCGAAATGCGCGGTGGGCTCGGAAATTTCGCCGCTGACATAGGTACGCGCACCCGCGGCCCAGGCGTCTTCGATCCAGTCCTGCGCCCCGCCGGTGCACCAGGCCAGCAGACCCACGGGCGCGTCGGCGTCGCCGACCACCAGCGGAATGCGCCCCAGCCCGCGGGCGACGGCCTGCGCCAACTCGCCTGCCGTCGCCTGCGGCGCGCTGCCCAGACAGCCCAGCGCCTGTTTGCCGAAGCGGCCCTGAACCGACCAGCCCAGGCGTTTGGCCAGCATGACGTTGTTGCCCACTTCGCAGTGCGCATCGAGCGGCAGGTGATAGGCGAACAGATTGAGATCGGCCGCCAGCAGCAGCCCCAGGCGCTTGCGCTTCTGGCGGATGACGCGCGGGTCTTCACCGCGCCAGAAATAACCATGATGCACCAGCAGCGCATCGGCCCGCAGCGCGATGGCGCGCTCGATCAGCGCCAGGCTGGCCGTGACGCCGGTGACAATGCGCGCGACCTCGTCACGGCCCTCGACCTGCAAACCGTTTGGACAATAATCGGTGAAACGCGCGCAATCGAGATAAACGTCGATTTCGCCCTGCAAATGGTCTCTGCGCATGGTGGCCTTGAAGCGTGAAGACGCGCCGCCATGTGGAGAAAATCTCCACACCCGGGTTCTGTATGCGACGCCTCTGGCTGCTATTTTCCCAGACTGTGACAATTGCGCTTGCCGCGCTGTTCATCGTCTCCACCCTCAAGCCGGAATGGGTGCGATTCGGCGCCCCGGTTTCCATCCAGGCGGATGCGCCCGCCGTCGTCACCATCCAGGATGTCCCGGCGGCGCCTGCCCCGCCGCCAGCCGCGGGAAGCTATAGCGCCGCGGCGCTCAAGGCCATGCCGGCCGTGGTGTCCATCACCACCTCGAAAGCCCCGCGTCGGCTTCCGGGCGGCGACCCCTGGCTGCGCCAGTTTCAGGGCAGCCGCCAGCCGACCATCGGCCTGGGTTCGGGCGTGATCGTCAGCCCGGACGGCTACATCCTCACCAACAATCACGTCATCGAAGGCGCGGACCAGATCGAGGTCACGCTGGCCGATGGGCGCGAGGCTCGCGCCACCCTGGTCGGACGCGACCCCGATACCGACCTGGCGGTGCTTCGCATCAAGCTGAATAAACTGCCCGTCATCACCTTCGGCAACGATGCCCATGCCCACGTGGGCGATGTGGTGCTGGCCATCGGCTACCCCTTCGGCGTCGGCCAGACGGTGACACAAGGCATCATCAGCGCCCTGGGCCGTACCCAACTGGGCATCAACACCTTCGAGAACTTCATCCAGACCGACGCCGCCATCAACCCCGGCAACTCCGGCGGCGCCCTGGTGGATTCCAATGGCAATCTCCTGGGCATCAACACCGCCATCTTCTCGCGCAGCGGCGGCTCGCTGGGCATCGGCTTCGCCGTGCCGGTGTCGACCGCGCGCAATGTCATGCAACAACTGATCAGCACGGGACAGGTGGTGCGCGGCTGGATCGGCGTGGAACCTCAAGACGTGACCGACCGGCTCGCCCGCACGCTCAATCTCCCGCACCCGGAAGGCGTGATCATCATCGGCGTGCTGCGCGGAGGGCCGGCCGACGAAGCCGGCATGCGTCCCGGCGACGTGGTGCTCGAAGTGGCAGGCAAGCCGGTGCTCAACACCGGACAATTGCTCAACACCGTGGCCGCACTCAGGCCCGGCAGCGAAGTCGCCGTCAAGGTGCAGCGCGACGGCAAGACCGCCACGCTGCAGGTGCGCGTTGGCGCCCGGCCACGGAACATCAGTCAGGTACCCCCAGCAGAAGACGATGAGGGCCTGCTGCGCTGAACGCCCGCGACAGCATGCCCGGGGTTGGGGTTTTCAGGCCGCGGGCGACTGCACGTCCTTTTCCTCGTCGGCTGGCGGCGCCGAATACTTCACCAGATACTTCGCCGCGAGAATGCCGACCTCGAACAGCAGAATCATCGACAGCGCCAGCGAGGTCTGCGACACCACATCCGGCGGGGTGACGACGGCGGCGATGATGAAGGCGGCGACGATGAAGTAGCTGCGCCACGATCTGAGCTGCTCGACGGTCACCAGCCCGAAACGCACCAGCACCATGAGCACCACCGGCACCTCGAACGCGGTGCCGAACGCCATGAACATGGTCAGCATGAAGCTCAGGTAGGCTTCGATGTCCGGGGCGGCGGTGATGACCTTGGGGGCGAAGCTCTGGATGAAAGTGAACAGCCGTCCGAACACGAAAAAGTAGCAGAACGCCACGCCCATGTAGAACAACAGCGTGCTGCTGATGATCAGCGGCATGACCAGCCGTTTTTCGTGGGTGTAGAGACCGGGCGCCACGAAGGCCCAGATCTGATAGAGCACCGCGGGCAAGGCGATCATGAATGCCACCAGCAGCGTGACCTTGATGGGCACCACAAAGGGCGAGATCACGCCGATGGCGATCATCGTCGAACCCTTGGGCAGGTGGGCAATCAGCGGCTGGGACAACAGATCGAACAAACCCGACGGCCCCGGATAGATCGACAGCACGATGAACACCACGCCGATGGCCGCAATGGCGCGGATGAGGCGGTTGCGCAATTCGATCAAATGCGAGATGAATGGCTGTTCGGCCTCGGGGCTGTCCGGTGTCACTGTTTTCTTGGGGTCAGACACGGGCGATGCACTCGTTTGCAAAAAGAAGAGAAGTGGGAATAGGCAAGAGAGGCGCTGCGTCGAGGCCGGATCGGCAGGGCCAAATCAACGCTTGACGCGGTAACGCGCCATGCGCGCCGCACCCGACAAAGCCTGGGTACGCACGCGCGCCTGGCGCCGGTACCACTGCGGAACCGTGTTGCCCGACAGCTTCTTGCGCTTCTTGGTCGGATAGTCCGGGCTGGGCAGACTGGGCGCCGAAAAACCATCAGCCATGGAAGGTTCCGACACGCCGCTCAAACCCGCCGTGGCCTCTTTCCAGGCATCGTCGAAACTGCCCTGAATCTCGGCCACGTTGTCACCGACCGACTTTTTCATGTCCTGCGCCGCAGTCTCCAGCGACGCCTTCACATTGCGCAGTTCTTCGAGGTCGATCTGCCGATTGACCTCGGCCTTGACTTCGGCGAGGTAGCGTTGCGCCCGGCCCAGCAGATTGCCCGCCGTGCGCGCCACGCGCGGTAACTTCTCGGGCCCGAGAACGACGAGCGCCACCACGCCGATCAAGCCGATTTCGGACATTCCGATGTCAAACATGGGCGGTCAGGGGAATCGAAGACGCTACAACGAATCGGGACGCGACAAAAACCGGCAGGGCTGCCGGCCCACCGTGAAGCCGGGTCCTGGAAAATGATTCAGGAAGACGATTTTTCTCTGGCCTGCACGTCGATGGTTTCCTTCTTGACGCCGGTTTCAGCGGCAAGCTGCTTGTCGGCTTCGGCGGGTTTGTCGTCCGCGCTGGCATCGCGCATGCCGTCCTTGAAGCCCTTCACCGCAGAACCCAGGTCGGAACCCATGTTCTTCAGTTTCTTGGTGCCAAACACCATCATCACAATCACCAGCACGATCAGCCAGTGCCAGATGCTAAATGAGCCCATGATTTACTCCTTCGCCGCAAAAATTAAGGGGCCTGTTTTTTCCACGGACGGGGGCCGCCCATGACGTGCAAGTGCAGGTGAAACACTTCCTGCCCCCCATTCCGGCCGGTGTTGATGACGGTGCGAAAGCCATCGTCACAACCCTGCTCGCGCGCCAGTCGGGGTACAAGCTGCAGCATTTTACCGAGCAAAGCCTGGTGCTCGGTACCCACATCGAACAAAGACGATAGATGCAGTCGGGGAATGATCAGGAAATGCACGGGCGCGGCGGGGTGAATGTCGTGGAAGGCGAGAACGTCTTCATCCTGGTAAAGGATTTTTGCGGGCAGTTGGCCCGCCGCAATCCTGCAAAAAATGCAATCGGGATCGGTCATGATGGAAAGGGACGGGAATCAGAGGGAAGGATGAACCAGCTTGCGCTCGGTGAGTTTGAGCCAGCCTTTGACCACACGATAGATGGTCCAGAAATACACCACCGCCAGCACCAGAAACCCCAGGCCGAAAACCCAGATCAGGGCGAAGCCGATGACTGACCAGAACAGCGCCCACCAGAAGGTGCGGATCTGCCAGCGCAGATGGTTCTCCACCCAGGTGCCGCGGGCGTCATCGAGCTTCACGTAGTCGATGATCACGCCGACCACCGCGGTGATGCCCCAGAAAAAACTCAGCGCCTGCAGCACATACACGACCAGCGCGATGGTCTTGAGGGCCTCGATGTCCTGCGGGCCGGGCTGCTCGACGATGGGGCGCAGATCGTCCATGGGACTGCGATTCAGTTGTCTGCCTGTCGTGCGGCAAACTCGGCCAGGCCGGAGCGCCCTTCGCGGCGCTCCAGTTCAGCGAGCACCTGCTGCGGCGTCAGCCCGTGCTGGGCCAGTGCGATCAGGCTGTGAAACCACAGATCGGCGGTCTCGTACAGAATTTTCTCGGGCGCGCCATCCTTGGCCGCCATGACCAGTTCGGTGGCTTCTTCGCCAATTTTTTTCAGAATGGCGTCTTCTCCCCTGTGAAACAGCCTGGCCACATAAGACACGCTCGGATCAGCCCCTTTGCGGCTGGCGATGGTGGCATAGAGGCGTTCGAGCACGGCGCTGGTATCTGCGCCAGCAGCCGGGCCGGATTGCGCGTGCAGGGAAGCGCCGTCATAAATCTGCGCTGGATCTTTCAGCACCGGGTCGACCGCCGTCCAGCGATCGTGTTCGAGGCTGTTGAAAAAACAGGACTCCCTACCCGTGTGACAGGCAATGCCGCCGGCCTGCTCGACCTGCAGCAGCACCACGTCGCCGTCGCAATCGAGGCGGATGTCGCGCACGGTCTGTACATGGCCGGATTCCTCGCCCTTGTGCCACAGCTTGTGCCGCGAACGCGACCAATACACCGCCTCGCCGCGCCGGTGCGTCTGCTCCAGCGCCTCGCGGTTCATCCAGGCGAACATCAGCACGCGCCCGGTATGCACATCTTGCGCGATGGCGGGCACGAGTCCGCGCGCATCCCATTTGACTTGATCGAGCCAGTTCATGTTGCGGAGTTTAGTGCGCGAAACCACATCGCCGGCGCACGGCCCAAGTTGTCTCAAAGCGACAGCTCAGGTCGCATGGCTATGCCGCGCGAGGCCAGATACTGCTTGGCCTGCCCCACGGTGTACTGGCCGTAGTGAAAGATGCTGGCGGCGAGCACGGCATCGGCGTGGCCCTGCAAAAACCCTTCGGCCAGATGATCGAGGTTGCCCACGCCGCCCGAGGCGATGACGGGTACGCTGACCGCATCCGACACGGCACGGGTGAGCGCCAGATCGAAGCCCGCCCTGGTGCCGTCGCGGTCCATGCTGGTGAGCAGGATTTCGCCGGCACCGGCGCGAGCCATGTCCAGCGCCCACTGCACGGCGTCCAGCCCGGTTGCCTTGCGGCCGCCGTGGGTATAGACCTCCCAACCCTCGCCATCCGCGCGGCGCTTGGCGTCTATGGCCACGACGATGCACTGCGCGCCGTACTTGGCCGAGGCCTCGGCGATGACCTGCGGGTTGGCCACGGCAGCCGAGTTGAAGCTGACCTTGTCGGCGCCGGCGTTGAGCAGTCGGCGCACGTCGTCCACGGTGCGCACGCCCCCGCCCACCGTCAGGGGAATGAACACTTGCGACGCCACCGCCTCGATCTGATGCAGCAGCAGATCGCGCGCGTCGCTGGTGGCGGTGATGTCGAGAAAGGTGAGTTCGTCCGCGCCCTGCGCGTTGTAGCGCGCGGCGATTTCCACCGGGTCGCCGGCATCGCGCAGGCCGACGAAGTTGACGCCCTTGACCACGCGGCCGCCGTTGACGTCGAGGCAGGGAATGATGCGTTTGAACAGCATGGGCAGCTAACGGCTGGATACAAAGCGCTGGGCCGCCGCGAAATCGAGCGCACCGTTGTAGATGGCCCGGCCGCAGATCACGCCTTCGACGCCGCTGCTCTCCACTGCGCAGAGCCTTTCGATGTCGGCCATGCCCGACAGACCGCCGGAGGCGATGACCGGCACCTCGAGCACTTCGGCCAGTCGCACCGTGGCCTCGATATTGATGCCGGTGAGCATGCCGTCGCGACCGATGTCGGTGTAGATCACGCCTTCGATGCCGTAGTCCTGGAACTTGCGCGCCAGATCGGCGACCTCGTGGCCGGTGAGCTTGCTCCAGCCGTCGGTGGCCACCTTGCCGTCGCGGGCGTCCAGGCCGACGAGGATGTGCCCGCCAAATGCGCTGCAGGCGTCGCGCAGGAAGCCGGGGCTTTTCACTGCGGCGGTGCCGATGATGACATAGCTCAGACCCTGGTCGAGGTAGGCCTCGATGGTGTCGAGATCGCGGATGCCGCCGCCGAGTTGCACCGGAATTTCATCCCCCACTTCGTCGAGGATGGCCGAGATGGCCTCGGCATTGCGCGGCTTGCCGGCGAAGGCGCCGTTGAGGTCGACCAGATGCAGGCGCTCGGCGCCCTGGTCGATCCAGTGCCTGGCCATGGCGGCGGGATCTTCGGAAAACACCGTGGCGCCTTGCATTTCGCCTTGTTCGAGGCGAACGCACTGGCCGTCCTTGAGGTCGATTGCCGGAATGAGCAACATGATGTCAGGGCAGAGGAAAGAGAATCAGAACACGGAGATGGAATCAGGAAAACAAGCGGAAAAACCAGCGGAAAGCACCAAGTTTACGGATACGTTCAAGGCGACCAGTGCAGAAAATTGCGATAGAGCATCAGCCCCGCGTCCGCGCTTTTTTCGGGGTGGAACTGGGTGGCGAACAGATTGTCGCGCGCCACCGCGCTGGCGAACCGCACGCCATACTCGGTTTCACCCGCGCTGTGGCGGCCGTCCTCCGGGGCGGCGTAGTAACTGTGGACGAAATAGAACGCCGCACCATCGGGCACACGTGCCCACAGCGGATGCACCGCGCCGCGTTCGTCGCGCCCCTGCCAGACGGCGTTCCAGCCCATATGCGGCACCTTGTAGCGGCTGCCATCGGGCTGCGACTGCCCTTCGAGGGCAAAGCGCTGCACCTGGCCGGGGATGAGGCCCAGCCCGTCGACATGGCCTTCGGTGCTGTGATCGAGCAGCATCTGCATGCCCACGCAGACCCCGAACAGCGGCTTGCTGGCAGCCGCTTGCAGCACCGCCTGCTGCAGACCCGATTCACGCAGTTCGCGCATGCAGTCGGGCATGGCGCCCTGCCCAGGCAGCACCACGCGGTCGGCAGCGCGCACCACGGCGGGATCGGAGGTCACGACCACGTCGAAATCAGAACCTGCAGCGACATGCGCCACGGCCTGCGACACCGAGCGCAGATTGCCCATGCCATAGTCCACGACGGCAACGCGTTTCATCGATTCAGTTGGAAAAGGTCGATTGGTCGAAGGGCGAACAGGTCAGCCAGCGTCAGGCAGTGGCGCGAATTTACAACGAACCTTTGGTCGACGGAACCACCCCGCCCATGCGGGGATCGCGCTCGGCGGCAGCCCGCAGGGCACGGCCGAATGCCTTGAACACGGTTTCGCACTGGTGATGCGCGTTGTCGCCGCGCAGATTGTCGACATGCACGGTGATCGCGGCGTGATTGACCAGCCCCTGAAAGAATTCGTGCGCGAGATCGACGTCGAATTCGCCGATCATCGCGCGGGTGAACGGCACCTGCCATTCCAGGCCAGGACGCCCCGAAAAGTCGATCACCACGCGGCTCAGCGCCTCGTCGAGCGGCACATAGGCATGGCCATAACGGCGGATGCCCTTCTTGTCGCCGATGGCGCGCGCCAGCGCCTGACCCAGCGTGATGCCCACATCTTCCACCGTGTGATGCGCGTCGATATGCAGATCGCCCTTGGCCTGGATGTCGAGGTCGATCAGCCCGTGCCGGGCGATCTGGTCGAGCATGTGATCGAAAAAACCCACGCCCGTGGACAGTTTGGAAACGCCGGTTCCATCGAGGTTGATGGACACGGTGATCTGCGTCTCGGCGGTGCTGCGGGAAACCTGGGCAGTGCGCATGGGAAGTGGCGTGAAAACGGCGGTGGGCAGGCGATACGCAATGGGAGCTATCGTAACGTCAGGACAGGGAGGCCGCCTCTTGCGCGATGGCGTCGTAAGCGCACAGCAAGGCTTCACACTGTTGCGGCGTGCCGATGGTGATGCGCAGAAAGTCGGCGATGCGCTGCGGACGAGCGAACTGCCGCACCAGAATGCGGTGCTCGCGCAACTGCGCCGCCAGACGTGCGCCTTCGTGCGCAGGGTGGCGCGCAAACACGAAATTCGCCTTTGAGGGCAGCACTTCGAAGCCGCGCGCGCGCAGGCCTTCGCTCAAGGCCTCGCGGCTGGCCTGAATGCGCGCGCTGGTTTGTGCCAGCCAGTCTTCATCCTGCAGCGCGGCAGTGGCGCCTGCCTGCGCCAGACGATCCAGTGGATAGGAGTTGAAGCTGTCCTTCACCCTCGTCAACGCGTCGATCAGATCGGGGTGGCCGAGTGCATAACCCACGCGCAGACCGGCGAGCGCCCAGGCCTTGGACAGGGTGCGGATCACCAGCAATTGCGGGTAACGATGAATCAGCCCGGCGGCAGTCTGCGCACCGAAGTCGACATAGGCCTCATCGACCACCACCACGGAATCGGGATTGCCCGTCAGCAGGTGCTCCACCTCCGAGAGGGGCAGCGCCATGCCGGTTGGGGCATTGGGATTGGGGAAGACGATGCCCCCGTTCGGCCCGGCCTGCAGATAGTCGTCGACCGCAATCGAGAAATCGGCGCGCAGCGCGATCTCGCGGGTCTGGATGCCATACAGCCTGGCATAGACGGGATAGAAGCTGTACGAAATATCCGGGTGCAGCAGCGGCTTGCTGTGCCGCAGCAGCGCCATGAAGGCATGGGCCAGCACTTCGTCCGAGCCGTTGCCGACGAAGACCTGCTCGGGCGTCAGCCGGTGATGGCGTGCGATTGCTGCCTTCAGATTGGCCGCCTGCGGATCGGGGTACAGCCGCAAATCGCCTGTGGTCTGCGCGGCGATGGCCTGCAGCACCTGGTCGCTGGGCGGATAAGGGCATTCATTGGTGTTGAGCTTGATCAGCCCTTCGATGCGCGGTTGTTCGCCCGGCACATAAGGGGTCAGACCGTGAACGACATCGCTCCAGAATCGGCTCATGGCATTTTCGTTTCAGCGCAGCCGCATTTCGGCGGCGCGGGCATGCGCGGTCAGCCGCTCGCCGTGGGCCAGCACGCTGGCGATGCGGCCGAGCTGCTGCGCACCCTCGGCGCTGACTTCGATGAGGCTGGAGCGCTTGATGAAGTCGTACACCCCCAGCGGCGAGGAAAATCGCGCCGTGCCCGAGGTGGGCAGGACGTGGTTCGGCCCGGCGCAATAGTCGCCCAGCGATTCGGAGGTGTAGGCGCCGAGGAACAGCGCACCGGCGTGCTTGAGCGCGGGCACGTACTGGTGCGGGTTCTGTGCGGAGATTTCCAGATGCTCCGGCGCGATGCGGTTGGCCAGATCGCAAGCCTGCGCCATATCGCGCACGCGGATGAGCGCGCCGCGACCGGTCAGCGAGGCCGCGATGATGGCCTTGCGCGGCATGTCGGGCAGCAGCCGGTGGATCGCCTCGGTCACGGCGTCGATGTAGGCCGCATCGGGGCAGAGCAGGATGCTTTGCGCCAGCTCGTCATGCTCGGCCTGGCTGAACAGATCCATCGCCACCCAGTCGGGCGGGGTGCTGCCGTCGGCCAGCACCAGAATCTCGGACGGCCCGGCGATCATGTCGATGCCGCAGACGCCGAACACCCGGCGCTTGGCCGCCGCCACATAGGCGTTGCCGGGGCCGACGATCTTGTCCACCGCAGGCACCGTGGCCGTGCCGTAAGCCAGCGCGCCCACGGCCTGCGCGCCGCCGATGGCGAAGGCGCGGCTCACCCCGGCCACGGCCGCCGCGGCCAGCACCAGCGGATTGCGCTCGCCGTCGGGCGTGGGCACGACCATGATGATCTCTTGCACCCCGGCCACATGCGCCGGAATGGCGTTCATCAGCACCGAGGAGGGATAGGCGGCCTTGCCGCCGGGCACATAGAGGCCCACGCGATCGAGCGGCGTGACCTTCTGGCCGAGCAGCGTGCCGTCTTCGTCGCGGTACTCCCAGCTCTGGCCGACGTGCTGCAACTGGCGCTCGTGGTAGCGGCGCACCCGCGCGGCGGCGGCTTCGAGCGCGCTGCGCTGCTCGGGGGTGATGACGGCAAGCGCCGCCTGCAGCTCGGTCTGGCTGATTTCCAGCGCGGCCATGTCGGGCACATCGAGGCGGTCGAACTTGCGGGTGAAGTCGAGCACGGCGGCGTCGCCGCGCTGCTGCACGTCGCGCAGGATGTCGGCGGCGCGGTCATCGATCTCGGCGTTTTCTTCGGCCATGCGGGCAAACAGCGCGCGGTAATGCGCCTCGAAGTCGGGGCTGGTGGCGTCGAGCCTGCGCAGCGACAGGGCATTGATCGGTGCATTCATGCGGCGGTCTCCTCGGGCGTCTGCGCGGCTTTGCGCAGACGATCGATCAGGGGCTTGAGCAAAGCCGTGCGGGTCTTGAGCGCGGCCTGATTGACGATCAGGCGCGCGGAAATGTCCATGATGGGCTCGACCTCGACCAGGCCATTGGCCTTGAGCGTGCCACCGGT
Organism: Thiomonas sp.; assembly: GCF_034007205.1. Taxonomy (GTDB): domain Bacteria; phylum Pseudomonadota; class Gammaproteobacteria; order Burkholderiales; family Burkholderiaceae_C; genus Thiomonas. The sequence goes on from NZ_JAVERI010000006.1 coordinate 40,864, forward strand.
GGACACCAGATCGACGATGGCATCGGCCAGCCCGGTCAGCGGCGCCAGTTCCATCGAGCCGTAGAGCTTGACCAGATCGACGTGCACGCCCTTGGTGGCGAAGTGCTCGCGCGCCATGTGCAGGTATTTGGTGGCCACCCGCAGACGCGCGCCCTGTCTGACCTGGCCTGCGTAGTCGAAATCGTGCCGCACCGCCACGCTCAGGCGGCAGCGGGCAATGCCCAGATCGACCGGCAGATAAAGGCCGTCGGCACCGTTGCCCGCGAAGTATTCGCGCAGCACGTCCAGCCCGGCCACGCCGATGTCGGCGCCGCCGTAGCGCACATAGGTGGGCACGTCGCTGGCGCGCACCAGCACCACGCGCACATCGGGCCGATTGGTCGGCAGGATGAGCCTGCGCGTGGACTCGGGATCGCCCGACACGGTGATGCCCGCACGCGCCAGCATGGGCAGCGTGTCTTCGAAAATCCGTCCCTTGGACAGTGCGAGGGTCAGCATGTGAATTCTTTCAATGGCCGCTGATACGCTCGATCTGCGCGCCCAGGCCGCGCAGCTTGACTTCCATCGCGTCGTAGCCGCGGTCGAGGTGATAGATGCGGTCGATCAGGGTCTCGCCCTCGGCCGCCAGCGCGGCCACCACCAGTCCGGCCGAGGCGCGCAGGTCGGTGGCCATGACGTTGGCGCCGGAGAGCCGCGGTACGCCGTGCACCACGCAGGTGTGGCCGTCGATCTCGATCTGCGCGCCCAGCCGCATGAGTTCCTGCACGTGCATGAAGCGGTTCTCGAAAATGGTTTCGGTCATGCGCGCGGCGCCCTCGGCCAGACAGTTCACCGCCATGAACTGCGCCTGCATGTCGGTCGCGAAGCCGGGGTATTCGGTCGTGCGCACCGAGACGGCGCGCGCACGGCCGCCCGGCAGCGCTTCGGCGCGCAGGCGTATCCAGCCCTCGCCGGTGTCGATCTGCGCGCCCGCTTCACGCAGTTTGTCGAGCAAGGCGTCCTGGTGCGCCGGTTCGGCCCCCTGCACCGTCACGTCGCCGCGCGCGGCCAGGGCGGCGCACAGAAAAGTGCCGACTTCGATGCGGTCGGGAATGATGCGGTGCGACGCGCCGTGCAGAGCGTCCACCCCCTGAATGCGGATCTGCGAGGTGCCCTCGCCGCTGATCTGCCCGCCCATGGCGCGCAGCAGATGCGCCAGATCGACGACCTCGGGCTCGCGCGCCGCATTGTCGATCAGGGTCTCGCCCTCGGCCAGTGCAGCGGCCATCATCAGGTTCTCGGTGCCGGTCACGGTGACCATGTCGGTGCTGATGCGCGCCCCGCGCAAGCGGCCGGAAGGCGTGGCCACGCGGGCGACGATGTAACCGTGCTCCACCGCGATCTCCGCGCCCAGCGCCTGCAGCCCCTTGATGTGCTGATCGACCGGACGCGCGCCGATGGCGCAGCCCCCCGGCAGGCTCACCCGCGCCTGGCCGAATCGCGCCAGCAGAGGACCGAGCACCAGCACCGAGGCGCGCATGGTCTTGACCAAGTCGTAGGAAGCCTCGTAGTGATGCACCCCCGCAGCGTTGATCTGAATCTGCGCGCCGTCCTGTTCGACCTGGGCGCCGAGGCTGCGCAGCAGTTTGGCCAGAGTGCGCACGTCCATGAGCTGCGGCGCGTTGCTCAAGTGCACCGACTCGGCGGTGAGCAGCGCGGCGGCCATCAGCGGCAGCGCGGCGTTTTTTGCCCCGCTGGCCTGCACCACGCCTTGCAGCGCGCGCTGCCCGGTGATTCTGAGTTTGTCCATAAAGACTTCCGTACCAGCAGACTTGCACTGCCGGGAACACGACCCCAAGCGTGCAAAACATGTGATTTTAGGGCTTGGGCAAGGCCGCGAATTCCTGCGGGGTGAGCGTTTTCATCGACAGCGCGTGGATTTCCGCGCGCATGCGCTCGCCCAGGGCGCCGTACACCCGTTGATGTCGCTGCACCCGGTTCAGACCTTCGAAAGCCGGACTGACGATGGTGGCGTAGAAATGCTGGCCATCGCCCTCGACCTGCAGATGGCTGCATTCCAGCCCGGCGGCAATGTAGCGATGGAGGTCTTGCGGGGTGGGCAGGGACATGGGGTTTCAGTTCCGAAGTTTGGTGCCGCGCACCAACATGGTCAGGGCGATGCCGCCGCAAAGCAGGTTGCCCAGCAGCGCCGCGAGCAGGCTGACCCAGGGCGAGACATCGCCCGCACCGAAAAAACCGTAGCGGAAGCCGTCGATCAGGTAGAAAAACGGATTGAGGTGCGAGGCCAGCTTCCAGAAACCCGGCAGGCTGTGCACCGAGTAGAACACGCCAGACAGAAAGGTCGCGGGGGTGATGATGAAGTTTTGAAAAGCAGCCATCTGGTCGAACTTCTCCGCCCAGATCCCCGCAATCAGTCCGAGTGCGCCCAGCATGCTCGCACCGAGGACGGCGAAGACCAGAATCCACAGTGGATACGCGAAGGTCAGCGGCACGAACCACATCGTCACCAACAGCACCCCGGCGCCGACCATCAGCCCGCGCAACACCGAAGCGCCGACGTAGGCCACGAACAACTCCCAGGGCTTGAGCGGAGACAGCAGCACGAACACCAGATTGCCGGTGATCTTGGACTGAATGAGCGAAGACGAGGTATTGGCGAATGCGTTTTGCAGCACGCTCATCATCATCAGACCGGGAATGAGAAAGGCGGTGTATGGCACATGGCCGAACACCTGCATGTGCGCCGTGAACGCATGCGAAAAAATCAGCAGGTAGAGCAGCGCCGTGACCACGGGGGCCGCCACGGTCTGAAAACCCACCTTGAGAAAGCGCTGCAACTCCTTTTGCAGCAGCGTTTGCAGCCCGGTCATCGCGCAGCTCCGATCAGTTCGAGGAACACGTCTTCGAGATCGGCACGCCGCAGTTCGAGATCGTCGATTTCACAACCCGCTTCACGCAGCGCGGCCAGCTTTTGCTCCACATCCTGTGCGCCCCGCACCGCAAGCGCCACACGAGCGCCCTGCTCCGCCCCCAGTCCCACGGGCAGTCGCCCCTTGACCAGACGGAAGTACAGCACGGACGACGCAAACCGCTGCAGCAGCGCCTCGGTACGATCGAGCGCGACGACCTTGCCGCCCTTGATCACCGCGATGCGCTTGCACAGCGCCTCGGCTTCTTCGAGATAGTGCGTGGTCAGCAACACGGTATGGCCTTCGGCATTGAGCCGGGCGATGAATTCCCACAAGGACTGGCGCAGTTCCACGTCCACCCCCGCGGTCGGTTCGTCGAGCACGATGACCCGCGGCCGGTGCACCAGCGCCTGCGCCACCATCACCCGGCGCTTCATGCCGCCGGACAAGGCCCGCATGTTCTTGTCGGCCTGCGCGCTGAGTCCGAGGTTGTGCAGCAGTTCGTCGATCCACAGCTCGTTTTTGCGAAAGCCGAAATACCCAGACTGAATGCGCAGCACCTGGCGCACGGTGAAAAACGGGTCGAACACCAGTTCCTGCGGCACCACGCCCAGCAGTCGGCGCACGGTCGCGGCTTCGGCTTGCACATCGTGCCCAGCGACCCGCACATGCCCCGAAGTCGGGCGCGTGAGCCCGGCCAGCATGCTGATGAGCGTGGTCTTGCCCGCGCCGTTGGGTCCGAGCAGACCGAAGAACTCGCCGTCGTCGATGTCGAGCACAACGCCATCGACGGCCAGGTTGCGGCCATACTGTTTGACGACGCGATCAAAGGAGACTGCGGGAGAGGTCGAGGACATGAGTCATGAACAGCGCTCGCATCGGACGGACGCGATGCGCCACCCCGCGCGGGGGCGAAAAATCAGAGGGGCGCGTCGGTTGCGCCAAACAGAAAGGCAAGCCCGTAAGCGTTGGCCAAATCACGCAATCTCGCCGGAACGGCGTTCACTTCGAGGGCCTGCCCAGGCGCCGCGCGTCGCAATTCCAGCAGAAAAGCCAATGCGGCGGAGTCGAAGGCTTGCAAGGCGCTCGTATCGACCACCCAAGGGGCGGGCTGCGCCTGCAAAGCCGCCAGCGCCTGGCGCCGCACGGCCGATGCGGTATCGAGGGTCAGAGCAGCGGGCAGGGCGTAAACCGGCATGATGGAACCCGGATCAACCCTTGGCCTGCGCCAGGTTCTGGTTTTTTTCCTTCAGCGTGGCAATCAAGCCGTCGATGCCTTTTTGCCCGATCTCCTGCGCGAACACGCTGCGGTAGTTGTCGACCAGCCAGATGCCCATGACATTGACATCGATAATCTTCCAGCCTGCGGGCGTGCTTTCCAGGCGATAGTCGAGTTGCAGCGGCTCGCCGTTGTTGATCACGCGGGTACGCACCGTCACTTCCTGTGCATTCGCGGGCTCGCGGTAGGGCAGCATCTTGACCTTCTGATCCTTGACCTGCTTGACGGCGCCGGCGTAGGTATAGACCAGCAATTGCTTGAACTGCTGTTCCAGCGCACTGCGCTGCGACGGAGTGGCTTCGCGCCAGTAACGCCCCACGGCGCTCTGGGTGATTTTCTTGAAGTCCAGATGGGGCAGGATTTTCTCTTCCACAAACTGCATCACGATTTCTGGATCGCCGCTGCGCAGCTTGGGGTCCTGCTGCACGTCGTGGATGATTTCATTGGACATCGACTCGATCAGTTGCGGTGGCGAGAGCGTGTCTGCACCCTTCACGTCCGCCGCCGGGGCGAGCGCGGGCGCCCCGGCCAGCAAGACCGCGGCGGACAGGGACAAGGCCACGAAATGGCGTCGAAGCATGGGGGTTCTCCAGTTCTTGTGATGTATCGATCAACGCGCCGCTGTCCTTGAGGATGACAGCGCGAACCGCTTCAGGGCGAGGGGGAATCCGACTTGGGGCCGGGCTTTGCATCGCTCGACGGCGGGGAGTCAATGCCCAGCAAGCCCCCATTGACGTCGCCATAGCTGTATTTGGCCAGCGGGTTGGGCTCGCCCAGATCGATGATGGGCCGGTCACGCACCTCTTCGACCTGCGATTTGCGCCGTTGCTCATACGCGCTGCGGGTGAAGACATAGGGATCGAGCGAAATCTGTTCGAAGAGGTTGGAGGCATTGAGCAGATTGGCACGGGTATTCACCGCATCGAGCGCCATCGCGCCATACCTGTCCCTGTGTGGGTTGATCTGCGCCGTCGGACCATAGGCAAAAGACAGGCCTGTACCCGCAGCATCGCGCACCGTGCTCGGCCCCAGGAGCGGCAGCACCACATAAGGTCCGGAGCCCACACCCCAGCGCGCCAGCGTCAGCCCGAAGTCGTTGGGGTGTTTGTAAATGCCCATCTCGGTGGCGATGTCGAGCGTGCCGAACAAACCGAACACCGTATTCACTCCCACGCGCATGAAGGTGCTCAGGCCATCGTGCACATTGCCCTGCAGAAAATCATTGGTCATCGACCACACATCGCCCAGATTGCCGAAGAAATGGGTCACGCCGTGGCGGATCGGGGTGGGCGTGATGTCTTTGTAGCCCGTGGCCACCGGCTTGACCACGGCCTTGTCCACCTTGTCGTTGAAGGTGAACATCGCCCGGTTGTACGGTTCGAGCGGGTCTTGCGGGTTGTGCGTGGCGCAGCCGCCCAGCAGCATCAGCGCCGCCAGCGCCGGCAGTGGCAATAGTCGTATGGCTTGTTTTTTCATTCGCTGCCCGCTCCACTCGAAGCCGCCTTGTTATACAGGAATTGACCGATCAGGTTTTCCAGCACCACGGCCGACTGGGTATTGCGGATGACCGAACCGTTGGCGAGATTCTTTTCGCTCCCGCCGGGGCTGAGATCGATGTACTGGTCGCCCAGCAATCCGGCGGTCAGAATCTTGGCCGAGGTGTCCACCGGAAACTGATAGCGCTGATCGATGGCCATGTGCACATCGGCCTGGAAGGTCTGATTGTCGAAGGTGATGGAGGTCACGCGCCCCACCACCACGCCCGCGCTCTTGACCGGCGCATCGGGCTTGAGGCCACCGATATTGTCGAAACGCGCCGTCACCGTATAGGTCGGCCCCCAATTGATCTGCAGCAGGTTGCCCGCCTTGAGCGCCAGAAACAGCAGGGCGGCCGCACCCAGCACGACGAATATACCCACCCACAGATCGATTTTTCGTTGATTCATTTCCGACAACTCCAGGGCCTCATGCCCTCAGGTACTGAACATCATGGCGGTCAGCACGAAGTCCAGCGCCAGCACCACCAACGAGGCGATGACCACGGTGCGCGTCGTCGCCCGCGAAACGCCTTCGGGCGTGGGCTGGCTGCGCCAGCCCTGCAGCAGGGCGACGAAGGTCACGGCCAGGCCGAATACCACGCTCTTGATCACGCCATTGCCCACGTCCTTGAACACATCCACGCCGCTTTGCATCTGCGACCAGAACTGACCGGAATCCACCCCGATCATCACCACGCCGACGACGTAGCCGCCCAGAATACCCACCGCGCTGAACACCGCAGCCAGCAGGGGCATGACGATCACCCCGGCCCAGAACCGCGGAGCGAGCACGTACACCACCGGATCGACGGCCATCATCTCCATCGCGGCAATCTGCTCGCCCGCCTTCATCAGGCCGATTTCGGCGGTGAGCGAGGTGCCCGCGCGCCCGGCGAACAGCAGTGCCGTGACCACGGGGCCAAGTTCGCGCACCAGCGACAAGGCCACCAGTACACCCAGCGCGCTCGACGAGCCGTAACGCGACAGGGTGTAGTAGCCCTGCAGCCCCAGCACGAAGCCGACGAACAGACCCGACACCGCGATGATGACCAGCGACAGATTGCCGAGGAAATACATCTGCTGAATCAGCAGGCTCGGGCGCATGAACACCCGCCCGACCAGCCACAGCAGCCGCACGAACAGGCGCGCGCCATAACCCAGGCTGGCGAGCAGTTGCCGCGTGCCAGCGCCGATGGAAACCAGTCTGTCGGCAACGGTCATGCCCGCTCCTTGCGCACACCGGCGGGGCGCAAAAAGTCATCGTCTATCGCCGTTGCGGGGTAATGAAAATGTACCGGGCCGTCGGGCTCGCCGCTCACGAACTGATGCACCAGCGGATCGGCGCTCTCGCGCATCTGCTGCGGCGTGCCATGCGCGATCAGGCTGCCATTGCCCAGAATGTAGACGTAGTCGGCGATGTCGAAGGTCACCTCGACATCGTGCGATACCACGATGCTGCTCAGCCCCAGCGCGTCGTTGAGACTGCGGATCAGCCGCGCCGAAATGCCCAGCGAAATGGGGTCGAGCCCGGCGAACGGCTCGTCATACATCACCAGCGCCGGATCGAGCGCGATGGCCCGCGCCATCGCCACCCGCCGCGACATGCCGCCGGACAGTTCGGCCGGATACAGATCGCGCGCGCCGCGCAGCCCTACGGCGTTGAGCTTCATCAGCACCAGATCGCGGATCATCGACTCCGGCAGATCGGTGTGCTCGCGCACCGGAAACGCCACGTTGTCGAACACGGTCATGTCGGTGAACAGGGCACCGAACTGAAACAGCATGCCCATGCGCCTGCGCATGGCAAAAATCTGATCCTGCGAAGCGCCCGCCAGATCCTGCCCCTCGAACTGCACCGAACCGCGCTGCGGCCTGAGCTGTCCGCCGATCAGCCGCAGCAGCGTGGTCTTTCCCCCGCCAGACGCCCCCATGACCGCGACGACCTGGCCGCGCTGGACGCTCATCTCGATCTGGCGCAGAACCAAACGCTCGCCATAGCCAAAATCGAGCGCGTCGATTTGCACGATGGCGGGGACAGTGGAAACAGGCATGGTCAACGGCGGCTACGATGGCAGAAATGAAACGAAGATGATTCTAGGGAATTCCCCACAGCAATGCTGCGCGACCGATCTGCGCCATTGCGTATGTCCCCTTTTCCGCAGCCCGCCCATCATGCCCGGACCGACCGTTGAATTCTGGAACGAACGCTTTCGCACCCGCACCACCGGGTGGGATCGCGGTGCCGTCCATCCACAACTGCTGCACTGGATCGCCTCCGGAGAACTCCAGCCCTGCCGCATTCTGGTGCCGGGCTGCGGCGCGGGCCACGAGGTGCTGCATCTGGCGGCTGCGGGCTTCGAGGTCACGGCTTTGGACTACGCCGAGCAGGCCGTGGCGCTGGTCACCAAGCGCCTGCGTGAGCAAGGTTTGAATGCGACCGTATTGCAAGCTGACGTGCGGCGGTGGAATGCGCCGCAACCGTTTGATGCCATCTGGGAGCAGACCTGCCTGTGCGCACTTTACCCCGACGACTGGATGGCCTACGCCCAGCGCCTGCGCCGCTGGCTGGCGCCCCGAGGTCGGCTGTTTGCGCTGTTCATGCAGGCCGCCAAACCCGGCGTGGAGGAAGGGTGGATTCAGGGGCCGCCCTATCACTGTGACATTCTGGCCATGCGCGCCGTTTTCCCTGGCGCGCTGTGGGAGTGGCCCAGTCCGCCCTATCCGCGCATTCCGCATCCCAGCGGGTCGGCCGAACTGGCGCTCGTTCTGTCCCCGGTTGCATCTGATACGGCCGCCGCCGTGTGACCCGATTCAAGGCGCGATGACTCCCTGGGCTTGGCATTCATGGTGCGAAATTCCCACGCGCGCAGCTTGGCCGCATCGAGAATCTCCACCTCACCGTAGCGCAAATGCAGCACGCCATCCGCCTGCAGGCGTTGAAAGGCCTGATTCACCCGCTGGCGCGACAAATGACAAAGTTGGCCGATTTCCGACTGCGTGACTTTGAGCGCGCCGCCATTCGCACCGGCAAGCGGGTGAAACAAATGCCGCAGGGTTCGGGCAACGATCGAATCGGCGCCGCCTTGCTGATCATCCAGCACCTGCAGGGTCATCAGTTCCAGTCGGTCGTTGAGTTGCTGCAGCAGATAATGGTTGAACGCGATATTGTGTTGAAGCAGCCAGAGAAAAGTCTCTCGCGGCATCAGAGCCAGTTCGCAGGAACGGATGGCCTGAGCCTGATAACGCCAGACCTCCCGTCGCATCAACGTCCCTTCACCGAACCAGCCACCGGCTCCCACGCCGGAATAGATCAGCGGTTTGCCGCTCGCCGTCGTCACGATGAATTTGGCGAGCCCCGACATCACGCCTATCCAATGCTGGGCGGTTTCGCCCAGCCGCTGCAGCGCCTCACCCGAAGGCACCGTCTGATAGCCCACTTCGGCAGCCACGCGGGCTTTTTCTCCCGGCTGCAAACACTCCCACCAGCCGCTGCGGGCCGCCCAGATGGGAATGTTGGAGTCGTTCATGCGCAAGATTTCTGGCTCGGACACCATGCTCGCTGTTTTTGGCCGCCATCCCCATTTCTTCGCGTAAAAATCATGACATAACGCAATGGGCAGTTGAGGCTGCCACCGATAAAAAAACCGGGGCATCCCCCGGCTTTTTCATGCTGCGAGTCGCACTCGCAACATCGATGCAAAGCGCTGAGCCGCATTCAGATCAGGAAAGATTCCTTGCTTTTGCCGCTGTCCACCGCACTCTGGAGCCAACGCGGCATCTTGCCCCGCCCGGTCCAGGTTTCACCGGTTTGCGCATTGCGGTATTTCGGCGCGACGGTCGACCCCTTGGAGGAAGCCCCTCCCCGGCGCGAGCCGAGATCGGCCAGGGTAATACCGTATTCATCCATTTTGGCGCGAATATCGCCGATCACGGCGGCAAGCTCTGCCCTGCGCTGCGCCTCGGCCTGCTGCTTGAGGGCTTCGATCTGTAATTGCAATTCTTTATACGTTGCCATGAGCACCTTCTCCTGTGTTGAAAACAAAACGCACTCAATCATACGACAAAACAAAGAATAAAAAAGCCCGCACGAGGCGGGCACAAACATAAGCAGCGAAAGGGTTCAATAACTCACTCGATCGCCTTGGTGATGTCTTCAACGACCTTTTTGGCATCGCCGAAGACCATCATGGTCTTGTCCATGTAAAACAGCTCATTATCCAGTCCTGCATACCCAGCAGCCATCGAACGCTTGTTCACGATCACCGTTTTGGCCTTGTAAGCCTCCAGAATCGGCATACCGGCAATCGGTGATTTGGGGTCGGTCTTCGCCGCCGGATTGACCACGTCGTTGGCGCCGAGAATCACGGCAACATCGGCCTGCGCGAATTCGGGGTTGATGTCTTCCATTTCAAAAACCTGGTCATAAGGCACTTCGGCCTCGGCGAGCAGCACGTTCATATGGCCTGGCATACGACCCGCCACGGGATGTATGGCGTATTTCACCGTTACGCCGCGCTCGGTGAGTTTCTGTGCCAGTTCCTTCACGGCATGCTGCGCGCGGGCCACGGCCAAACCGTAACCCGGGACGATGATCACCGTTTCCGCATTCGACAGCAGGAAGGCGGCATCATCGGGGCTGCCCGATTTCACCGCACGCTGCTGCGCCTGTGCGGCGCCCGACGAAGCCTCGGCACCAAACCCGCCCAGAATCACGCTGATGAACGAGCGGTTCATCGCCTTGCACATGATGTAGCTCAGAATCGCACCCGACGATCCCACCAGCGAACCGGCAATGATGAGCATATTGTTTTCGAGCGAAAACCCAATGCCGGCCGCGGCCCAGCCGGAATAACTGTTGAGCATCGAAACGACCACCGGCATATCGGCGCCGCCGATCGGGATGATCATCAACACGCCCAGTATGAAAGCCAGCGCCATCATGATGAGAAAAGGCGTCCACGCCGCAGTGGCCCAGAACCAAATCCCGAAACCGATGGCGGCCAGAACGATGATCAGATTGAGCCCATGCTGCCCGGCAAAGCGCACGGGCGCACCCTGAAACAGGCGGAATTTGTAGCGCCCGGCGAGTTTGCCGAACGCAATGACCGAACCGCTGAAGGTGATGGCGCCCACGATCGTGCCGATGAACAGTTCGACGCGGTTGCCCGCAGGCAGCGGATCGCCAGCGGCCTGGACGATGCCGAAGGCGTGCGGCTCGGCGACTTCGGCCACTGCGATGCACACGGCGGCCAGACCGATCATGCTGTGCATGAAGGCAACCAGCTCGGGCATTTTGGTCATTTCCACGCGCTTGGCCATGACCGTGCCGATACCGCCGCCGATCACCAACCCCAGCAGCACATAGCCAAGACCGAGCGCACCGGCATCACCACCGACCTTGATGATCAAAGCCACTGTGGTCAAGACCGCTATGGTCATGCCCGCCATGCCGAATGCATTGCCACGGCGGCTTGTCGTCGGGTGCGACAACCCTTTGAGCGCCTGAATGAAAAAGACCGCTGCGAGCAAATACAGCAGGGTCACGAGATTCATGCTGAGTGTCATAAATGAAGTCCTTGATGCTTCGCGTCACCTGCCGCTGAACCGGCCAGGGATAGGTGCCCAGTGCGCGGCGGGAAACGGCGGAAATCCGCTGGTGTGGTGTTTTTATTTCCTGTCGGTCGTTTTCTTTTTGAACATGGCCAGCATGCGTCGCGTCACGAGAAAACCGCCGAAAACATTGACCGCGGCCAGCGCGACAGCGAGGGTGCCCATCACCTTGCCCAGTGGCGTCACGGTCAACGCGGCGGCCAGCATGGCGCCCACGATGATGATGGCGGAAATGGCGTTGGTCACCGCCATCAGCGGAGTATGCAGCGCGGGCGTGACATTCCACACAACGTGATAACCCACATAGATCGCCAATACGAAAATGGTGAAATTGATCACCAAGGGAGATATTTCATGCATGGTTCTGTCCTTGTTCAGGATGAAAATCGTTGAAGTGGCAATGGATCGGGACAGACCTTCAGGCCGTCTTGCGCTGCAATTGCCCATCTCGGCACATCAGGCAGGCGGCGACGATGTCGTCTTCCCCATTCACCACAAAGCCTTTTTCCTTGTCGAGCACCAGTTTGAGAAAATCAAGCACATTGCGCGCATAAAGCGACGACGCATCGGCCGCGACGAGTGCGGGCAGATTGGTTTCTCCCACCAGGGTCACGCCGTGTTTGACCACGGTCTTTCCGGCCTCGGTCAGCGGACAGTTGCCGCCCTGCGCGGCGGCCATGTCGATGATCACCGAGCCCGGCTTCATCGATTTGACCATTTCCTCGGTAATCAGCACCGGGGCGCGGCGGCCGGGAATCAGCGCAGTGGAAATGACCACATTGGCCAGTTTGATGCGTTCAGCCACCTGGGCAGACTGTCGCTGCATCCAACTGGCGGGCATGGGGCGGGCATAACCGCCCACACCCTGGGCGATCTCGCGCTCTTCATCGGTCTCGAACGGCACATCGATGAATTTCGCCCCGAGGGATTCGACCTGCTCCTTGACTGCAGGGCGCACATCCGACGCCTCGATCACCGCACCCAGGCGTTTGGCCGTGGCAATGGCCTGCAGCCCGGCCACACCCGCGCCGAGCACGACGACGCGCGCGGCCTTGACCGTGCCGGCCGCCGTCATCAGCATGGGCATGAAGCGCTGATAGAGGTTGGCGGCCAGGATGACCGCCTTGTAACCTGCGATATTGGCCTGGCTGGACAGCACGTCCATGCTCTGCGCACGCGAGGTGCGAGGCGCGGCTTCGAGCGCGAACGCCGTCAGACCGGCGGCGGCCATGGCCTGCAAGCCGTCGGCGTTGAACGGATCGAGCATGCCGATCAGCACCGTGCCCGGCTTCATCAGCCCGAGTTCTTCAGGCGTGGGAGGGCGAACCTTGAGCACCATCTCGGCGGCAAAAGCCTCGGCCCGATCGACGATGGCGGCGCCTGCGGCGAGGTAATCTGCATCCGGGGCATCGGCGCGCAGGCCGGCATGAGCCTCGACCACCACGGTATGCCCTTGGGCGATGAGTTTTTTGACGGTTTCCGGTGTTGCTGCAACACGGGCTTCGCCGGCCAAGGTTTCTGCCGGAATGCCAATACGCATGGAGTCTCTCCTTTGAAGTCTTCTTGATCAGGGTCTGAACGCGGCACGAACAGAGTTCCGTTTCAGCCCCACTCAGTCACGACAAATCTGCTTGGCTGAGCCATACCAAACGTCGCATTATCCCGCGATTTCCCTCAGATTTCTGCAGCGCAAGATGCGCTGCATCGGGAAATCTCTTTTGCATTTTTTAATATTCTGCGCCAGACCCCACTCCGCTTCATCCATGCCCCCCGCCATGCCCCCCGATCCCTCTGCACGTCCTCGCGTCACCGTCGCCGCCATCGTCGAGCGCAACGGTCATTTTCTGCTCGTCGAAGAACAGACGCCCGACGGCCTGCGGCTGAACCAGCCCGCAGGCCACCTGGAAGCCGGGGAGAGCCCACTGCAGGGCGTGGTGCGTGAGTCCCTTGAGGAAACGGGCCGGGTATTCACCCCAACCGCGTTGGTAGGGGTTTATCTGTCGCGCACCTGGCAGGGAAGCCGGGATGTGAGCTACCTGCGTCTGGCGTTCTGCGGCGACGCCTCCGAAGCCGATGCCGAGCGCAAACTCGATGAGGGCATCGTGCGCGCGCTGTGGATGGATATCGATACCCTGCGCGCTAGTGCCAGCCGCCATCGCAGCCCGCTGGTGCTGCGCTGCATCGAAGATTACCTGCGAGGGCAGCGCCACCCCCTGGAACTGATCGCCACCGACCCCAGCGTGTACGCGTGAGCGCCCCCAGACCTGCCGCATTCGCGTCAGGCCCCCCGAGGGGGTCAAGAAAACTTGGGGCGGCCCGGCGTTTTCTCATGAGCGCCCCCAGACCTGCCGCATTCGCGTCAGGCCCCCCGAGGGGGTCAAGAAAACTTGGGACGGCCCGGCGTTTTCTTGAGAGCCCCGCCCGCGTTGCTGCATGCCTTCCTACAATTCGCGCATGACGTCTTCTTCTCGCGGCACCGTCGTGGTCGGGCTTTCCGGCGGGGTCGATTCCTCCGTTTCCGCCTGGCTGCTCAAACAACAGGGATACAGGGTCGTCGGCCTGTTCATGAAAAACTGGGAGGACGACGATGACAGCGAGTATTGTTCCTCCCGCCAGGACTGGCTCGACGCCGCCAGCGTGGCCGACCGCATCGGCATCGACATCGAGGCGGTGAACTTCGCCGCGCAGTACAAGGAACGGGTATTCGCTGAATTCCTGCGTGAATACGCTGCCGGGCGCACCCCCAACCCGGACGTGCTGTGCAATGCCGAGATCAAGTTCAAGGCCTTTCTCGACCATGCCATGCGCCTGGGAGCAGACCGCATCGCCACCGGACACTATGCGCGCGTGCGTGAGACCGACCAGGGATTCGAGCTGCTGCGCGGCCTGGATGCCTCGAAAGACCAGAGCTACTTTTTGCACCGACTCAACCAGACGCAGCTTGCGCGCACGCTGTTTCCGGTGGGCGAGCTGAATAAAACCGAAGTGCGCAAGGTGGCTGAACAGATCGGGCTGCACAATGCCCGCAAAAAAGATTCGACGGGGATTTGCTTCATCGGCGAGCGGCCGTTCCGCGAGTTCCTCAGTCGCTACCTGCCCACGCAGCCGGGGCCGATGAAAACCCCCGAAGGCAAGACCGTGGGGCGGCACATGGGGCTGGCGTTCTATACCCTGGGGCAGCGCAAGGGCATCGGCCTGGGGGGGAGCAAGAGCGGCAGCGGCGAGCCTTGGTTCGTCGCCGGAAAAAATTTGGCCCGCAATGAACTCATCGTGGCGCAAGGCCACGACCACCCGCTGCTGCAAAGCCATACGCTGCAGGCGCTATCAGCCAGTTGGGTGGCGGGAACGGCGCCTGCCGAAGAGTCCGTCGTTTACGGTGCAAAAACCCGCTACCGTCAGACGGACGCGGCTTGCCGCTATCAGGGGCAAGGCACTGACCGCTTCACCCTGGAGTTCGACTCACCGCAATGGGCCGTCACGCCGGGGCAGTCGGCCGTACTCTATGCCGGTGAAGTCTGCCTGGGTGGCGGCATCATCGAGGCCGCTGGCCGCTGAAAACCTCAGGCCATGCGCGCCAGCAGGGTTTCGACTTCGTCGAGCATGGCGCTGAGCCTGGGCTGCTCACCACCCTCGGCAGCCTCCAGACGCCCGCCGAGCTCCTGTTCGAGATAGCACACGGTCATGCGCACAAAGGTGCTGTCGAGCGCCTTGCGCACCGCCGAGAGTTGCTGCGCCACCTTCAGGCAGGGCTCGCCCTCTTCGATCATGCGCTGCACGCCGCGCATCTGCCCTTCGGCACGTTTGAGACGGTTGAGAATGTCGGTGCGTGAGGCTTCGTTGGTCAGAACTGACATGGTGAGGGCTCCGGGAATCTGTAAGGGCTTGGTGCTGCGCTTCATCCAATCTTCTCCATCTTTTCCATCATAGGCGAGCCGTGCGAATCAGGCGGGTGTGCCAACCCTTCTCGATCAGACCGCATGTATCAATGCCACCGGCTCGGGCGCCAGCAGGCTGCCATCGCGCAGGCCCCGCGCCGTTGCCAGAGTCAGCCAGCCGATGATCACCGAGGCCAGCGCCAGCGTCAGAATGGCGAAGGTCTGCATGGCGCCGTTCTGGGTTGCGAGGGCGAGATGGATCGACAGCCCGGCGAACGCCGCCAGGGGGAACGACAGCGCCCAGTGGCCGATGGTGAAGGCCTCCTGCATTATCGGCTTGAAAGACAGAAAGCTCAGAATGACGAAGAACAGGGCAATGCCCCAGGCCCCTTCCAGGGCCTCGACGGGGGCGCCGAGTTGGGCCAGGCCCAGCCCCCCGGCCGCCGGCGGCGCAATGGTGATGAACAGCATGGGCAGGAGCTTGCGCGGCAGCATGCCCAAAGCAATGACGCGCACCATGAACAGCACTTGCACCACGACAAAAAACAGCGCGCCGATCGTCCACTGCGCCACGGACCAGATCTGGAAACCCAGTGCGGCGCCGGCATAAGGCACGACCACATTGCCCGCTGCGGCCAGAAACAACGCGGGGGTGATGCCCGACCAGTTCGGCCCTTTGTCAGTCGCTGCGCTCTGCCGCAAACGGTGAAACACCCAGACCGTCGCGGCCAACTGCGCCAGGGCGCCCAGCATCCAGAACCCGGACATCCAGACCTTGCCCGCGCCCAGCACCTGCACGGCGAATCCGGCCGTCACCAGCATCGCCATGGGCACGAGAGCCAGCACGGGATGCCGCACGGGGTGGCGCACATCGGCCAGCCAGTCGGTGGCATGCCGCTGCAGTCTCAGCCCGGTGAGCAGCGCGAGCAAACCCAGCGCAACGATGGCAGACCACCCCAGCACTTGCGCAATCAGGGCAGCGGGCTCACCCAGCAGAACTGTGGCCTGATGCCAGGCCAGCGCGAGACCGCCCCAGCCCACGACCACGGCAAACCAGCCGGGCGCGAGGAACTTGAGACGGGGATGAGCAGAACGTGCCATCACCCTGCCCGATCAGCCGCAGCAGTTGGCTTTGGAATCGGGCACGCCCAGCTTGCGCAGGAAAAAGCCCAGCGGGCATTTGTTGGTGAAACCGAATTGCAGCAGGTTGGCGCCGACGAAGCCGGTGAACAGCAAAAACCACTGCGATACGAAGATCGGGCTGGCCGGCGCGCCCAGCAGCACAGTCAGCAGCACGAAGGCGCCAGCAATCACACGGATATAGCGTTCGACAGTCATTTCAAATCTCCAGTTTGGTCATCGTTGAGGCAACGGATTCAGGTCGCCAGCACAGGTTCAGTCGGTTCGGCTGGCGCCGCAGGCGATTTCGGCGGTGTTTTGGGCCTCACCCGGATCTGCCAGACGTAGTAGAGCAGAGGGATGACGATCAGGGTGAGGATGGTCGACAGCAGGGTGCCGAAAATCAGCGACACCGCCAGCCCGCCAAACACCGGATCGGACACCATGATGGCCGAGCCGAACATGATCGCCAGCGCCGTGAGCAGAATCGGCCGCAGGCGCACCGCCCCGGCCTGCGCGACCGACTCTTGCAGGCTGTAACCGCGAGCGCGGTAATCGAGGATGAAGTCGATCAGCAGCAGCGAGTTGCGCACCACCACGCCCGCCAGCGCGATGACACCGATCATCGAGGTGGCGGTGAACGACTGGTGCGTGATCCAGTGGCCGGGGAACACGCCGATCAGGGTCAGCGGAATCGCCCCCATCACGATCACCGGCAGCAGGAAGGACTTGTAATACGCCACCAGCAGCAGGTAGATGAACACCAGCGCCACCATGAAGGCCGCGCCCAGGTCGCGGAACACGTCGAGCGTCAGGCGCATCTCGCCGCCCCACAGCAACTGATAGCCCTTGAGGTCGCTGGCCGGAGTTTCGGTAAAGCCCAGGTTGCCGGTGGTGAAGGTGGTGCCGTTGGCCAGCTTCTTGCCGTCGAGCATGGAGTTCAGGCTGAGCGTGGCGTACACCGGGCTGGAATGAATCATCTCGCCGCCCACATACACCACCGGATGCTGGTCGCGGCTGTAAATCGGCTTGGCCAGCGTGGCCTTCTCCACCGTGGCGATGCTCGATAGCGGAATCACCTTGCCCTGCGCGCTCTGGATGGGCACGTCGAGCAGTTGCTGCGGGCTCTGGCGATCGGCACGCGGCACGCGCACGATGATGTTCACCGGCTCCAGCGCATTGTCGGCGTGAATGGCGCCGACCTTCAGCCCGGACACATAATCGTGCAGCAACTGGATGATCTGGCCCGGGACGATGCCCGACATCGCCGCCTTCTGTCGATCGATCCTGATGCGGTATTCCGCGGTCGTCGCGGTGACGGAATCGTCCTGATTCATCAGGCCGTAGACCTTGTCGTAATCGCCCAGCACGTCCTTGGCGGAGGAACGCAGGGTGTCGTAGTTCGGCCCGTACAGCTCGGCCATCACCTGCGCGCGCACCGGCGGCCCGGGCGGCGTCTCGAACAACTTGATGAAAGTCGAGGGAAAGCGCGCACGCACCGGGGCCAGTTGCTCGTAGAGCTTCTGCACGATGGCGTGAGACTCGACCGAGCGCTCGCCCTTGCCCACGAGGTTGACGCGAATCTGCGCGAAGTTGTCGCCGCGCTTGAGCATGTCGCCGCGCACCAGCGAAGCGAAATCGATCGGCGCCGCCTGGCCGACGAAAGTCTGGTAGTCCAGCACATAAGGATTGGTCGCCAGCACATCGCCCACCGCGCGCGCCACCTGATCGGTGCGCTCGAGCGTCGAACCCGCAGGGGTGTCGATCTGCACCAGAAAGGTATTGGTGTTGTCGTTGGGCAGCATCTTGAGTTCAACCCCCAGCGCCGACAGAGGCCCGTTCATGCCCGAAGGCCGGATGAACTGCCAGGCCGGCATGAGCATGGCCGCGATCAGCAGCACCAGCACGGCGAGGAACATCAGGTTGCGTTGAACCCGGTTGCGCAGCAGCGGCTCGATCAGCTTCAGATACGCCGTGTGCAGCTTGTCCTGCTTGTGCGCGCCTTCCTCTTCCAGGCTGCTGCTGTGCGCCAGCGCCTCGCGCATCGCCTTCTTTTTCAACCACACCCGCGCCGCCCAGGGCACCACGGTATAGGCCAGCACCAGCGAGGCGATCATCGCCACCGGCACGTTGATCGGGATGGGGCGCATGAACGGCCCCATCATGCCGCTGACAAAGGCCATCGGCACGAAGGCCAGAATCACCGCCAGCGTGGCCATATTGGTGGGGTTGCCGATCTCATTGGTTGCCAGCACCACGGTGCGGTTGAAGTTCTTGATCGGCCCGCCGTGCAGGTGGCGGTGGATGTTCTCGATCACCACGATGGCGCCATCGACCAACAGGCCCAGCGAGAGGATGAGCGCGAACAGGGTGATGCGGTTGATGGTCTGGCCGACGATCAGGTCCACCGTGAGCACGGCGAACAAGGTCAGCGGCACGGTGAGCGTGACGATGCCGGCCTCGCGCCAGCCGAGGAAGAACCACAGCAGCAGCGACACGCTGACAATGGCAATGCCCAGATGCTCCACCAGGGTGTTCACCGCCTCGTCGGCCTTGCGGCCGTCGTCGCGCGTCACGGTGACATGCACGCCCTGCGGCAGCGCGTAGCTTTCGATCTCTTTGAGCTTGGCCAGCACGTCGTGCACCACCACCACCGCGTTGGTGCCCGATTTCTTGGCGATGGCCAGCGTCACCGCGCTCATCTCCTGACCATGCGGCTTGCCCTGGGCGGCCAGTCCCCAGGCGAAGTGAGAGAGGCTATCGACCTGCTCCGGCCCTTCGGTGACCTTGGCCACATCCTTCAGATAGACCGGCTTGCCGCCCGGCGCGCCGATGAGGATGTCACCCACCTGCTGCGCGTTGCCCAGAAAGCTGTCGATGCGCACCGGGGTGACCTTGTTGTCATCGACCAGGTTGCCGATGGGCGCGGCGGCGTTGCTGCCTTGCAGGATCTTGTCGAGCTGTTCGAGCGGAATGCCGACAGCCGCCAGCCTGCTCGGCGAAATCGCCACGTTCACGGCGCGGGGCGCGCCGCCCACCACTTCGGTGAACGATACCCCGGGCACATTGCGCAGATGCGCCAGCACCTTCTCACCCACGTCGCGCAACTGCATGCCATTCATCGTGGCCGACGACAGCGTGAGCGTGAGGATGGGCACGTCGTCCACGTTGATCGGCTTGATCACCGGCTGCATCGCCCCGGGGGGAATGCGGTCGAGGTTCTGCATCAACTGGTTGTACATCTTGACCAGGCTTTTCTCCTGGTCTTCGCCCACCTTGAACTGCACCGTGACCACGCCGAAGTCGTTGGTCGCGTAGCCGAAGGTGTGATCGACGCCGGACATCGAGGCCATGAGGGCTTCGAGCGGCTTGACCACCAGATTCTGGATCTCCTGCGGCCCCGCGCCCGGCTTGGCGACGATGATGTTCGCCGCCGGCACCACGATCTGCGGGTTGTATTCGCGCGGCGTGACCAGCAGGGCCAGCACCCCGGCCAGCGTCAGGCCGACCATGATCAGGGCGGTGATCTTCGATTCGATGAAGGCACGGGCCAGCTTGCCCGCGCTGTTCATGGGAGCCGCATGTTCAGCCACGGTTGCCTCCGCCGATCTTCACGCCGTTTTCCACTTCGGGCAGATTGCTGGTGACGATGGTGTCGTCGGCGTTCAGCCCGGCCTGGATTTCGACATCGGCGCCCATCTCGGCGCCCAGACGCACCAGCCGGAAGTGGGCGATGCCGTCCTTGTCGACCACGAACACCCCGGTCATGCCGGCGCGATCGACCACCGCGCTCCTGGGCACGCGCAACTGCGGCGAACTGCCCACGGCAAAGCCCACGCGCACGAAGCTGCCGCTATCGAGCCCGGCGTTCTCGGGCAGGTCGATCTTCACCGTGTGGGTATGACTCATCGGATCGGCCACCGGCACCGCCTGGGCGATGACACCCTGCAGCGATTTGCCGTTTGCCAGCACCTGCACCTTGTCGCCCACCTTGATCTTGGCGAACACATCGCCCGGCACCTGCGTGGTCACCTGCAGCTTGCCCTGCCCCTCGATCACCAGCACCGGGCGGCCCGGCGCGGCCAGATCGCCCTGATTGGCCATTTTCTGCACCACCACGCCGGTGATCGGCGAACGCACCGAGGAATAGCGCCACTGCGCCTGCGCCGTGTCATAACCCGCCTGTGCCGCCTTCACCTGCTCCTGCGCCACCTGATAGCGCAACTGAATCTGATCCCATTGCTGCTTCGGGATGGCCTGCTCTTTGTACAGATTGCCGAAGCGTTCGAAATCCGCCTTGGCGTTGGCCAGATTGGCCTGCGCCTGTGCCAGCCCGGCACGCGCCTGTGCCACCTGCCCCTGAATGTCGGTCGGATCGACCTGGAACAGCAACTCCCCGGCCTTCACCGTTTGGCCTTCCTTGACCTTGAGGGTGCGGATATAGCCCATCAGCCTCGAAGCCACCTGTACCTGATTGCTCGACATCACCGTGCCCGACATCAGCGTGAGATTTTGCTGATCGCTCGACGCGAGCTTGAGGGTTTGCGCCGCGACGACCCGCGGCGCGGCGGGTGCCTGCGCGGTCTCGGTCTGATGACCACAGGCCGACAGCAGAGCAGTGGACAGCAACAGCGCCAGCGGTGCGCGACGCAGCAAAGGCAGAGCAGAGTGGTTCATGGTCGTCATGAGAAGAAGAACGAAATGCAGGTGCGAATCAAAAACCAGGGAGCGGGCAGGCAAGGCCTGGAGGAGTGGCGTTTGCCATGCGTTCAAGGTTTGCCGACAGCATCTGCCTCAGGCGGCTGCGCCGCAGCAGTCTGCACCAGCGGCTTGACGGGCTGAGTGGCATCGAGAGTCAGATCGCCCAGCGCCAGACGCAACGCGGCCCGCTGCATATTGACCTGCTGCCGCGCCTTGACGAGGTCGGCCCGCGCCTTGTCGAGTTGCGCCTGCGCGCCCTGCACTTCCACCAGGGTGCCCACGCCGTCGGCATAGCGCTTGGTGACGATGCGCGCGGCTTCTTCGGCCTGCTTGACCGCCAGCTCGCGGACCTTGACCTGATTGGCCGCCTCGACGGCCTTGCGGTAGCTGTCCTGCACCTGCATGCCGAGCTGGTTTTGTTCGCTCTGCAGTTTGGCCTGCAGCTCCATGCGCTTGGCCACGGCCTGATCGACCGCGTTCTGCGTCACGCCGCCGTCGAACACCGTCCAGTTGAGCTGCGCGCCCACGGTGTAGCTGTGCGACTCGAAACCGGGGTTGGGGTCGTTGGTATCGAAACGCGCCATCGCGCCGATCTGCGGATAGCGATCCGCGCGGGCCACCTCGATATGGCCGTTGGCCGCCGCGATCTGATGCTGCAGCGCCTGAATCTTCGGGTTGCGCGCCATCGCCTGCCCCACCCACTCGTTGGGGTCGCCTTCGGGCAGGGTCACCATGACCTCCGGCCCCAGAGTGATGGGCTGGTTCAACGGCACGCCCAGCACCACATGCAGCGCGTCCATCGCCTGCGCTTCCATATTGGCGGCCTGATCCTGCTGCAGCTTCACATCTTCCTCCCGCACCTGCGCGGAAAGCAGGTCGCTCTTGATGACCACGCCCTGCTTGAACAGGCTGTCCACCGTCTTGACCTGGCTTTGCGCCGCCTCCAGCGCCTTGGCTGCCACGCCCTTGAAGGCGCGCGCGGTGTAAACCCCATCGTAGGCCTGCAGCGCGTGGTAGATGATCTGCTGCCTGGCCGCCTGATCGCCCGCCTGCGCGGCCAGCAGCATCGCGCGGGCCTGCTGCACATAGCCCTGCAGCTTGCCACCGGTGTAGAGCGGCAGATCGGCCTGGATGCGGGTGTTGAAGTTGTTGACCGAGCCGGGGTAATTGAGCGAGTTGGGCTCCACGCCCAGCACATTGGGGTTGGTCGGGTCGAACTGTCCGGCGCCGAAGTCGTTGAACGTCGCCTGTCGCTGCGACAGCTTGGTGCCGAAGGCGTTGAGCGCGTCGTTCGTGCGTGTCACCCCGGCCGACACGGTGACCTTGGGCAGCCGCGCGCCCTCGGCCTGATGGATGCCGGCACGTGCCTGCGCCATCTGCGCCTGCACGCCGAGCAGATCGGGGTTCTGCTTGAGCGCCACTTCCACCGCCTGGCGGAAATCGAGTGTTTCGGCCTGCGCCAGCGCCATTCCCCCCGAAACGTAAAAGCCGGCGTAAAGACAAACGCTCGTCAACAGCCCGGCGCGCACGCGCCGGGGCATGGAAACCATCATCATGCAGCTCCGCCAGAAAAGAGGAAATCGAACCAAGCGATGCGTGAAACCCTTCCTGAAATGCCAACGCCCCCGGCGTTCAGCCCCTTGCGGCATTGGCCGCCGGCAGGATAGCTGCCATGAGCGGCAAGGTCACGCAATATATACAGAGCGGAGTATATCAATACCCATGGGGGTATACGATTTCCACTCTCACCGAGGGGCGATCTGTCGCCAGTGCCCGACAACCCGCACTTTGTCAGGCGTTTGCCCCGCCCTTGAGCGCTTTCGCACTCTCCTTCAAGGCCCGGTCGATGAACGCGCCGTAGAAATCCTCTGTCGGCGCCCCCGTGATGCGCTCGCCAATCTCCTTGCCCCCAGGGCCAAAAAACAACACCGTGGGCGCGAGTTTGATGCCATATTCCCGGGCCAGTTGCACCCCGGTGGTGCGCTTGCCGTCGAAACCGGTGACGGGAGCACGGCTGGTGATCTCGATCTGCTGCACCAAATAGCCTTCCTTGGCGAGAAACTGATATTGCGTGCGGCGCAGTTTTTCGCAGTACGGGCAACTCGGCAGGCTGAACATGACGATCAGCGGTTGATCCCTGGCGGCAGCCTGCAGCACACTCTGCTGCAAGTTGCGCACCGGCGGCAAGGGTGTTTCGGCCCAGACTGCAGTGGCCATCAGACCCAGCCCAAGCACCGGAATCAGTCGCAAAAAAAGTCGCAAAAAACGCCAGGAGAACAGTTGTCCGCGCAGTTGCCCGCGCCTTATGCGCGCAGCCGTCTGCTCCGGCCTTGTGATGCGTAAAAAAGCATTCCACTCCGACATGGGGCTCCCTCGAATGGACGAGTCACAGGATAATGACGGCATGTTATCCACAGCCCGATACCCCCCGGCAGCATCGGCGATTCGTTTCTCTGCCCTGCTGCTCACCGCTGCGGCGCTGCTTTGCGCCTGTTCTCCCGCATTCGACTGGCGCGATGTGCACCCGAAAGACATCAACATTGTGCTGACCTACCCCTGCAAACCCGAGCAGATCGCGCAGGACGTGGTGCTGGCCGACCAAAAAATCAAGATGAGCATGACCGGCTGCGTCGCCGACAGAATGACTTTCGCGCTCGCCCACGCCCGGCTGCCCAGTCCCGCGCTGGCAGCCCGGGCGCTGGCCCAATTGCATCAGGCCGCAGTGGAAAACGTGCATGGCAGAATCACCTTCTCCTCGCCCGACATTCCCAAAAATGCCACACCGGGCCTGGCCGACAGCCTCGATCTGCGCATCGACGGGCAGGCGCCAGACGGCAAGCCGGTACGAGAGCGTGTGCTGCTGTTCAGCCAGGGCAGCGATGTCTATCAGCTCACGGCATTTGCCCCCACAGCCGACTTCAAGGATGAGGCGGCACAAACTTTTGCCGGATCCGTGAATTTATCCCCATCGCCCTGAAAACCGGCGACCTATCATGCAAAGTCGATCCGCTCGCCGGTAAATGTCCCTATGCCAGGTCTGTTCATCGTCGCCCACGCCCCGCTCGCCGGCGCACTGAAGGAATGCGCCAGCCATGTGTATGCCGGGTGCCCGCAGAAATTGCTGGCCTTCGACGTCGCCCCTGATGCCCCTGTCGAAGACACGGCGCAGGCGGCGCTGCCCGCCTTGCGCCAGGCCGCAGCAGATGGCAGCGCCCTGGTGCTGGTCGATGTCTTCGGCGCCACGCCGAGCAATGTCGCGCAGCGTTTGGCCGAGCTGGCGGGAGATCTCAGGCTCAAGATCGTTGCCGGGGTCAATCTGCCGATGCTGCTGCGCTCGGTGTGCTATCAGGATGAATCGCTCGACGCTCTTGCCGCGCGTGCCACCGCTGGGGCGATTCAGGGCGTGATCCAGGTCTCGACGAGCGCCCCGCAACAACAGCCTCTGCGCAGCCCTTCCCATGCCGCAACGCCTCATTCAAGTCAGCAATAAGCTCGGTCTGCACGCGCGCGCGTCGGCCAAACTCACCAAACTCGCGGGACAGTTTCCCTGCGACATTTTCATTTCCAAGGGCGAGCGCCGCGTCAATGCCAAGAGCATCATGGGGGTGATGATGCTGGCTGCCGGCATGGGCTCCACCGTCAAGGTCGAAGCCGAGGGCGATCAGGCCGAGATCGCGCTCGACGCGGTGCAGGCGCTGTTCGACGACAAGTTCGGCGAAGGCGAATAAGGCAAGCACGTCGGCTTGCCCGGCAGCGTATCGCACCGGCACAGCTTTACCTATCTTTACCCTGGCGAGACCTGCGGGCAAACGCCGGCTCGCAAAATGGCTTCATCGTCACTTTCCTCCAAGGACTGCCATGAATCCTCAAACCTCTCGTGCTTCGACTTCCACCCACATCTCGCGCCTGCGCCGTGCCCTGGGCATGGTCGGCGCCGCAGTGGTCGTCGCCGTGGCCAGCCACGCCGCTCTGGCCAGTGCGCAAACCCCGTCGCCCGATGCCCCCATGCTGCGCGGCGGCATGGGCGGAAAAATGGGCCATTATGGCCCCGGTGAACGCGGCATCGAGCGCATGCTCTCGCAGGTCGACGTCAGCCCGGAACAGCGCGAGAAGATGCGCGCATTGCAAAAACAATCCTGGGAAAAGGCCCGCCCGGAAATGGAGCAGATGCGCGAGCTGATGCAGCAGCGCATGAAGCTGCTGGCCGCGCCGCAGATCGATCGCGGCGCCCTCGAAGCCCTGCGCGACAAGCAGATGGCCCTGGCCAACCAGCTCTCGCGCAACCGCACGCAGACCCAGTACGAGATGGCGCAAATCCTCTCCCCCGAGCAGCGTGCCAAGCTCTACACCCTGATGGAAAATCGGATGAAGCGCATGGAACATCGTCACGGCTCCGGCATGGGGCGCATGGGCGGCCCGGGCATGATGCAATAACCATCACCCAATAACCATCACCGCTGGATGCAGGCCGCTTCGCGGCCTGTGCCTTCTTCCCGAACGGGATGCCTCATGCCCCCGCAAACCCGCACCGTCCCCAGCCAGCTTCTGCTGGTCGAAGACGACCTCCGGCTGGCCCGGCAGGTCGGCGACTTCCTGCAAACCGCCGGCTGGCAGGTGACGCACGCGGCCAATGCCGCGCAGGCCGAAAGCCAGCTCAAGCCGCGACGCGGCGATGCTCCCGACTTCGACGCCCTGGTGCTCGACCTCATGCTTCCCGATGGCGATGGTCTGGACATCTGCCGCCGCCTGCGCACGCACAGCGACCTGCCCGTGCTCATGCTCACGGCGCGCGGCGATCCGTTCGACCGCGTGGTCGGTCTGGAGATCGGCGCCGACGACTACCTCACCAAGCCCTTCGAGCCGCGCGAACTGCTGGCACGGCTGCGCGCGATCACCCGCCGACGCGCGGGCAGTCTGGCGCCGCGCGATCCGCAGGCCGAACAGATCCTGCGCTTCGGCCGGCTGGAAATCGACCCTGCCGCCCGTCAGGCGCGCGTCGACGGCGAGGAACGCCCGATGACGGCCTATCAGTTCGATCTGCTGCAGGTGCTCGCGCGCCACCCGGGCCGGGTGCTGACGCGCGAGTTCCTGCTCGGCGCCGTCAAGGGCGAATCGCTCGAGGCCTTCGACCGCTCCATCGACGTGCACATCAGCCGCATCCGCGCCGCCATCGAAGACGATCCGCGCCACCCCCGCCGCATTCTCACCCTGCGCGGCGCGGGCTATGTGTTCACCAAGTCGCAGGACGGCCTCTGAACATGACCCGACCCGCGCCGCAGCCCGCCCTGCCCAAACAGGCCAGGCTCTGGAAGCGGCTGTGGATCGCGCTGATTCTGGCGCTGCTGGTGCAGGCGCTCGTCTCCGCTTTGGTGTTTCACTGGGTGTTCGAGATGGACCCGCAGCGGGCGCACATCCGGCGCGAAGTCTTCCGCGCCTTCATGCAGCAACATGACCTCAAACCGCACTCACCGTGGCGTCGTCTGCTGTTGTCGCCCTTCACCAGCGCCTTCGTCACCGCCATCCTGCTCAGCCTGGTGACCTATCCCATCATGCGGCGGCTGACCCGGCGGCTGGAGAACCTGCAGCAGGGCGTGCAGGCCTGGGGCGGGGGCGACCTGAGCGCGCGCCTGCCGGTGCAAGGGCGCGACGAAGTGGCCCAGCTCGCGCAGAGTTTCAACACCGCCGCTGGCCGCATCGAGTCGCTGATGCTCAGCCACAAGTCGCTGCTGGCCTATACCTCACACGAACTGCGCACCCCGCTCACGCGGCTGCGACTCAGTCTGGAAATGCTCTCCGCCCCGACGACCGCGGTCGCGCGCGAGGCCGCTGTGCGTGCGGCCAAACGCGATCTCGCCGAGCTCGACGCGCTGATCGACGACATCCTGCTTTCCAGCCGGCTCGATGCCGCCTCGGGACAAACCCTGCAGCTCGAAGAACTGGACCTGCTGGCCCTTGTAGCCGAAGAAGCCGCGCGTTTCGACGTGGAAGTGCACGGCGACTGGATCACCCTGCAGGGCGACGAGCGCCTGCTGCGCCGCGCGGTGCGCAATCTGCTCGACAACGTCCAGCGACACGCGCCGGGTGCCGCGCCGCAAGTCAGCCTGACCGCGGTGCAGGGCGGGGGCATCATCCGCGTCTGCGACCGGGGGCCGGGCATTCCCCCCGCCGATGCACAGCGCATTTTCGAGCCCTTCGAACGCCTGTCCGGGCGCGGCGATGGCAACGGGCTGGGTCTGGCCCTGGTGCGCCGCATCGCCCGCCAGCATGGCGGCGATGCCCGCTGCCTGCCCCGCCCCGGCGGCGGCGCCTGCTTCGAAATCTGGCTCGGACGCAAGCCGTGAGCGTCGCGCAGACGCGGAATTTGCTAGGACTATCCGGCTGATCGCTGCCGGCGCGCCTGCGGTTTTGACTACCATGCTTGCCGGACGCGCAGGGTCGGGACGACCCAGGGTCGAACCGTTGCACTTTGATGATGTCCCGGCTAGCCTTTGCTCGCTGTCGAACAGCAAAACAACGATCGCACTTCACGTTTCAAGGAAAACATCATGACGTTCACACTTCGCAAGCTCGCATCACCGCGCCGCCTCGTGACACGCACGGCCGCCCTGACAGCAACCGCTGCGCTTTGCGCGGCCTTCTGCGCCAGCGCTTCTGCGGCCACCATCGCCCTGCCGCAGAAATACAAGGAACAGGGGCATCTGACCATCGCCGCCGATGCCACCTATGCGCCGATGGAATTCATCGCCAAGGACGGCAAGACCGTCGTCGGCGCCGACGTCGATCTGGGCAAGGCCATCGCCAAAAAGCTCGGCGTGAAGGCCGATTTCGTCAATGCCAGTTTCGACAGCATCATTCCCGCGCTGCAATCGGGCAAGTACGACATGAGCCTGTCGTCGTTCACCATCACCAAACAGCGCGAAGAAGTGGTCGATTTCGTCAGCTATATGACGGCGGGCACCTCGTTTTACGTCAAGGCCAAGGGCGGCCCCAAGGTCAACGGCCTGGCCGATCTGTGCGGCATGTCGGTGGCCGTCGAGAAGGGTACGGTGCAGGCCGATGACGCCGCCAGGCAGAGCAAGGAATGCGTGGCCGCGGGCAAGAAGGCCATCAACATTTCGGTCTTCCCCGACCAGAACGGCGCCAACCTCGCCATCGCCAGCGGCCGCGCGCAAGTGGGCATGGCCGACTCGCCGGTGGCGGCCTGGATCGTCGAAGAATCGCACGGCCAGTTCAAGCTGACCGGTCATCCCTACAACTCGGCGCCCTACGGCATCGCCATGCCGAAGAACAGCGGCCTGGCCGAGCCGGTGCTGCAGGCTCTCAAGGAAGTGATCGCCAGCGGCGAATACGCCAAGATCCTGCACAAATGGGGCATCACCGAGGGCGCCATCAAGAACCCCGCCATCAATCCGGCGGTGGAGTAATCCCGCAGCCATCACCCTTTTTTGCAGCGTCGTGCAGGGCACGAATCGGCATCAGTGCCCTGCGCCCGTATGCCGCACAGCCGCACCTGCCGCAGGACAGGCCTGAAAAGCGATATCTGCCTGCCCTGCATCTTTCTCCCGATCTATCCGTCCGAGGTAGTGAATGATGTTTTCTGCTCTCCGAGGCCTGGCCTCGCTCCGCCGGGGCTTGACTGCCCTTGGTTTGATCGCACTGGGCACGGCCCTGGCCTCTTCGGCTGCGGCTGCCCCCATCGCCCTGCCCGCCAAGTACAAACAGCAGGGCGAATTGACCTTTGCCTTCAACGCCGCCTACGCGCCCATGGAATTCATCGCCAAGGACGGCCGGACCATGATCGGACTCGACATCGATCTGGCCAACGCCATTGCCAAAAAACTCGGGGTCAAGGCCAGATTTGTTCAAGCCGGCTTTGACACCATCATCCCGGGGCTGCAGTCGGGCAAGTACGACTTGAGCATGTCGTCTTTCACCATTACCAAAAAGCGTGAGGAGGTGATGGATTTCGTCAGCTACTTCACTGCCGGAACTTCCTTTTACGTCAAGGCCAAGGGCGGCCCCGCAGTGGCCTCGTTGGGGGATTTGTGCGGTCTGAGCGTGGCGGTGACCAAGGGCACGATTCAATCCGAGGACGCGACCCGGCAGAGCCACGCATGCAAGGCCGCGGGCAAGAAGGGCGTGGACCTGCAGTTCTATCCCGACCAAAACGCCGCCAGCCTGGCCATGGCCAGCGGCCGCGCGCAAGTGTGCATGGCCGACTCGCCCGTGGCGGCGTGGATCGTCAAGGAATCGCGCGGGAAGTTCAAACTCTCCGGCACGCCCTATGACTCCGCGCCTTATGGCATCGTCATTCCCAAGAACAGCGGTCTGACCGAGCCGGTGCTGCTGGCGGTCAAAGCGATCATGGCCGATGGCGAGTACACCCGAATCCTGAAAAAGTGGGGTGCAGATCAGGGGGCGATCACCACGCCTGAAATCAACCCTGTCGTGCAGTAAGTGAAATTCCCCCGCTGTTGCCACGCGCCGCAGCGGGTGGCCTGATCGGTTCCATTCCATGCGACCTGACGACATCCAAGCCATCCCGGCCCGACATCCCGGCCGATGGATTGCCGCTGCCGCCGTTTTTGTGCTGCTAATCGCCACGGCCTACTCCCTCACCACCAACCCGCGCTTCGAATGGTCGGTGGTCGGTGAATACTTCTTCTCCGTGCGCATCCTGCACGGCCTGCTGCTGACCCTCGAACTCACCGTGATTTCGATGGCGATCGGCGTGGTGCTGGGCGTGCTGCTGGCGGTGATGCGACTGTCGCACAACCCGCTGGTTTCCGGCGCGAGCTGGTTCTATATCTGGCTGTTTCGCGGCACCCCGGTGCTGGTGCAGATTCTGTTCTGGTTCAACATCACCGCGCTGTACCCGAATATCGGCATCGGCGCCTTTAGCTTCGATGCCAACAACCTCATCACCCCCTTCGTCGCCGCCATCCTGGCGCTGGGCCTCAACGAAGGCGCGTACATGGCCGAGATCGTGCGCGCGGGGATTCTGTCGGTGGACGAGGGGCAGAGCGAAGCCGGAGCCGCGCTGGGCATGTCGCGGCTGCAGATCATGCGGCGCGTGGTACTGCCGCAGGCCATGCGGGTCATCGTGCCGCCGACGGGCAACGAGGCGATCTCGATGCTCAAGACCACTTCGCTGGTCAGCGTCATCGCGGTGAGCGATCTGCTGTATTCGGCGCAGCTCATCTACTCGGTGAATTACCGCACCATTCCGCTGCTGCTGGTGGCGAGCATCTGGTATTTGCTGGTCACCACGCTGCTGTCGATCGGGCAGTTCTACATCGAGCGCCACTTCGGGCGCAGCGCCACCCGCGGCGCCCAGCCCACCCCCTTGCAACGCCTGCTCGATCGGTTCATGTCCGCTCGCACCTCGACAAGGCCAAACCTATGAGCGACATCATGGTCCAGGCCGAAGGCGTACACAAGCGCTTCGGCAATATCGAAGTGCTCAAGGGCGTTTCGATGCAAGTCGCCCGCGGCGAAGTGGTCTGTCTGCTGGGCGCTTCCGGCTCGGGCAAATCGACCTTTCTGCGCTGCATCAACCATCTGGAAAAGATCGACGCCGGTCGCCTGCTGGTCGATGGCCAGTTGGTCGGCTACCGTCAGGTGGGCGAGCGGCTGCACGAGCTGCACGACCGCGACATCTGCCGCCATCGCGCCGAGGTCGGCATGGTGTTTCAGCGCTTCAATCTGTTCGGCCACATGACGGCGCTGCAAAACATCATCGAAGCGCCCGTACTGGTGCGCAAGATGCCCAAGGCGCAGGCGACCCTGCGCGCCCGCGAACTGCTCGCCCGCGTCGGTCTGGCCGATCGCGGCGACGCCTATCCCAACCAGCTCTCGGGCGGGCAACAGCAGCGCGTGGCCATCGCCCGCGCGCTGGCCATGAGCCCAAAGCTGATGCTGTTCGACGAGCCCACCTCCGCGCTCGATCCCGAGCTGGTCGGCGAAGTGCTCGACGTCATGAAGTCGCTGGCGCGCGAGGGCATGACCATGGTGGTCGTCACCCACGAAATGGGCTTCGCCCGCGAAGTCGCAGACCGCGTGGTGATGATGCACCAGGGGAGAATCATCGAATCGGCGCCGCCCGAGCAGTTTTTCGGTGCGCCGCAGCACGAACGCACCCGGCAGTTCCTGTCCAAGATTCTTTGAGGTTTGCCCTGTTGCATTCGGGCCGCGAAGCATTAGCATCGTTTCCGCTTGTAACAACACCACCACGGAGACCGATCATGACTCGCAACCTCGCTTCCCCCACGCGCCGCCGCGTTCTTGCGCTCGCAGGGGGCGCCGCCCTGCTCTCCCCCTTGGCCCTGCGCCCTGCATTTGCTGCGGAGTACCTCACCATCGCCACCGGCGGCACCAGTGGCGTGTATTACCCGCTGGGGGTGGCGCTGTCTCAGATCTTCACCAAGGCCATCCCGGCTGCAAAGAGCTCGGTGCAGGCCACGAAGGGCTCGGTGGAAAACCTCAATCTGCTCCAGGCCGGGCGCGCCGAACTCGGCTTCTCGCTGGGCGATGCACTGTCCGACGCCTGGAAGGGCGAGGCCGACGCCGGTTTCAAGGCGCCGCTGAAAAAACTGCGCACCCTGGCGGCGATCTATTCCAACTATGTGCAGATCGTGGCGCGAGCCGACTCCGGGATCAAGACCCTGGCCGACCTCAAGGGCAAGAGCATCTCCGTCGGCGCGCCCAAGAGCGGCACCGAACTCAACGCCCGCGCCCTGTTCAAGGCCGCCGGGCTGAGCTACAAGGACTTTTCCAAGGTCGAATACCTGCCTTTCGGCGAGTCGGTGGAACTGATGAAGAACCGCCAACTCGACGCCACGCTGCAATCGGCCGGGCTGGGCGTGGCTTCGCTGCGCGATCTGGCCGTCTCGCAGAAGATCGTGGTGGTGCCGGTGCCTGCGGACATCATCGCCAAGGTGGGCGATCCGGCGTATCAAAGCGGCCTCATTCCTGCCAACACCTACGAGGGCCAGACCGATGCGGTGCCGACGGCACGCATCCAGAACTTTCTGGTCACGCGCGAGGGGCTGAGCGAGGATTTGGTCTATCAGATGACCAAGGCGATGTTCACCCACCTGCCCGAGCTCGTGGCCGCGCACGCCGCGGCCAAGGGCATCAGCCTCAAGGATGCGCCGCTGAATTCCCCCGTGCCGTTGCATCCGGGCGCCGCCAGGTACTACCGCGAAGTCGGCGTGCTGACGTAGGCGAGCCCGCCAAATCCGCAACGCCCCGGCCCGCCGAGCGCGGGCCGATTTGCACCTGCATTCCTTGCCGCGGTGCCCACGAGGCCGCCGCCGCATCTCTCGGACTCGAAACATGAGCGCCACCGCCGACGATCTGATCCACACCTCCTCCGAGCCGCACGCCGACAGCGGCCACCAGCGCAGCCTCTCCGGCCTCGCTCAGCAACTCGTCATGGCCGCGGCGCTGGCGTTTTCGGCCTACCAGCTCGTGGTGGCCGCCTTCCACCCGCTGTCGAGTCTGGTGATGCGCTCGCTGCACGTGGGTTTTCTGATGTTGCTGGTGTTCTGGGTCGTTCCCGCGCTCAAGCGGCGGAGCTGGATGCACCGCATTCCGTGGTTCGACTGGCTGCTGGGCGCTGCGGCCTTCGGGCTCGGGCTGTATCACTGGGCCTTCGAAGCCGACCTGATCCAGCGCAGCGGCGATCCGACGCTGGCCGATCTGTGGGTCGGCGCTGCAGTCGTCGCGCTGCTGTTCGAAGCGGCCCGGCGCAGCTTGGGGCTGGCGCTGCCGCTGGTCTGCGCCGCCTTTCTGCTCTACGGCCTGTTCGGCCAGTACCTGCCCGACGCCATCAGCCACCGCGGCTACGGCCTGGACCAGATCATCGGCCAGCTCTATCTCGGCACCGAGGGCATCTACGGCATTCCCACGCTGGTGTCTGCGACCTATATCTTTCTGTTCATTCTGTTCGGCGCGTTTCTGGAGCATGCCGGGATGATCCGGCTGTTCAACGCGCTGGCGCTCGGCCTGGTGGGCAAGGCACGCGGCGGGCCGGCCAAGGTGGCCGTCATCTCTTCCGGACTGATGGGCACCATCTCCGGCTCGGGCGTGGCCAATGTGCTCACCGTGGGGCAGTTCACCATTCCGCTGATGAAGCGCTTCGGCTACTCGTCGGTATTCGCCGGGGCGGTGGAAGCCACGGCCAGCATGGGCGGGCAGATCATGCCGCCGGTCATGGGCGCGGTGGCCTTCATCATGGCCGAAACCCTCAACGTGCCGTATGCCGACATCGT
Organism: Thiomonas sp.; assembly: GCF_034007205.1. Classification (GTDB taxonomy): domain Bacteria; phylum Pseudomonadota; class Gammaproteobacteria; order Burkholderiales; family Burkholderiaceae_C; genus Thiomonas. The sequence goes on from NZ_JAVERI010000006.1 coordinate 74,170, forward strand.
CAAGGCGGCCGTCATCCCGGCCGCGTTGTATTACCTCACCGCGTTCTGGATGGTGCATCTGGAGGCGGGGCGCAAGAAATTGCTCGGCCTGCCCGCCGACCAGATTCCCAATCCATTGCAGGCGCTGAAGGAGAACTGGCATCTGGCGCTGCCGCTGGCGGCGCTGGTGTGGATGCTGTTTCACGGCTTCACCCCGATGTTCGCCGGGATGATGGGGCTGTCGCTCACCGCCATTCTGCTGCTGGGTGCGGCCATTGCCGCGCGCATCTCGCATACGGCATTCCGCATGGTGTTCTGGTTCGCCTGCGGTCTGGGCGCTGCCGCGTTTGTGCAGTTCGGCATCCTGCCGGTGCTGGGGGTGATTGCAGCGCTGGTCGCCGTCAATCTGGCAATCCAGGGTGGGCGCCAGACGCTGCGCGTGTTGCGTGACAGCCTGATCGACGGCGCGCGCCAGGCGCTGCCGGTGGGGATTGCATGCGCCATCGTCGGCGTGATCGTCGGCGTGCTGACGCTCACCGGCGCGGCCACGAGCTTTGCCGGGTTCATCGTGGACATCGGCGCGCACAGCCTGCTGCTGTCGCTGCTGCTCACCATGCTGGTCTGTCTGGTGCTGGGCATGGGCATTCCGACCATTCCGAACTACATCATCACCAGTTCGATCGCGGCCCCCGCGCTGCTCAAGCTGGGCGTGCCGCTGATCGTCAGCCATATGTTCGTGTTCTATTTCGGCATCATGGCCGACCTCACGCCGCCGGTGGCGCTGGCCGCATTCGCCGCCGCGTCGGTGGCCAAGGCCTCGCCGATGCGCATCGGCTTCAAGGCCACGCAGATCGCGCTGGCGGGTTTCGTCGTGCCGTATATGGCGGTGTACGACCCGCAACTCATGCTGCAGGGCAACTGGACCTGGCCGGGCGTGGCCTATGTGACGGCCAAGGCCATTCTGGCCATTGTGTTGTGGGGCGGGGTGGCCGTGGGCTATCTGCGAGGATCGATGTCGGTGCCCGAGCGCCTGCTGGCGTTCGCCGCCGCCGCCTTGCTGATCATGGCGCTGCCGATGACCGATGAAATCGGCTTTGCCCTGGCCGCGATCGTGCTGCTCTGGCATGGTCTGCGCACGCGCGGGCAGCCTGCTGGCGTCGCGTTCTGAGCGCCCCCAGGGCCGGGCTGCGCCCAGCCCGCCCCCCGTGGGGGACAAGAAAACTTGGGGCGGCCCGGCGTTTTCTTGAGACCGTTCACAGCACCTTCTGCCAGAACTGCGCGCGGCCGAATGCCGGGTCGAGGGCGTAGGTCTCGAAGCCGAAGCGGCGATAGCTGGCGATGGCGGCAGCATTGCCGTCGAGCACTTCCAGCGTGAGCTTGCCGCAGCCGCGCGCCCGGGCTTCGGCTTCCACGCGCTGCAGCAGGCGGCGCGACAGGCCCTGGCCGCGGTAATCGGGCTCGACGTACACGTCGTGCACATTCATCAGCGGTCGCGCCATGAAGGTGGAGAATCCTTCGAAGCAGTTGATCAGCGCCACCGGCCGCGCGCCGTCATGGGCCATCACGCCGAAGTAGTCGGCGCGCTCACGCAGGCGCGCGGCGAGCACAGACTTGACCTCATCGGCCAGATCCTCTCCTCCGCCCATCGGATCGCGGGCGTAGCGCGAAATCAGCTCGGTCACGGCCTGAGCATGCTCTGGGCGAAACAGATCGACATCGGCAAGGGTGATCACGCTGCGCATCTCCAATGAAAACGAGGCGCCTTCGAGACGCCCCATGTTGGCATGAATGGTAGCGTGAAGCGGGACGGACTTATTTCTCCCCATTACCATCGCCACATGGCTCTTCAACTGTTCGGCATTCCCGTTTCCCGCGGCATGGCCATCGGCCGTGCGGTCATCCTCGCCTCGGCGCGGCTGGATGTGGCGCACTATTTCATCGATCCGGGCACAGAGGATGCGGAGATCGAGCGCCTGCGCAGCGCGCGCCGTGCCGTGCGCGCCGAGCTCGACGCGCTCAAGGCCGATCTGCCGCCCGACGCTCCCAGCGAAATGGCCGCTTTCATCGACGTGCACAAAATGCTGCTCGACGACCGGCAGATGGCCATGGACACCATCGCCTGGATACGCGAACGCCGCTACAACGCGGAGTGGGCGCTCACCGCGCAGCTCGACGTCATTTCGCGCAACTTCGAGGAAATGGACGACGCCTATCTGCGCGAGCGCATCGCCGACGTCGAGCAGGTGGTCGAGCGCGTGCTGCGCGCGCTGCGCGGCAGCGCCGGGCTGGCCCGCTCGGCCAGCGGCGACGGCGATCTGGTGCTCATCGCCCACGACATCGCCCCGGCGGACATGCTGCAGTTCAAGACCGGGGTGTTCCGCGGTTTCGTCACCGATGTGGGCGGCAAGACTTCGCACACGGCCATCGTCGCCCGCAGCCTGGACATTCCCGCGGTGGTAGGCGCGCGCTCGGCGGGCAGCCTGATTCGGCAGGACGACCTGGTCATCATCGACGGCGACAGCGGTCTGCTCATCGTCGACCCGTCTCCCGTCATCCTCGAAGACTACCGCCTGCGCCAGCAGGAGTCGCAGCTCGCCCGCGAACGGCTCAAGCGCCTGAAGTTCACCCCGGCGCGCACCCTCGATGGCGAGCCGGTCGAGCTGCTGGCCAATATCGAGCAGCCGGAAGACTGCGCCGCCGCGCTCGAAGCGGGTGCTGCGGGCGTGGGCCTGTTCCGCACCGAATTCCTGTTCATGAACCGCGGCGGCCATCTGCCCGGAGAGGACGAGCAGTACGCCGCCTACAGCCGGGTGCTGCAGGCCATGCAGGGCAAGCCGGTCACCATACGCACCATCGACATCGGTTCGGACAAGCCCCTCGACGCGCAGGACTATCGCGACGGCGAGTTCACCCACCTCAACCCGGCGCTGGGACTGCGCGCCATTCGCTACAGCCTGTCCGACCCGGCGATGTTCCGCGGGCAGTTGCGCGCCTTGCTGCGCGCTGCCGCACTCGGGCCGCTGAAAATCCTCATTCCGATGGTGGCGCACGCCAGCGAAATCCGCCAGACCTTCGCCGAGCTCGACAAGGCCCGCGCCGAGCTCAAGGCCAAGGGCCTGGCCTTCGGCCCGGTGGAGGTCGGCGCGATGATCGAAGTGCCGGGCGCGGCGCTGGCCTTGCCGCTGTTCCTGCGGCATTTCGACTTTCTCTCCGTCGGCACGAACGACCTGGTGCAATACACCCTGGCGATCGACCGGGCCGACGAGAGCGTCTCCAACCTCTACGACCCGCTGCACCCCGCTGTGCTCAACCTGCTGGCGCAGATCATCACCCAGACCCGCGCCGCTGCCGCGTGGAAAGGTCGCCCGGTGGACGTGAGCGTGTGCGGCGAGATGGCAGGCGATCCGGCCATGACCCGGCTGCTGCTCGGCATGGGGCTGCGCAGCTTTTCCATGCACCCCGCGCAGATCCTCGCGGTCAAGCAGGAAGTGCTGCGCGCAGACACCGGCAAGCTCGCGCCGCTGGTGCAGGCGGTGCTGTCGAGCTTCGAGCCCGAAGAGCAGCAGGCGGCGCTCGCGGCGCTGGGCTGAACCGGCGGGAACCTGTTGGCCCAGGGCCAGTCTTCCTCTGCAGACTCTGTCCGATCTGCCCCGTGCGCTTCGCCTTGCCTTACTTCCGCCCACGCCGCGTCGCCGGTCAGACCGCCGTCTGCCTGCTGACCCTGGCATTGTGCGCCACGCCGGTCTGGGCGCAGGTCGCCGACGACCGCGCCCCCGGCCTCGCCAGCAGCCTGCCGACGCTGGGCGATCCGGCGCAGGGCGCCCTGTCCTCGGCACAGGAAAAGCGCCTGGGCGAGATCATCATGCGCGAAATGCGGCAGGAACCCGACTATCTGCACGACAGTCTGCTGCGCGACTATCTCCAGACCATCGTCGACCGCCTCACCCCGGCGGCGCGGCGCACCGCCGAAATCGAGGCGCCCAAGCGCTTCCATGTGTTCTTGCTGCGCGACCGCAGCTTCAACGCCTTCGCCCTGCCCGGCGGCTGGATCGGGGTGCACACCGGGCTGATCATCGACGCGCAGTCGCACGACCAGATCGCGGCCGTGTTCGCCCATGAAATGTCGCACATCACCCAGCGGCACATCGCCCAGCGGCTGGCGCAGATGGGCCGCGACAAACTGCTGAGCATCGGCTCGCTGCTGCTGGCCGTCGCCGCCGCCAGCGCGGGGCAGGACCAGGCCGCGCAGGGCCTGGCGCTGGGCGGACAGGCCGCGGCGATCGACAACGCGCTGCGCTTTTCGCGCAGCAACGAGCGCGACGCCGACCGCACCGGCGAGGAAGTGCTGGCGGAATCGGGCTATCCGCCGCAGGCCATGGCCAGCATGCTGCTGCGGCTGCAAAGCCTCTCCCGGCTGGACGACTCCGACGTACTGGCTTTTTTGCAGACGCACCCGCTGACCAGCGAGCGCATCGCCGACGCCCAGGCGCGCGGCGGCAACCAGCCGCTGCCGCCCGACCACGACCTGATGTTCTGGCTCATGCACGCCCGCGCCCGCGCCCTCACCCCGACGACGGCTGATGCCATGCGGCGCGAGCAACAGCGCTTGCGCGCCGACAAGGCCGCCTTCCCTGCGCAACAGGCCGCCGACGCCTACGGCCAGGCCGTGCTGCTGCAACGACTGGGGCGTTTCGATGACAGCGCGCAGGCACTCGCCCGCGCGCAGGCCGCGGCCGGCGATGCGCCGGCGGCCGAGCGTCTGCCGCTCGATCTGCTGCGCATCGAACTGCTGTTGCGGCACCAGCCCGCGCAGGCGGCCGATGCGGCACGCGCGCTTTACGCCCGGTTTGCGCAATCCGCCACGCGGCATCTGCTGGCGCGCTGCCTGCTGGCCCTGCCCGACAAAACGCAGGCGCGCGACTTTCTGCGCCTGCAAACGGTGGAGCATCCGCAGGACATCGTGCTGTGGCAAGACCTGGCGCGCGCGCAGTCTGCCCTGGGCGCATTCGCCGCGCAACACCGCGCCACCGCCGAGGCCTACGCCCTGCAAGGCAAGACCGAGGCCGCGATCGAACAACTGCGCATCGCGCAGCGCACGCCGGGGGCGGATTATTTCGAGGCGTCGATCATCGCAGCCCGTCTGCGCGACCTCGAACGGGCGCACGCGCAGCAAAAGCAGATCGACAAGACGCTGCCGCAGTGAACCCGCGGCGGGAGAATCGGTCGAACCCGACGCGCACGGATAATGCGCCCCATGGCTTTGTCTTCTCCCGCCCCAACCTCTGAGTCTGAGCGTTTCGCGTTCGCGTCATCGCTCGCCCTCGGCCTGCTCGGGCTGGCCATGTCGCTGCCGTTGATCTGGCCTTTCGATCCGGGCGTGGTGGCCAAGATGGGCACCACGCTGGTCGCCGCCGCGCTCTGGGCCGCGGTGTTTTTCGCCGCCGCGTGGAGCGGATTGACGCCGCGCTTCGGTCTGGCTGCGCTCGGCTTTGCCGTGGCCGCCGCCGTGGTCGGCCTGCAGACGCTCAGCGGGCAGCTCGCCTACCCCAGCCAGGGCGTCATCACCGTGGCGGTGTTGCTCAGCGCCGCACTGGTCGCCGGGCTGGGCAACGCCGCCGTGAGCATGCGCAGCAGCCGCAGCGCTGATGCGGGCGAACACCCCTGGCTCGACGCGGCCGCGGCGGGACTGCTGCTGCAAGGGCTGATCCAGGTCACGTTCGGGCTGGTGCAGTTCGCCCTCTGGCAGATGCCGTCGCTGGCCTCCTGGCTGGCGGCGCATGCGCCGATGTACACCGACCTCGTCAGCTATCCCTCGACCGGCAGGGTGTTCGGCAATCTGCGCCAACCCAACCATTACGCCACCGCCGTCGCCCTCGGGCTGGCCGGGCTGGCGTGGTGGGCGCCGCGGTTGCGCGTGACCGCGGTCTGGGCCGCCGTCGTCGGCATGAGCTGGGCGCTGGTGGTCTGCGGTTCGCGCACCGGCATGGTGCAGGCGGTCGTCGCCGCCGTGCTGGTGCTGATCGCGGTACGCGGTGCCTGGCGCGACCCGCGGTGGGCGGCGCTGGTGGCGGTGCCGGTGCTGTATGCGCTGTGGTGGCTGGCGCTGCGCGAAGCCGATGACCTCGGCTGGATCAGCTTTCTCGATGCGGTGACGCGCCAGCTCGATCAACCCGTCAACGCGCGCGCGCTGATCTGGCGCAATGCCTGGCAGGTGTTCGAGCATCTGCCCTGGTTCGGTGCGGGCTGGGGGCAGCTTGGCTGGGGCTTGCAGCACGCGGCCATCCATCACGCCCTGCACCCGCTGCCGCTGGACAATATCGACAACGCGCACGATCTCATCCTGCAACTGCTGGCCGAGACCGGACTTGCCGGCGCCCTGCCGATTGGTCTCGTCGCCCTGGCCTGGCTGTGGCGCTCGGCCCGGGGCTGGATGCAACGGGGCCGCGCCGCACCGAACGAGACTGCGCCCATGGCGCTTGCCGCCTGGATGGGCGTGGCCTTTCTGGGCCTGCACAGTCTGGTCGAGTATCCCCTGTGGTATCTCTATTTCCTCTGGGTGTTCGCCTTTCTGTCGGGCTGGATGGACGGGATCGGTCGCGACGACAAGGCCCCGTCCGCCTCGTCGACCCGATCCGCCCTGTCATTGCCCCGCCCCGCGGCCCTCGCCATGGGAACTCTGGCGCTTGCGCTGGTCGCCAAGGCGGGCTTTGATTACCACCTCACCAACACGGCGTACTCGGCCGATCGCGCCGCGGCCCGTGCGGCCATCCGGCAGGCGCAGCGCAGCGACCTGTTCTTTCGCCCCTTGATCGGCTTTGCCGTGGCCAGCAATCTTCAGGTGCGCGCCGCCGACTCGCAGGCCGAACTGCTGCGCGAGATGGCCGAGATCGACCGGGTCAGCCATGCCTATGGCGACCCCAACCTGCTGATCCGCCGCATCCTGCTGCTCAGCCGACTCGGCCATGCACAGCAGGCGCTGGCGCTGGCGCGCTACACCGCCAGCTCGTTCTGGCTGTACGCCCCCGGACTGGCCAGGCAGTTTCCGGCGCAAGCGGCGCAAGCCGGTCTATCCCCCGCACAGACCGCCCCCTTGCTCGAAGCGCTGAAGCAGGCCCCGGTGCTGCGGCGGGTGGTGGTTCCAGTCCATCATTGATCCGATGTTGTGCATGATTTGTCACAAAGATCATCGCTGCGCTTGCCGGGGTCTTTTGATGCGGCGCAAAATATCTTTTTAGTCCCACGGATTTCCCATGCCCGCCCTCGCCCGCGTTCAGTCACTGTTGAACCAGCCCGCCTTTCGAGAGGGTGCGCACGACATGCGGGCCGTTTCCTTGGGCATCGCCGCCTGGGGACTGGTCACGGGTGTGGCCATGGTCAAGTCGGGTCTGAGCCTGCAACTGGCGCTGGCCATCAGCCTGTTCGTGTTTGCCGGCAGTGCGCAGCTCGCCGTTCTGCCGCTGATCGCAGCGGGCGCGCCGCTGTGGCTGATTCTGGGCACCGCCTTTTGCGTCAACCTGCGTTTTGTCGTGTTCAGCGCGCAAATGCGGCCCTACTTCGAGCAGGTGCCCCGTTTGCGCCGGCTGGTCTATGGCTACCTGATCGGCGACCTGAACCAGGTGCTGATGATCCGGCGCCACCCCCACCCCACGGGCGACCCGCAGCAGGTGCATTACTTCCTCGGCGTGTCGCTGACCAACTGGGTCGCCTGGCAGATTCCCTCTCTGCTGGGCATCGTATTGGCGCAATACATTCCGGGCGGTTGGGGGCTGGCGTTTGCCGGCACGCTGGCGCTGCTGGGCATCGTGCTCTCGCTGCTGGCGGACCGCACCATCGCCGCGGTGATCGTCGTCGCCTCGGCACTGAGTGCGCTGCTGTTCTGGCTGCCGCTGCGGCTCAATCTGGTGGCGGCCATCATCGGCGCGCTGATCGTGGGCATGGCGTGGGATGCCTGGAGCAGCCGCCAGCACACCGCAGGCGTCGTGCTGGGCGGCACCAAACCATGACCCTGTTCCAGCAGATCGCCCTCGTGGTCGGCATGACCGCCGTGACGGTGCTGAGCCGCAACCTGTTCTTGCTGTCGCGCAAGGCCATGCCCTTGCCTGCGCGCGTCAGGGTGGCCCTGCGGTTCGCCCCGGCCGCCGCGCTGGCCGCGGTCGTGGCACCGGAGCTGTTTCTGCTCACCCCACTCGGTCCACCCTGGGTGAAACTGGGCGCCGCGGTGATCGCGGCGGGTTATTTTTTCGCGCGGCGTGGCATATTGGGCACCATACTCAGCGGCATGGTCGCTTATTGGGCCTTGAGCTGGATCAGCCGTATTTCGATTTAGTACAGCGGCTGGCGATTTCCAAGCGCGTCAGCCGAATACGCGACAACGCGGTTCGCACCACCCCAGGTTTTCTTGTCCACCTCACCGCCTGCTCGCAGCCCGGATTGGGCAGACGCCTGCACATGAGCGGCGCACCAGACCTGCCGCCGAATCCGGGCTGCCGTGCATTTCCTCATGAGCAACCGCCCGCGAGAGTACTGCGTCATCCCAGCAGAAGAACGTGTACGAAATCGTCAACAGCACGCTCTACACTACAGCCCGGCTTTCCGTGAAGGAAGCCCCATTTTCACTGATCGCGTTGCTCCGCCCACTCCCAACATCCCGCTACCCATGTCACGCGCCACCAAAATCGTTGCCACCATCGGCCCCGCCAGTTCCTCACCCGACATCCTCGAACGCATGATCGCGGCCGGGGTCGATGTCGTGCGGCTCAACTTTTCCCACGGCAAGGCGCAAGAACATATCGAGCGCGCCCAGCTCATCCGCGAGACGGCCGCCCGGCTGGGCAAGGCCGTGGCCGTCATGGCCGACCTGCAAGGTCCGAAAATCCGCGTCGGACGCTTCAAGGACGGCAAGGTCGTGCTGCAGCCGGGGCAGAAATTCATTCTCGACGCCACCTGCGAGATCGGCGACGAAACCCGCTGCGGCCTTGACTACAAAGACCTGCCGCGCGACGTGCACGCGGGCGACCGTCTGCTGCTCAACGACGGACTGATCGTGCTCACTGTCGAAGGCGTCAGCGGCGAAGAGATCCACACTGTCGTCACCATCGGCGGCGAGTTGTCGAACAACAAGGGCATCAACAAGCAGGGCGGCGGGCTGTCTGCCCCCGCGCTCACCGCCAAGGACATGGAAGACATTCGCACCGCGATGTCCTTCCAGGCCGACTATCTGGCCGTGTCCTTTCCCAAGAACGCCACCGACATGGAACTGGCGCGGCAACTCGCCAATGTGGCGGGTGAACCCTACAGCCACAGACCCGCGCTCATCGCCAAGATCGAGCGGGTCGAGGCGATTCCGGCACTGCCGGAGATTCTTCGCGCCTCCGACGGCATCATGGTGGCGCGCGGCGACCTCGCTGTGGAAGTCGGCAATGCCGCCGTGCCCGCGCTGCAAAAGCGCATGATCCGCATGGCGCGCGAAATGGACCGCGTGGTGATCACCGCCACGCAGATGATGGAATCGATGATCGTCAACGCCGTGCCCACGCGCGCCGAAGTGTCCGACGTCGCCAACGCGGTGCTCGACGGCACCGACGCCGTCATGCTTTCGGCGGAAACGGCCGCGGGCAAGTACCCAGTGGAGACGGTCGAGGCGATGGCCAGCATCTGCGTGGCCGCCGAGAACGTCGAGGAAGTCAAGCTCGAACACGACTTCATCGACAAGAAGTTCACCCGCATCGACCAGTCTATCGCCATGGCCGCGCTGTTCACCGCGCACCACCTCGGCTGCCGCGCCATCGTGGCGCTGACCGAATCGGGCTCGACTGCGCTGTGGATGAGCCGTCACCGCGTCAACGTGCCGATCTATGCGCTGTCGCGCAGCGAAACCTCGGTGCGGCGCATGGCGCTTTACCGCAATGTGCACCCGATGCTGCTGAGCTTCAGCACCACCGATCGCGACGACCTGCTCAACCAGGCCGAGGCGCGGCTGATCGAGAAAAATGCCATCGCCTCCGGTGACAGTTACGCCATTACCTGCGGCGAGCCGATCGGTATGGCCGGGGGCACCAATATGCTCAAAGTGATGCGCGTGCCGCGCTGAAAGTGCGCCGCAGCAAAAACGCCCGCAACGACTGTGGTCCTTGCGGGCGTTTCGTTTTGAACGGGACTCTCAAACCTGCAGGAATTGCAGTTGAACCCCGGCCAGATTGATCACGTCACCCGAACGCAGCACCACCGGCATGAGGCCGAGCGAAACGCCATTGACCTGCGCCCGCTTCTCGCCCTCGACCTGCACCAGCTCGAAGCCGCGCGGCTTGCGCGTGACGCTGACCACCAGCGCGCCGCGCTGGCCGAAGGTCGTCTGCTCCTTGCTCAGCAGGATCTCACGCCCGGCCGCATCCCCGCTGAGCACCTTGATCTTGTAACTGCGCTGCGCATCGCCCGGCCGGGTGCGCGAATCGGAAAACCCCGAGTTGCCAAAGCGTGAGTTGCCGAAACCGCTCGACGCACCAAAGCGTGAAGGCCCGAACGTGGTCTGGCGCGTATCGGACAGCAGGCGCAGGCTGTATTTGCCGATGTCCACCGTGTCACCTTCACGAAACGGGCTGGATTTGATGGGCGCGCCATTCAGATAGGTGCCGTTGGTGCTGCCCAGGTCTTGAATGATGTAGTTCTCGGTATCCGCCGCGGCATCGCGCAACAGCACGGCATGTTCGCCACTGACCGCCAGATTGTCGATGACCACATCGTTGTAGGGACGACGTCCCAGCGTCGTGCGGTCTTTGCTGAGCACGACTTCTTTCAAAACCTTGCCATCCAGGGTAATCACGAGTTTGGCCACGATTTGAAGTCCGTTTGTTCAATGAACCCGATTGGAAAAGTAAAAAAGCATCGGCTGGGTCAACGCATCGTCACCAGAATGACGGAAACATTGTCACGTCCGCCCGCCGCATTCGCATCATCCACCAATTGGCTGGCCGCTGCAGCAGGATGCTCGGCATACTGCCGGACCACGCTTTCGATTCTGGCATCAGACAACATATCGTTCAAGCCATCGGAACACAAAAGCAGCAGATCCCCCGCCATCATGGGATGCATGGCCACGTCGGGCTCCAGTGCGGGATCGACGCCAAGGGCGCGCGTCACCAGATTCTTGCCGCCGATCTTTTCTGCGTCTTCGGGCCGTATCAGCCCCATGTCGATCTGCTCCTGCAGCGCTGAATGGTCGTGCGTGAGCAGACGCAATCGATTCTGCCGCAGCAGATAGGCGCGCGAATCGCCGGCATGCGCGATCACCGCCACATTGCCGGTGAACGCCACGGCGACCAGGGTGGCACCCATTCCGGCATACTGCGCATTGCTGCGCGCGGCCCGCAGGATCTCCAGGTTCACGCGGCGCACGGCCTGGCGCAGTTCGGTGGACAGGTCGAGCGCAGTGACCTTCGGATAATCGGCTTTCAGGCGGGCGATGCGGGCGCAGATCTGCCCCGTTGCCATGCCGCTGGCGACTTCTCCGGCGGCGTAGCCGCCCATGCCATCGGCCAGCACGGCCACCTGCGCCACGGCGTCGAATGCCACCGCATCCTCGTTGTGCTCGCGCACGCGGCCCGTATGCGTCAGGCTCACCATTTCATACTGCAAGGCAGGGCCCGGCCCCGCAGTCTTGCTCATGTCCATGTTCATGCGGCGGAAACCGAAGTGCGGCGATAGATCAGCTTTGCCACGGCCCACACCACGATGGCGCCGATCAGCCCGGCGATTTTTTCGGCGTAAGCCGCCCAAGGCAGCGCCTCCACCCAGTGTGCAACAAACGGGTCGGTCACGATCAGGCCACCGGCGATCCAGCCCAGCAGCATCGCTCCCAGGGTGATGATGACCGGAAAACGCTGCATCAGTTGGATGACCAACTGGCTGCCCCAGACGATGATGGGCACGCTCAGCAGCAGACCGAACACCACCAGCAGCATGCTGTGCCGCTCGCCGGCGTTTTGCGCCGCACCGGCGATGGCGATGACGTTGTCCAGGCTCATCACGAAGTCGGCGATGATGACTGTCTTGACCGCGGCCCACAACTTGTCGGCGGCCTGCACCTCGCCATGCCCCTCCTCTTCCTGCGGGGAGAGCAGCTTGATGCCGATCCAGAACAGCAGCAAGCTACCTGCGATCTTGAGAAAGGGCAGCTTGAGCAGGGTCAGGGCGAAAAAAATCAGCACCACGCGCAGCGCAATGGCGCCTGCAGTTCCCCACAGTATGCCGAGCTTGCGTTGATGGACGGGCAGTTTGCGCGTGGCCAGCGCAATGACCACGGCGTTGTCTCCGCCCAGAAGGATGTCGATCAGAACGATCTGACCGATGGCCGTCAAGAACTCGACGGTGAAATAGTGTTCCATGCCGATGGCTGCCCCGGATGTCAATGCAGTCCCATCGGGACTGGTTTCGCATCATACCGTTTGTAACCGGGAGCAGCCCCGGCGTTTGCACGGATCAGCCCATGACTTGCTTGAGCAGCCTGCCCATTTCAGACGGGTTGCGCGTGACGGTGAAACCGCACTCCTCCATGATGGCGAGCTTGGCCTCGGCGGTGTCGGCGCCGCCGGAAATCAGCGCGCCGGCATGGCCCATGCGCTTGCCCGGCGGCGCAGTCACCCCGGCGATGAAGCCGACCACCGGCTTTTTCATGTGGGCCTTGCACCAGCGTGCCGCCTCGGCCTCGTCGGAGCCGCCGATTTCGCCGATCATGATGACGGCGTCGGTGTCGGGATCGTCGTTGAAGGCGCGCATGATGTCGATGTGCTTGAGGCCGTTGATCGGATCGCCGCCGATGCCCACCGCGCTGCTCTGCCCCAGCCCCAGTTCGGTGACCTGCGCCACCGCCTCGTAGGTCAGCGTACCCGAGCGCGAGACGATGCCCACCCGTCCCTTGCGGTGGATGTGGCCGGGCATGATGCCGATCTTGATTTCATCGGGGGTGATGAGACCGGGGCAGTTCGGCCCGAGCAGCAGGGTTTTCTTGCCGCCCGAGGCCTCCTTGGCCTTCATGCGGTTGCGCACCAGCAGCATGTCTTTCACCGGGATGCCCTCGGTGATGCAGATGACGAGGTCGAGGTCCGCCTCCACCGCCTCCCAGATGGCGGCAGCCGCGCCCGCAGGGGGCACATAAATGACCGAGACCGTGGCGCCCGTGGCCGCCTTGGCGTCTGCCACATTGCCGTAGATGGGAATGCCCTCGAAATCTTCTCCGGCTTTTTTCGGGTTGACCCCGGCGACGAAGCAGTTCTTGCCGTTGGCGTAGTCGCGGCACATGCGGGTATGGAACTGTCCGGTCTTGCCGGTGATGCCCTGGGTGATGACTCGGGTGTCTTTGTTGATCAGGATGGCCATGATGTCCTCTTGTTCTGTGGAGCCGGGCTTTAAGCCTGCGCGGCTTGAACGGCGGCCTGCGCGGCCTCGCCCATGGTGTTGGCGCTGATGATGGGCAGGCCGGAATCGGCCAGCAGCTTGCGGCCGATTTCCTCGTTGGTGCCCTTCATGCGCACGACCAAGGGGACGTTCAGGCCCACGGCACGGCTGGCGGCGATCACGCCCTCGGCGATGGTGTCGCAGCGCATGATGCCGCCGAAGATGTTGACCAGAATCGCCTTGACATGCGGGTTGTGCAGCATGATCTTGAACGCCTCGGTCACTTTCTCGGTGGTCGCCCCGCCGCCCACGTCGAGGAAGTTGGCGGGCGAGCCGCCGAACAGCTTGATGGTGTCCATCGTCGCCATCGCCAGCCCGGCACCGTTGACCAGGCAGCCGATATTGCCATCGAGCTGGATGTAGGCCAGGTCGTATTTGTGCGCCTGCACCTCGGCCGGATCCTCCTCGTCGAGATCGCGCAGCGCCTCGATTTCCGGGTGGCGGAACAGGGCGTTGTCGTCGATGTTGAACTTGGCATCGAGCGCCTTGATCTGGCCGTTGCCCTCGAGGATCAGCGGGTTGATCTCGACCAGCGAGGCATCGCTGTCCATATAGCACTGATAGAGTTTCCTGAACACGTCGACCGCCTGCGCCTGCGAGTCCAGCGGAATGCCGATACCCGCGGCCAGCTCCAGCCCCTGCGCATCCTGCAGCCCCACGAGCGGATCGACGAAGACCTTGAGGATTTTCTCCGGCGTCTTCGCTGCGACTTCCTCGATGTCCATGCCGCCTTCGCTCGACGCCATGACCGCCACTTTCTGGGTTTCGCGGTCGGTGAGCACGGCAACGTAATACTCCTTGCGGATGTCGGCTCCTTCTTCGATCAGCAGCCGCCGCACCTTCTGCCCCGCGGGCCCGGTTTGATGCGTGACGAGCTGCATGCCCAGAATCTGCGACGCAAGTTGCCGCACCTCATCGAGCGAACGCGCCAGCTTGACGCCGCCGCCCTTGCCTCGCCCGCCCGCATGAATCTGCGCCTTCACCACCCAGACCGGGCCGCCCAGCTCCTGCGCCGCGGCGACGGCCTCGTCGACCGAAAACGCCGGTTTGCCGCGCGGTACCGGCACGCCGTGCTCCCTGAGCAATTGTTTGGCTTGGTATTCATGGATTTTCATGGTGTCTCGTCCTCGGTTTGGGAAGTAGGCATTGTGCCTTTGGCACGCTGCGGCGCAGAAGGCTGCGCCCAACGGGGATAGAACTTGGCCACAGCCGGGGCATCCAGCCGCAGGGCGTGGCAGCGGTTGAGCTGAAAGGGCATGGCAGTTCCGCACGGCCGTTCCGAAGGAACTGACACCCCCTCGGGGGGATGAGCGGGACATGGGTCAGTCCCTGCGGACTGACCCATGCCATGCGAATCCGAGTGGCTTGCAAGCCGCGAGGTGGAATGCGAGCGCAGCGAGTCAGGGGGTCGTTTCATCCCGGCAGAATGCTCGGTCACTGGCATGGCCACCTTGGTCAGACCGGTCATCCCCTGAATGGCGGCCGTGGGCAGCACTTGCGTCAATTCGGTGAGATGGGTGCAGCCCAGCACCCCGCCCAGGCGTTCGCGCACCGCAGCGCGGAATCCGCGCAGCAGATTGAGGCCGATCAGCCGCTTGTAGGCATCGTCATGATCGCCGCAGGTGTCATAAGGGCTGAACAGGGTGTGCGAGCGGGCGTCGACGATGTCGAGCACATCATCGATGGTGACGATGAGCAGCATGTCGTGCACCGGCACGCCGGCCGGGCGGATGCGCTCGGATAGGGTGATGTCGCGTGTTTTCACATCCCGCAATTCGGCCTGCAGGTCCCACAGACCGTCTTCACGCGCATAAACCTCGACATCGATACTGCGACGGTGGACCAGGCGGCGTTGGAGAGAGACAGAGGCGGCAGGAGAGTCGCGCATGGCTGATTGATTTTTGATGAAGCGCAATAATCAGTGTAGCAGCCTGCTGCGGCGCAGCAAGTCAGTCGAAAACCTCCGGCGCCGCACCTCGCAGCACGGCACGCACGGCATCACTGCTGAAGCCACGCCGGGTCAGAAAGCGGGCCTGCCGGGCGCGCTCAGCGGCATCTTGCGGCAGCGCCTGGAATTTTCTCGCCCAGACCGCATGGGCGCGGGCCAGTTCACTGTCTTGCAAGGCGGGTTGCAGCGCCGCCGTGACCTCTGGCGGAAGGCCGTGGGCATCGAGTTCCTGCGCGATGCGCAGATTGCCGTAACGCTGCTGGCGCCGGTGGATCAACGACCCGGCAAAACGCTCGCTGCTGAGCAGCCCGGCCTGCTCCAGACTGGCGATCAGGGCATCGACCTCTTCGGACTCCTCGCAGTAGCGCAGCAGCTTGCGACGCAGTTCCAGCGGGCTGTGCTCGCGCTGCGACAGGTAACGCACGGCTCGCGCACGCAAGGAAGGCTGGGCGCGAGACAGGCTCATGACGTCAAGGCGAATCGTCAGTCCTGATCCTCTTCGGCCATGTCCGCGTTCATCAACGCATTGGCCTCGGGCACGCCGAGACTGACGCGGATCTTGTTTTCGATCTCGCGGGCGATGTCGGGATTGGCCTTGAGAAATTCGCGCGCATTGTCCTTGCCCTGGCCGATTTTCTCGCCGTTGTAGGCATACCAGGAGCCGGATTTCTCGACCAGCTTGGCCAGCACCCCCAGGTCGATGATCTCGCCCTCGCGCGACACGCCTTCGCCGTACAGAATGTCGAATTCCGCCTGTTTGAACGGCGGCGCCACCTTGTTCTTCACCACCTTGACCCGGGTCTCGGAGCCGATGACCTCCTCGCCCTTTTTGATGGAGCCGGTGCGGCGGATGTCCAGACGCACCGAGGAGTAGAACTTGAGCGCATTGCCGCCGGTCGTCGTTTCGGGATTGCCGAACATCACGCCGATTTTCATGCGGATCTGGTTGATGAAAATGACCAGACAGTTGGTGCGCTTGATATTGGCGGTGAGCTTGCGCAGCGCCTGACTCATCAGCCGCGCCTGCAGGCCCGGCAGCGAATCGCCCATCTCGCCCTCGATCTCGGCCTTGGGCGTGAGTGCGGCGACCGAATCGACCACGATCATGTCCACCGAACCGGAGCGCACCAGCGCGTCGACGATTTCGAGCGCCTGCTCGCCCGTGTCGGGCTGGGAAATCAGCAGATCGGGCAATTGCACCCCGAGTTTCGATGCGTATTGCACGTCGAGCGCATGCTCGGCATCGATGAAGGCGCAGGTGCCGCCGAGCTTCTGCATTTCGGCGATGACCTGCAGGGTGAGCGTAGTCTTGCCGGAAGACTCGGGCCCGTAGATCTCGACCACCCGGCCACGCGGCAATCCGCCCACACCCAGCGCAATGTCCAGCCCGAGAGAGCCGGTGGACACCACCTGGATGTCGCGCTGCGCCTCACCATCGTCCATGCGCATGATCGTGCCCTTGCCGAACTGCTTTTCGATCTGCGCCAGCGCGGCGGCCAGCGCCTTGGCTTTTTCTGGATTCACTGCGGATTTCCCCTGTTCCATGGCACCTTCCTCACGTCTCGTCCAAATGACACTGCTGCACAATGTAGCATGGCTGTATATAAAGACAGATCATTTTCTGCTCGAAGCCCGAAAAAAAGGGAGCCGAAGCCCCCTTTCGCCGAGCGGGAAACCAGTCAAAAACTATAGCCCACGGCCAGGGTGTAGACCACCGGATTGAACTTGATCCGGGTCGTGGCCTGGCTGGTGATCACCGCGCGATCCGGCGTGTAGGACGTGGAAGTCAGGTCGCTGCGCACATCGGCATAGGCGATCGTGCCCACCAGCGACCAGCGCGAATTGAAGCGGTAGATCATGCCGACGTGCGCCGCCCAGGTCAGGTCGCTCGACAGATGAACATCGGTCGGCCCCTGCAGCTTGGTCAGCGGCGGCAGCGCCTTGGTGTTGCGAAACCAGGTGTAGTTCACGCCCAGGCCGACAAACGGGTCCCACTTCGCTTTCTTGCCGCGAATGTGGTAGTTGATGAAGGCGGTTGGCGAATACACATCCACATCGGTCACACCGGCCCGGCTCAGCGAGTGCCAGCCGCTGCCTTCGGCGTAGGTGCGCACCCGCGGCGGATAACCCAGCGCCAGCTCGAAACTCCACGGCCCGGGGAGGTTGCGCACATAGCCCAGGCCCAGCGTCGTCGCGTTGCCCACGGCCAGGTTGAGATTGGGCGGGGTGTTGTAGCCGCCGAGATTGGGCAGGCTGGAATGGTTGTTCAGATAGGCTGCGCCGACATAGACGATGTTTTTCGGAAATTCATCGGCGTGCGCCGCAGGCACCAACCCCAGGCTGGCCGCAGCGAGTGCGCTGCCCAGCGCGGTGCGTTGCAAGGTGTTCATCGCTCGTCTCCTCGGTGTCATTGCGAAATCCAGCCAAAACCCTTCATCGCCGACAGCGCGGCATTGGCGATGAGGCCGTAGCCGGTCGGCGTGGGATGAAGCGAGTCGGCAAACAGCCAAGTCCCCAGATTTGACGTACTCGCCCCGGCAGCCGCATAGGGCGTGCCGACATTGCACAGCAGCGAGCTGGTCGTCGCCGGATCGCACCACGGCGTGGTCACATTGCTCAGGCCGAACTGCGCCGGGTTGGCGATTTCCTCATTGAGCAGCCCGTAGCCATCGAGCACCTTGACGGGTTGGCCTTGCAGGTCGTTGAGCAAGCGCTGGTTGAACACTTGAACCAGGTTGGACAGCAGGTAACACGGCGTGGAGGTGTTGGTGTTGTCACAGACATATCCGGCAGGCGGCGCCTGCGGCGGCGTCATGCCGGTGTAGGGCAGGCCGCGTCCGAACGGCGTCTGCGAGGAATCGGGCAGGGTAAAGACCAGCACGTATTGGCCGCCCTTGCTCGAAATGAGCTTGACCTGAGCGGCCAGTTGATCGGCAGCCGTGGCCACGGTGGTTTGTGCTGCCGCAACCGCCTGACTGGTTGCCTGCGCCTGCGCCTCGGCCTGAATCTGCGCGATCTGCGCCTGCGTCAGGCTGGGGTTTTGCTGCAGCGCGCTGCCCACGGCTTGCTGCACCGCCAGAGTCACCGAGGCGCTCACGCCCGACAAGGCGGCGAAGATGTCGTTGTTGCCCGCCAGTACGGTAACGAGCTGATTGGCATTGAAGCTGCCGAACTGGGCCAGATAATTTTGCACCTGGGTGGTGATCGGCAGGGTCAGGGCGCCGCCGCTGTGTCCGATGCCATCAGGATTGCTGACCATCGAGCCACCCTCGGCAAAATTGGTGCAGTTGGCCTGCCCGCTGGACGGCGGCGCGCTGAAGGCGCAGAACGCCGGGGTGGACGTCGTCCCCGCGGCGCCGAGATACATGACGCCGCTGGGCGTGCCATAGCCGACGAGATTGGGCGTCAGGCTCAGGCCGAGCTTGCTGGCCAGGACGTTGGTCCAGTTCCCGGTTGCCGCACCGTTGACGGTGAACTGCCCCCCAGCCGCATAGGGCAGGCCGGTGAAAGGGATGTTGTAGGAAGTGCCCGGGCCATAAACGCTCAAAGCGGCCAGGGTGTAGGCGCCATCGTCGGACAGACTGTCACCGAACGCAACGACCTGCTTGAACCCTCCGCTAGGCGCCGCCTTGGGTGCCGTGCTTGCGGCATTGACGCTGCTGACCGAAGCCAGTGAAGGTGGCGACGGATTGCCGCCCCCGCCGCAACCTGTCAAGCCCAAGGCACTGGCCAAGGCCAGCGCAATCCAGATGCGATTGTGCATGAACATCTCCTCGATTGTGATTATCAGCCGGCGCCGCGGCGGGTCGGGTCAGTCAAAACAGAACGACCGTTCGATTCAGCATAACCGACGCAAAATGGCGTCGCAAGGGCGGTTTTCCGCATTTCGCGAAGGATTGTATTTTTGCCACATTGGCTTGCCCATCTGGGCAAACTCACACATCACGGCCCCGCGCCTGAGCCGCGCGCCGCCCGATCCAGGCGATCGCGCAAGGCCAGCCAGGGCAAGGACGGCGGCAGCGATTCGACCCAAATTTCGCCGAGTCCGGCGGCGTCGAGGTCGCGCAGCCCCGCGTACAGCGCGTGGGCGTATCCGACAGGTTCATCCGGCAATTGAAACCAGCGAGTCGACCTCCCGTTCGGGCAGGGATGGCGCGCGAGCACGCCTGCGTCGGCTGTTGCGGGCCAATCGGCGTCGATGTCGGCGGCGGCCCGCAGCGCCAGCGGGGTGCGCGGGGCATAGTGCGCAGGCAGCGCACCGGCGACGCGAGGCGCACCGCCGGCCGGTCGCAGCAAGGTCTCGGCCGGGATGCCCAGTACCGCGGCCAGCTCGGTGGCTTGCAGCAGTCCCGGGCGCAGGATGCGCGGGGGCTGTACCGTGCAATCGACGATGGTGCTCTCGATGCCGACGGCGCAGGCGCCGCCGTCGAGCACCAGCAGATCGTCGCCGAGTTCGGCCCGCACATGCGCCGCCGTCGTGGGGCTGATGCGGCCAAAGCGGTTGGCCGAAGGCGCCGCCAGTCCACCCTGCCCGCCCCTGAAAATCGCCAGCACCGCCTGCGCGACCGGATGCGA
Source organism: Thiomonas sp. (assembly GCF_034007205.1). GTDB lineage: Bacteria > Pseudomonadota > Gammaproteobacteria > Burkholderiales > Burkholderiaceae_C > Thiomonas. The sequence goes on from NZ_JAVERI010000006.1 coordinate 94,121, forward strand.
CGGGCAGCGCAGGCCGATGGTGCCCTGCCCGCCGGCGCAGGCCTCGGCCACACCGGGCCTGCGCGGCAGAATCAGCGTCAGCGGCCCAGGCCAGAAGGCGGCAGCGAGCTGACGTGCGGCTTCGGGCACTTCAGCCGCCCAATGTCGCAGATCGGCCTGGCGATGGACATGCACGATCACGGGGTGGTCTGCGGGTCGGCCCTTGGCGGCATAAATTCTGGCCACGGCCTCGGGGTTCTCGGCGTCGGCGGCCAGGCCGTAGACGGTTTCGGTCGGCAGGCCGACCAGCCCGCCCGCCTCCAGACGCCGCACGGCCTCGATGATCTCGCGCGGACGCACCTGGGCGTCGGTGTGCACTTCGCTCATGTCAGTTCCGCACGGCCGTTCCGAAGGAACTGACACCCCCCTCGGGGGCAGCGAGCACCGCGAGCGAGGGGGCCGTTTCATCCTGGAACGGCTCCAGGCCGAGGATGGCGCAGACGTGCAGCGCCGCCTGCCGCGCCTCGTCAGGCGTGGCTGCCGTGCAGGTGAGATGACCCATCTTGCGACCCTTGCGCGGGGCGTGTTTGCCATAGAGGTGCAGATGCGCGCCGGGCTGCGCCAGCACGGTGGCCCAGTCGGGCTCGCGCTGGTGGCCTGCGGCGTCGAACCACAGATCGCCGAGCAGATTGAGCATGACGGTGGCGCTGTGCTGCCTGGGCGCCAGCAGCGGCGCGTTCACCAGGGCGCGCCATTGCAGCTCGAACTGCGAGACCGTGCAGGAATCGATCGTGTGGTGGCCGGAGTTGTGCGGGCGCGGGGCAATTTCATTGGCCAGCAGGCGGCCGTCGCGCAATACGAAAAACTCCACGCAGAGCACGCCGACATAGTCCAACCCCTGCGCCACCGCGCCTGCGGCGTTCTGCGCCGCTGCGGCGATTTCTGGGGAGATGGCCGGCCCCGGCGAAAAGCTGGCGAACAGAATGCCGTCGCGGTGCAGATTCTGCTGCGGCGCAAACTGCACGGCGCTGCCGTCGCGGCCGCGCGCCAGCACCACCGACAATTCATAGGCCAGATCGAGTCTTTTCTCCAGCACGCAATCCACCCCGCCCAGTGCGGCCCGGGCCGCGGGCAGATCGGCGGCGCAGGCCACCGAAATCTGACCCTTGCCGTCATAGCCCAGGCGCGCGGTTTTGAGGATGCCGGGAAAAAGGTCGGTGCTCACCGCACCCACATCGCTCCCCGCCCTCAGCACCGCATGGGGCGCGCAAGGCACGCCCAGCCGAGTGAACAAGGCTTTTTCCTGCGCCCTGTCCTGGCAGATCGCCACCGACTGTGGGGCGGGCGCCAGCGGCACGCGCGCATCCAGCCATTGCAGCGATGCCGCAGGAATGTTCTCGAATTCCACCGTCACCGCAGCGCAGTCGCGGGTGAGCTGATCGAGCGCCAGCGGGTCGTCGTAGCGCGCCGCCAGATGAATGCCGGTGACCTGCGCCGCGGGCGCGGCTTCATCGGCTTCGAGCACGGCCACGCCATAGCCCGCGCTCTGCGCCGCCTGCGCGAACATGCGGCCCAACTGCCCGCCGCCGAGCACGCCCAGCGTCGCCCCAGGGGGAATGAATGCGCCGCCCCGGCTCATGCCTGCACCCCGACGCGCAGGGCGCGCGCCGCCGCAGTCTGCTCGGCGCGAAAAGCGTCGAGCCGCTCGCGCAAATCGGTGTCATGCGCCGCCAGCATCGCCACGGCGAACAGCGCGGCATTGGCCGCCCCGGCCTCGCCGATGGCAAAGGTCGCCACCGGCACGCCCTTGGGCATCTGCACGATGGACAGCAGCGAGTCCTCACCCCGCAGATACTTGCTGGGCACCGGCACGCCGAGCACCGGCACCGCCGTCTTGGCCGCCAGCATGCCCGGCAGATGCGCCGCGCCGCCCGCGCCGGCAATGATGGCCCGCAGGCCACGCGGCTGCGCGCTTTCGGCATAGGCAAACAGATCGTCGGGCATGCGGTGGGCCGAGACCACCCGGCATTCATGCGCCACATCGAAGCGGGCAAGGAGGTCCGCCGCATGGCGCATCACTTCCCAGTCGCTTTGCGAACCCATCACCACGCCGATTGCGGCCATCTGCCTGCTCCTGTGCAATGCCTGTAAACGGTCGATTTTAAGAAGCCGTGGCCGCGCCTTCGGATTCGCAGCCCGTTATGCTCCATTCCTAAGCGCATGCTTTGCACCGCCATACCCCCCTTGGTATGGCGACGACCGCCCCCATCTGCCCTGCTTTCAGGAGTCGAACATGATTGATGCCACCGTAGCCAATTTTGAAACCGAAGTCGTCGAAGCCTCGAACACCGTCCCCGTGCTGGTGGATCTGTGGGCGCCCTGGTGCGGGCCCTGCCGCGCGCTCGGCCCCATTCTCGAAAAGCTGGAGGTGGCTTACGAAGGCCGGTTCAAACTGGTGAAAATCAACACCGAGGAGGAACAGGAACTGGCGGCCGCATTCGGCGTGCGCAGCATTCCGATGGTGATGCTGCTCAAGAATGGCCAGCCGGTGGACGGCTTTGTCGGCGCGCTGCCGGAGGGTCAAATCCGCGCGTTTCTCGACAAACATGTTCCCGCCACCGCGCCGCAACAACCGGAGGAGGCCGAGCCGTCCGAGGCCGAAGCCCAGTCTGCACCTGATCTGCCCCCGCTGGAAAAACTGCAGCAGACTCTGGCCACCAATCCCGCCAACGACGCCGCACGCAAGGAATACGTCGAACTGCTGCTCAAAGACGGTCGGGTTGAAGACGCCCAGATGGCATTCGAACCCCTGGCCGGCAAGGCCCAGACCGATGCCCGCATCCGGGCCCTGGCCGACTGGCTGGCCGCCGCACTGGCGACGCCGGGCCTGCCCGCGGTAGCCGCGCTGCAGGCCCGCATCGCCGCCAACAAGCGCGACTTCGACGCCCGCTACGCCCTGGCACAGCGCCACATGGCCGCGCAGCAGTGGACGGCGGCACTGGACGAACTGCTCGACATCCTCATGCGCGACAAGAGCTGGAGCGAAGACCGTGCGCGCAAGACCTTCGTCAACATCCTGGAACTGATGACCCCGTCGGATGCCCCCAAGCCCGCACCCGGCCAGCCGCCGGTCACCGATCCCACGGTGGAGAGCTACCGCCGCCGCCTGAGCATGACGGTGCTGAGCTGAACCCAGATTGTCCATCAGGCGGGGCTGCGCCCCTACACGGGCGTTGGCGGTCGGTTTGGAGCGTCTATGCCCCCGCGCTTTGCGCCCAAGCTAAAGGCTATGGGCTTGTCGCGCCGGGCCAAATCCTCCCCACCCCAACCCTCCCCACAAGTGGGGAGGGAGTGATCTCACCTCCTCCACTTGTGGGGGAGGCCGGGAGGGGGATGCCCAACCCGCCTCGCCATCATCCCGTGTCCCAATGAACAATCTGGGTTGAGCGCCGAACAGATCACCAAAATGCCGACTCGAAGTCGGCATTTCCATGGGTCGGCACCCACGTTACAACGTGATCTGCGTGCCCAGCAGCTTGAGAAACTGCCCCATCCAAGCCGGATGCGCGGGCCAGGCCGGGGCAGTCACCAGATTGCCCTGCGTCACCGCCTGATCGACCGGGATGTCGGCATACTCGCCGCCGGCCTCGCGCACCTCCGGGCCGCAGGCGGGGTAGGCCGAGCACTTGCGGCCCTGCAACACACCCGCCGCCGCCAGAATCTGCGCACCGTGGCACACCGCCGCCACCGGCTTGTTGGCGCTGAAAAAATGCCGCACCAGTTCGAGCACCTCGGGGTTGAGCCGCAGGTATTCGGGCGCGCGTCCGCCGGGGATGACCAGCGCGTCGTAGTCTTCCGCCTTCACCTCGGCGAAAGTGGCGTTGAGGGTGAAGTTGTGGCCAGGCTTTTCGGAATAGGTCTGAGCGCCCTCGAAGTCGTGAATCGCCGTCTTCACCTGATCGCCCGCCTTCTTGTCGGGGCAGACCGCATGCACCGTGTGGCCCACGGCCAGCAGGGTCTGGAAGGGCACCATGGTTTCGTAATCTTCGGCGTAGTCACCGGCCAACAGCAGTATGCGTTTTGCAGCCATGTTCAGTCTCCGTTATTGCCGCACATGCGGCGTGCCCATTGTGGAACGAGGCGGGTGAAAAACTCAACCCTGCGAATTTCTACAATCGCCCCGTTCTTCACGAAAGCCCGCCCATGACCTCTGCCCTGCTGCAATCCTCCATCCGCTCGCTGCCTTTGTTGTCTCGCGGCAAGGTGCGCGAAAACTACGCCGTGGGCCCGGACCGCCTGCTGATGGTGGCCACCGACCGCATCTCGGCCTTCGACGTCATCATGGCCGAGCCCATTCCCGGCAAGGGCGAAATCCTCACCCGCATGGCGCGCTTCTGGTTCGGCTTGCTGCATGATGTCGTGCCCAACCATCTGCTCGATGTCGACCCCGAAACCGTGGTCGCCCCCGATGAGCGCGATCAGGTGCGCGGCCGGGCGATGGTGGTCAAGCGTCTCAAGCCGCTGCCGATCGAGGCCGTGGTGCGCGGCTATCTTGCGGGCTCGGGCTGGAAAGACTACCAGGCCAGCGGCGCGGTTTGCGGTGTCGCCCTCCCGCCGGGCCTGAAGCTCGCCAGCAAGCTGCCCGCGCCCATCTTCACCCCCGCCACCAAGGCCGAGCTGGGCGAGCATGACGAAAACATCGCCTTCGCCCAGATGGAACAGGCCATAGGCAGCAAGCTCGCCGCGCAGGTGCGCGACATCAGCATCACGCTCTACCAACGCGCCGCCGACTACGCGGCCGCACGCGGCATCCTCATCGCCGACACCAAGTTCGAATTCGGCCTGGACGAGGACGGCATCCTCACGCTGATGGACGAAGTGCTCACCCCCGATTCCTCGCGCTTCTGGCCCGCCGACACCTGGGCCGAGGGCAGCTCGCCGCCGAGTTTCGACAAGCAGTTCCTGCGCGATTGGCTGGAGGGCGTGCCCGGCTGGAACAAGCAACCGCCGCCGCCGACCCTGCCCGCCGAGGTCATCGCGCACACCGTGGCGCGCTACCGCGAGGCGCTGCAACGTCTTACCGCTTGATCGCGTAAGCGCAAACCACCCCAACGAACACCGCCAGTCCCAGATAGTGATTGAGCCGGAAGGCGCGAAAGCATTGCGTCGGGTTGCGATCGCGGATCAGGGTGTAGTGATGCGCGGCCTGTGCTGCGGCCACGGCCACGCCCAGAAAGTAAGGCCAGCCCAGTTGCAGCACCCATCCCGCCGCGGCCCACAGCGCGAGAAAGGCGCAATAGCTCGCCATCACCGCCGCCACGTCGGCGCGGCCGAAGGTGATGGCCGAGGTCTTGATGCCCACCTTGAGATCGTCTTCGCGGTCGACCATGGCGTATTCGGTGTCGTAGGCCAGCACCCAGAACAGATTGCCCAGCAGCAGCACCCAGGCCAGCAGCGGCACGTCGCCGCGCGCAGCGGCGAAGGCCATGGGGATACCGAAACTGAACGCCACGCCGAGGTAAGCCTGCGGCAGCGCCAGCCAGCGCTTGGTGTAGGGATAGGCGATGGCGATCAGCAAGGCCGCGACCGACATCTGGATGGTCAGCGCATTGGTGGTGAGCACCAGGCCGAAGGCGGCGAGTGCGAGCGCCGCGCCCACCAGCAGCGCCTCGCGCGGCGACACCTTGCCCGAGGTGACCGGGCGCTGCGCGGTGCGGCGCACGGCGCGGTCGAAGTCTTGATCGGCCACGTCGTTCACGGCGCAACCGGCCGAACGCATGAGAAAGGTGCCGGCGATGAACACGAGGACCAGCCACCCGTTGGGGCGACCCTCGCTGGCGATCCACAAGGCCGACAGGCTCGGCCACAACAAGAGGAGAGAACCGACCGGCTTGTCCCAACGGATCAAGGCCAGCCATAGGCGCAGACGTTCCATGCGTGAATTATCGCCACGCAGGGAACGTCGATGAACGGCGCATCAGCGCCCCCGATCAGCCTTCGAGCAGCGAGCGCAGCATCCAGGCGGTCTTTTCGTGGATGTCCAGCCGCTGCGTCATCAGGTCGGCGGTGGGCTGGTCGTTGACCTCGTCGGCCACGGTGAACACCGCCCGCGCGGTCTTGGCCACGGCCTCATGGCCTTTCACCAGGATGGCGATCATCTCCTGCGCCTTGGGCGGCTGCGCCGGCACGTCGGCCAGGCTGGAGCGCGAGCTGAAACCGTGATAAGAGCCCGGCACGGAAAAACCGAGGGCGCGGATGCGCTCGGCAATGGGATCGACCGCATTCCACAGCTCGGTGTACTGATCCATGAACATCAGGTGCAGGGTGTTGAACATCGGCCCGGTGACGTTCCAGTGGAAGTTGTGCGTGGTGAGGTAGAGCGTATAGGTGTCGGCCAGCAGATGCGAGAGCTGTTCGGCGACCTTGGCGCGGTCGTCATCCGAAATGCCGATGTGAATCGGCGTGGATGAGGCATGCAGAGTGCTTTTGCTCATGATGATCCTTTCGGTCGGTTGATTCGGCATCAACCATAGCGCGCGACGGTCAACCGGCGCAAGCGCGGGGATGCCAGCAAGCGAAGCGCTCAAGCGCCATAGCCTTGCGGATTGCCCTGCTGCCAGCGCCAGGCGTCGGCGCAGATTTGCTCCAGCCCCCGTTTGGCGCTCCAGCCCAGCAACTCGCGCGCCGCGCTCGGATCGGCCCAGCATTGCGCAATATCGCCCGGACGTCGCGCGACGATTTCATAGGGCAGATCGCGCCCGATGGTCTTGCCGAAGGCCTGCACCATCTGCAGCACAGAGTAGCCCTGCCCCGTGCCGAGATTCACCGTGAACAGGCCCTCATGGCTCAACAGATAGCGCAGCGCGGCGACATGGCCTTCGGCCAGGTCCATGACATGGATGTAATCGCGCACGCCGCTGCCGTCCACCGTCGGCCAGTCGCCGCCGAACACGCGCAGCTTCTGCAGGCGCCCCACCGCCACCTGGGTGATGTAGGGCATGAGGTTGTTGGGAATGCCGCGCGGGTCTTCGCCGATGAGCCCGCTTTCATGCGCCCCCACCGGGTTGAAGTAGCGCAGGCGGGCGATGCGCCAATGCGGTTCGGCGCGGTGCAGGTCGCCGAGGATTTCCTCGATCATCAGCTTGCTGCGGCCATAGGCATTGGTCGCGCTGAGCGGAAAATCTTCGCGGATGGGCACCGAAGCCGGATCGCCATAGACCGTGGCCGACGACGAGAAAATGAGGTTGTGCACCTGGGCGCGCTGCATCCCCTGAAGCAGAGCCAGGGTGCCGCCGACATTGTTGTCGTAGTACATCAGCGGCTTTTCCACCGATTCGCCCACCGCCTTCAGACCGGCGAAGTGGATCACGGCGTCGATCTTGTGCTGCGCAAACACGGCGTCGAGTCGCGTCGCATCGCGGATGTCGGCCTGCACGAAGGCGGGACGCTTGCCGGTGATGCGCTCCACCCGCGCCAGCGATTCGGCGCTGCTGTTGCACAGGTTGTCGTACACCACAGGGGTGTAGCCCGCTTCGATCAGAGCTACGCAGGTGTGCGAGCCGATATAGCCGGCGCCGCCGGTGACGAGGATGGTGGCAGAGGTCATGTGGTGTTTGCGGTGGAAGTCGAGGAATGGAAAGGGAGAAAGGGTAAGGGGTTTGTTCTATTCTGCCTTGCAACAATGATGCACACGCCCGGCGTTCCAGCCGGCAGCGCTACGCTACGATGCGCTGCCATGCCCGCGCAGAACATGCCAACCCTCCCGCCCTCCCCCTGGATCGTGCGCCATGCACCGCTGTTGCGCGCGGGCGGCAGCGTGCTCGACGTCGCCTGCGGCTCAGGGCGCCATGTGCGCTGGCTGCAACAGCGCGGCCACACGGTGTTCGCCGTGGACCGCAACGCCGAAGCTCTCGCCGGCCTGCGCGATGTGGCGCAGGTGCAGGTGGCCGACCTGGAGGCCGGTCCCTGGCCGTACGGCGAGCAGACCTTCGATGCGGTCGTCGTCACCCACTACCTCTGGCGTCCCCTGCTGCCGCGCATCGTGCAGGCGGTCGCCCCCGGCGGGTTTCTGCTCTATGAAACCTTCGCTCTCGGGCAGGCCAGCCTGGGCAAACCCTCGAACCCCGAATTCCTGCTGCGCCCCGGCGAGTTGCTCGATGCGGTGCGCCCGGCGCTGCGGGTGTTGGCGTATGAAGACGGCTTTGTTCCGAGCCCGCATCCGGCCTATGTGCAGCGCATCGTCGCCGTGCGGGAAGCGCCCGACGCCAGTGCGTCAGACCGATACAATCTTGCGACTTGACAGGCAGCTCACGAGCTGCGCACAAGCAAATATAGGCAGAACCATGTCCTCCCAAACTCCGGTCATCCGCGGCAGCATCGTCGCCCTGGTGACGCCCATGCACTCCGATGGCCGCGTGGACTTCGCCGCCCTGCGCAAACTGGTCGACTGGCATATCGAACAAGGCACCGACTGCATCAGTCCCTGCGGCACCACCGGCGAGTCGCCCACCCTGCCGGTGGACGAGCACATCGAGATCGTGCGCGTGGTCGTCGAACAGGCGGCAGGCCGCGTGCCCGTGATGGCCGGTGCCGGCGCCAACTCCACGAGCGAAGCCATCGAACTGTCGCGTCGCTGCCAGGACGTCGGCGCCGATTGCGTGCTCAGCGTCGTGCCCTACTACAACCGCCCCACGCAGGACGGCATGGTCGCGCATTTCAGCGCCATCGCCGAGGCGATCGACATCCCCGTGGTGCTCTACAACGTGCCAGGCCGCACCGTGGCCGATATGCAGGTGGACACCGCGCTGCGCCTGGCGCAAGTGCCGGGCATCATCGGCATCAAGGAGGCTTCCGGGAATATCGACCGCGCCGCGCAGCTCATCGGGCGTGCGCCGCCGTCGTTCTCCATTTATTCCGGAGACGACCCGACCGCCGTGGCGCTGATGCTGCTGGGCGGGCACGGCAACATCAGCGTGTCGGCCAACGTCGTGCCGCGCCGCATGCACGAACTCTGCGCGGCCGCCCTGGATGGCAACACCGCGCTGGCCAGCAAGCTGCATTTCGAGCTGATCGAGCTCAACCAGCAACTGTTCTGCGAACCCAACCCCATTCCCGTCAAGGAAGCGCTGCGGCTCATGGGCCGCATCGACTCGGGCCTGCGGCTGCCCCTGACCCCCTTGCAACCGGCCTTTCACGCCCCATTGCGTGCCGCCCTGCAAGCACTGGGTCTGCCGCTCGTCCACTGATCGGCTCCATCCGTTGATTTCCGCATCTTTTCCACGCATCTTTTCCCCAGCAATTCCGAGACCCTCTTGCGTATGAACCTCTCCAAAGCCTGGCGACTGAGCGCCCTGTCCATCGCCCTCGGCACCGGCGCTCTCCTGAGTGGCTGCTCCTCGCTGAATACCGTCGTCCAGGGCAAAAGCGTGGACTACGAAAGCGCCAAACAGGGCAATCAACTTGAGGTGCCGCCCGACCTCACCCAACTGGCGCGGCAGGAGCAATACGTCATCCCCGGCAGCCCCAACGCCCCGGTGAGCGCGCTCGCGTATGACAAGGGGGTGCAAACCGCCGAGCAGGTCGCCAAGACCAACGCCGTGCTGCCGCAATACCCGGGCATGCGCATCGATCAGGCCGCAGGCCAGCGCTGGCTGGTCGTCGATGCCCCGCCTGAACAGCTTTGGGAAAAAGTCAAACTCTTCTGGCAGGAAAACGGTTTCTATCTCACGCAGGCCGACGCCACGACCGGCGTGATGGAAACCGACTGGGCCGAGAACCGCGCCAAGCTGCCGCAGGACTTCATTCGCAAATACCTGGGCAAGGTGTTCGACAGCCTGTACGACACCGGCACGCGCGACCGCTTTCGCACCGTGTTCGAGCGCACGCCCGACGGCAAGGGCACACAGATCTACATCACTCACCAGACGATGAAGGAGGTCTACAACTCCAACGACAAATCGACCACCGCCTGGGAGCCCGCCACCCCCGATCCGGGGCTGAACACCATCTTCCTGCGCAAGCTCATGGTCAGTCTGGGGATGAGCGAGGAGGCGGCGAAACAGCGCATCGCAAATCCGGTGCAGCTCGCCCCGCCCGTCGCCTCGAAATTGGTGGACAACGGCCTGGCGCTGCAATTGCAGGACGGATTCGAGACCGCTTGGCGCAAGGTCAGCCTGGCGATCAACACCGCAGGCTTCACCGTGATCGAGCGCAACCGCGCAGAAGGCCGCTTCGACGTGCGCTACATCAGCGCCGAAGCGGCGCTCAAGGCTGCGCAGGACAGCACCGGATTTTTTGGCAAGCTGTTCGGCAGGAAGGAAAACCAGCCCAAACCGGCCAACTACCGCATTGCGCTGCAAAGCGCCGGAACGCAAACCAAGGTGACCGTGCAGACGCCCGAGGGCCAGCCGCTGCACACCGACGACGCCCGCAAGATCCTGGAAATCCTGCAACAGCAGATTCAGTAAAACTGGCCTCGACGCGGCTGTCATCACACGATGGCATCCGCCCGCGAAAATTCAGGGCACAAAAAAGCCGGCTCGCGCCGGCTTTTTTGTGCCTGCAAAGAAATTAATTGGCAGCGCTGGCGCCGGAGGCTGCCTCGGCCGGGGCCGAAGCAGCAGCGGGAGCCGAAGCAGGAGCTGAGGCGGCAGCCGGGGCCGATGCGGGGGCCGATGCGGGAGCCGAAGCAGCAGCAGGAGCCGAGGCGGCTGCAGGCTCGGAAGCAGCCGGGGCGGCTTCTTGTTTCTGGCCGCAAGCAGCCAGGGCGAGAGCGGCGAACATGGATGCCAGCAGAAGGGACTTTTTCATTACTTTCCTCTAAGCGTCAGTCAAAATGGGGTTGGCCCGAAAAAATTCTTTACCGTCCTGATTGAACCCAATCGCAACCAGAACCGGTTTGCATATCAAGTTCAGCGTATGAGTATAGCGAGCCTTCGGGTTATCCCCGTATTGCCGTTTCACGGTTCCAAATCACTGTGTTGTGAAATGATCACAATCCCAGGATCACCGCAGGACATGCTGGGGCGGCCTGCTCCCAGACCTCGTCGAAACGCATGCGCAAGGCGTGCAAACGCGAGGCCGTCTGCACAGCCTCCCCAGACATCCACGTCGCGGTGTAGGCATAGACGGCGACGTGAGGAGACCAGGCCATTTCGACCAGACCCCGAGCGCCCGAATCAGAAATTTGACGACAGCTCACCTGATGCGCAAAGTCGCGGCGGAACGCGGCGAATCGTGGAAAGCGCTCGCTCATCTGGCGCCAGTCCAGCGCCAGAAAGCGCATGGCGTCGGGGCGTCTTGTATCGCGCAGCGCCCATTGCTCCAGTTGCCGGATGAACGCGGCTTGATCGAGCGGCCAGGCGCGAAAGTCTGCGCTGAAGCAAGAAAGACATGTTCCTTGATCGCCCATCAGCGCAGCGAGCGCCGCATGAGCTTGTGTGCGCGTCTCGAAGGGCAGGTCCCGGCCGGGAGTTGTCATCTGGACGTCACATTCATTTGCTACCCGAATCGCCATCCTCCCCCGGCCGCAGCCAGCCCTGGGCGCACCAGTCGGCCAATACCGCCAGCTCCGCCTTGCTGGACGATTGCACCTGCTCGGCGCTCAGGTTTTGTTGGTCCGCCAGACGCCGCAGCACGGCAGAGGACGCCAAGGCCGCATCCACCGCCTCTCCATTGATGAATACCGCCTGCGCGGTATAGAGCATTTTGCTGCGCCGATCGAGCCGACAACCGCTCTGCCGACACGCGCGGCGCAAAGTCGCGGCGGGGATTGCGACGCCTTCAAACCAGACCTGTGGCTTGGGCGTGGTGAGGTAGACGCCAAGCACGTTCTCGAAAAATGCGGCATCGGGCTTGAGCCGGGAGAACGCCTCGCGGGCAAACCTCACCATGGCCTGGGGCAGCAACGCAGGAGCGGTTCCCGGCCTGAGTGGCGGATCGCGGTACATGGCTCCGCCTTGTTGCGCTTCGGCCAGTTGCCACAGCACTTCCTTGAGTAATTCGCCCTGCGGCGGGGCGCGAAAGCCAACCGAATACGTCATGCAATCGCCGCTGGCGGCGATGCCGTCGTGGCCCCAGCCGGGGGGCAGATAGAGCATGTCGCCCGGCTCCAGGATCAGGTCTTCCTCGGGCGTGAAATGCGCCAGCAGCTTGACGGGTTTACCGGGTTGCAGCGTGGCATCTTCCACCGGGCCGATGCGCCAGCGCCGCCGCCCGGCGGCTTGCAGCAAAAACACGTCGTAGGCGTCCTGGTGCGGGCCGACGCCGCCGCCCTCGCTCGCCCACGAAATCATCAGATCGTCGAGCCGCGCATCGGGAACGAAGCGAAACAGCCGCAGCAGATCGCTGGCGGCGTCCACATGCAGGTTCACCCCCTGGACGAGCAGCGTCCAGTTGCGCTGCTCCACCGCAGGGATCTGCTTGCGCGTGAAAGGCCCGTGATCGAGTTGCCAGCGGCGACCCTCGCGCTGCAGCAGGCGCGACTCGACATCGTCATGCCCGGCCAGGGCGAACAGTTGCGCCCGGGTCAGCAGGGGCTTGAAGCCCGCAAAGGCCTGGCGCAGCAGCAGCGGCTTGCGCTGCCAGAATTCGCGCAGAAAGCGGGCTTCGGTGTGGTCGCCCCAGTGAATTCTCACAGTTGACATCTTGTTCATGTTCCAATGCGGGCGAACTTTGGGTCGTTCCCGTTTCCCTACTCAAACTGCTGCGAGCATAACCATGAAAATCACCGAAGGCCTTGTCGCCACCCTGTCCTGGCGCATGACGGACTCGCAAGGCGAGTTGATCGACGAAAACATCGAGGGCGACGACTTCTATGTCGGCGGCGACGATCTGCTGCCGCGCATGGCCGAGCAGATGCTGGGCAAGGGCGTGGGCGACAAGGGCGACATCTACCTCCAGCCCGAAGACGCCTTCGGTGATTACGACGCCAATCTGCTGCTGGTCGAAGACCGCAAGCTGTTTCCCGCCGAACTCGAAGAAGGCATGATGTTCGAGCAATTGCCCGAAGGCTGCTCGTCTGGCGATGCCGATGCCTTCTACACCGTGACCGAGATTCGCGACGACAAGGTCTTGCTCGACGGCAATCATCCGCTGGCCGGGCTGGCGCTGCGCATCGAATACACCGTGCTCGATGTGCGCGCCGCCGATCCCGACGAGATCGAGGCCCGGAGCGCCCTGCTCGACTCCGCCGACGCGGGGCTGTTCATGCCCGGCGACAAATAGACCCCGTCGTCATTCGGTTCCTTCGGGGTTTCGTTGCTGCGCGTTCGCGGCTTCGCGCTGTTTGCGCGCCAGCTTGCGCGCGCGCCATTCCATGCGCAGGTGCAGGTTCCAGCCCAGCAGGGTGATGACATAGCCGGCAATGGCCAGAAGGAGCGCGAGCAGCGGCACGCCGACGAACAGCGGCGTGCCCAGATTCCACGCCCAATGCGCCAGCGCCATGGTCGAATCCCAGATGTGCAGCCAGTCGAAGCCGGGCGGCGCGGTGAGCGTTTGCCCGACCTGCCCGGGAATGACCAGCGCGCCGAGCTGATAGGCCAGCAGATACAGTGGCACGATGGTCAGCGGATTGCTGTAGAGCGTCATCACCAGGGAGATGGGAAAGTTGCATCGCACCACGATGGCCAGGATGCCCGCGGTGAGCATCTGGAACGGGCCGGGAATCAAACCGCCGATCATGCCCGCGGCCACCGCCAGCGCCACGCTGCGGCGGTTCAGGCTCCACAGCTCCGGCTGGGTGATGTACCTGGCGAACGGACGCAGCCACGGGCTGCTTTGCATCGCCTCGAACTTGCGCACCAGCCGTTTGGCCCATCGCCGCGCCATCTGACCGCCCCTGTGTATATCGTTCGATCAGTGCGCGCCGGTGGAGCCAAAGCCCCCTGCGCCGCGCACGGTGGCGTCGAAACGCTCCACCACTTCCCACTGCGCCTGCACCACCGGCACGATGACCATCTGTGCGATGCGCTCCATCGGCTGCACGGTGTAGGCCGTGCTGCCGCGGTTCCAGCAGCTCACCATCAGCGGCCCCTGGTAGTCGGAATCGATCAGCCCGACCAGATTGCCCAGCACCACGCCATGCTTGTGCCCCAGACCCGAGCGCGGCAGCAGCAGGGCGCAAAGATGAGGGTCGCCGATGTGCATGGCCAGCCCGGTGGGGATGAGCTCGGCCTGCCCCGGTTGCAGGGTCAGCGGCGCGCCGATGCAGGCGCGCAGGTCCATGCCCGCGCTGCCGGAGCTGGCATAGGCGGGAAGCTGCTCGCGCAGGCGGTCATCGAGAAGGCGGACGGCGATACGGGGTTGGGACAAGGCAAATCCTTGGTCGATATGAGGGTTGAAAGCGGGTTGCGTGCGCTGTGGCTTAGCGATCGGCACGGTCGAGCCGGGCGGCGATTTCCGCGACGAGCTGGCGCGCCAGCACGAGCTTGTCGCCGCTGCCCAGGGGGTGGTGGCCGGCGGCGTCGAACAGTTCCAGCCGATTGTCGTCGCGGCCGAAGGTGTCCGGCCCGAGGTTGCCCACCAGCAGCGGCACGTTCTTGCGCAGCCGCTTGGCTGCGGCGTGCTCGGCCAGGTTCTCGCTCTCGGCGGCAAAGCCCACGCAGAACGGCGGCTGCGGCAGAGCGGCCGCCGTGGCGAGGATGTCGGGGTTGGGCTGCAGGACGATGGTCGGTGCTTGCTGGCCTTCCTGCTTTTTCTGCTTCTGCGCGTGGACTTGCAGCGGTCTCCAGTCGGCCACGGCCGCGGTGGCGATGAACACCTGCGCGGCGCCGACCTGCGCCATCACCGCGTCGAACATCTCCTGCGCGCTGGTCACATCCACCCGCTGCACGCCATGCGGCGTGGGCAGCGCGGTCGGGCCGCTGACCAGTACCACGCGCGCCCCAGCCTCACGCGCGGCACGAGCCACGGCGTAGCCCATCTTGCCGCTGGAGCGGTTGGTGAGGCCGCGCACCGGGTCGATGGCTTCAAACGTCGGCCCGGCCGTGACCAGCACGGTGCGGCCTTCGAACAACTTGGGCTGAAACGCGGCCACGATGTCCTGCAGCAGATCCTCGGGTTCGACCATGCGGCCTTCGCCGATCTCGCCGCAGGCCTGCTCGCCCGCGGCCGGGCCGCTGATCAGCGCGCCGTCTTCGCGCAGCCGGGCGACGTTGCGCTGCGTCGCCGGATGGCCCCACATCTCGCGGTTCATCGCCGGGGCGAACAGCACGGGCTTGTTGGATGCCAGCAGCAGGGTGCAGAGCAGATCGTCGGCCAGGCCGTTCGCCGCTTGCGCCAGGACATGGGCCGTGGCCGGTGCGACGACCACCAGATCGGCGGCGCGCGTGAGCTCGATGTGCGCCATGCCGTTGCCCACGCGGGCATCCCACAGGTCGTCGAACACCGGGCGCCCCGAGAGCGCCTGGAAGGTGGCGGCGCCGACGAAGCGCGCGCCCGCTGCGGTCAGCACGACCTGCACCGTCGCGCCCTCCTTGACCAGCAGGCGCACGAGCTCGGCCGCCTTGTAGGCGGCGATGCCACCGGTCACGGCGAGGACGAGGTGTTTGCCCTGCAAATCCATGAGGGTCGCAGACATCAGGCGCCCAGACGCTTCTGGAGCAGGTCCTTGGCCTGGGCCAGCGCGGCGCCGATCTGCGCGGGCCGGGTGCCGCCGGCCATGGCGAAGTCGGGCCGACCGCCGCCCTTGCCGCCCACGGCCTGCGCCGCGGCGCTGACCAGTTCGCCCGCCTTGATCTGGTGGACGCGGTCGGCACTCACCCCGGCGGCAAGCTGCACCTTGTCGCCCTCGGCGCTGGCGAGCAGCACCACGCCGGTCCTGAGCTTGGACTTGATGCGGTCCACCGCTTCGCGCAGGCCCTTGGCGTCCAGGCCATCCAGTCGCGCCAGCAGCACCGGAGTGCCGCCGATGGTGACGGCCTGCGACACCAGGGCGTCACCCTGCGCGGCGGCCTGCTGCGCCTTGAGCTGGGCCAGGTCTTTTTCGAGCTGACGCTGCTGCTCCAGCAGTTGCTCGACCTTGACGACCGCTTCCTCCACCGGCACCTTGAGACTGCGCGCCAGGCGGTCGAGCAAGGCATTCTGCTTCTGCACCAAGGCCAGTGCGTTCAGCCCGGTGACGGCTTCCACGCGGCGGATGCCCGCGGCCACGCCGCCTTCGAACACGATCTTGAACAGCCCGATGTCGCCGGTGCGCGCCACATGGGTGCCGCCGCACAGCTCGCGCGAGGAGCCGATGTCGAGCACACGCACGGTGTCGCCGTACTTCTCGCCGAACAGCATCATCGCGCCCAGGCCCTTGGCCTCGTCGATGGGCAGCACGCGAGCAAGCGTAGCGACGTTGGCCAGGATCTCCTCGTTCACCAGGCGCTCGACGCGGGCGATCTCGTCATCGCTCATCGGTGCGTCATGGGCGAAGTCGAAGCGGGTCTTGTCGGCATCGACCAGCGAGCCCTTTTGCTGCACGTGATCGCCCAGCACCAGGCGCAGCGCCTTGTGCATCAGGTGGGTCACGCTGTGGTTGCGCATGATGGCAAGACGGCGCTCGCCGTCCACCTGCGCGGCGACGATCTCGCCCACTCTCAGGCTGCCCGATTCGAGCGTGCCATGGTGGCCGAACACCTCGGTCTGCACCTTCTGCGTATCGTGCACGACAAAGCGCAGATCGCACGAGTCGCCCTCGAACAACACGCCGCTGTCGCCCACCTGGCCGCCGGATTCGGCGTAAAAGGGCGTGCGGTCGAGCACGACCACGCCCTGGTCCCCCGCCTGCAAGGCAGGGACCGACGTGCCGTCCTTGTACAGCGCGACCACGCGCGCCTCCTTGACCAGCAGATGCTCGTAACCTTCGAAGCGGGTCTTGCCGCCGGCGTAGTCGAGCGCGGCCTGCATCTTGAACTTGCCCGCGGCGCGGGCCTGCTCGCGCTGGCGGGCCATCGCGGCGTCGAAAGCGGCTTCGTCGACCTTCATGCCATGCTCGCGGCACACGTCCTGCGTGAGGTCGAGCGGGAAACCGAAGGTGTCGTGCAGCTTGAACGCCAGTTCGCCCGCCAGCAGATTGCCGCCTGCGGCGCGCAGCGCGGCCAGCTCGGTGTCGAGCACGCCCATGCCGTGTTCGAGGGTCTCGAAAAAGCGGGCTTCTTCGGCCTGCAGCACCTCGGCGACGCGCGCCTTCGCCTCGGCCAGTTCGGGATAGGCCGCGCCCATCTGCGCCACCAGATCGGGCACCAGCCTGTAGAAAAACGGCTGGCGCACGCCGAGCTTGTAACCGTGGCGGATGGCGCGGCGCACGATGCGGCGCAGCACATAGCCGCGCCCCTCGTTGCCGGGAATGACGCCATCGACGATGAGAAAGGCGCAGGCGCGGATGTGGTCGGCGATGACCTTGAGCGAGGCGTGGCCGAGGTCGGCGCAGCCCGTCTCGCGCGCAGCGGCCTGGATGAGCGCCCGGAACAGGTCGATGTCGTAATTGCTGTGCACATGCTGCAGCACCGCGGCAATGCGCTCCAGGCCCATGCCGGTATCGACGCAGGGCTTGGGCAGGGGCTTCTGGCGGAAGATGGCCAGCCTGTAGCCCGCGCCCTCCTTGCTCACCAGGCCGATGCCACCTTCGGCCTCCACAATCTGTTTGCGCGCCTTGGCCTGGTCTGCGGTATCGAAGCGCTCCTCGCCCGCGACGTAGCGCTCGAACTGCATGAACACCAGGTTCCAGATTTCGATGTAGCGGTCGCCGTCTTCCTCGGGCGAACCGGGCGGGCCGCCCCAGACCTCGGGGCCGTGGTCGTAGAAGATCTCGCTGCACGGCCCGCAGGGGCCGGTGTCGGCCATCTGCCAGAAGTTGTCGGAGGCGTAGCGCGCGCCCTTGTTGTCGCCGATGCGGATGATGCGCTCCACCGGCACGCCGATCTCGTTCGCCCAGATGTCGTGCGCCTCGTCGTCTTCGGCATACACCGTCACCCACAGCTTCTCGGCCGGGAGCCGGTACACGCGGGTGAGCAGCTCCCAGGCATAGCGGATGGCCTCGCGCTTGAAATAGTCGCCGAAGCTGAAGTTGCCCAGCATCTCGAAAAAGGTGTGATGCCGCGCGGTGTAGCCGACGTTTTCCAGATCGTTGTGCTTGCCGCCGGCGCGCACGCAGCGCTGTGCCGTGGTGGCGCGCTTGTACGGGCGCACGTCCTGGCCGAGGAACACGTCCTTGAATTGCACCATGCCCGAATTGGTGAACAGCAGCGTGGGGTCGTTGCCCGGCACCAGCGAAGAGGACGGCACGCGGGCGGCGCCCTGCGATTCGAAATAGGCCAGAAATTTTTCGCGGATGTCGGAGACGTTCATGGAGGGAATCAGTGGCTGCGGCGCAAGCGCCGAACTGGCTCTGGCGCGCGGTTGTGCAAAGGACTAGATTTTAGGGCTTACCTTCCCATCCCGTTCACCCCCCACCGGAGCTGCCCATGAACCGGCCTGCCAATCCGCTTGCCCTGCTCAAAGACCCCTCGCTGTTCAAGACCCAGGCCTATATCGACGGCCAGTGGATCGACTGCCCCCGCCGCTTTGCCGTCACCGACCCGGCGACCAATGCCGAACTGGCGCAAGTGCCCGCGCTGGAGCCGATGCACGCCCAGCTCGCCATCGACGCCGCCGACGCGGCCTGGCCAGCCTGGCGCGCCCTGCCGGCCAAGCAGCGCGCCGCCATTCTGCGCAAGTGGTTCGACCTGCTGGTAGCCCACGCCGACGACCTGGCCCGCCTGATGACGGCCGAGCAGGGCAAGCCGCTGGCCGAGGCCAAGGGCGAAGTGCTCTACGGCGCCAGCTTCGTCGAATGGTTCGCCGAAGAAGCCAAGCGGGTTTACGGCGAAACCATCCCCAGCCCGGACGCCACCAAGCGCCTGCTCGTGCTCAAGCAGCCCGTGGGCGTGTGCGCCGCGATCACGCCGTGGAACTTCCCGCTGGCCATGATCACCCGCAAGGTCGCGCCCGCGCTGGCCGCCGGTTGCCCCGTGGTCATCAAACCCGCCGAGCAGACCCCGCTCACCGCCTTGGCCGCGGCCGAGCTGGCGCACCGTGCCGGCATTCCGCGCGGCGTGCTCAACGTGCTCACCGCCGACGGCGAAGGGTCGATCGCCATCGGCAAGCTGCTGTGCGCCTCGCCCGTGGTGCGGCATCTGTCGTTCACCGGCTCCACCGAGGTCGGCCGCATCCTCATGGCGCAGTCGGCGCCGACGATCAAAAAACTCTCGCTCGAACTCGGCGGCAACGCCCCGTTCATCGTGTTCGACGATGCCGATCTCGACGCGGCGGTCGAAGGCGCGATGGCGAGCAAATACCGCAACGCCGGGCAGACCTGCGTCTGCGCCAACCGGCTGTACGTCCAGGACGGCATCTACGACCGCTTCGTCGAGCGACTGGCGCAGGCGGTGGGCAGCCTGAGAGTCGGCAGCGGCTTCGACGAAGGCGTGAACCTCGGGCCGCTGATCGACGACCAGGCGCTGGCCAAGGTCGAGAAGCACATCAGCGACGCCATTGCCAAGGGGGCGCGCAGGGTCGTGGGCGGCAAGCGCGTGGAAACCGGCCCCGGAGCCGGGCGCTTCTACCAGGCCACCGTGCTGGCCGACGTGACCAGCGACATGCTCTGCGCCAGAGAGGAAACCTTCGGCCCGGTGGCGCCGGTGTTCCGGTTCAAGACCGAAGAAGAAGCCATCGCTGCGGCCAACGCCACCGAGTTCGGGCTGGCATCGTACTTCTACAGCCGCGACGTGGGCCGCATTTTCCGCGTCGCCGAGGCGCTGGAGTACGGCATGGTCGGCATCAACACCGGGCTGATGTCCAACGAGGTGGCGCCGTTCGGCGGGGTCAAGCAGTCGGGACTCGGACGCGAGGGATCGCACCACGGCATCGACGAATACGTCGAGATGAAATACCTCTGCCTGGGGGATCTGGACAAGTAGTAGCAAAGCGGCACCACCCGGCCCGAGCGCTCACGGGTGTACCCACCTCGCTGCTTGCAAGCCGCTCGGATTCGGCTGGCGATGGCTCCGGGTTTCCACTGACCGGAAACGCTTGAGCGCGGCAGCCTGTGTGCCGCAGAATGTGACTCGCTACCCAACGAGCCCATGCCGGAACCGACCATTCTTCGTGCCAAGCGTCTGAGCAAGCATTTTTCCGGCTTCGCCGCAGTGCAGGACGTCGATCTGGAAATTGCCGAGGGCTCGATCCATGCGCTGGTCGGCCCCAACGGCGCGGGCAAGACCACCTGCTTCAACCTGCTGAGCAAATTCCTCGTCCCGACCTCGGGAACGGTGCATTTCCAGAACCGCGACATCACCGCGCTGCAACCCGCCGAAATCGCCCGGCTCGGCATGGTGCGCTCGTTCCAGATCAGCGCCACGTTCGCCAAACTGTCCCTGCTCGACAACGTCCGCGTCGCGCTGCAGCGGCGCAGCGGCCTGGCGCACCAGTTCTGGATGTCGCGGCGCGCGCTCGACCGGCTGAACGACCAGGCGATGCAATACCTCGACCTGGTCGGTCTGGCCTCGCAGGCCGATCAGCCCGCGTCCAGCCTGCCCTACGGCCACAAGCGCGCGCTGGAACTGGCGACCACCCTGGCGATGGACCCGCGGCTGCTGCTGCTCGACGAGCCGACGCAGGGGCTGGGCCACGAGGACGTCGAGCAGGTGACCGAACTGATCCGCCGCGTCGCCCGCGGCCGCACCGTGCTGATGGTCGAACACAATATGTCGGTGATCGCGCGCATCTGCGACCGCGTCACGGTGATGCAGCGCGGGCAGGTGCTGGCCGAAGGCAGCTATGCCGAGGTGTCGACCCATCCCGACGTGATCGCCGCCTACATCGGCGAGCCCGAGGACGAGGAGATCGCGGCGTGAACGCGGCTGCGCTCGATCGGGCTGCGACCGGCGACGCCGCAGCCGCGCCTGCCGACGCCGCGCTGGCGATCGACGACCTGCACGCCTGGTACGGCGAGTCGCATGTGCTGCACGGCGTGAGCCTGCACGTGCGACCGGGCGAAACGGTGTGCCTGCTCGGCCGCAACGGCGCCGGACGGACCACCACCCTGCGGGCGGTCATGGGGCTGACCGGGCGGCGCAGCGGCAGCATCCGCGTCGCGGGCAAGGAGGTGATCGGCCTGCCGCGGCACCGCATCGCCGCACTGGGGGTGGGCTATTGCCCGGAGGAACGCGGTATTTTCGCCAGCCTCTCGACCCGCGAAAACCTGTTGCTGCCGCCGAAACTCGACACTGGGTTTTCCGGGCTCGACGAGGACGAAATCCACCGGCTGTTTCCCAATCTACGCGAACGCGCGCGCAGCCCGGGAAGCCGGCTGTCGGGCGGAGAGCAGCAGATGCTCGCACTCGCGCGCATCCTGCGCACCGGCGCGCGGCTGCTGCTGCTCGACGAAATCTCCGAGGGACTCGCCCCGGTGATCGTGCAGGCGCTGGGTCGAGCGATGCGCGAGTTGAGGAACAAGGGATATTCGATTCTGCTCGTCGAGCAGAACTTCCGCTTTTCGGCGCGTCTGGCCGACCGCTTCTACGTGATGGAGCGCGGCCGGATCGTGCTGGAACTCGAGCAGGCGCAACTGCAGCAGCATCGCGACGAACTGCAGGCCCTGCTCGGCGTCTAGGACAGGGTCCTGGCGCGGCAAAACCAACAAGTCGCACCCAACCCACAAGACCATGGAGACTCGAATGAAACTCAAACCCCTCGCCCTCGCTCTGACCCTCGCCATGGCCGCCGCCGGCAGCGCGCACGCCGCGGCACCGGTGAAAATCGGATTCATCACCGATCTGTCCGGCGTGTACTCCGCGGTCGACGGCCCCGGCGGCGTCGCCGCGGTCAAGATGGCGATCCACGATTTCGGCGGCAGCGTGCTCGGCCGCAAGATCGAACTGCTCAGCTTCGACCACCAGAACAAGGCCGACCTCGCCGCAGGCAAGGCCAAGGAATACCTGTCGCAGGACGGGGTCGACATGCTGCTGGGCGGAACCAACAGCGCGACCGCGCTGGCGATGGAGCCGGTCGCCGCGCAGTACAAAAAGCCGTTTTTTGTCGTCGGCGCCGGCGCCTCGTCGATCGTCGGCAAGCAGTGCACGCCGTACACCGTGATGTACGCCTACAACACCACCGCGCTGGCGCGAGGCACCGCGAGCGCAGTGATCAAGCACGATGGCAAAAGCTGGTACTTCCTGACCGCCGACTACGCCTTCGGCAAGTCGCTGCAGGACGAGGCGGAGAAGGTGGTCAAGGCCGACGGCGGCACCGTCGTCGGCCGCGTGCTGGCGCCGCTGGGCGCGTCGGACTTCTCGTCGTACCTGCTGCAGGCGCAGGCGTCGAAGGCGCAGGTGCTCGGTCTGGCCAACGCCGGCGGCGATGCGGACAACTCGATCAAGCAGGCGCACCAGTTCGGCGTGACCAAGACGATGAAGCTCGCCGGACTGCTGCTGTTCATCACCGACATCCACAGCGTCGGCCTGCCCGCGGCGCAGGGGCTGTACCTGACCACGCCGTGGTACTGGAACCAGGACGCGCAGTCGCGCGCCTGGGCCGAGCGCTACTTCAAGGAAATGCACGCCATGCCGACCTTCCTGCAGGCGGGCGACTATTCCGCGGTGATGACCTACCTCAAGGCGGTCAAGGCCGCGGGAACGACCGACGGCACCAAGGTGATGGCCGAGATGCGCAAGATGAAGGTCAACGACATGTTCATGCACGGCGGTTACATGCGCCCGAGCGGACTGAT
The DNA here is from genome assembly GCF_034007205.1 of Thiomonas sp. Classification (GTDB taxonomy): domain Bacteria; phylum Pseudomonadota; class Gammaproteobacteria; order Burkholderiales; family Burkholderiaceae_C; genus Thiomonas. Next base: position 116,850 of record NZ_JAVERI010000006.1, read on the forward strand.
GATTCACGACATGTACCTCGAACAGGTCAAGACCCCGGCGGAGGCGAAGCAGCCCTGGGACTACTACCAGCGGGTCGAAACCATCCCCGGCAACGACGCCTTCGGTCCGGCAGCGGCCTACGGCTGTCCGCTCGACAAGTGAGGCAGCGCCGCCCCTGCGCCCGGCCGCGTCCAGCCGGGCGCTGCGATACGACCCGACTTTCGAGGTGACGCTTGACTGAACTCTTCGGCTTTCCGCTTCCTCTGCTGCTCGGCCAGATCACCCTCGGGCTGGTCAACGGCGCGTTCTACGCCATGCTGTCGCTCGGGCTGGCGGTGATTTTCGGGCTGATGGACGTGGTCAACTTCGCCCACGGCGCGTTTTTCATGATGGGGGCGATGTTCGCCTGGATCGGCGCGCAGTATTTCCACATCGGCTTCTGGCCGATGCTGCTGATCGCGCCGCTGCTGGTCGGCGCGATCGGGGTTGCGATCGAGCGCACGATGCTGCGGCGGCTGCGCGGCATCGACCCGATCTACGGATTGCTGCTCACCTTCGGCCTGACGCTGCTGATCGAGGGAATCTTCCGGTCGTTTTTCGGCGTCGCCGGCGCGCCGTACAGCCCGCCGCAGGCGCTCGCGGGAACGCTCGACCTCGGCTTCATGTATCTGCCGGTGTACTACGCATTCGCCGTCGCGGCCAGCCTGGCGGCGTGCCTGGGCACCTGGCTGCTGATCGAGCGCACCCGGCTCGGCGCCTATTTGCGCGCCGGCACCGAGAATCCGGCTCTGGTCCAGGCGTTCGGCATCGACTTCCCGCTGCTGGTGATGTTCACCTTCGGCTTCGGATCGGCGCTCGCCGGCCTCGCCGGGGTGCTGGCCGCGCCGGTGATCCAGGTTTCGCCGCTGATGGGGTCGAACCTGATCATCGTGGTGTTCGCCATCGTGGTGATCGGCGGCATGGGGTCGGTGATGGGAGCGATCGTCGCCGGGCTGGTGCTGGGTATGGTCGAGGGGCTGGCCAAGGTGGTGTATTCGCCGATCTCGACCACGGTGGTTTTCATCCTGATGGCGGTGGTGCTGACGGTGCGGCCTGCCGGTCTGTTCGGCCGGGAGAAATGACCATGCTGCGCCAAGTCCGCCTTCCTGCCGTGGTCGTCTGGACCCTGCTCGCGCTTGCCGTCGCCGCCCCCTGGCTCGGGCTCTATCCGGTGCTCGGTATGCGCATGATGTGCTTTGCGCTGTTCGCCTGCGCCTTCAACCTGCTCGGCGGTTATGGCGGGCTGATTTCCTTCGGCCATGCCGCGCTGTTCGGCGGCGCCGGCTACATCACCGGACTGGCGCTCGCCTCCTGGGGTTGGCCGACTCCGGCCGGAATCGTCGCCGGGGTGGCCGCGGCGCTCGCCATCGGGCTGGTGATGGGGCTGCTCGCGGTGCGCCGCAGCGGCATCTATTTCTCGATGATCACCCTGGCGCTGGGGCAGATCGTCTATTTCTACTGTCTGCAGGCGAACTTCACCGGAGGCGAGGACGGGCTGCAGGGCATTCCCCGGGGAACGCTGTTCGGGCTGTCGCTGCAGTCCGACCGGGTGATGTACTACGTCGTGCTGGTCGTGTTCGCGGCGAGTTGGTGGCTGATGCGCCGGGTGGTGAACTCGCCGTTCGGCCAGATCGTCGCGGCGATCCGCGAAAACGAGCCGCGCGCCATCTCGCTCGGCTACCGCGTTAACCGCTACAAGCTCGGCATGTTCCTGCTGTCGGCCGGGTTCGCCGGGCTGGCGGGGGCGCTCAAGGCGGTGGTGATGGGGTTTGAGACGCTGACCGACGTGCACTGGAGCACCTCGGGGCTGGTCGTCCTGATGACCCTGGTCGGCGGACTGGGCACCGATCTCGGCCCCGTCCTCGGCGCGGTGCTGATCACCGTGCTCGAGGAAAAGATGGGAACCATCGCGCGCTTTCTGGTGCAGGTCACCGGAATCGGCTGGTTCCACCACCTCAGCGATTCGGTGAGCATGGTGATCGGCGCGATTTTCGTGGTGTGCGTGCTGCTGTTTCGCCGCGGCATCGTCGGCGAGCTGCGCGCGCGCCTGCAGACGGCGAGGTAGCCGCCGCGGCGTCGCACCCGGCGAACCGAAGCCGGTTCAGTCCAGCCCGGCGAGCACCCGCACGTGCTCGGCCACGCTGCGGCCCAGGGCGCTGAGGTTGTAGCCGCCTTCGAGGCAGGAGACGATGCGGCCCTCGCACTGCATCTCGGCGAAATCGACCAGTTGGCGGGTCATCCAGGCGTAGTCGGCCTCGACCAGGCCCATCTGACCCAGGTCGTCTTCGCGGTGTGCATCGAAGCCCGCGCTGATGAACAGCATCTGCGGCGCAAAGGCGCGAAGCCGCGGCAGCCACTGCTCGGCGACGATGCGGCGCACTTCGTCACCCTTGGTGTAGGCGGGCACAGGCACGTTGAGCAGATTGGGTGCCTGCACCAAGGGCGTATTGGGGTAGAACGGGTGCTGGAAAAAACTCACCATCAGCACCCGCGCGTCATCCCGAAAGATGTCCTCGGTGCCGTTACCGTGGTGGACGTCGAAATCGACGATCGCCACGCGCTCCAGTCCGCGCACATCGAGCGCATGGCGCGCGGCGATGGCGACATTGCCGAAAAAGCAGAACCCCATCGCCTGCTCGCGGGTGGCGTGGTGGCCGGGCGGACGGATGGAGCAGAAGGCGTTGCGCAGATGGCCGTCGATGACGGCATCGGTCGCGGCGATGGCGGCGCCCGCCGCGCGCAGGGCGGCCTGCCAGGTGTGCGGATTCATCATCGTGTCGGCGTCGATCCATTCGTGCCCCTGCTCGAAATCGCCGCGCTGCCGCAGGTCGGCGACATACAGCGCGGAATGCGCGCGCTCCAGCGCTTCGATCGAGGCCGGCGGCGCGTCGTCGTGACGCTCCAGCCAGGGGGCAATCTGCGCGGCGATCAGCCGATCCTCGATGGCGGCCAGGCGCTGCGGGCATTCGGGATGGTCTGCCCCCATTTCATGCAGGGTGCAGTCGGCATGGGTGTAGAAGCCGGTCGTCATGGTGTCTGTCTCCTGCGGCCTGTCCCCAGAAAAAGGCAGGAGAACGCCGCTCCCGTAGCATAGTGCGCTGCATCCATCCCGCCGCGCCGCTCGTGAAAACCCCCGCTCTGACGCCTTTGCTCGACCAGCTCGAAACCATCATCGTAGGCAAGCGCCCGCAAGTGGAACTCGCCGTGTGCTGTCTGCTCGCCGGGGGCCATCTGCTCATCGAGGATCTGCCCGGCGTGGGCAAGACCACGCTGGCGCACGCGCTGGCCGCCGCGCTGGGTCTGCAGTACGCCCGCGCGCAGTTCACCGCCGACCTCATGCCGGGCGATCTGCTGGGGGTTTCGGTGTTCGACCGTAACCGCAGCGAGTTCGTGTTTCATCCCGGCCCGGTGTTTTCGCAGGTGCTGCTGGCCGACGAGATCAACCGCGCCGGGCCCAAGGTGCAGAGCGCCCTGCTCGAAGCCATGGAAGAGCGCCAGGTGAGTGTGGACGGCCAGACGCGCCGCCTGCCCGAACCGTTTTTCGTCATCGCCACGCAAAACCCGTTCGACCAGCTCGGCACCTACGCCCTGCCCGAATCGCAGCTCGACCGCTTTCTGCTGTGCATTTCGCTGGGCTATCCCAGCCGCGCCGCCGAACGTGCGCTGCTCGAAGGGCGTGACCGGCGCGAGCTGATCGCCGCGCTGCAGCCCGTGCTGACGCCCGATCGGCTGACGGCCTTGCAACGACAGGCGCTGGCCGTGCACGCGGCGCCCGCGCTGCTCGACTATGTGCAGGAATTGCTCGCGCAGACGCGCAACGGCCGCTGGTTCGTCGAAGGCCTGAGCCCGCGCGCGGGTCTGGGTCTGCTGCGCGCCGCGCGCGCCTGGGCGCTGCTGCAGGGCCGCGACTACCTCATCCCCGACGACGTGCAGCAGGTGCTGCCCGCCGTGGCAGGGCACCGGTTGCGCACGCCCGACAGCGCCATGGTCAACCGCGTGGCCTCGCTGCAGGCGGTGCAGTCGCTGCTGGAACACGTCGCGGTATAAGGGCTGCATACCTCACACCCCCGTGCCGCGGCCATGTCGTCCTCCGCCGATTCCCTCCTGCCCCCGCCTGCAGCGAAACCCGCCCGGCGCGGCGGCTGGGCGCAGCGTTTCGACCGCTGGGCGCTGGCACGGCACCCGGCTGGCGGCAGCACGCGGCTGACGCACCGCAACGTCTACATCCTGCCCACCCGCACCGGCTGGTTCTTCGCGCTGTTGCTGCTGGTCTTGCTGGTGCTGAGCATCAATTACCAGCTCAACCTCGGCTACCTGCTGACCTTCCTGCTGGCGGGCAGCGCCATGATGGCCATGCACGTCACGCACCACAATCTGCGCGGCCTGCAGCTCACTGCGCGCATGCCAGAAGGCTTGCTGCACCAGGGCCAGAGCGCCCGCCTGGGCCTGTTGCTGCAAGGCGGCGCGCGCGACCGCTGGGGACTGGCATTGCGCCCGGCGGGTTCCCCGCCGCTGCCGCCGTCCGCCCCCCAGAAGAAAGCCCGACGCAAGGCGCCGAACCCGCCCTACCCCTGGACTTACACCGACTGCGCCCGCGACAGCGAAACTCCGCTCGCCCTGGGCTGGACGCCACCGCGCCGCGGCCTGCTGCCCTGGCCGGTACTCACCGTGGAGAGCCGATACCCGCTGGGCGTCTGGACGGCGTGGAGCCGCTGGCAACCGCAGGACGAACTGCTCGTGCTGCCCGCCGTGGAGCACCCGGCTCCGCCGCTGCCGCCCGCTCGCCCCATGCCCGGCAACGGCCCGGCGCTCGCGCGCGGCGGCGGCGAAACCGAGGGCGTGCGTGCCTGGCGCAGCGGCGACTCGATGCGCCAGGTGCTGTGGAAAAAATTCGCCCGCAGCGACGAGCTCGTCAGCCGCGACACCGCCCAGCCGCAGGCCCGCGCCGAACTCTGGCTCGACTTCGCCGCGCTGCCCACCTCGCTCGACACCGAATCCCGACTGTCGCGGCTGTGCGCCTGGGTGCTCGCAGCCGACCGCGAGGGCGTGCCCTACGGCCTGCAACTCGGCACACGGCAAATTCCGCCCGCCACCGGCGCCGCGCACCGCGTCGCCTGCCTGCGACTGCTGGCGCTGCACCCCGGACCCTTGCTGCAGCCCAGATCCAGCATCCGGGCCACTGCACAAGCCAGGACGTGATGCAGACGAGCCCCGGCCAGAGACTGTTCGACCGCTGGAGCCACGGCGCCCGAACCCTGCCGCGCGACGCGCGCGACACCCTGTTCCTGCTCGGCGTGTCGCTGCTGCTGATGCTGCCGCTGTTCATCCACCTGCCGGGGTGGACGAGCGCGCTGGTGCTCGGTCTGCTGGCCTGGCGCGCGGCGCTGGCCTGGCGCGGCGCACCGCTGCCCGGGCGCAGCGTGCTGGTGCTCATTCTGCTGTTCTCCATCGTCATCACCCTGTGGGAGTTTCACACCGTGCTGGGGCGCGACGCCGGGGTCACCCTGCTGTGCGTGCTGCTCGCGCTCAAGACGCTGGAAATGCGCTCGCGCCGCGATGCTCACGTGCTGTTTTTCCTCGGCTTTTTCACCATCGCCTCCAACTTTCTGTTCTCGCAATCGCTGGGCACGGCCCTGGTCATGGTGCTCGCCACCTGGGGCATGCTGGCTGCGCTGGTCAATGCCAATCTGCCCGCCGGACGGCCGCCGCTGCGCCAGTCGCTGCTCACCGCGCTGAGGATGATGGTGCTGGGCGCACCGGCGATGGTGGTGCTGTTCATGGTGTTTCCGCGCATCAGCGCGCCGCTGTGGGCCCTGCCGCAAAGCAGCGACAAGGCCATCACCGGGCTTTCGGCCAGCATGTCGCCGGGACAGATCGCCGAACTGGCGCGCGACGACTCGGTGGCGTTTCGCGTGGTGTTCCACGGCCCGCGCCCGCCCGACCGCGAGCTTTACTGGCGCGGCCCGGTGCTCGGCGTATTCGCGGGCGGCGTCTGGCGCCCCGACCCGCGCCAGCGCGACCATGCCAGCCTCACCCCGCCCGCCGATCTGCAACTCACCGGCCCGCGCGTGCGTTACACCGTCACCCTGCAGCCCACGCAGCAGACCTTCGTGTTTGCGCTCGACGCGCCGGTGGCCGCGCCGAAGATCGAGGGCTATATGGTGCAGTGGCTGCCCGACCTGCAACTCGTCACCGGCCGCCCGCTCGACCATCTCTCGCGCTACACCGTCGAATCGGCGCCGCAGTTCCGCTATGGCCCCACGCAACTCACCCCCGCGCTGCGCGCCGACGAAGCCCTGCCCGCGGGTTTCGACCCGCGCAGCGTGGCATTGGGCCGGCAACTGGCCGCGCAGGCCAGAGCCGCCGGACAAGGCGGCGCCTTCGTCGCGCAGGCGCTGCTGCAGAGGTTTCGCACCCAGCCCTTTCGCTACACCCTCAACCCCGGCACCTACGGCCTGCGCGACGGCGTGGATCAATTCCTGTTCGACCGCCGCGCCGGTTTCTGCGAGCACTATGCGCAGGCTTTTGTCGTGGTGATGCGGGCTGCGGGCATCCCCGCGCGCATCGTCACCGGCTACCAGGGCGGTCGCTTCAACCCGGTGGACGACACCTGGGTGGTGCGGCAGAGCGATGCCCACGCCTGGGCGGAATACTGGCTGCCCGAACGCGGCTGGGTGCGCGCCGATCCCACCGCCGCCGTCGACCCGGCGCGCATCGACCGCAGCGGCGCAACCCTGGCCGCGCGCGAGCCCCTGCTGGGCATGGCGGCGCTGGGCACGCGCGACACCGCCTGGCTGCTGCAACTGCGCAACCAGTGGGACGCGCTGAACAACACCTGGAACCAATGGGTGCTGAACTACGGCAGCAACCGCCAGCAGGATCTGCTGCGCAAGCTCGGTCTGCAGCAGCCCGACATGGCGACTCTCGCCGCCCTGGCCATCGCCGCCCTGCTCGTGGCCACCGCCCTGGGCGGCGCATTTCTGGCACTGGAGCGCCGCAGGCGCGACCCCTGGACGCAGACCTACGCCCTGCTGCGCGGCAAGCTGGAGCAAGCCGGCATCGACAGCGAGGCCTCCACACCGCCGCGCACCCTGGCAGAGCGGCTTGAGCACGTCGGTGCGCAAAGCGACACTCTCTCGCCTGCCGCGCAACAAACCGCCGTGTCACTGTTGTTGCAACTCGAACACTGGCGCTACGCCCCAGTGCCCAACACCGCGCAGCGCAAAACCCAATGGTCCGCCATCAGAAAGGCCGTGCGCCGCTGGCGAGCGTAGCGCCGCCAGACCCAAAACTGGCACAGCCCGGCGATACTTGCGAAACCCGTCTTTCGACGGGCTTTGCGCTGCGGCCTTCAGGGTCTTTGCAATCAGGCAAATTCAGCCAGCGATTTGCGCATTTTCTTCATCGCCGCCACCTCGATCTGGCGGATGCGCTCGGCCGACACGCCGTATTCGGCGGCCAGTTCGTGCAGGGTCTTGCCGCCGCTGCCGTCGTCGTTGACCTGCAGCCAGCGCTGCTCGACGATGGCGCGGCTGCGCGCATCGAGCTGTTCCAGCGCACTCTCCAGCCCTTCGACCTGCAGCCGGTCGTGACTGCGCGCTTCGAGCACGGCCACCGGCTCCTGCGTGGTATCGGCCAGATAGGCAATGGGCGCGTAATTCTCTTCGCCGTCTTCCACCGTGGGATCGAGCGCGATGTCGGCGCCGCCCATGCGGCTTTCCATCTCGATCACATCTTCGCGCTTGACGCTCAGCGCCTGCGCCATGTCGTCGATCTGCGCCTCGTTCATGCCGGCGTTGGCCGTTTTCATCGAGCGCAAGTTGAAAAACAGCTTGCGCTGCGCCTTGGTGGTGGCCACCTTGACCAGCCGCCAGTTGCGCAGGATGTATTCGTGAATCTCGGCCTTGATCCAGTGCAGGGCGTAGCTCACCAGCCGCACGCCATGCGCCGGGTCGAAGCGCTTGACCGCCTTCATCAGGCCGATATTGCCCTCTTGAATGAGGTCGGCATGCGGCAGACCGTAGCCCAGATATTGCCGCGCCGTGGACACCACCAGCCGCAGATGCGAGAGCACCAGCTTGCCCGCCGCCTCTTTGTCGCCGTGCTCGCGCCAACTCCGCGCCAGACGCACCTCTTCCTCCGCGCTGAGCATGGGCAGGCGGTTGACTGCGCTGATATAGGCGTCGAGATTGCCCAGACTGGGCAAGGTGAGCGCAAACGCACCATCGACCTGCGCCGGGCGCAGGGCAAGTGCGGCAGACTGGGTATGGGTCATGGATCGAATCCTCCTGTTTGTCGCTGATATTAGCACTCGCTGATAGAGAGTGCTAAATGCCAATAGTTCCCGGTGGGGTGGGGCGGAAATCCATTTTCCGCACACGGGATGGGGATTTGATGACGACAGCTTGCATGAGGCTTCTTCGGGCAAACTTTGTTGCAGCGATCGCCCCGAATCCAGCTTGGGTCAGGCAAAACAGGCACAAACTCGCGTGCCGGGCAGAGCCTCGTTCAGCAGGCTCAAGCCTTCGGCGGCTGGCGCCGGTTGCGCATCACGCCGAAGACCAGATAGCCCGAAATCAGCACGAACAGCCCCGCCAGCGCCGCCTGCCCGTAACCTGCCAACCCGGACGGGTTCTTCCACTGGTGCTTGAGCACCTCGTTGGCCAGCGCCTGCACCTGATCCTGCGGCCCGAAGCGCAACGTCGGATCGAGACGGCGCGCCCGTTCCAGCTCCTGCTCGGCCAGCGGCCACTTGCCCTCGGCGGCCAGTAGCCGCGCATCCAGATAATGCGCCTGCGCCGAATGCGGCTGATCCGCCAGCACCTGCGCGATGACATGATCGGCCTGCGTCAGATGACCCGCCTCCAGCAAGGCCGACGCCTGCTCCAAGGTCGCCGCCTGCGCCACGCCCAAGGCCAGCAGGAAAGCCACGAAAAAGGCGATGAGGTGTTTGGAGCGCAGGGTCTGCATGGTGCGGCAAGAAGGAGGAACCGAGCAAGAAATTAGCGACAGGCCTTCAGGCCTGTCGGTCCAATGTGTTTTGTAAGGGGTTTGCATCCCCCGCCAAAACGGTCACCGAAACCTCGGCCTTCAGGCCGAGGTCTGCGGCTCCCACCGCCCTGAAGGGCGGGGTTTCAAACCGAAGTCAGTTCTACGATGAAATCTGCACCTTACTACAGCAAGCAGCAGAAGAGGCGGGTCAACGGCCGTGCGTTGCATCTGGTTTCGAGTGACTTCGGCCGGATGCTACTGAGCCAAATCTGACCCATCGACTGAAGCACCAAGTCACAAAAGCCGAGTCGACAGCCCTTGATCAGCAAGAAGCGCCACCGCCTTCTTGTCGAAGGAAACGAAAGATTCCCCGCCCAGCCAACGGCCCTCGTAGGCAATCACGCCATCGGCAAAATCCCCGCCCGCGTCGAGCATCAGCAGGCCTGACTCTACGGCAGGCCGGTTCACTTCCACGTTCGCCGCTGCAAGTAGCGCGCGGATTGCGCTGGCCGCGTCGGCTGGCTGGAAGGAATAGACCCGCAGTAGCACCCAAACGAATTCACAAAGGCAAGGCAACGCCACCGCGATCAGTTCGGCCTCGGCCAAGACCATGGCGGCAATGTCCCCTTGTGCGGGATCGTCGCGCACCACAGCCCTCACAAGCACATTGGTATCTACCGCGACCTTCATTTCCTGTCGGCCCATCCTTGCGCCGCCGCCTCGTTGATCTCTTCGATGCTGGCGACCTTTTGCGACCTGCCGGAGAGCAGGCCGATGAAGCCGGATATCGTCCCAGCGGGCCGCGCGGCCTTGAGCAGACCTCTGCCGTCTGGCAGCAAGTCCAGTTCGATCTTGTCGCCTGGCCTGATGCCGAGGTGTTGCAGGACCTCCTTCCGAAAAGTCACTTGTCCCCGTGCGGTCACAGTCAATGTGGTCATGGCGCTGCTCCTTGCAATCATTTCATCATGGGTTGGCGCCTTATAGAGTAAGGGAGTATTGCCTTACTTTCAAGGCTGAGACGCTGCGCAATGGTCGACAAGGCCTGTGGCCTTGTGTCGCGCCTGTGCACAAAGTGCAAAGGGGTCAGACAGCTTCGATGCGCTTGCTACAAAGCTAGACCTGACCCCGTCGACGCATGTGACCCCGTCGACGCATGACCCCGTCGACGCAAATTAATTCTTGATCACTTTGCCACCCAGAGCATCGCATACCATGCCGAGCATCGAAGCGTCCTTGTAATAGATGGAATCGACAAAGACCTTCTTGCCCATGTACTCCATGGGCGCATGACGGCAGGTGGGTGCTTTTTGTTTGCAGGATTGCTCCGACCATTTTCCACCGATATTCGCGCAATTGGATTGGGTGGCCTCATGCAGACCTGCGGGCAGATCGAGGTAGTTGGTGCAAACACCGGCCTCTGTATCGTCGCAGGATGGCTGACTCGCCCAGACTGTGGGTGCGAGCGTCAAGCAGGCAGTGAAAGTTAAAAGTTTATACATGGCGCTTGTCCTTATTGGCTGGTTGATGTGGATATCCAGATGCCGTTTTGCACGGATTCGCACATCTCTTTTTGGTGTTCCTGCAAGGATTTGACATTGGGTGGCGGGAAGGGTGGCTTGCTGGGTGCGGCATAAAAATACTCCGCGACGGCACCGGGTTTCTTGCCGCGACAGACCCCGTAATGACCTGTCGGGCAGGTTTTGTTCTTTTCGACGCGGTAATCCTTGGCATTGAAAAAGGTTTTTTTGCGGCGTTCGCATCGCGCTTCCAGTGCGGACAAATTGCTGCCCTCGTAGCACTCGATTTCCTTGCTGCCCCCGACCTCGATATTGACAATGCAGGCATTCATCGGCTCGACGGCCCAAGCAGATACACTGACCAGCAGACTACCGACGAATAAGGCTGACAAAGCGTAGTTTTTCATTTTCAATATCCTGTTTGCAAAGCAGTTTTATTTCACGACCACCAGTTCGACGCGGCGGTTTTTCGCATGGTCGGCTTCGGTTGCGCCCTTGGCCGCCAGCTGGCTGCTGCCCAAGCCTTGGGTACTCAGGCGATCGGCCGCAATGCCGCTGGTGACGAGTATGGTTTTGACGGACTCGGCGCGCGCCTCTGAGAGCTTCTGGTTGTGTTCGGCGTTGCCTTGGGCGTCGGTATGGCCGTCGATGCGCACCTTCATGTTTTTATTTTTACGCAAGGCTTCGGCAGCATCTGCTAATAGACGCAGACCATCTGGGCGAACCGTACTCTGATCGAGGTCGAAAGTAACGGGTAGGGCGACTTTACCCTCCTTGACCAAGGACTGACCGATGCTGGAGGCGTCCAGTTTGGCGGTGGCTTCGAAGGGTTTGGTCTCGACGACAAAGAAACTCACCATGGGTTCTTTATTCCCATGGGTGTAGCCAACCATACTCAGCAGGCCAAAACCTTTTTCCTTGCCCTTGACTTTGAGGGTGGCTTTCCAACTTGCCAGATAGAAATCCATTTTATTGTCGTATCTGACAAAGGGGCGTTCCCAGCCTTTGACAATATCCAGATTGATCGCCATGTAGCCGCGATTATCCTTTGTACACTGTGCATTTTCACAAGCATAGATTTGCTCGAAGCCCGCTTGGGCAAGCGCGTGTTCCACTTCGCGCCGTTCCTTAAGCACCGTGCCCTCCTTGCCAGCAGAGAAACGCCCAGCCCAAACCTTGCCTTGAAGGTTTTCAGCCTGATCAGGCGCCCAGTTTTTAGCGGGATCCATAGGGGCAGTCGGCAATGCCAATCGTTCATAAGAAAAGGATTGACTTTTTACCAGCTCCCAGCTTGCCGCCTTTGGAACAGGCACCCAGGCCGGAACCACGTCTGCTGCATGGGCCGTGGCAGTGAAGAATACGAGGAGAATCGCCGCAAGGCAGTTGAGAGTGTGGGTCAATAGGCGCATGATTTGCACTCCTTTACATGAAACCATTCGGTTCATATCGTAATATTTCGTCATGAATTCTTCGTGACGCCTCTCGTGTTTGGGTGACGCGGCCCCATGAAACGCCGTTACGAGTCCCCCACGGGGCCGGACGGGTCGCAGGATAATGAGCGGCTGCGCCTACCTTCACCGAACCGCCATGAACCCAATCTCCACCCCGCCCGGCGATGACAGCCTGATCAGTTATCCGACCGATTTCCCCATCAAGATCATGGGGGCCAATGTGGACGGTCTGGCCGATGCCATCGCCGCCGTGGTGCTGCAGCATGCGCCGGACTTCGATCCGGCCACGATGGAACTGCGCCCTTCCAGCGGGCGCAACTATCTGAGCTGCACCTGCACCATCCGCGCCACCAGCCGCGCGCAGCTCGACGATCTGTACCGCGCGCTCACCCGTCATCCGATGGTGAAGGTGGTGCTGTAGCGGCTGAATCAATCCCGCTGCCGCCTTGTCGCCAGCGAGGCGTGTAGGGCGCGGCGCAGTGCGGTGAAGTCGGGCTCTGTGCGCTGTCCGTAAAGGTGGTTTTGCAGACGCTCGGCGAGGGTGTGCAGGGGATTCTCGGGCGGCGGAGAAGCAGCGGCCAGCCATTGCGCCAGGGTGTCGGCCGGCGGCAGACGGCGACGTGGCGGCAGCGCCAGCCAGGCTTGCCTGAGCGCGGCGGCATCGGCGGCGCGTTGCACGGCTTGCAGGGCGCGGCGCTCGCGCCGGACGCGGCAAAGCAGGCAAAGGGTCGCGCGCAGGCCGAACAGCAGGGCGAGCAGCGCCACGGCTCCGCCCAGGCCGATGGCGAGATGCAGCGGGCGGGGATCGACCACGGTGAGCAACGGCGGCGTCCAGCTCGTGGCGGCGGGCAGTTCGCTGCGGGGGTCGAAATAGTCCAGCCGCAGCGCGGAGGCTTGCAAGCGGCCTGCGGTTTGCGGACGCAGGTAGAGGTCGATGTCCCAGGCGTCTTCCGTGTCGGCGCTCGGGCTTGCAGCGCGGCTCACCTGCACCCCGGCGGGGCCGAACGATGCGGGCAGCGCGGCGCTCCAACGGTTGGCCAGGCGCAGCACTTGCGCCCGGTCGAGGCCGGGGGACGCCAGGCGCAGCCGCCATGCGGTGGTTTCGCCCAAGGGCAGGTTGGCCGGTGCCGAAAGCACCTGCACCCGTGGCGCGCCAATCAGTCCATCCGCGGGCCACCACTGCGGCAGGGCGCGCGCGGCAAAACGCAGCGGCGGTGGGGCGTAGATGCGCAGACTGCCGAAGGCGTGCGCGCGCAGCAGGCCGAAATCGACGTTCACTTCGCCCGCCTGCAAGGGCAGCACGCGCCAGGCGAACACCTGCACGAGCTGCGGCGCGCCGTCGATGACTTCGGTGCGAACGGTGTCGGACAGCGGCGAGAGCTGTGCCTGCGCGCTGCGCGGCCGCGGTGCGCTCCACGCCAGATTGCCGCCGCCGATCGCCCACAGTTCCACGCGCAAGGGCTGCAGTGCGTAGGGCCCCGCGGGCTCCATGCGGGTGCGCCATTGCAGCGGGGTTTCACCAGCGGCGGCCGGGATCACGTTCAGCGTCTGCGCCGGGCAGCGCGCGCTGCCGAGTTGCACGGCCGGCAGCGGCAGGGGCCCGCTGCGCAGGGGGTAGAGGGTGAGGGTGGCGGTCTGTTCGCTGCGCCCGCCGGTGCTGCCGCTGGCGCCCTGCTGGTCGGTGAGCAGCCAGTCGGGGGCGAACTGCGCGGCGGTGAACGCGGGCAGGGGTGCGGCGGCGTCGCGGGCGGTGAGCGTCCAGTGCAGCGGGTGGCCGAGCACGGCAGCAAAGGGCTCGGCGCGGCAATGCAAGTTGGCCTGCGCGGCGGCGGGGCGTGCGGCTGCGACCAGGACGAGGCCCAGAACCAGCGCAGCGAAAGCCCGGGCCAGCCTCATCGCCCGCCCTCCTGCGCTGCAGCGCGGGTGTCGATGGCGGCGCGCTGGGCGAGCAGTTCGCCGCTGGCGTCGCGCAGGAGTTGCATGCGCTTGGAGGCGCCAGCCCAGTCGAGCACGGGCGGCTGCCAGGATGCGGCGGTGGCGGAGGCGATCCCCTTGGCGGTGGCGAGCCGCCCGCCGGGCGAAAGCGACGCGGCCTGTTGCAGCGGCGCCGAGGCCTGCGGCGGCGGTTTGTGGCGCAGTTGCGAAGGCGTGTTCGAACCTTGCTGGCCGAAGCGCGAGTGGTGGATGGGCGGGGCGCGCTTGGCAATGCCCACCAGATAGTCCGGCGGATGCTCGATTTCATACTGCCTCTGCGCCAGCCGGGCATTGCGCAGGGCGTCGGCATCGCCGGGGCGGATGCGCAGCGCGGCGTCGAAGGCCTGCACCGCCTCCAGCGTGCGTCCGGGCTGGTGCAGGCTGGCATCGCCCAGGTTGTAGAACGCGGCAAAGCGCTGCTGCGCGGTGTCGGCCTGCAGCAGGGCGCGGTGAAACGCCTGCGCCGCGACCTGATATTGCCGCAGCCGGTACGCCGCCGCGCCCTCGCCCATGCGTGCGCCGTAGCCGGGCAAGGCGGCATACAGCGTCTGCGCACGGGCGAAGTCGCCGTGCTGCCACGCCTGCCAGGCGGCGTGTTCGGCGCGCAGATCGTCCAGCCGCGAAACCAACGGCGGCTGCTGCGCCTGCGCAGGCGGTGAAAGCGGCAGACCGAGCACCAGCGCCAAGCCCAGCAGAGCCACGGCGGGCGGCAAGCGGCGCGGGCGCTCGCGCCAGAACAGCAGCATCAGCGCGGGCAGCAAGAACAAGCCGTAAAGCTCGCGCCAGGCGGTGACCTTCTCCAGCCGGTCCGCCCTGCCCGCAGGCAAGCGGGCAATGCCTTGGGCGTAGACCGTGTTCCAGGAATCGGGGCCGGTCTGCCCTGCGGCCACGGCAGCAAAACCGCCGCCGCTGGACTGGGCGACGGCGCGCAGCAAGGCGGCGCTCTCATGGGGCAGACCCGGCAGGGCGAGGACGAACAGCGGCAGCCGGGCGTGGCGCAAAGCCCGGCCGGTGGCGCTGGCGTCGAAGTCTGCAGACACCGGAACGCCTGCGCCGGCCAGCAACAGCACGGCGCCGCGCTCGCCGTCGGCCTGTTGTTGCAGACGCTCTCGCGCCAGCGCGAGCAGTCCGGGCAGCGCGGTGGAAGCGGCCGCGTCGGCGAACACCTCCGGGCGGGCCTGCAGCGCGGCATGGGCGAACAGCGCAGGGTCGTCGGTGGGCGGCAGCAATTGCGCGGCACCCGCAGGCCCGCCCGGGCGCGCCGCGCCATAGGCGATCAGCCCGAGCCGTTCGCCGCGCAGTTGCGGCCACAGCGCGGCCAGCAGCAGGCGCTGTTGCTCCAGCGGCGTGATGGGCGCTGCGCTCGGCGCGACGGCGCGGGCGTCGGCGTCGATCAGCACCATCACGGCGATGCGGTGCAGGCCGCCTGCGGCCCCGTCGCTCATGGGCTGGCGCGGCCCGGCAGCAGCAGCGGCGAGCAGCGCCCACAGCAGCAGATCCCCAGCCAGCGCGCGCCTGCGGCGCTGCGGCGAAGGCAGGCGGGTGGCGAAAGGCAGCAGCGCGGCGTCGGCATAGGCCAGCGCTCTGGCACGTCCGCTGCGGGCACGCCAGAGCCGCAGCGCCGCCAGCAGCAACGGCACCGCCAGCAGGGCAAAGGCCCAGGGACGCGCCCAGAACCAGGGCTGAGTCCAGAGAGCCTCCCATGTGTTCATCGACGCCTCCCCATCCCGATGCCCCACTCGGTCAAGCTGGCCAGCAACCACAATCCCGCCCCGACGAGCAGCGGCCAGATAAACAGCGGCTGCACCGCGCGGCGCGTGGGCGGGGGATGCAGCCGAGGGTTGAGCGCGCCGATGTCGCGCACCGCCGCCTGCTGCGCCCCGGCGCTGGCGGCGAAGTAGAACCGCCCGCCGGTGGCCTGGGCGATGAGGCGCAGATCGGGCTGCGGCCCGGCGTAGGCGGGCACGGTGTAGGGGTGGCCGGGGTCGGGGGACGTGCCGACCTCCACCGTATAGATGCGCACGCCCAGATGCCGCGCCAGCGCCACGGCGTCGGCGGGACTGATCTGGCCGACATTGCTCACCCCGCCGTCGGTGTAGAGGATGAGGATAGGTTTGAGACTGAGCTGTTGGCGCACCTGCCGCAGCGCCAGCGCGATGGCGTCGCCCAGCGCGGTGTCGGGGCCGAGCTGGCCCACGGCGAGCAACCCGGCCATCTGCCCCGCGGCGCGGGCATCGAAGGTGGGCGGCAGCAGGGTGGCGGCATGGCTGCCGAAGGCCACCTGGGCGAAGCGGTCCCCGGTCCGCGCCCGGGCGAAGTCGGCAAAAACGCGCTGCGCCACGGCCAGCCGCGAGGCGGGCTTGCCGCCCCAGGTGAGGTCGCGCAGGCTCATGGTGAGCGAGGTGTCGAGCAGCACCACAATGTCGCGGCCTTCGGGGGCGGCGGCGATCCACGCGCCCAGGCGCTGCGGCTGCGCCAGCGCGAGCACCAGGGCCAGCAGCGCCAGGGCGCGCAGCACGGGCGCCAGCCTCGGCTTTGAGCGCGGCGGCGCAGCCTGCAGCAGGCCGAGCAGATCGGGGTGCAGCAGTTCCGGCGCGGGCATCGCCTCGTCTGGCCGCGCCCGCCGCGCCGTCAACAGCGGCAGCGCCGCCAGCGGCAAGAGCAGCAGAGCCAGCGGCTGCGCCCATTGCAGTGCGGCCAGGCTCGAAGTGAGGTCGGCCCAGGCGGTCATCGCTGTGCTGAGGCGTTTCGCAAACCGCGCTCGAAGGCTGTTTGCGCCCGCGTGCGGCTCAGCCAGGCCGCGCGCAAGGCATGTGTGGCGGCGAATTCGAGTCTTTGCGCCGTTGCATGCAACAGGCTCGCGGTTTCGGCGGATTCATGGGCGAAGCGCAGCCTGTCGAAGTCCACGCGCAGGGAGGGCGGCCAATCGGCTTCGGGCCAGAACACACGCAGTTGCGCCGCCAGTTGCACAGCCGTTTGCGACGCAGGCAAGTCGCCACCCTGCGCCGCTCGCGCCTGCGCCCGCAGCCGTCGCCACGCCCGGCCCCGCATCCACGCCAGCCCCATCCCCACGCACACCGCCAGCACCACGGCCAGCCCCAGCCAAAGCTGCGGCGCCTGCCACCACGGCGCGGGCGGCAGCGGGGCTGGCGGCAGCGGCGGGAGGATGTCGGCGAGCGCGGCAAGACGATCCATCATGCCCCCGCAACGCGCAGCGCCCGCAGCACGGCGGCATCGTCCCGATCGACTCCGGCGTCGATGCAGCGCAGTCCGCGTGTGCGCCAGCGCGCCAGCATGGCTTCTCGCCGCCGCGCGGCGCGCCGGGCAAACGCGGCGCGGGCGGCGGCGGCGGGCAGCGCGCCGGATTGATGATGCGCCAGATCGACGAACGTCGCGCCGTCCAGCGTTGCGGCGTCGGGCAGACTGACTTCGACCGGGTCGGCCACGCGCAGCAGCACGACCTCGGCGCGGCTGCGCAACGCCCAGAGCGCGGCGTCGATGTCGGGGGCGTCCCAGCCCGCGCCGTCGCTGGCGAGCAGCACCCGCGCGCCTTCGGGCAGGGTGCGCGCCAGGCGCTGCGCCCAGGCGGCGAAAACCGCAGATTCCGCCTCGCTCGATGCGAGCTGGATGTCGGCGGGCGGCGCGATGCGCTCCTGCTGCAAACGCAGCGCCAGACGCTGCACCGCGATCAGCCCGCGCCCGAGTTCCACGCAGCGCACCGGCCCGCGCCACAGGCTCAGGCCCACGGCGCCTGCTGCGCCTTCGGCGGCGAGCGCCTGCGCGGCGCAGGCCAGCAGCAGCATGCGCGCGGCCTGCTCGGCCTTGGTGCGCCCGCGCGTGCCAAAGCCCATGCCGGCCCGCAGATCGAGCAGCAGATGCAGCGCCGGGGCGTGCTCCTCGCGGTGCAACTTCACATACGGCCTGCCGGTGCGCGCCAGCAGCCGCCAGTGCAGATCGCGCAGATCGTCGCCGGGCTGATAGACGCGGCTTTCGGCATAGTCCGCCCCGCGGCCCAGCCAGCGGGCCGGACTATCGCCCGCCGCGCGCTGCGCCACTGGCTGAGCTGCCAGGGCCAGCCGCAGGCCGCGCGCCGGGGCGATCAGCGCCGCGGCGTCCGCCTGCGTCAACAGGGGACGCGAACCCTGCGGCGCGCGGGGGTCTTGCGCTGCGTTCCGCCACATTGCAGACATCGCTTTCACCCCATCCCCGCGATCAAGGCCAGACGGTGGCGGCGAGCAGGTCGGCGATCAGCGCATCGCTGCTCACCGCGCGCAGCCCGGCGTCGAGCGAAAGCACGATGCGGTGGCGCAGCACGTCGGGCGCCAGCGCGATGACATCGTCGGGCAGCACGAAGTCGCGCCCGCGCAGATAAGCCAGCGCCCGCGCCGCATGTGCCAACGCCAGCACCGCGCGCGGCGACGCGCCCGCAGCGACCACGCCTTCCATGTCGGGCAGGCTCACTGGACTACCCTCCGGTCGCTGCGCAACCACCTCCCCGAGGGAGGAGGAGCGCCCCCTTCGGGCGGCCGTGCGGAGGAGCTCCTGCGGCGCGCGGGTGGCGCGCACCAGATCGACGATGGCGCGCTGCAGACTCTCGGCCACATGCACCTGCAGCACCTCCTGACGCGCCGCGAGCACCGAAGGCACATCCACCGGCTGCGCCGCGCCGCCGCTCAGTTGACGCGCCGGGTCGCTCGCCTGCAGATGCATTTGCAGGATGCGCAGTTCCTCGTCGGCTGCGGGATAGTCCAGCCGCACGTGCAGCAAAAAGCGGTCGAGCTGGGCTTCGGGCAGGGCGTAGGTGCCGGCCTGCTCCAGCGGATTCTGCGTGGCCAGCACCAGAAACAGCGGCGGCAGCGCGTAACTCACGCCGCCCACGGTGATCTGCCGCTCCTGCATGGCCTCCAGCAAGGCCGACTGCACCTTGGCCGGGGCGCGGTTGATCTCGTCGGCCAGCACGATGTCGTGAAACAGCGGCCCACGCACGAAGCGCACCGAGCCGTCGGCCGGGTTGAACACCTCGGTGCCGGTGAGATCGCCCGGCAGCAGGTCGGGGGTGAACTGCACCCGCTGGAAACTGGCATGCACCCGGCTGGCGAGTGCCTTGACCGCGGTGGTCTTGGCCAGACCGGGCAGGCCTTCGAGCAGCAGATGGCCGCCGGTGAGCAGGCCGATGACCAGCCGGTCGAGCAGCGCCATCTGGCCGACGATGTCGGCGCTGAGTTGCTCGCGCAGGGCGGCGACTTCGGTCTGGTGCGGGTAGGTCATCGTGTGGAGGGAATGGAGCGAGTGCGTATGCGCATGAATTGATCTTAGAAGCGATGCTGCCAAGGTCGCAGCGGAAATTACCCTGATGGACAAACATTCGTGCGTTCGTTAGACTGTTTTCCATGAACTCCCGTGAACTCAAGAATCATCTGTACGAACAAGTTGCCCGCATCGGCGCGGCCGTGTCCAGCCCCAAGCGCCTGGAGCTGCTGGAAATTCTGGCGCAGGGCGAAAAGCCGGTGGAGGCGCTCTCGCGCGAGGCCGCCATCGACATCAAGCTCGCCAGCGCGCATCTGCGCGTGCTCAAGACCGCGCAACTGGTGCAGGTACGGCAAGACGGCAAGAGCCGCATCTATCGCTTGAGCGGGCCGGACGTCGCCGCGCTGTGGGTGGCGCTGCGCAGCGTGGCCGAGGCGCACGTCGCCGATCTGCAGGTAGTGATGCAGCGGCTGTTTTCCGGGCCGGAACGCCTCACGCTGGAAAGCAGCCGCAGCCTGCTGGCCAAGGTGCGCAAGGGCGAGGCGGTGCTGATCGATGTGCGCCCCGAGGCCGAATACCGCACCGCGCACCTGCCCGAGGCGTGTTCGCTGCCGCTGTCCGAATTGGAGGCGCGGCTGCGCGAACTGCCGCGCGACAAGGATATCGTCGCCTACTGCCGCGGCCCGTTCTGCGTGATGTCCGACGCCGCGGTGAAGCTGCTGGTGCAGCGCGGCTTTCGCGCCAGCAAGATCGCCGAGGGCGTGCCGGAATGGCAGGCCGCCGGGCTGCCGCTGGAGCAGGACGACCCCGCCTGACTCGTCATGCGCATCTCACCCGCGCCGCCCAGCGCAGAACTGCATCTGCAGGGCATCGGCATCAATCTGCACCAGTTCATCTGGCAGGCGGTGCAGGTGAGCTTCGTCGGCCTGGTGATCGGCATGGAGCGCAATGTGCTGCCGGTGGTGGCGGGGCAGGATTTCGGCGTGCCCAAGTCGTCCTTCCTCTACCTGATGAGCTTTGTCATCTCCTTCGGGCTGGTGAAGGGCGCGCTCAATTTCGTCGCCGGGCGGCTGTCCGAGCGCATCGGGCGCAAGCCGGTGCTGGTGATGGGCTGGGTGGCGGCCATCCCCATCCCGCTGCTGATCTACTTTGCGCCGAACTGGTGGTGGGTGGTGGCGGCCAATCTGTTTCTCGGCATCAACCAGGGCTTCGCCTGGAGCATGACCGTCACCAGCAAGGTGGACATCACCCGCGCCGAGCAACGGGGGCTGGCCACCGGCATCAACGAGTTCGCGGGTTATGCAGCGGTGGGGCTGGCGGGCATCGTCACCGGCTACCTGGCCTCGCTATACGGCCCGCGCCCCGCCCTGCTCGGCTTCGCCCTGGTGGTGATTGCCGCCGGACTCGGCACCGCATTGCTGTTCGTGCGCGAAACCCTGCCGTGGGCGCGCGCCGAAAGCAAACGTCATGCCGACGGCAAGCACCAGGGACTGAAGCCGAGATTCGCCGAAGGCTTGCCGGCGCATCCGTCCTCGTTGCAGGTGTTCGCCTTCGTGTCGTTTCACCACCCGACATTTTCGGCGCTGTGCCAGGCCGGGGTGGCGAACAAGGTGGCCGACACCCTGCTGTGGGTGCTGTTTCCGCTGTATCTGCACGGCCACGGGCTGGACGTGGTCGACATCGGCTGGGTCACCGGGGTCTATGGCCTGAGCTGGGGCGCGTCTCAACTGTGGACCGGGCCGCTGTCTGACCACATCGGCCGCAAACCGACCATCGTCGCCGGGCTGTGGCTGCTGGCGGCGGGCGTCGTGGCGGTCACGCTGGTGACGGGAATGGCCGCCTGGCTCGCCGCCGCCGTGGCGATGGGCGTGGGCATGGCGCTGCTCTATCCCAATCTGATCGCCGCGGTGGCCGACATCTCGCACCCGAACTGGCGCAGTTCGTCGCTGGGCACCTACCGCTACTGGCGCGACACCGGCTATGCCCTGGGCGCGCTGGTGCTGGGCACGATCGCGCAGGCCGCCGGGCTGATCGCCCCGGCGTTCTGGTTCACCGCGGCGCTGCTGGCGGCGTCGGGGCTGTGGGTGCTGCTGCGCTCGCAGGAAACGCATCCGCGGCTCGCCTCGTCGATGGCGTAACGGCCGCAAGGCGACACCGCCACGTTGCGTTCATAGAATCGGCAGCCTCTGCAGGACAGCTCGAAAACCCCGATGTCCCAATCGACCACGCCATCCCCGCAAGACCACCCCGGCCTCATCTTCGTCATTTTTCTGCGTCTGGGACTCACCGCATTCGGCGGGCCGATCGCCCACCTCGAATACTTCCGGCGCGAATTCGTCGAGCGGCGCGGCTGGCTCTCAGTGCAGGCTTATGGCGACCTGGTCGCGCTGTGCCAGTTCCTGCCCGGCCCGGCGAGTTCGCAAACCGGCATCGGCCTGGGACTGATGCGCGGCGGCTTGCGCGGCGCTTTCGCCGCCTGGCTGGGATTCACCCTGCCCTCGGCACTGGCGATGACCGCGTTCGCGCTGCTGCTCACGCATGTCGGAGGGCTGGCGCAGGGTGGCTGGCTGCATGGCCTCAAGCTGGTGGCCGTTGCAGTGGTGGCGCAGGCGCTGTGGGGCATGGGCCGCAGCCTCTGCCCCGACCGCGAGCGCGCCAGTCTGGCCGTGGCCGCCGCGGTGCTGGCGGCGCTGGCCCCCGGCGTGACCGGCCAACTGGCGGTCATCGCCCTCGGTGCGGTGGCTGGGCGCTGGCTGTTGCGCGCTCCGCCTCAGGCAGTGCATGAGGCACTGCGGGCGCCCTTGTCGCGGCGTGCGGCGGTCGTTCTGCTTGCGATCTTTGGCCTGCTGCTGATCGGACTGCCCGCGCTGGCCGCGGCGCTGCATCAACCCGCGCTCGCACTGTTTTCCGGTTTCTACCAATCCGGCGCCCTGGTTTTCGGCGGCGGCCATGTGGTGCTGCCGCTGCTGCAGGCGCAAGTCGTGCCCGCAGGCATGGACAACTCCACCTTCCTCGCAGGCTACGGCGCGGCGCAGGCGGTACCCGGGCCACTGTTCACCTTCGCCGCGTTTCTAGGAGCCGCAGCGCACAACGGGCCGGGCGGCTGGCTGGGCGCCGGTGTGGCACTCGTCGGCATTTTTCTTCCGGGATTTCTTCTGGTGACCGGCGCCCTGCCCCTGTGGGCAGGCCTGCGCCGCCACCCCGCGATGCGCAGCGCCCTGATGGGCATCAACGCCGCCGTCGTCGGCCTGCTGCTGGCTGCGTTCTACAACCCGGTGTGGACGACAGCCATCCACACCCCGCGCGACTTTGCCCTGGCCGTTGCCGCGCTGTTGCTGCTGCAAGTCTGGAAGGTTCCGCCGTGGGCGGTGGTGCTGCTCGGGGCGGGGGTCGCCGGCGTCCTGGCTGTGGCCTGATCGTTGCCTGCCGCAGGTCGACCCGTTCCATCTATGTGACTATATGTAACAACAGTGACATAAACCCTACCTAGGATTCCCGTGTTTTGCAAATACCTCCAGGGAGCCCCCATGAACAAGCGTTTTCTCGCCCTATTTCCGCTGACTGCCATCGCTGCGGCCACTGGTCTTGCCCTCGCCGGTTGCGGCGGCAGCAGCGATGGCGACGTCGCCGTCAAGCCCATCGCCAGCGTGGCGTTCACCGACACACCTGCCCCGGCTGCCAGCGATGTGGCCAAAATGTCCCAAACCCACACCACCTCTATCGCCAAGGTGACCTACACAGACGGCAGCACCAAGGACTTCCCGCTGTCCTACAACACCCTGTTCAGCGTCAACCAGACCGGCGTGGGCGGCAACAAGAACCCTTCGGGCCAGCTCTACGACTACCAAATGAACCCGCTGATGGATCCCTACGGCAAGCCTCTGGTGGCCGAGACGCCGGATGCCAACAGTCTGCTCAATGTCGACGGCAACCTGTGGCTGGTGACGCATTTCGAATACGACTGGATTCTTTCCGACGGGGTTCAGGCCTACAAAACTGCGGGCTGGTACAGCCGTGCGCCCATGAGCATGACGCTTTCCGGCATCGGCCAGGACAAGGGCACCGGCAAACTCAGCGTTTCCAGCCAAAGACCGATCGACTTTTCTTCGGTCAACGGCATCTGGATCCCCTGTTTCGGCTCACAGACCCCGTGGAACACCCACCTGGGCTCCGAAGAAGACTACGACCTGATCTTCAACCCGCTGACCAAGGATTACGCGGATACCAGCGCCGGCGTGAAGGCCATGACCGAGCTGTATTTCAAGAACACCCAGACCGCCAACCCCTATAACTACGGCTGGATTCCCGAAGTGACCGTGGCCAAGGATGGCAGCACCAAGGTCGTCAAGCACTATGCCATGGGTCGCGGCACCTGGGAAATGGCCAAGGTCATGCCTGACAGGCGCACGGTCTACCTGGGTGACGACGGCACCAATGTGCAACTGACCCTGTTCGTTGCCGACGCCGAGGGCAACCTCGACGCCGGCAACCTCTACACGGCCAAGTGGACACAGGTGTCCGATCAGAATGGCGGTCGTGGCGATCTGACCTGGCTCCACCTGGGCCATGCCACCAGCGCCGAAATCCGCAAACTGATCGACGATGGCGTGACCTTCGACAAGATTTGGGATGCCGTTGCCTTTGACACCACCACCAAGACCTGCCCCGCCGGCTACAAGCACATCCGCGCAGGCTCCAGCGCCGACGAATGCATCAAGCTCAATCCCGGCATGGAGCAAGCGGCGGCCTTTCTCGAAACCCGTCGCTACACCGCCTGGCTGGGCGGCACCACCGAGTTCAACAAGATGGAAGGCGTGGCGGTCAACGCCAGAGACAACAAGCTCTACCTGGCGATCTCCTATCTCGACAAGGGCATGACCACGGTCACCGGAGCCCCGGTCGATCACATTCATCTGCCCAAAATCAATGCCGGCGCCACCTTCACCTTGGACATGAAGGGCGGCCAGAAAGACACCGACGGCAATGCCATCAACTCCAACCATGTCGCCGTCAATATGTATGTCGAGCCGATGCTGCTGGGCAAGGACATCCCTCTGGATGCCAAGGGCAACACCGCCGATGAAAACCGCATCGCCAATACCGACAACATCTTTTTCTCCGAGGGCATGCGCACCCTGTTCGTGGGTGAAGACTCCGGCACCCACGTCAACAACTATGTGTGGGCCTACAACGTCGACACCCAGAAGCTCAGCCGCATCCTGAGTTCCACCGCGGGCGCCGAAAACACCGGCCTGCAGGTTGTGGACAACATGAACGGCTTTGCCTACATCATGAGCAACAACCAGCACTGGGGAGACTTGCCCAGCACCGTGCCGGCTGCTCTCAAAACTCAACTGGCCGCCAAGATCGATAGGTTCTACGCCCCGGTCGGCTATATCGGCGGGCTGCCGGCCATCAAGTAAACAGGCGGGCGCTGCGCGTCAGCGCTGGATGGCCGGATCACACCAGTGACCGGCCATTTTTGACTCTGTGCGCGGGATACGTCGTTTCGGTCGCGGAGTGACAAAACATGAAAACCACTTTCATCCCCATGCTGGCGGCCCTGGGTATCGCCTTAGGTTCTCTGGCCTGTCTTCAGGGCTGTGGAGGCTCATCCAGCGCTTCCCCGGCCTCTTCCTCGTCGTCGGGGTCGATCAGCCCTGTGGCCTTGCACGGCGAGTATGTCTCCTCGCTGACATTTACCAACCCGTATGCGCATATCCCGGCGCAGTGCTACATCGAGACGTCCAACGGCACGCAGAACGCCTGCCAGTTCTGCCATACCAATGGCTTGTACGACATCAAGCTCGGCAACAACCTGCCGCAGGCAGGCGCCGAGGAACGACTGGGGAATCTGCAGTTGGACTACAGCTTCGCCCCCTTCACTCAACAGGCGCCACTGGCCACTGTCAACCGCTGGGAAAACACCCTCGCCCCGGAAAAATTGCTGGAAACCGTGACCCTGCTCGGACTGAACCCCGCGCAATGGGATATGCGCAGCTATATACGCCAGGACAACTGGAGCGCCGCCTTTGCCCAGAGACCGGGCGACCCGAAACACTGGGATGGCCAGAGCGACACGCCGTTTCGCCTGTTCCCCGCACTGGCCCCCGACGACCTGCCCGCACAGGCCGACGGATTCGTGCGCACGGCCAGCGAAAAACGCGGCTTTTTTCAAGACGGCCAGGGCTGGAACACCGGCTGGCGCGCGGTGAATTTCATGCCTTACGGTATTTTCAGCCCGATGACCGGATCGGTCTCCGGCATTTACATCCGCCTGCCTGCCCTCTTCATGCAGGATGAAAACGGCTCCTTCAATCCCGACATCTACAAGCAAAACCTCGACCTGGTCGAACGCGCCATTCAGGATCGCCTGCGTCCAGAAGATGGGAGCCATTACGTCGGTCAGGCGAAATCCGTGCCGCTTTACCGAGGTGAATACCCCGTCGGCACCGAGTTTGCCCACCCGCTGCACTATGTGGATGTCGCCGCCGACGGCTCCAACCCCGCGGTCAGCCGCTTCCCGGGCACGCGCGCGCAGCGTGTGAAGGAAATCCGCTATATGTACAAGTGGAAGGAGTTCCATCATCAGGACTTCCGCCCCGGCGACAAGGAGGAAGGGCTGCCGGTGTACGGCAACAGCGCCCAGGGCTGGGTGGACAACGGCGTCGGCTGGTATCTGGCCGGGTTCATCGAAGACAGGAACGGCACGCTGCGCCCGCAGAACATCGAAGAATTGACGCAGTGCATCGGCTGCCACAGCGGCGTGTTCAACAGCGAAGCCGGCAACAGCTTCACCTCGGGCACCGGCAACACGGTGGACAGCACCTGGGCCCTGCCGCGCAAATTCCCCGGCGCCGCCGGCTGGGGCGAGATGAACTACCTCGGCTACAAGGCCAAGGCCGGATTCAGCCCGGATGAAACCCCCGGCCGCGCCGCCATGGGCGATCCGCTCAACCGTTACGCCAACAAGGGCGAACTGCGCTATTTCCTCGACAACGTGGTCGGAGCCAGCCTGTATGGCGACATGCCGCCCTCCATCGAGCGCTTCCTCGCCCAAACCATCCGCAAGGACCGCGGCTATGCCAGCGACTGGCCGGCCATCGACACCTCCAGCCCGCAAGCCTTCAACGCTTCGCAAAAATTGCGTCTGAGCCTGATGCGCAGCATGACCGCACGCGGCGACTACCTCGATACCGACAAAACGGTGCAGGGCGCGCTGCTCTACCCGCCCGAGCGGGATGCATTGGCCGCCGCAGCCCGTTACCGCCAGGTCGTGGTGACCCAGCGCTACGCCTGGGGCAAAGACGTGTTCCCGCAAACGCCCATCAATTTCCGCTATCTGCGCGAGGCAAAAGATGTCTTCACGCATGCGGATGGAAGCGCCTATGCCCTGGGCGACATCATCACCGACCGCGCCGTCGACTTGGAAAGCCCGGCCAAAGACACCTTCCGTGTCGGCAACGTCCCTACGCTGATCGACGAAAACAAATCCTTCGCCGACGGCGGAACCTACAACCCTGCCTATATCCCGCTGCTGGGCCCATAAACCGGCAGCTCAGGCACATTGCCCGAAGGCACGGGCCACAGTCGGTACAGGTCGGTACGGTTCGCCGGCTTGGCCATCCGGCCGATGCCGGGGATTGCGCTGACGCGAAGGCGCGGCGGCAGCCAAGTAGCCTGGGCGATGCGAATCCTGCTTCGCAGGCGCTGTCATTCCCCGACCAGCGCCTTGGCGAACGCCCCCGCGTCGAAGGTCTGCAGATCGTCCAACCCTTCGCCGACGCCGATGAAATACACCGGCACCGGGCGCTCGCGGGCGATGGCCGCGATCACGCCGCCCTTGGCGCTGCCGTCGAGCTTGGTGATGACCAGGCCGGTCAGTCCCAGCGCATCGTCGAAGGCGCGCACCTGCGCCAGCGCGTTCTGGCCGTTGTTGGCGTCGATCACCAGCAGGATTTCGTGCGGCGCGCCGTCCATCGCCTTGGCGACGACGCGCTTGACCTTTTTCAGCTCTTCCATCAGGTGAAGCTGCGTCGGCAGGCGGCCGGCGGTGTCGACGATGACCACGTCGATGCCGCGCGCGCGCCCTGCGGTCACCGCGTCGAACGCCACCGCCGCCGGGTCGCCGCCTTCCTGCGAAATGACTTGCACCTGGTTGCGCTGCCCCCAGGCGACGAGCTGCTCGCGCGCCGCGGCGCGGAAGGTGTCGCCCGCGGCGAGCAGCACCTTTTCGCCGGCGCGCAGCAGGTGCTGGGTGAGCTTGCCGATGGTGGTGGTCTTGCCCGCGCCGTTGACGCCCACCATCATCAGCACGGTCGGCGTCTGGCGGCCGATGTCCAGCGGCTTCTGCAAGGGTGCAAGCAGATCGGCCAGCGCATCGGCGAGCAGCGTGCGCACCTGGGCGGGCGTTTCGGCGCGGGCCGATTTCACCCGTTTGCGCAAATCGGCCAGCAGTGCGGTGGTGGCCGGCATGCCGGCGTCGGCCATGATGAGGGCCGATTCGAGTTCCTCGTACAGCGCTTCGTCGATCTTGCTGCCGCCGAACAGCCCGGTGAGTCCGGCGCCGGTCTTGCGCAGGCCGCAGCGCAGGCGGCTGAACCAGCCGGACGCGGGCTGCTCTTCGGCGACGAGCACGACGTCCTGCGACGTTTCGTCCTGAGCCACAGGCGCGGCGGCGGTCTCCACGGTCGGCGCAGCCTCTATGGATGCGTCCGGTTGCCTTGCGGCAGGCGCGGTGATCGCCTCTGGCGCAGCCTCGGCCGGTCTCTCGGGCGCGGCAGTTTCTGGAGTGGATTTGCGTTTGAAAAAGCGGAACATGGGCGGACTATCGAGGAAATGAACCAAGGAGGATGCGCGGCAGACTCCTACAATTTACCTGTCCATGAAGTCCCAGTCTCCAGGCCATCGCGCCACAAGCCCATCCGCCCGCCCCCGCCGCGCGCACGGCGGTGAAGTCCGCATCATCGGCGGGCTGTTCAAGCGCAGCAAACTGGCCGTGCCCGATCTGCCGGGACTGCGCCCCACCCCGGACCGGGTGCGCGAGACCGTGTTCAACTGGCTCGGGCAGACGCTCGCCGGTCTGCGCGTGCTCGATCTCTACGCGGGCAGCGGCGCGCTCGGGCTGGAGGCGGCCTCGCGCGGCGCGGCCTCGGTGCTGCTGATCGAACAGCATCCGCGCGGCGCGGCCGCCATCACCGCTGCGGCGCAGCGCCTGGGCGCCACGCAGGTGCAGGTGCGCGCGGCCGATGCGCTCGCGGCCACGCACGGCCTGGAACGCGCCGGTGAACGCTTCGACGTGGTGTTCATCGACCCGCCCTATGCCAGCGCGCAACAGCTCGCCGCGCTGCGTGCGGTGCACCCCGTCCTCGCGCCGCAAGGCCTGGTCTATGTGGAAACCGATGCGGCCGAGCTGTTCGACGCACTCCAGGCCGAGGGCTGGGATACCTGGCGGCGCGGGCGGGCCGGTCAGGTGCATTTCGCTTTGCTGCAGCGCAACACCGCGGCAGCACATTCAGCGCAAAACCCCTAAACTGCGCCTTCCGTTCCACGCACTCCCCGTTGTCATGCTGCTTGCGATCTACCCCGGCACCTTCGATCCGCTCACGCGCGGCCATGAAGATCTGGTGCGCCGCGCCAGCAAGTTGTGCGACCGGCTGGTGGTCGCCATCGCGGCCGGTCACCACAAGAACGCCATGTTCACCCTGGACGAACGGCTGGACATCGCCCGCGAGGTGCTCTCGCCCTATGCCAACGTCGAGGTCAGCGGCTTCACCGGGCTGCTGCGCGATTTCGTCGTGGCCCGCGGCGCGCTGGTGGTGGTGCGCGGGCTGCGGGCGGTCAGCGACTTTGAGTACGAATTCCAGATGGCGGGCATGAACCGCCAGCTCATGCCCGACGTCGAGACCCTGTTCCTCACCCCGGCGGATCAGTACCAGTTCATTTCCGGGACGTTCGTGCGGGAAATCGCCATGCTCGGTGGCGATGTGAGCAAATTCGTGGTCCCCTTGGTCATCGAGCGGCTGCAGGCCAAGCTGGCGCAGCATGGTACTGCCGCAAACTGACAACGCATCATGGCCCTTTGGATCACCGACGACTGCATCAACTGCGATGTATGCGAGCCCGAATGCCCGAACGAGGCGATTCACATGGGCGCCGAAATCTATGAGATCGATCCCGACCGCTGCACCGAATGCGTGGGCCATTTCGACACGCCGCAGTGCGTGCAGGTCTGCCCGGTGAACTGCATTCCCGTGCGCCCCGACCGGGTGGAAAGCCGGGAACAATTGATGGAAAAGTATCGCCTGCTGATGGCTGCCAAAGCGCCGGTCACCTCGGTGACCTGATAGCCCGTCCTCAAGGCTGGGCGCCGTTGGGCGGCGCAACGACCACGCGACGCTGCCGGGTCTTTTGAAGGCGTTTGTTGTTGCGCACCGTGTGCGCTTTTTCAGCCGCTTTCCGCGTTTTCCTGGCCTCGCGCCGCTGCAGGGCGAGCAAACGCTGCTGTTCGCGCAGGGCCGATGCCGCCCTCTGGCGTTCTTCTGCCGCCTGCACTGCGCGCTCTCGCTCCCGGGCATCGAGCAGCGCGTTCAGCCGTTGCTGCTGTTGCTGCGCCTGCTCACGCTGCTCAACAGTGCGGCTGTCCTGCGCCGGAATGGTCTGGCCCGATGCGCAAGGCTGGTGCGAATAGGCATTGCCGCAGCGCCAGACGGGTGCGACTGGGCTCTCGGCGGTTTGCGCCCCGGCAGAAACGGCGCCCAAGGCCAACAACGCCGCCACGCCGAACCGTGCCAGATCGCGCATGGCTTTCAACCTTTCGCTGACGGCGCAGGCGCGGCCTTCCTGCCGCCTTCCCGGTTGCCGCGATGAAGCTGCATCATCGCCGCCTCGAACTCGCCCTTGAGCAACAGCGGCAGCACCGCCTGCGATTGCTCCATAGCCTGCTCGATCAGATTCAGCTCGGACTGCGGCGGCTTGCCCAGCACGAAGCCGATCACCGCCGCGCGGTCGCCCGGATGACCGATGCCCAGGCGCAGGCGCCAGAAGTTGGGCGTGCCCAGATGATTGATGAGGTCGCGCAGGCCGTTGTGCCCGGCATGACCCCCGCCCAGCTTGAGCTTGGCCTGGCCCGGCGGCAGATCGAGTTCGTCATGCGCCACCAGAATGTGCTCGGGCGCGATCTTGTAGAAGCGGGCAAAGGCGCCGACCGACTGTCCGGAGCGGTTCATGTAAGTGCTGGGCTCGAGCAGCCACAGTTCGCGGCCGTGCAGGCGCACACGCGCGACATCACCAAAGAAGCCGCGCTCGGGCCTGAGGCTGACGCCTGCGGCGCTGGCGATCTGATCGACGAACCAGAAACCGGCGTTGTGCCGATCCAGGGCATGTTCCGGCCCGGGATTGCCCAGGCCGACCAGAAGTTCGATCATGCGCAGTCCATGAAAACAAACGGCTCATTCGCCGCGCGGCTGGCGCTGCAGCAGGCCGCTGAGCGCCGCTTGCGGTGTGAGTTTGCCATCGAGCAGGCGGCTCACTGCCTCGGTGATCGGCATGGCGACGCGGTGGGCGCGCGCCAGTTGCAGCGCGGTCTTCGCCGTGTGCACGCCCTCGGCCACATGGCCCAGCGTGGCGACGATATGGTCAAGCCGCTGCCCCTGCGCCAGCGCCAGGCCGACACGACGATTGCGCGACAGGTCACCGGTAGCGGTGAGCACCAGATCGCCCAGGCCGCTCAGACCCATGAAGGTATCGGCCTGCCCGCCCAGCGCCACGCCCAGCCGTGACATCTCGGCCAGCCCCCGGGTGATGAGCGCGGCGCGCGCATTGTGACCCAGCCCCATGCCGTCGCTCACCCCGGTAGCGATGGCCAACACGTTTTTCACCGCGCCACCCACTTCCACGCCGACGACATCGGGCGTGGCGTAGATGCGCATCGCGCCCTGGTGCAGCGCCGCCACGGCCGACTCGCGCAAGGCGCAATCGGTGCTGGCCAGGGCGAGCGCCACAGGCAGGCCGCGGGCGACCTCCAGCGCGAAACTCGGGCCGGACAGCACTCCGGTCGCCGGTGGCGCCTCCATGCCGGCGAACACGGCGTCGATCACCGCGTGCGGCAACAGACCGCTTCCCGGCTCGAAACCCTTGCACAGCCAGACCAGTTGCTGCACGCGCGCGCCCTGCGGCTTGTCGGCGTTGAAAATGCGCACCGCCTGCGCCGTGGCGCGCAAGCCGGAAACCGGCACCGCGACCAGCAGCAAGCCGTGGGAGCCGGCAGCATGGCGCAATGCCGCATCCAGATCGGACGTGACGTCCAGCCCCTGTGGCAAAGGCACATCGGGCAGATAGGCGGCGTTCACCCGCTCAGCCTGCAAGCGCTGCATCTGCGCGGCGTCGCGGCCCCAGAGCAAGACGGACTGATGCGCAGCGATCTGACAGGCGATGCCCGTGCCCCAGGCACCGGCGCCCAGCACGGTCAGCGAGCGAGGCGGTTGCGACGACATCAGACGCTAAAACGATCAGTTCAGACGGTCGGGCATGATGATGGAAGGCGCGTCATTGGCAGCCTGCTGTTGCGACCGCTGCTGCTCGTACATGGCCTGGAAGTTGATTTCGGCCAGATGCACCGGCGGAAAACCCGCGCGGGTGATGGCGTCGGCCAGATTGGCGCGCAGATAGGGATAGACGGTCTGCGGACAGGCGATGCCCAGCAGCATGTCGGCATGCTCCTGCGGGATGTTGCGCAGCTCGAAAATGCCGGCCTGCTTGCCTTCCACCAGAAACAGCACGCGGTCCTGCATGCGCGCTGTGATGGTGGCCGCCACGGTGATCTCGAACAGACCTTCGACGACGGGTTGCGCTTCCACGCTCATCTGCACGTCCACATTGGGCTGCTGCTGCTCCAGCAGGATCTGCGGCGAGTTGGGCTGCTCCAGCGACAGATCCTTCAGATAGCAACGCTGCAGCATGAAAACCGGATCGGCGGACTGCGTGTTCTCGGGGGTGGCGCTCATCAAAACTCTCCATGGAAAAAAGCCCGCAGGATGCGGGCGTCGATTGATTGCGAGCGGATTCTAGGCCTGCCGGATGACAGTTCCTCAGCCGGGCAGGTTTCAGACCGCGTCGCGCAGCAGCGGCATCAGTCCGCCTCGGGCGTCGAGGGCGTAGAGATCGTCGCAGCCACCCACATGCGTGTCGCCGATGAAAATCTGCGGTACCGTGCGCCGGCCGGTGGCCGCCATCATGTGCTGGCGCTGCTCTGGGTCGAGGTCGATGCGGACTTCCTCGATGTCGGCAACGCCGCGCCTGTGCAGCAGCGCCTTGGCGCGAATGCAGTACGGACAGACCGCGGAGGTGTACATGCGAACCTTGTTCATTCGACGATCAGCCTTTCTCGACCGGCAGCCCGGCCTCGCGCCAGGCGCGCATGCCTCCGCTGACAGGCGCGGCATTGACGAAACCCGCCTTGCGCAGTTGCGCCACGGCGCGCTTGGCCCGCACCCCGGAGGCGCACATCACCAGCACCGGCGTGTCCTTGTCCTTGGGCAGATCGCCCAGACGCTTGTCGAGCTGGCCCAGCGGAATGCTCTTGCTGCCCAGGGCATGACCGGCCTGGAATTCAGCAGGCTCGCAGACATCGATCATGACGCCTTTTTCGCGGTTGATCTTGAGCACGGCCTGCGCCGCGCTGACGCCATCCGACGCCGAGGCGCCGCCGTATGAGCTCCACAGCAGCATGCCGCCGGAGGTCAGGGCAATCAGCACGAGCGCCCAGTTTTCGATGAGGAACTGCACTTGCGTTTTCTCCAGTAGAAAAACGAATTCTAAAAAGTCGAATCTGCTTGCGCAGATGTGTGGGTTTGTCCGATCCTGCGCACGGTCTCGATTGCTGCAGTGCAGCGACCTGTCGCAGGTGGACTACCATTACCTTGCACTGCGCATTGTTCCACTCCTTTGCACTTCGGGAACCTCATGTACAAACTCGTCATGCTGCGCCACGGTGAATCCACCTGGAACCAGCAAAACCGCTTTACCGGCTGGACCGATGTCGATCTGACCGAGCAAGGCATCCGCGAAGCCCGCGCCGCGGGGCGTCTGCTCAAGGAACTGGGTTACACCTTCGACCTGACCTACACCTCGGTCCTCAAGCGCGCGATCCGCAGCCTCTGGCTGGTGCTCGACGAACTCGACGCCATGTGGCTGCCGGTGGTGCATACCTGGCGCATCAACGAACGCCACTACGGCGCGCTGCAAGGGCTGAACAAGGCGGAAACGGCCGCCAAGTTCGGCGACGAGCAGGTGCATATCTGGCGCCGCAGCTACGACGTTGCGCCGCCGGCGCTGGACGAGACGCACCGCCTGGAACTGGCCGCCGATCCGCGCTACGGCCGCCTCAAGCCCGAAGAACTGCCGCTGACCGAGTGCCTGAAAGACACCATCGCCCGGGTGCTGCCGTTCTGGCACGAATCGCTGGCGCCTGCCATCAAGGCGGGCAAACGCACCCTGGTGGTCTCGCACGGCAACTCCATGCGCGCCATCATGAAGTACCTCGACGACATCTCGGACGAAGACATCGCCGGGCTGAACATTCCCAACGGCATTCCGCTGGTGTACGAGCTCGACGGCGATCTCAAGCCGCTGCAGCGGTATTACCTTACAGCGACGGGCAGCAAGGTCTGATTGCCGCAGGTTGTTTGCGGCAAATGGCTTGCCGCGGGTCGCTTGCTGCTCATTTTCCCCTCGGCTGCCTATCCCGCGGGCGTCTTGCGGGATGGCAGGGCGCCTGCGCCGTCCCGAGCGCGCAACCCCTATACTGCCCGCTCTTCCTTGCAGACACTCCGCTTGATCCACCATGGCCAGTAAATTTCGAGTCGCAGCCTGGGTTGTCGTTGGCGCCATCACCGGCATCATGGCCACCCTGCAAGTCCAGGCGCTGGCGCGCAACACCGCATCGCCGCTCCCGCTGGAGGAACTGCAACAGTTCGCCGCGGTGTATGGTCTGATCAAGGCGGATTATTTCGAGCCGGTCGAGGGCAAGAAACTGATCGAGAACGCCATCAACGGCATGGTGAACAACCTCGATCCGCACTCGGAATATCTGGACAAGAAAGCGTTCAAGGACTTCAAGGAAAGCACCAGCGGCAAATTCGTCGGCGTGGGCATCGAAATCACCGCCGAGGATGGTCTGGTCAAAGTCGTGTCGCCGATCGAGGGCTCGCCTGCGGCGCGCGCGGGCATTCACGCGGGCGATCTCATCACTCGTATCGATCACACCGCCGTCAAGGGCCTGAGCCTGAGCGACGCGGTCAAGCTCATGCGCGGCAAGCCCGGCACCAAGGTCACGCTCACCGTGCTGCGCAAGGCGGAAAACCGCACCCTCACCTTCACCGTGACGCGCGAATTGATCCAGGTGCAGAGCGTCAAGGGCAGGATGATCGCCCCGGGCTACGGCTGGATCCGCATCACCCAGTTCCAGTCCGACACCTTGAGCAGCTTTGTCCACAAGATCGACGCGCTCTACAAGGAGGACCCGAACATGAAGGGGCTCGTCCTCGATCTGCGCAACGATCCGGGCGGCCTGCTCGAAAGCGCCGTGGGCGTGGCCTCGGTCTTCCTGCCAGATGATGCCGTCATCGTCAGTACCAAGGGCCAGATGCCCGAAGCGAACGCAACGTATCGCAACACCCCGAGCGACTACCTCAGCCGTGCCGGCGACAACCCGCTCGACACCCTGCCTGCGGGCGTGAAGACGGTGAAGCTGGTGGTGCTGATCAACGGCGGCTCGGCCTCGGCTTCCGAGATCGTGACCGGCGCGCTGCAGGACTACAAGCGTGCGGTGGTCATGGGCACGCTGTCCTTCGGCAAGGGCTCGGTGCAGACGGTGCTGCCGCTCGGGCCCGACACCGCGCTCAAGCTCACCACGGCACGCTACTACACCCCCAACGGCCAGTCGATCCAGGGCAAGGGCATCACGCCGAACTATGAAGTCGATCCGCTGGAGAGCGGCGACCCCTACGCCGCGCTGCGCATGCGCGAGATCGACTACAAGAATCAGATCGGCACCGGCAGCGAGGCCGCGGATTCCAGCCGGGTCGAAAACGACGTGCGCAAACAGGAAGAAGCCCGCCGTCTGCTCGAAGCCGAACTCCAGAAAGACCCGAACAAGCTGCCCAAATTGCCCGAATACGGCAGCAAGGAAGATTGGCAGCTCACGCAGGCGATGAATTATCTCGAAGGCAAACCGGTGATCACGGCCAAACACCCAGCCAACACGGCCAAGGCGAAAACCCCGGCCGCATCCGCCGCAGCCAGCGGCCCGAAGACCGACGCCAGCGGCGCCACCAAGAACCCATAGGCACGCACCATCATCCGCTCGGGCGATGGCATCTGGCAATGTCCCTCGACGATCGCCAACTGCTGCGCTATTCGCGGCACATCCTGCTCGATGAAATCGGCATCGAGGGCCAGGAGCGCATCTGCTCTGGCCGCGCCCTCATTCTCGGCGCGGGCGGGCTGGGTTCTCCGGCTGCCCTCTATCTGGCCAGTGCGGGCGTGGGGCGCATCACCCTGGTCGATGACGACACGGTCGACCTGACCAATCTGCAGCGGCAGATCGCCCACACCGAAGCGCGCGTGGGCCAGCTCAAGGTGGAGTCGGCCCGCGAGGCCATGCGGCAGATCAATCCGACGATCGAAGTCGAGGCGATCGCCCGCCGCGCCGACGCCGCGCTGCTCGATGAACTGGTCCCGGCCGCAGACGTTGCCCTGGACTGCAGCGACAACTTCGCCACCCGCCAGACGCTCAACCGCGCCTGCGTCACACACGGCGTGCCGCTGGTCAGCGGCGCGGCCATTCGCTTCGCCGGTCAGGTCAGCGTGTTCGACCCCCGCCCCGACGCGCAGGGCGAACGCGGGCCCTGCTATGCCTGTCTGTTTCCGCCGGATGCGCCGGTCGAAGAAGTGCGCTGCGCCACCATGGGGGTGTTTGCCCCGCTGGTCGGACTGGTCGGCAGTCTGCAGGCGGCTGAAGCGCTGAAAATCCTCAGTCAGACAGGCAAAACCTTGCGCGGCAAGCTGTTACTGATCGACGCGCTGGACACCGATTTCCAGACCATCGGCCTGCAGCGCAACCCGCAGTGCCCGGTTTGCGGCGATGGCCATCGAGACTGAGCGCTGCTGCGTTCAAAACCCCGCCGACAGCGCCTGCCGCAGATGGTCGACGAGCAGTTGCACCGCACGCGGCGTGTTCGGGCTCCAGGGACGGATCGCGTAGATCGCCTGCCCGAAAAACCCCACAGCCCGCCAATCCGGCAGCACCGGTCTCAACGCGGATGAACGTGCGCCCAGTTCGAGGCTGAAGTCCGGCGCCAGGGCAATGCCCAGACCGGCGCGGGCCGCCTCGCGCAGCACTTCGCTGGTGTTGGCGCGCAGCGGCCCCCGCACGGTCACGCGCACGCGCCGGGACTGCGCGTCCTGGGCGCTTGCCGGTTCGAACATCCACACCGCCGCTCCAGGCCGCAAATAGGTCAGACATGCATGCTGCGCCAGTTCCGCAGGATGCTGCGGCGGGCCGTGCCGACGCAGATAGGCGGCACTGGCCACCAGCAGCGAACGCGTGTCGCACAGCTTCCACGCCACATGACTGTCGGGCGGCGCGGCCACGTGACGCACGGCCAGGTCGAAGCCCTCCTGCGACAGATTGCTCAGCCGATCCGTCAACTCCAGCTCGACCCGGATATCGGGATATTGGCGCAGAAAAGTCGACAAGTGCGGCGCCACATGCTGGCGGCCCAGGGCAACGGGTGCGGTCACCCGCACCAGGCCGCGCGGCGTTTGCGCCAGATCGTGCACCTCCCCGACGCTGCGCACGATGTGGGCGAAGGCGGGCGCCGTCTCGTCCACCAGCCGCTGCCCGGCTTCGGTCAGACGCAGGGTGCGCGTGGTTCGCCTCACCAGCGGCACGCCGATGCGGCGCTCCAGCGCAGCGAGCTGCTGGCTCACCGCCGCCTTGGAAACGCCCAGACGCTGCGCGGCAGCGGTCAAGCTGCCCTGTGCGGCAATCGCGCCCAGCCAGTGCACTTGCTGCCAGAGCAAGTCGTCACGCGCGGGAGAAGGGTTCGGCACGGCAATCTCCAGAAGTCCAGCAGAAATCCGACTGTTCATTTTTCGAAACGATGTTGTCAGTTTAGAGCGCTGTTCAAAGGCGATGCCGGCTCCTAGACTTGAGTGACATTTCCATCATGTCCCGTTCACAGGAGACTCTCTCATGGGCGCACCCCACCCGTTCACCAGCACCACTGATGCGGCGCATTTCATCGCAGGCCGCGCGGTTTCGGCCGAAGGCGCTCGCAAGCAAGCCGTGTTCAACCCGGCCACGGGCGCCGTGGCGCGCCAGGTCGAACTGGCCGCTGCGGCGCAGGTCGATGCCGCCGTCGCCGCCGCGCACGCCGCCTTTCCGAAATGGGCCGACCTGCCGCCGCTGCGCCGCGCGCGGGTGATGTTCAGGTTTCTCGACCTGCTCAACCAGCACCGCGACACCCTGGCCGCCATGATCACCGCCGAGCACGGCAAGGTGTTCACCGACGCACAGGGCGAGGTCACGCGCGGCATCGAGATCGTGGAGTTCGCCTGCGGCATGCCGCAACTGCTCAAGGGCGACTACACCGAACAGGTGTCCACCGGCATCGACAACTGGACGATGCGCCAGCCCTTGGGCGTGGTGGCCGGCGTCACCCCGTTCAACTTCCCCTGCATGGTGCCGCTGTGGATGTTCCCGGTGGCCATCGCGGCGGGCAATACCTTCGTGCTCAAGCCCAGCCCGCTCGATCCTTCGCCCAGTCTGTTCATGGCCGAGTTGCTCCAGCAGGCCGGACTGCCAGACGGCGTGTTCAACGTCGTGCAGGGCGACAAGGTGGCCGTGGACGCGCTGCTGGCGAACCCGGACGTCAGGGCCGTCAGCTTTGTCGGCTCGACCCCGGTGGCCCGTCACATTGCGCAGGAAGCCGCGCGCCAGGGCAAGCGCGTGCAGGCGCTGGGCGGCGCCAAGAACCATATGGTGGTGATGCCCGACGCCGACCTCGATCAGGTCGTCGATGCGCTGATCGGCAGCGCCTTCGGCTCGGCGGGCGAACGCTGCATGGCCATTTCGGTCGGCGTGCTGGTGGGCGATGTGGCCGACAAGATCCTCCCACGGCTGGTGGAGCGCACCAAGGCGCTGAAGGTGAAGAACGGCATGGAACTCGACGCCGAGATGGGTCCGATCGTCACGCAAGCAGCACGCGAGCGCATCAGCAGCATGATCGACTCCGGCGTGCAGCAGGGCGCGACACTGCGGGTCGATGGCCGCGCGCAACAGGTGGCCGGGCATGACAAGGGTTTCTGGCTTGGCGGCACCTTGTTCGACCATGTCACCCCGGACATGCGCATCTACCAGGAAGAGATCTTCGGCCCGGTGCTTTCCTGCGTGCGCGTGCCCGACTTCGCCGCCGCGCTCGATCTGGTGAACGCCCACGCCTACGGCAATGGCGTGGCCTGCTTCACTCGCGACGGCCATGTGGCGCGCGAGTTCGGCCGACGCGTCCAGGCGGGCATGGTGGGCATCAATGTGCCGATTCCGGTGCCGATGGCCTGGCATGGCTTCGGCGGCTGGAAATCCAGCCTGTTCGGCGACATGCATGCCTATGGCGAAGAAGGCGTGCGCTTCTACACCAGGCAGAAAAGCATCATGCAGCGCTGGCCGGAAAGCACGCCCAAGGGCGCCGAGTTCGTCATGCCGACGGCGAAGTGAGCAGGTTCGAAGGCGAGCGACCCTCCAGCCGGGCATTGGATGTCCGTGCGCGTTAGAGCACCGCTTCGTTCACAGCGCTTCGGCGCTGTAGCGCACGCTCAGCGTATGCGTGGCGCCGGGCGCCAGGGTCAGCGCATTGTCCGCGGCGTTGGCCGACTCGACGCACAGCATGTTGCGCCAGCCCTGCGCGGTGAAGTCGCCCAGTGCGGCGGCCTTCTGCGCCCACGGCGTCCAGACCACGGTGGAGGCCGACCCCTGCTTGGCAATGCGAATGCGCCGCTGCAGCAGCGGATCGTGGATGATGCATTGCGCCGCCGTGTCCACATACACCCGGTCGGTCTCGGCGGCAAAACGCACCGCGCCTTGCTGCTGCTTGCGGGCGAAGGCCTCGGTCTTGTCGAGGTAGGCGCAGCCATCGAGCCCCAGTAGTTCGACCTCGGCAACGTCGCCCACCTGAAAGTAGGTGTGCAGTGCCTCGCTGAGCGGCAGCGACTGCGCGGTGGCGTTGTGCGTGGTCAATTCCATCTCCAAGACCTCTGACACGCGAACGTGCAGGGAAACCGGCGTGTCATGCGGCCATTGCGCGCGCGTGGTGTCCGACGGCTGCAGTTGCAGCGTGAGGTGGATCGCGCCTTGCGCCGCCCCGCTGTCCACCACCGCCCAGGGCACGGTACGGGCAAAGCCATGCGCCGGAAAACCGCTCTGGCTGGCGTGCGGGCCGAACCAGGGCCAGCACACCGGCACGCCGCCGCGGATCGACTTGCCCGGCAGATAGCGCGCCGCTTCGGACACCCAGACCACCGGCTCGGGTTGCGACCTGGGGCGAAAGCTGGTGAGGTGGGCGCCCTGCAGACAAAGGCTGGCCACGCCTGCGGCATGGTCGATTTCCGCAAAGATCAGCCCGGTCGGATGGGCATGGAACTGCAGTTGGCCGGGGATGGAAAAGCGCTTGAGCGAGTCGAGGTTGTGCATGATCGAATAGGCTGCCGGGGAAAGTGATGAGGCCGGATGGAACGTCAGCTCAAACCCATGAGCCGAATGGATGGGGCGTCAGAAGATGTGAATCGCAACCATACCCGAAGTATTCCAGCAACAGGCCCGTCTGCCCGTCTGCTATGGTTTCTTTCAGAACGTCGGCGCTAGGAGCCTGTCGGACTTGAGGATCGCGGGCTGCAAATGGACGGTGCGGCGCCCTACGGCAGCGGCTTTTTGCCCCATAGCTTCGGCTATGGGGCTCCAAACCCGCCGCCACATGGCATCCACACCGCCCATTTTCGCCTTCCGCGCCCCAAGCCCGACAGGCTCCTCGCCTGCACTCACCCACCAGAGACCTTGCACGATGATCGACAGCTACCTGCCCGCATGGCCCTTGCACCCCGACGGCGTGTTCTGGGTGGGGGCGGCGCTGGTGCTGGCCACGCTCACGGGGGAGTCGGTGTTTCGCTTCCTCAGGTGGCCGCGGCTGGTGGGGTATTCAGCGGCGGGCATGATTCTGGCCGCCGGCGGGGCCGGGCTCAATGTGTATGAGCTGCAGAACAGCGCCCGCGCCATCGTGGACACGGCCCTGGCCGTGTTGTTGTTCGAGATTGGCCACCGCGTCAATCTGCGCTGGCTGCGCGCCAACCCCGCGCTGCTGGGCATGAGCCTGTTTGAGTCGGCGCTGGGCTTTGGCGCGGTGTGGATCCTGCTGGTCTTCCTGGGTTTCACGGCGCTGCAGTCAGCCATCGTGTCGGGCGTGCTCATGGCGACCTCGCCCGCCGTGGTGCTGCGCATCAGCAGCGAATTTCGCAGCAACGGGCAGGTGACCGAGCGCCTGCTGCTGCTCTCGGCGCTCAATACGTTCTATGCGCTCTTGATCTGCAGCCTGCTGCTGGGCATGATGGATGCCGACGGCCCGCAGGGCGCGACTGCCTCGGCGCTGCACCTGTTGTACCTGCTCGGCGGCTCGGTGCTGGCGGCGGCGCTGCTGGCCTGGGCGGTGAACTGGGTGGAGCGGCATTTCGACTTCCGCGACGAAGGCGGCGCGCTGATGCTCGTCGGTCTCATCGTGCTCACCCTGTCGCTCACCCGCATGCTCAACTGGTCGGCCCTGCTCACTCCCTTGCTGGCCGGCGCGCTGCTGCGCTGGCGCAGCCCCCGCCCGCGGTTGTGGCCGCAGCACTTCGGCACGGCAGGCGGTGTGCTCATGGTGCTGCTCTTCCTCATTCTCGGCCTGAGTCTGAATGCGCGCATTCTGCTGGCGGGCGGGGCGGCGGCGGCGCTGGTCATCGTCGTGCGGCTGGCGGCCAAG
This sequence comes from Thiomonas sp., assembly GCF_034007205.1. Classification (GTDB taxonomy): domain Bacteria; phylum Pseudomonadota; class Gammaproteobacteria; order Burkholderiales; family Burkholderiaceae_C; genus Thiomonas. The sequence goes on from NZ_JAVERI010000006.1 coordinate 158,116, forward strand.
CTGGCGGCGGTGCTGGCGTTAGGGCGCGTCAGCGGCGCGAGCTGGCGGCAGTCGGTCGCGCTGGGCCTGTCGCTCAACCCAGCCTCGGGTGTGAGCTTCGTGCTCGCGCTGAGTTTCTTGAGCAGCTCGGCCGGAGCAGCGCTGCACCCCATGCTGGCCGTCGCGTTCAGCGCCATCGCCCTGCTGGAGCTACTCGCCCCGCTGCTCACCCGCTGGGCGCTGGGCTATTGTGCAGACATCGCCCCAGACTCCGCCAGTCGCAGCAACGGAGAAGCCGCATGAGTCTGGTGCCATTCACCCAATCAGACGCGCTGAGCATCGGCGTGGAGCTGGAGCTGCAGATCGTCAATCGGCACAACTACGACCTCATGCCCTGCGCGCCCGACCTGCTGCGCCTGCTGCAAGGCCGCAAGCTGCCCGGACTGGTCACGCCGGAAATGACCGAGAGCATGATCGAACTCTCCACCGGCATCTGCACCGGCTATGACGATGCGCTGGCCCAGCTCACCGAGATCCAGGGCGCGCTGGTGGACGCCGCCAACAAGCTCGACGTGGGCCTGGCCGGCGGCGGCACCCACCCGTTCCAGCACTGGGCGCAGCAGCGCATTTTCGACAAGCCGCGCTTTCTCCAGCTCTCGGAGCTGTACGGCTACCTGAGCAAGCAGTTCACCGTGTTCGGCCAGCATGTGCACCTGGGCTGCCCCGACGCCGACACCGCGCTCTACACCCTGCACTGCCTCTCGCGCTTCATTCCGCATTTCATCGCCCTTTCGGCCTCGTCGCCCTATGTGCAGGGCGAAGACACCGGGTTTCACTCCGCGCGGCTGAACTCGGTCTTCGCCTTCCCGCTCTCGGGCCGGGCGCCCTTCGCGCTGAGCTGGGAGGAGTTCGAGCGCTACTTCGACAAAATGACCGCCACCGGCGTGGTCAAGAGCATGAAAGATTTTTATTGGGACATCCGCCCCAAGCCCGAATACGGCACCATCGAAGTGCGCGTGATGGACACCCCGTTGACCATCACCAAGGCGGCGCGCATCGCCGCGCTCGTCCAGACCCTGGGCGCCTACATCCAGCGCGAGCGGCCCTTTGCGCCGCAGGAAGACGACTACCTCGTCTACACCTTCAACCGCTTTCAGGCCTGCCGCTTCGGCTTCGACGGCACTTTCGTCGATCCCGCCACCCGCGAACACCGCACCCTGCGCGAAGATCTCATCCGCACCCTCGTCAAGCTCGAAGGCCACGCCGCAGACTGCAAGTCCGACGTCGCCCTGCGCGAACTCCTCGCCGACGTCAGCGCCCGCGGCAATGATGCCCAGTGGATACGCGAGGTGTTCTCGCGCGAGCATCACCTGCCCGAGGTGGTGCGGCAGCAGGCGGAGCGGTGGATGGCACCGCTTGCGCAGAAAAATGGTTAACGCCGAGCGCCCACTGGTCAGCATGCTATTGGCCTGTTACGGGCAGGCCGATGTCGTCGGAGATGCCGTTCGGGCTGCACTGGCGCAGACCTATTCCCCGATGGAAATCCTCATTTCCGACGACGCCTCGCCAGACGCCACCTTCGAGCGCATCCAGCAAGCCGTGCAGGGCTACCGCGGGCCCCATCACATCACCGTGCGCCGCAACTCGGAAAATCTCGGCATCAGCGCGCATTTTTCGCAGCTCGCGCAATTGGCGCAGGGCGAATTGCTGATCGTGGCGGCTGGCGACGACATCAGCGAGCCGCAACGCGGCGAACGCCTTGTCGCCCATTGGCTGTCGCACGGCAAAAAACCCGATCTCATCGCCAGTGACTTGCTGGACATCGATGCGCAGGGTCAGGTGCACGCAGTGCTGACGCATACCCATCTCGACGACTGGTCTGTAGCCCGCTGGCTGCAGGCGCGACCGTGGCTGGTGGGCGCCTCGCACGCCTGGAGCAAACGACTGTTCGACCGCTTCGGGCCGATGCAGCGCGGCGCCGAGGCGGAAGATCAAATCATGCTGCTGCGCGCGCTTCTGAGCGGCGGCGCGACCACGCTGCACGAGCCTCTGGTGCGCTGGCGGCGCGGCGGCCTGTCGGCAAAGCGCCGCGTCCCCGATCTGGCCACTTTGCGCGCGGCGATGGCTCGCGGCAATCGCGCCACCTTGTCCGCCCTCCAGCAGCATCTGACTGATGCGGCGATCTGCAATCAAAGCGATCTCATCAAAGCCGCCCTGAGGTCGGAACTGGCCCGCGCGCAATACACGGCCGCCATGCTGGACCCCGAGGCGAGCGCAAAAAACGCCTGGCAAACTTTTGTTGGAGCCAGCGATGTCGCACTGGGCCTGCGCCTGCGCCTGCTCGGCTATACCCGCCTGCCCTGGCTGTACGACCCGCTGATCCGCTTGAAAGCGAAATGGAAAATTTCCCGACATCCCGATGCCGCCAACCGCCCTGCGCTATGAACGCCCCGGCAATGGCCATGTCGTGTCGCCTCGCCATCACCGCGCAGGCGCTGGCGCATGGCGGCGGGGCCGAGCGCTACGCCCGCGATGTCACCGCCGGCTTGCTCGATCTGGGTCTTCGCCCATGGATCATCGCCCGGAAAATCGACCCTGATCTGCCCGAAGCCCAGAACGCCCGATGCACTCGCCTGCCCTTGCGCGGGGTGCCCAAGCTGTTGCGCAGCCGCGCCTTCGATGCACTGACCGCTTGGGTTTTACGACGCTCGCCTGTCGACTGCGTATTCGGCATCAACCACACCCTCCATGCCGACGTCGTGGTTTGCGGCGGGACGCATCCGGGCTTTCTGCAGGCAATGGGCAAAACGGCGGGCTGGGCCGATCGCGCCCAGATCGCTCTGGAGCGCCGAACCTATATTCGGGCTCGCGCCATCGTCGCGCACTCGGTGCTCATGCGCGATGAACTGACGCGCTTTTATCCCGGGATTGCCGAAAAAATCAGCGTGCTCTACCCGCCTGTGGACCCCAGGCGATTCACGCCCATGAACGCATCGCAACGCTTGCAGGCCCGCCTGAGACTGGGCCTGCCCACCGACCGGCCCGTGTTTTTGCTTGCCTCCACCGGGCACGCGCGCAAGGGCCTGGGCGAACTGGCGCCCCTGTTCTCACAGACCGATGCCTTCGGCGTGCTGGCCGTGGCCGGCCGGCCGCTGCCGGAAAAAACCCGCAATGTCATCGAACTGGGCTATCGCCCCGACATCGAGGCCGTCTATGCCGCCGCCGATTACACCGTGGTCGCCTCACTTTACGAACCCTTCGGGTTGGTCGCGGTGGAGTCCGTACTGTGCGGCACGCCGGTGGTCATTGCCGACAACGTCGGCAGCGCCGAAGTCATCAGCGAGGAGGCAAAAATCGCCTACGACCGCAACGACGCAGATGCTTTGGCTCAGGCGCTGCAAAGCGCCGCCGGGCGAGCGCGGCAAGGACGGCATCGTTTGATCGAACCGAGCCAATACCTGCGCTACGACCCGGCCGTCTCCACCCACGTCCGCGCCCTGCTGTCCTTGTTTCAGAGGTGCTGCGACGACGTGTCCGCCGTGTGAAACTGCATGTGGTGCAACTGCGCATAGAGCCCGCCTTTTTGCAGCAATTCGTCCTGGGTGCCGAGTTCGACCAGGCGGCCTTCGTCGAGCACGGCGATGCGGTGGCAGTGGGCTATTGTTGCCAGCCGGTGGGCGATGACGATGGTGGTGCGTCCATGCATGAGGCGGTTGATGGCCTGCTGCACCAGACGCTCGCTTTCGGCATCGAGCGCGCTGGTGGCTTCGTCGAGGATGAGCAGCGGCGCGTTGCGGTACAGCGCGCGGGCGATGGAAAGACGCTGGCGTTGCCCGCCCGAGAGCTGCGAGCCATTGTGGCCCACCGGGGCCTGCAGACCGCCCGGCAGGCTGCGCACGAAATCGCCCAAGGCGGCGGCGTCGAGCGCGGCCCAGGCGCGGCCCTCGTCCACCTCGGAGCCGAAGCTGACATTGGCGCCAATGCTGTCGTTGAGCAGCACCACGTCCTGCCCGACGTAGGCGATCTGCTCGCGCAGACTGTGCAGATTCCAGTCGCGCAGCGGCACGCCGTCGAGCAGCAGACGGCCCCGGCTGGGTTCGAGCAGGCGCGGCACGAGGCGCATGAGCGTGGTCTTGCCGGCCCCGGACGGGCCGACGATGGCAAGGCTCTCCCCTGCCTGCACGCGCAGACTGATGCCGTCGAGCACCGGGCGATCCATGGCGCTGAGGGTCACGCCCACGTCGTCGAATTCGAGATCGCCGCGCACGCGCTCGGCGGTGTGCTTGCCGGTGTCATGCTCGCGCGGCGCATCCACGATGCCGCGCAGGCGATCCAGGGAGGTGAGCGCCCGCATCATGGGCTGCACGATGTCGGCCACGCGGCGCAAGGGCGAGAGGGTCATCATCATCGCGGTGATGAAGGCGACAAAACCGCCCACGCTGTGCTGCCCCGAGACATCGCTCTGCCACATGGCAAAGACGATGACCACCGAAACCGCCAGCGCCGACAACCATTGCGACACCGGCGTGGTCATCGAGCCCGATACCAGCGTCTTCACCGTGGTGCGGCGCAAGGCCTGATTGATGCGGTCGAACCGCGCGGCAAAACCGCCCTGCGCGTTGTGCACGCGAATCACCGGCGCCGCCAACATGCCCTCTTCCAGCGCGTAGGAGGTTTCCTCCGCCGCCTTCTGCATCTGCGCATTCAGCCGCTTGGCGCGCCGGCTGATGAGGCGCATGGTGAAAATCAGCGGCAGCAGAATCGCCAAGGTCAACAAGGTCAGACTCCAGTTCACCCACAGCAGGTAGCCGAACAGTGCGATCAAGGTGAAGCTGTCGCGCACCAGGGTCAGCAGGCCCGGAAAGATCATCCCCAGCGCCAGCTGCGCCTCGTACACCGAAGCTCCGATCAGGCTGCTGGCGCTCTCGCGTTGCAGTTGCGCCAGTTGCGCATGCACAATCTGCCCGTAAACCCGTTCGCGCACCCGCGCGAGCACGTTCTGCGTCAGCCACTGTGTGAGAAACTGCGAAGCCAGCCAGGCCAGCCCGCGCACCGAGAACAAGCCCATCAGCACCGCCGGGACGGCCCACAAAGGAAAGTCCCGCTTGGCCGTGAAGCCGACATCGAGCACATGCTTCATCAAGGCAGGCAGCACCGGCTCGGTGGCCGCGACGATGGCGGCGAAAAGCACGATGAGCAGCGCGGCAGGGCGGTTGCGGGGGTTGGCGCGAAAAAGTTCACGCAGCAAACCAACTCCCAAGAGTTCACGCCCCGCTAGCATTTGGCACTCGTTGCTTGAAAAAATTCAATCATGCAGCTCATTCAGGTTTGTTTTGCGCTCAGGCTCACGGACGTTTCGGCTGAGAAGGGCCCCCTCATCGTGCAGCAAATCTTCAAGCCAGGCTATGGATGCTGCGTTCTGGGGAACGCCAAGCGGCGGCCTTCCGTGCAGAGTTCACATGGCGAAGCCTCATGCTAGTGGCTGAGAAGATCCAACGCATTGTCGTTCCTCGATATGCCCCGATGGCCATCGCGGCGCTTTTACTGGCCTATCCCATCTTGACGTTGACCGTAGCCGGCGCAGTCAACAGCATTTTTTTTGTGCTGTTTCTGATGAGTTGCGGTATTTTGCTCCGTCATCTCTGGCCTCAAACCAACCGCTCCATCGAACAAAATTGCTTTGTTGATCCATTGTCAACTGCTGCCGCCTGGATCTATTTCTTGTCCATGGCGGCCCTGCCCGTTGCCGTGTTCTTGAGCCAATGGGCCAATCACCGCTGGGGTTGGCCTTATTATGATGCAGTTTCTCGTTTTCTTCTGGCCGCGCCGATTTTTTTTGCTTTGCGCAAAATTCAACCTCAATATTTAATGACTGTTCAGCCGGGCATGATCCTCGGCGCGCTCGCTGCGTGCGGTTTGGCTATCTGGTTTCCCCATAATTGGGGAGGTGGGGATGGGTTGGATCGTATCGGATCGTCGTTTGTCAATCCGATCCATTTCGGTGATATTGCGTTGACTTTGGGAGTGCTTTCGGCGTTTGGCCTTGGCTGGCGCTGCATGACACGAACAGGCCTGAATATTATAAATTCGATATTTGTCGTACTGGCCTTACTTGCAGGCGCCTACGCATCAATATTATCAGGCTCTCGTGGCGGTTGGATAGCTGTACCTGTTTTTTTGCTGCTGACCTATGGAATTCACCGAACCAGCGTGCGTGGTTGGATTTTATTGGCAGGCGCGCCTGCCGTATTGCTTTTGGCCATTCTGGCCTATGTATCGATACCAGAAATACACCACCGGATTGGCATGATCGCCAACAATCTGCATGCATTTGATCAAGGCAATGAGAACACATCGATTGGCATACGATTCCAATTGTGGCAAGCGGCCTTGGTCATTTTTTCTGAGCATCCGCTTTTTGGGGTTGGCATGGGCGGTTTCAAGGAACTGATGACTCCCATGCAGCAGGCCGGTCAGCTCACACCGCTAGCCGCCGATTTCGGTCGCCAGGAGGTGCACAGTGAAGTGCTTTCCCGCCTCTCACAACTCGGGGTTGTAGGGTTTGCGGCGATCATGGCCGTTTACGTGACACCGGGCTGGCTGTTCTGGCGACGGCTGCATGCGTCACACTCGGCTTCGCGAGCTGCAGCGCGCATGGGTCTGGCCCTGGTTCTGGGCTTTTTCGTCTATGGACTGACAGTCGAAACGTTTGATCTCACCATGACCGCCGCCTTTTATGCCTTGACGACGGCCGTGCTACTGGCAGCCGCTTACCCACAATATTGCATGATTGATCGCCCGCCATGTTCAGCATCCTGATTCCCACCTGGAACAACCTGCCCTACTTGAAGTTGTGCATAGATAGCATTCGCCGGCATTCTGCAGAAAATCACGAAATTCTGGTGCATGTCAACGAGGGATCGGATGGCACCTTGCATTGGTTACGAGAGCAAGGAATACGTCACAGTCATTCTGGCGGAAATATCGGAATCTGTCTGGCCGTGAATCATCTTGCTGCCATGGCGTCTCGGGATTGGCTGCTTTACATGAACGACGATATGGTATGCTGTCCCGGATGGGATATTGCACTGATCGATAGAATAAAGTCATTCGATCATGATAGATTGTTCTTGTCTTCTATTTTGCTGGAACCCATATTGACTCGGAATGATCGGGTCATCGTGCAGGATCATGGCCGCAACCCTGATGATTTTAATGCGGCAGGCCTGTTGCGGCATTACATGGATATTCCACGGGAGAATATGCTCGGCCGCGCCTCGCAACCGACATTGATCGCCAAACGCTGGTGGATCATGGTCGGCGGGTACAGCCTGGAGTTCAGCCCTGGGATGAGCTCGGATGATGATTTGCTCATCAAACTCTGGATCGTTGGATTTCGTCATTTTGAAATCATCGCGGCCAGTCGGCTTTATCACTTCGCCTGCAGCAGCACAGGTCGCGTGCGTAAAAACCGGGGATCGCGTGAATTTGCGCTCAAGTGGGGAATCACCCAGGGTGAATTCATGCGCAACTACCTGTTGAAAGGTCAGGGCGTCGCGGATGAGGCCTTGCTGAATTGCTTTCCCAGGCCAACCATGAGCGGACGATTCAAGCGCGCCATCCACGGTCTGTTGTCGAGCATCCCGCTGGGAGATATTTCAGCGTGGAACGCAAGATCAGGAATGCTGTTCTCGGAGCCTCGCAGCGATGCAGATGTCGATTCGGAGGATGGCCGCTGATGCCCAGCGTTTCCGCCATACTGATCACCAGAAACGAAATTCACAATCTGGCCGATTGCCTGGCTGGACTTTCCTGGTGTAACGAGGTCATCGTGATGGATAGCGGCAGCACGGATGGCTCCGCAGAACTGGCTCGTCAGTTGGGCGCACGCGTGCAGTGCCAAACCGATTGGCCCGGTTTCGGCCCACAGAAAAACCGCGCCCTCGATTTGGCGCAAGGCGAATGGGTGTTGTCGATCGATGCGGATGAGCGCGTGACGCCGGCCTTGGCCGAGGAAATCCAAGCTGCAATCGGGCGCGCCGATGCGCCGGATGCGTTTTCGCTGCCTCGCCTCTCAAGCTATTGCGGACAGTTCATGCGTCATGGCGGCTGGTATCCCGATCGGGTGGTCAGGCTATTTCGCAGAGGCAAGGCGCGATTTTCTGACGACATCGTGCATGAATCCGTGCAGGTACAGGGCCCCGTCGGCCAGTTGCGGCACGACCTGCTGCATATCAGCTATCGCTCGCTCGACGATGTGCTGGAGAAGATGAATCGGTACTCCAGTGCCGGAGCCGAGAAGCTGGCCTCGCGTGGGCGCCGGGCCAGCCTTGCCACGGCGCTGGGCAAGAGTCTGTGGGCGTTCATTCGAACCTACCTCCTGCGGCGCGGTTTTCTCGATGGCCGCCTGGGTTTCGTGTTGGCTTGCAGCGTCGCACAGGAAACCTGGTACCGTTATCTGAAGCTCTGGCTGGCGCAGCGACCCGTGGGCGAGAACAAAAACCATCTTTCCTGATGGACTCTTTCTGTACGGGCGAACCCACGGCACCTTCGGAACCAATCCCCCCTTCAGAACTCAGTCCTGCTGTCGTCAGGTTCTGATTCAATAGTGCATCGCAGCAAGACTTGCGAATTTTTACTCCGGTGGGGCTCTTGCCCCTCTTAGAATTCCATCGCTTTGTTCGCTTCGGCCTGGCTGAAGCAGCACGGCCCTACTCTCAACATGCCATGCAGCGACGCCGCTTTGTTCTGGGTTCTCTCTCTGCTCCGCTGGTTCGCGGGGCGGCTTCTTTGGTCGGGTTCGCCGCGCTGAGTCGTTCGGCGCAGGCGCAGTTCAAGGTGGATGTCTCGGGCATCGGCGCCACGCAGATTCCCGTGGGCATCGGCGCGTTCCGCGATCCGAACCAGTGCCCGCAACCGATCGCCGACATCGTGCGCGCCGATCTCACGCGCAGCGGGCTGTTCGCCGTGAGCAATCTGGGCGGGCAGACGCTGACCGAGCAGGGCCCGCCGGATTACGCCGGGTGGCGTTCGCAGAATCTCGAGGCGGCCGCCGGGGGCAGTGTGGCGCAGGTGGCGGGCGGGCGCTGGCAGATTCAGTTCCGCCTGTGGGATGCGGTAAAGCAGGCCGATCTCGGCGGCCTGGCGCTGACGGTCATGCCGGGCGATCTGCGACTGGCGGCGCACAAGATCAGCGATTACATCTATCAGAAGCTCACCGGGCAGCGCGGGGTGTTTGCCACGCGCATCGCCTACATCACCAAGGCGGGGCAGCACAACTTTTCGCTCAACATCGCCGATAGCGATGGCGCCAATCCCCAATTCGCGCTGCGCAGCCGCGAACCGCTGCTCTCGCCGGTATGGTCGCCCAACGGACAGGATCTGGCCTATGTGTCTTTCGAGACGGGCAAGCCGGTGGTTTTCGTCCAGGACGTGCGCAGCGGCGCGCGGCGCGCGGTGGCCAATTTCAAGGGCTCGAACAGCGCCCCGGCCTACTCGCCCGACGGCGGCACGCTGGCCGTGGTGCTGACCCTCACCGGCCGTTCGCAGATTTACCTCATGCCCAGCAAGGGCGGCACGCCCCGGCAATTGATGCGCTCGTATTCGATCGACACCGAGCCGGTTTTCGCCCCCGACGGTCAGAGCCTGTATTTCGTCAGCGACCGCGACGGCGGCCCGCAGGTCTACAAGGTCGGGCTCAACGGCGGCAGCGTGCAACGCATCACCTACAGCGGCGGCTACAACGTCAGCCCGGCGATCAGCCCGGACGGCAAGACGCTGGCCTATGTTTCACAACAAGGCAACAACTACCAATTATGGTCGATCAATCTCGCCACCAACGCCACCCAGGTGCTCGATGAGGGCAGCGATTGCGGCCACCCGAGTTTTGCCCCGAATGGGCAGATCGTGCTTTATTCTGCGGGCGGACGTGGCGGCGAAGTGCTCAAGACGGTCTCGATCGACGGTCGAGTGCGCTCCACCCTGTCGCAGGCCGGGGTGCAGGTGCGCGAGCCGAGCTGGGGCCCGTGGACGCCGGATCGCTAACACTGCTTTTTACTGCCACTTGCTGACAACCCCACATTCCCCCTCTTTTTCGATTCTTCACTGCACCCATTCCTTTTTACCCACCCTGATCTGATCGGAGAAACACGTGAACATGCGCTCTACCCTGGTTTTCACCGCACTTGCCGCCGCGCTGGCTCTTGGTGGCTGCGCGTCACCCGTGCCTGTCAAGCAGGCGCCCGTCGAAGCCAAGACGCCCACTGCAACGGGTACGGCGGGCGCCAATGCCAGCGGAGCCGGGCAGAACCAGGTCACCGCCGTGCAGGCACCGGCTGAATCCAACGCCGGACCCGGCCCCAATGTGCCCAAGAGCATCTATTTCGCCTTCGACAGCTACACGATTGAAAGCCAGTACACCCCCGTGCTGAACGCCAACGCCACCTATCTGACGCAGCACCCGCAGGCGCAAGTGCAACTGCAGGGCAATACCGACGCTCGCGGCAGCCGTGAATACAACCTCGCCCTCGGGCAGAAGCGCGCCGATGCGGTGATGAAGGGCCTGGAGCTGCTCGGCGTGAAGCCCTCGCAGATGGAAGCCATCAGCTTCGGCAAGGAAAAGCCCAAGGCCCTGGGCAATACCGAGGCTGACTACGCCGAAAACCGTCGGGTCGACATCGTCTATCAACGATGAGCCGCAGCGCCTTTTTGCAAGTAGTGCAAGTCGCCCGCGCGTTGCGGGCGCTGCCTGCGGCCTTGCTGATCGCCGGTATGGGTGCGGGTCTGGCCGCGCCAGCCCATGCCGACATGTTCCCGGACAACGAGGCCCGGCGCGCCATTCTCGACCTGCGCGCGCAGGTCGCGCAGAACCAGCAGACCACGCAGAACCAGCTCACCCAGCAGGCGCAGCAGATCCAGCAGATCCGCAATTCCCTGCTCGATCTCTCGACCCAGATCGAACAGTTGCGCAGCGAGATGGCGCAACTGCGCGGCAAGCAGGACGCCGCCACGCAGCAGCTCAACGACGCGCTGGGCAAGTTGCAGAGCAGCCAGCAGCAACTCACCCAGCGCCTCGCGCCGCTGGAACCGGTGCAGGTGCAGATCAACGGCCAGACTTACACCGTGCAGCCCGCCGAGAAAGCCGCCTTCGAGCAGGCGCTGGCCGCCTTCCGCAACGGCGACTTTGCGGGCAGCGCCGCGCAGTTGAAGGCCTTTCTGTCGCAGTATCCAAGCAGCCCGTATGACGCCGATGCCCAGTATTGGCTCGCCAACGCGCAATACGCGCAAAAGCAATACAGAGACGCCATCGCCACGTTTCAGGGCCTGATCCAGCGCAGCCCGAACAACCCGCGCGTGCCCGAGGCCATGCTGGGGCTGGCGAACTGCCAGATCGAAGTGCGGCAAATCACCGCGGCACGCAAAACCCTCAACGCGCTGGTGAAAAACTACCCGCAATCCGAAGCCGCGCAGGCCGGCCGCGACCGTCTGGCCAAGCTGCGGTGACCGGGGCGCCTGCCACAGCACCCGCGGCCGTGGTGTTGCTCTCGGGTGGCATGGATTCCGCCACGGTGCTGGCGCTGGCACGCGAGCAGGGCTTGCGCTGCTACGCCCTGTCGCTCGATTACGGCCAGCGCCACCTGGCTGAGCTCGACGCGGCGCGCCGCGTGGCCGCGGCGCTGGGCGCGGCCGGGCATGAGATCGTGCGGCTGGATCTGGGCCGTTTCGGCGGCTCGGCGCTGACCGATCGCGCCATCGCCGTGCCCACCTCCGGCATCCGGCAGGGCATCCCCTGCACCTATGTGCCGGCGCGCAATACCGTCATGCTGTCGCTGGCGCTCAGCTGGGCGGAAACGCTCGGCGCGCGGCATCTGTTCTACGGCGCCAACGCGGTGGACTACTCCGGCTATCCCGACTGCCGTCCCGACTACGTGGCGGCTTTCGAGCGCATGGCCAACCTGGCGACGAAATCGGCGATCGAAGGCCAGACGATCCGCTTGCACGCGCCCATCATCGCACTGAGCAAGGCCGACATCATCCGCACCGGCCTGCGTCTCGGCGTGGACTATGCGATGACGGTGAGCTGCTACCAGGCCGATGCACAGGGCCGCGCCTGCGGGCGCTGCGACGCCTGCCGCATCCGCGCCCAGGGATTCGCCGATGCCGGGGTTCCCGACACGACCCGCTACCGACGATCCGTCGAACCCTGAACACAGACAGATGGCTGCGGGCCAACGCCCGCGCCCACACGTCGGTTCGTGCGCGCCGCCGTGGAACAATAGCGTGACACGGCGAAACAAATCTTCGCCCGCCCGTCTCGTGCAGTCCATCTCCATGTCCTCCGTTTCCACCATCAACGCCACCGTCCTCTGGGGAAGCTTCGCGCTGAGTCTGGTGTTTGGCGCCATCATGCAGCGCACGCGGTTCTGCACCATGGGTTCGGTCAGCGACATCGTCAACATGGGCTCGTGGATCCGCATGCGCATGTGGGTGCTGGCCATCGCCACGGCCACCATCGGCTTCAATCTGCTGGCCGCCGCCGGGCAGATCGACTCGGCGCAGACGATTTACACCACGTCCAGGGTCATCTGGCTCTCGGCTCTGACAGGCGGGCTGATGTTCGGCTTCGGCATGGTGCTGGCCTCGGGCTGCGGTAGCAAGACCCTGGTGCGCATCGGCGAGGGCAACCTCAAGGCCGTGGTCGTTTTTTTGATGATCGCGGTGTTCGCCTACATCACCCTGCGCGGCATCACCGCCGAGGTGCGGGTGAGGGTGTTCGACAAGGTGGCGTTCCATCTCTGCGGCCCGCAGGATCTGCCATCCATCCTGGCCCGCGCCAGCGGGTTGCCGCTGGCTGCATGGCAGCTTGCGCTCGGGCTGGGCGTGGGGCTGGTGCTGGGCATATGGGCGCTGAGCGCGCGCGAATTCCGTACCGCGAACAACCTGCTGGCCGGTTTCGGCCTGGGTGCGGTGATCGTGGGCATCTGGTTCCTCTCGGGCAAGCTGGGCTTTCTGGCCGAAGACCCGCAAACCCTGCAGGCCGCCTATATCGGCACGCAGAACAACAAGATGGAATCGCTGAGTTTCGTCGCGCCGCTGGCCTACACCCTGTTCTGGTTCATGATGTACAGCGATGCGAGCAATGTGCTGACCCTGGGCATCGTCTCGGTGTTCGGCGTGATCGCGGGGTCTGCCGGCATGGCGCTGATCACGCGCCAGTTCCGCTGGGAAGGGTTTCGCGGCGCGGAAGACACGGCCAACCACCTGGTCGGCGGTGCCCTGATGGGCATCGGCGGCGTCACGGCGCTGGGCTGCACCATCGGCCAGGGCATGAGCGGCGTCTCCACCCTGTCCATCACCAGTTGGATCGCCTTCCTGTCCATCGTCGGCGGCGCAGTGCTGGGGGTGAAGTACCAGGCCTGGCGCGTCGAACGCGCCGCCTGAAGCGGTTCGACGCCCCGCCATGCACGCCTCTCCTTTCGCTGCCCCGCTCAACGCAGACGCCGCAGACGCGGAACGCCGTTTCGGCGGTCTGATCCGGCTCTATGGCGCAGGCGGCGCGCAGCGTATCGCGCAGGCGCACGCCGTGGTCATCGGCGTGGGCGGCGTGGGCTCCTGGGCGGCGGAAGCCCTGGCCCGCTGCGGCGTGGGGCGGCTCACGCTGATCGACCTCGATCACATCGCCGAATCCAATATCAACCGGCAGGTCCAGGCGCTGGACGGCACACTGGGCATGTCCAAGGTCGTGGCGCTGCAAGAGCGGTTCGCACAGATCAACCCGGATTGCCGCATTGCCTGCGTCGAGGATTTCGTCGATGCCCACAATGCGGCGGCTCTGATCCCGACCGACGCCCAGGTGGTGATCGACTGCTGCGACCAGGTCAGTGCCAAGACCGCCATCGCCGCGCTTTGCCTGCAACGCCGTCAACCCCTGTTCATGGCGGGCGCAGCAGGCGGCAAACGGCATGCCGATGCGCTGCAATGCGCCGATCTGTCCGAAGTCACGCATGACCCGCTGCTCGCCAATGTGCGCTACCAATTGCGCCGTCAGCACGGCGCGCCTCGCGACGGCCGCATCGGCGTGCTCTGCGCCTTCAGCAGGGAAGCCATCGTTCGCTCTCAAGGAAACGCCGGGCCGCCCCAAGTTTCCTTGTCCACCTCGCGGCTTGCAAGCCGCTCGGATTCGGTTCCGTCCAGACTGCCGCAGGGCAGTCTGGAGCCGCGGGCCTCATCCCCCTCGGGGGGCGGGTCGGCGAGCCGACCCTGGGGGCGCTCGCAGGCCGAAGCCTGCGCCTCGTCCGACGAGACATCCCCACAGTCCGACAACAGCCTGAACTGCGCCGGTTTCGGCTCCAGCGTGATGGTGACCGCCTCCATGGGCATGATCCTCGTCGCCCGCGCCCTTGACGCCGTGCTATGATTTCGGGCTTGATTTCTGCGGGGGGTCGTTAGCTCAGTCGGTAGAGCAGCGGACTTTTAATCCGTTGGTCGCGTGTTCGAGTCACGCACGACCCACCAAAAAGGCCCAGAATACGGGGTCGGAATATGGGGTCAGAATATGGGGTCGAGATCGGCCCAGCAAACCCGGGTTGTTAGCTCAGTTGGTAGAGCAGCGGACTCTTAATCCGTAGGTCGACAGTTCGAGCCTGTCACAACCCACCAAATAAATCATGCACTTAGCCCACCCTACGCGGTGGGCTTTTTGCTTTCTGGGGCACTGGCGGGGCACTCAGAAATAAAAAAGCACAACACAAGACAAAACCGAGCCGGTACAGATGCGCGTCTGATCCCCGACCTGCCCCGTCTGCGAGTGCCCCAAAATTGCCCCATTTTTTCCCGTGATTGCCCCTGTAGTGCCCCTACGCGAAGCAATGACCTTATATCTCATTGTTTTTATTGTGATTTATCGAAAAGAACAACGGATAGATCATCTGGTGTTGTCTTTTATCGCGTTGTTTTGTACGCTGCGAACCACAGCAACACAAGGCGGCAATCATGGCAAACATCGAGAAGCGCGAAAACGAGCAAGGCACCACCTATCGGGTGAAGGTGCGACTGAAGGGGCACCCGGCGCAGACCGCGACTTTTGAGCGATTGACGGATGCACGGCGCTGGGCACAGCAAACCGAAGCCGCCATTCGTGAAGGCCGTCACTTTGCAGGCAGTGAGGCCAAACGCACCACGTTGGATGAGGTGATCGACCGCTTCACGCGGGAGAAGCTGCCCGCCATGAACGACCAGCAAGATCGCCGCCGGTATCTCGCCTTCTGGTCACAGGAACTCGGCGCATACGCCCTTGCAGACGTGACAGCGGCCCGCATCAGCGCGGCACTGCACAAGCTGGCGACGCAACCCAGCGAGCGCACCGGTAGGCTGCGCGCACCGGCAACCCTGGGGCAATATCGGCAGGCCCTCAGTGGCGTGCTGGCGCTGTGCGAGACCGAGTGGGAACTGATCGACCACAGCCCGATGAAGCGCGTCAAAAAGCCCAAACTACCCAGCGGGCGGGTGCGCTATCTCAGTGACGATGAACGCGAGCGGCTGCTTGCCACCTGCAAGCTATCGGACAGCCCCGACCTGTACCCCGCTGTGATCCTGGCGCTCACCACCGGGGCGCGGCAAGCGGAAATCATGGGCGCAACCTGGTCACAGGTTGACCTACAACGCCGCGTGTTGATCCTGGAGACCACCAAGAACGGAGAGCGCCGCGCCCTGCCCCTTGCAGCGCCAGCCATCGCCGTGCTGCAAGCGCGTGTGCGACGGATCGACACCGATCTGATCTTCCCCGGACGCAACCCGCATCAGGCCATTGATCTGCGCAAACCCTGGGAAACCGCTTTGCAGCGCGCAGGCATCACAGATTTTCGCTGGCATGACCTGCGGCACACGGCTGCGAGCTATCTCGCCATGAGCGGCGCGAGCTTGGCCGAAATCGCGGAGATTCTCGGACACAAAACCCTGGCGATGGTCAAACGCTACAGCCACCTGAGCCATGACCATGTGGCGAGCGTTGCCGACCGCATGGCGGCCAAATACTTCTCGGCCTGACCGTGAGCATCGAACAACGCATAACGGAGTGGGCGCAGCGCATCGGCGCAAACGAGAGGCAGCTTCGCACCGCCCTTGCCATCGCGCAGCGTCATGCGAGGCTGCCAAATCAATACAAGCCAGCGCCGCAGTTCGTTCAGGCCCGCAAAGAGGCAGAGGCGTTGCTGCGACGCATGGACATGCCCGATCTACGCGCGCGAGTCGGAATGGCTGCGAGCTTGGCGGGCATCACGTCTGAGCAATTCCGAGCCGCAGTGCATTGCCTGGCCTGGGCATCAAACCTGAGCCAAGGAGAGCAGTGCGGTACACAAGGACGGAGGCCGTTCACCCGGTTTGTGAGAGCGCTTGACGAGAACATGGGCATTTACGGCCTGCCTCAAATGCCTGCGGCCCTTGTTGCCGATCTGTTCAGCGAGTTGATGCCCGGCGATCCGCGCACCGCCTACGACGTAGAGGCGCTACGCGCCCGGCCCTACGTTGATGAACTCGGTCTAGAGACGGGCGAGATCATTCCCGACCCACCCCCGCCGAAATAGCCCCCTTCGAAATACCAGAAGCTATTTTTTGCCACGGCTGCCCCCTCTCGAAAAAATGTCCTTACCGCACTTCGCGGCATGACATGAGAGGACGCAAGCCATGCAATCGAATCACGAAACCGCCCGGTTCGTTACCGTAGGCGATATTCAAAAATACGAACCGGCCTTCACACCTGGGGGTATGCGGCACATCATTTTTCACCGTGGTGATGCTCTGGAAAAAAGCGGAGTGGTCTGCCGCTTTGGCCGCAAGATTCTGATCGACCTTCCCAAATTCCGTGATTGGGTTTCTCAGGGGGGCGCGCGCACCATCGCCGGGAGCGGCAAGTGATTGCACCGCCCCGAAAACTTCTCGCCGAGTGCAGCGACCTCATGGACGGCGCACGCCAGCCCGATCAAGAACTTAACACTCACCCCGCCGCGCGCGATTTGATCGAAGCAGCGATCGCGGCGATAGAAACCGCGATCCCCGATCAATTCGAGCACGGCGGCCGAACCTATTTTTTGCGTTCCATGATCCGGTTGGTCGACCTTGGAATTCATGCAGACCCAGCGAAAGCGACGCCGCTGCTTCGAATGGTGACCGAGTCCAAGCGCTGGTGCGGCTTCAGGCCCGGCCACTGAAGGGGGAGGCGACATCCTCCCCCGAAGAAATCCGCGCCGCCCTGAACTTCATCCCGCCCGACCTGCCGCGCGACGATTGGGCGCGCATCGGCATGGCTTTGAAGTCCGAGCTAGGCGAAGCCGGGTTCGATCTGTTCGACACCTGGAGCGCAACCGGCAAAAGCTACGACGCCACCGCCGTGCGAGACACCTGGCGCAGCATCAAATCGGCGGGCCGCGTGACCATCGGCACCCTGCTGCATTTGGCGAAGCAACACGGCTTCAAGCGCACCGAACCAGCCCCGCAACCCAGCCCCGAAATTCGCAAGGCGCAAGCCGCCGAACGGGCCGCACGCGACCAGCAAGAACAGGCCGCCCGAGAGGCTGCGCAAACCAAGGCCGCGCAAGAGGCGCAGCGCCGCTTCAACGAGGCTAGCGACACCGACGCAAGCCCCTACCTCGACCGCAAGGCCGTGGGCGCGCATGGCCTGCGCTTCACCTCAGACGGCGCGCTTCTCGTGCCCATGCGCACCGCGCAGGGCGAGCTGCGCAACGTGCAGGCCATCAAGCCCGATGGGTCAAAGCGCTACCTGCCCGGCGGGCAAAAGACCGGCCTGCTGCATTGGATCGGTGAACCCGAAGGCGCGCAAGCGTTGATCCTGACCGAAGGCTACGCGACAGCAGCAACCGTGCACGAGGCTACAAGGTACCCCGTCGCCTGCTGCTTCGATGCTGCGAACTTGAAGCACGTTGCCAGCGCCCTGCGCACGCAATACGGGCCGGACGTGCTGCTGATCGTCGCAGCCGACAACGACCGCGCCACCGAGGCCCGCACCGGCAAGAATCCGGGCCGCATCGCCGCCGAATGCGCATTTCAGCGATCGTGGACGCCTGTTTCATTCTGATCGTGGACGGCGTTTCAGGCTGATCGTGGACGCGCCGGGGGTGCGCGCAAGCGATGGGTTTACTGTATCTCAATCGTCCACGATCAGC
>NZ_JAVERI010000007.1:0-174472 GCF_034007205.1 Thiomonas sp.
GAGGACAGTTTTTGCCGATTTCGCCGGGCAATAGTCGAACTATTGCCCAAGAAAACGGTGAAAAATGGACCGGCGAGGCCGTTTTGCAGCCGACGATCCTCAAGTCCGACAGGCTCCTAGCTACCGATCACGGCAAGCACCCCGTCATTGACGAGCTGGCGGGCGCAGATCGCCGCAGGCGCCGCCTCACCCTGGTCGTCGCAGACCCTGACCTCCAGCGGATGGCCGAGCAGCCCGCCCTTGGCGTTCTGCTGCTTGACCAGCAGCTTCACCGCGTCGGCGATGCCCTGGCCTTCGTTGGCGTATTGCCCGGTGATCGGTGCCTGCACGCCGATCCTGATCGGGGTCGCAGCCAGCGCCTGGGTCGCCCCCAGGCCCGGCGCGACGGCCATCAGGGCCCACAGCATCGTCTTGTAAAACGGTCGCATCATGGTCTCCTTGTGAAAACGAACCAGCGATTTCGCCCTCCGCGGCGATCCGCGAGGGTTCTCCTGCCGCTGCGGCCGGGATCGCCGGCCACGCCGCAGCCGTGCAACATAGCGTGAGCACAATCGTTCGACATTAGTGGTTGTACCAATCAAACCGCAAAAGGTTGCACTTATAGTTGGCGCGCTCTTCCCATTTCCTCGGGCGGTGCAACCGCTGCCGATTCGAACGCAAACCAGGTGCAACCATGACCATCACGACCATTGGTGTGAAGCTCGACGAACAGGTGCGCCAGCGAATCCGCGCCGCCGCCGAGGCGCATGGCCGCACCCCCCATTTCGTCGTCAAGCAGATGATCCTGCAGGGCCTCGAGCGCCTCGAGCGCGGCGAGCCGCTGCAACCCGCCGCCGCAGGCGATGACGGCGAAACCCCGCCGCCCCCGCCGGCCGAGGCCGACGCGGCGCAGATCGTGCCGTTTCTCGATCTCGCGCAGGAGGTGCAACCGCAGACCGTGCTGCGCGCCGCGATCACCGCCGCCTACCGTCGCCCCGAGACCGAATGCGTTCCCGCGCTGCTGTCTCAGGCCGCCTTGCCGCCCAGGCTGGCCGCTGCCGCGCAGCAGACCGCGCGGTCGCTGGCGACCAGGCTGCGCGCCAAGCGCACCCGGGGGATTGTCGAGACCCTGCTGCAGGAATACGCGCTGTCGAGTCAGGAGGGCATCGCGCTGATGTGCCTGGCCGAAGCGCTGCTGCGCATCCCCGATACCCCGACGCGCGATGCGCTGATCCGCGACAAGATCGGCTCGGGCGACTGGCAAAGCCACCTCGGCACCGGTCGCTCGCTGTTCGTCAACGCGGCGACCTGGGGACTGCTGCTCACCGGCAGGCTGGTGGCGACCAGCAGCGAGGCCAGCCTGTCGTCGGTGCTCACCCGGCTGGTTGCGCGCAGCGGCGAGCCGGTGGTGCGCGGCGGCGTGAACATCGCGATGCGGCTGATGGGCGAGCAGTTCGTCCTCGGCCAGACCATCGCCGACGCGCTCGCCAACAGCCGCAAGTGGGAGGCCAAGGGCTTTCGGCATTCGTACGACATGCTCGGCGAGGCGGCGCTGACCGCGCATGACGCCGAACGCTATCTGCGCGACTACGAGCAGGCGATCCACGCCATCGGCAAGTCGGCGCAGCGCCGCGGCATCTACCAAGGCCCGGGAATTTCGATCAAGCTGTCGGCGCTGCATCCGCGCTACGGCCGGGCGCAGCGCCGCCGGGTGATGGACGAACTGCTGCCGCGGCTGACGCACCTGGCGCGGCTGGCACGGCAGTACGACATCGGTCTGAACATCGATGCCGAAGAGGCCGACCGGCTGGAGATTTCGCTCGACCTGCTCGAAAGCCTGTGCTTCGACCCGGCGCTGCAGGGCTGGAACGGTATCGGCTTTGTCGTGCAGTCCTACCAGAAGCGTGCACCCTTCGTGCTCGACTTCCTGATCGACCTCGCGCAGCGCTCGAGGCGCCGGCTGATGGTGCGGCTGGTCAAGGGCGCCTACTGGGATACCGAAATCAAGCGCGCGCAGGTCGACGGTCTCGAAGGCTTCCCGGTGTTCACCCGCAAGGTGCACACCGACCTGTCCTACCTCGCCTGCGCGCGCAAGCTGCTGGCTGCGCCTCAGGCCGTGTTCCCGCAGTTCGCCACCCACAACGCGCACACCGTCGCCGCGATCCACGCCATGGCCGGGGAGAATTTCTACCTCGGCCAGTACGAGTTCCAGTGTCTGCACGGCATGGGTGAACCGCTGTACGAGGAGGTCGTCTCCGCTGCCGGGATGAACCGCCCCTGCCGCATCTACGCCCCGGTGGGGACGCACGAAACCCTGCTCGCCTACCTGGTGCGCCGGCTGCTCGAAAACGGCGCCAACACCTCGTTCGTGCACAGGATCAACGACCCCTCGCTGAGCCTGGACGAAATCATCGCCGACCCGGCCGAGGTCGCCGCGCGCATCACTCCGCTGGGCGCGCCGCACGACAAAATCGTGCTGCCGCGCGCGCTGTACGGCAGCGAGCGCGCGAACTCGGCGGGGTTCGACCTCAGCAACGAGCAGCGCCTGGGGTCGCTCACCGCGGCCGGGCTGGCCGGGGTCGACACCGCCTGGATCGCGCGGCCCATCCTCGCCAGCGGCGAGGTCGACGGGCCGTCGCGCCCGGTGCGCAACCCGGCCGATCTGCGCGACCAGGTCGGCTCGGTCACCGAGGCCACGCCCGAGCTGATCGACACCGCCGTCGCGCTCGCGCTGCAGGCAGCGCCGGTGTGGCAGTCGACTCCGGCGGCGGACCGCGCTGCGATTCTGTCGCGCGCCGCGGACTTGATCGAGGAACGCCTGCCGCGGCTGGTCGGGCTGATCGTGCGCGAGGCCGGCAGGACGCTGCCGGCGGCGATCGGCGAGGTGCGCGAAGCCGTCGACTTCCTGCGCTACTACGCCGCGCAGGTGGCCGCGCGTTTCCACAATGCCGAGCACCGTCCGCTCGGGCCGGTGGTTGCGATCAGCCCGTGGAACTTCCCGCTGTCGATTTTCACCGGCCAGATCGCCGCGGCGCTGGCCGCGGGCAACGTGGTTCTGGCCAAGCCGGCGGAGCAGACCCCGCTCGTCGCCTACACCGCAGTGCATCTGCTTCTCGAGGCCGGAGTGCCGCCTGGCGCGCTGCAACTGCTGCCGGGCGACGGCCGGGTCGGCGCGGCGCTGGTCGCCGACTCCCGGGTGCGCGCAGTGCTGTTCACCGGATCGACCGAGGTGGCGCGGCTGATCCAGGCGCAACTCGCCCAGCGGCTGGACGCCGGCGGACTGCCGATTCCGCTGATCGCCGAGACCGGCGGGCAGAACGCGATGGTCGTCGACTCGTCGGCGCTGCCCGAGCAGGCAGTGGCCGACATCATCGCGTCGGCGTTCGACTCGGCTGGCCAGCGCTGCTCGGCGCTGCGCATCCTGCTGGTGCAGGAAGACGTCGCCCCGAGGCTGCTCGACATGCTGCGCGGCGCGATGGCCGAACTCACCATCGGCCGCCCCGACCGTCTCGACACCGACGTCGGCCCGGTGATCAGCGCCGAAGCGCGCGACACCATCGATGCACATATCGACGCCATGCGCGGCCGCGGCCTGCGCGTCGACGCGCCCGCGCTTGCCCCCGACACCCGGCACGGCTGGTTCGTCGCCCCGACGCTGATCGAAATCGAATCGATCGACGTCCTCGGCCGCGAGGTGTTCGGCCCGGTGCTGCATGTGCTGCGCTACCGCAGCGGCGAGCTCGACGCCGCGATCGACGCGGTCAATGCGCTCGGCTATGCGCTGACCTTCGGCATCCACAGCCGCATCGACGAAACCATCGCGCATGTGATTTCGCGCATCGAGGCGGGCAATATCTACGTCAACCGCAACATCATCGGCGCGGTGGTCGGGGTGCAGCCGTTCGGCGGCCACGCGCGCTCGGGCACCGGGCCGAAGGCCGGCGGGCCGCTCTACCTGCGCCGGCTGATCGCTCCGGCATGCGCCCCCTTCCTGCGCTGCGCCGATCCGCCCGACGCACTGCGGCAGTTGATCGCGGCGCTGCACGGCCACGGCATCGACATCGAAGCGCTGCGCACCTACGCCCGCCAGGCGCCGGCGCTCGAACCCGCGGTGCTTCCCGGCCCGGTGGGCGAGCAGAACCAGTACCTGGTCAAGCCGCGCGGCGCGCTGCTGTGCCGCGCCGACAGCCGCGACGACCTGTTGCGCCAGGTCGGCGCGGCGCTGGCCAGCGGCAACCGCGCGCTGCTGTCCGGCCCGCACGCCGACGCCGTTGCCGCGCTGATTCCCGAGGCGCTGCGCGGGCGCGTCCGCCAGGTCGCCGCCGACGACGCCCCGGACGCGGCGCTGTACTGCGGCGATCCGGCCGGACTGCTCGCGCTGCAGGCCGAGGTCGCGCGCTACGAACACGCTGTGGTTCCCGTCCACGCCCTGCCCCGCGACAGCCTGGTCGATGCCGACTACCCGCTGGAACTGCTGCTGCACGAACAGTCGATCAGCGTCAACACCGCCGCCGCCGGCGGCAATGCCAGCCTGATGACCATCGGCTGACGCCGCGCGGCGCCATCGGCTCGGTCGCCCGCGCATGTCCCGGCCCAGAGGGATCAAGAACACTTGCGGCGGCCCTGCATTTTTCAGGAATCCGCCACCGGTGCGTCTTCGCCCAATTGCACAGGCGGCACCCAGAAAAAACCCCAGGCATGGGTCAGGGTGCCCAGACGCTCGCTCGAAGTCCAGCTGATTAGCCACGGTGAACTGAGCAGCCCGAGCGCGATGGGCGAGAACCACAGGCCGATCTGCGGATCGAACCAGGCCAGCGAGGCGAAGGCCAGGCCGAGCAGCAGGTGCTCGCGCAGTCTGCGCAGCACCGACAGCACCGGGATGCTGCGGGCCTCGCGCACCTGGGCCGCCCAGCCGGAGGGAATTCCCACCACCATTTCCACAAGGCTCTTGGTCTGGGCCACCATGGTCACCGGCGCCATCAGGACCGCCAAGGGAATGTCGAGCGCAACGGATCGCAGGATGCGCGTGGTGCCGCCGAATCTGCGCCTGCGGGCGGCGGACGCCAACATCCAGATCAGGCCCATCAACTTGGGACCGAACAACAGCAGCAGGGTCAACCACAGCACCCAGGAGGTCGACAGGCTCTGCAGCGCGGCGTCGCTGGAAAAGAACACCTGCGCTGCGCTGGCCAGCAACAGCACCAGCCAGAACGGGGACATCAGGTAGGCCGCAGCGCCCAACAGCAGGTGCAGCCGATTGACCCAGTGCAGCCCCGAGGTGCCGAGCAGCCGCAGATGTTGCATATTGCCCTGCATCCAGCGCCGGTCGCGCTTGACATAGTCGACGATCGACGGCGGGAATTCCTCGTAGCTGCCGTCGATCATCACCATGTGCACCGCCCAGCCGCGGCGGCGCAGCAGTGCCGACTCGAAAATGTCGTGGCTCTGGATATGGCCGCCGAAAGGAGGTTTTCCCGGCAACTCGGGCAGGCCGCAGCTTTGCGCGAACGCGCGCGTGCGCACGATCGCGTTGTGCCCCCAGAAACTGGCCTCCGATCCCGACCACCACAGCAGCCCGGCACTGGCGATGGGGCCGTAGGCCTCGCTGGCGAACTGCATCCAGCGCTGGAACAGGGTGCGCGCGTTGGTGATCATCGGCACCGTCTGCAGCAGGCCGATCGATGGCCGTGCCTCCATGATCGACGCCATACCGACGATGGCGTCGCCGCTCATCAGGCTGTCGGCGTCGAGCACCAGCATGCACTCATAGGCCGCGCCGAACCGGCGCACCCATTCGGCGATATTGCCCGGCTTGCGCGCGGTGTTGTGTTCGCGCCGGCGGTAGTACACCGCGATGGGAGCCTCGCGGGCGACTTCGAGCCACGCCGCCTGCTCGCGCCTGCCGTTGCTTTCGTCCGAGTCGCTCAGCACGAAAAAGTCGATCCAGGGCGCTCCCCCCGCGGCGGCGATGGAGCGCGCCATGGTGAGCACACGGCCGAAGGTGGCGTCGACATCCTCGTTGTAGACGGGCATCAGTACCGCGACCCGATGCCGCAGCGTCTGCGCCGGACGGGGCACCGCGGTGAAGCCTGGATGACCCCCGCTGATCAACTGGTAGAAGCCGATCGCGGAGTTCACGAAGCCGAAGGAAATCCACGTGAACAGCGGCATGAACACCACCAGCAGCACGATGTCGATGGCGTTGACCTGCTCGCGTGCGAGCACCATGCGCAACTGCGTGGACGCGGCGAGCGCCAGCACCAGCGTCAGCGCAATGAGCAGCAGGCGTTTGACCAGCAGACCTTGCGGCTGGGTCTTGACTTCGATCGACCCCGGCGGCGGGCCGTCCAGTCGCTGGATGGGCATGTCCAGCGCGGCTTCGGGGGGCAGCATCGCGGGCGTGGATTCGGCTGCGCGATCGGCGGACGATGGGTTCAAAGCTCAGTCTCCGAGCGCGATCACGACGGTTTCACTCAGCGCCTGCGCGCCGCGGCGCAGGAACAGGCGGAACTCCTTTTGCGCCAGACCGGTCAGCCGCAGGTCGAGCACGACCCGCCAGGCGTTGTTGCGGCCGTACAGCGGGTGAGCGCGCAGGCCGATGACCGCGGCGGCCGGCAGGTTGGCCACCGCCTGCACGCCGCAGGCCTCGTCGAGCCCGGCGAGCACGTCGCCGTGAAAGTCGATCACGTACTTGCGCTGGGTCGGATCGGGCGGCTCGTGCACCGGGCCGGAGGGTCCGATCAGCAGATTGCGGCAATGCGCGTTGGTATCGGTGCTGGGATCGGCCGAAGTCCAGGTCAGGCGGTATGCCAGGTCGCGGCGCTGCCCGGCACGGGCCGGTTCGTCGGCGACCCAGAACGCGCCGATGTTGTCCACGGTCTCCGAAATCGACGCCATTTCGTAGAGCATCACGCTGCCCGTGCCCCAGTCGCCCTGCGGCTGCACCCACAGCGAAGGCCGCAGTTCGTAGAACAACTCGTCGTCCTCGTAGCTGCAGAAATCGCGGTTGCGCTGCATCAGGCCAAAGCCGCTGGGGTGATCGGCGCGAAAGGCGTTCATGCGCGCCGCAGGCGGGTTGCGCAGCGGACGCCAGATGCGCTCGCCGATCCCGGTGCGGATGGCCAGACCCCCGGAGTCGTGCACCTGCGGGCGCCAATCGCCAATGGCATGGGCATGCGGCATGCCGTCGGCGCGCGTCTGGTCGTACAGGAACATGCTGGTTTGCGGCGCGATGCCCAGGCGCTGCACGTCGCGCCGCAGGAACAGGGTGCAGCGCACGTCCTGCACCACGTCGACGCCCTCGCGCCGCCGGGTGTCGATGGCATACGCCCCGGTCAGCGACGGGCCGTCGAGCAGGGCGTGGGCGATCACATGGTCGTCCGACGGCTGCTCGATCCAGAAATCGGTGAATGCCGGAAACTCCTCCAATTCGCCCAGGCCGGTGTCCACGGCGATGCCCCGCGCCGAAAGACCGTAGCGGTTGGACGTTCCCGAGCAGCGAAAGTACGACGCCGAGAGAAACGCCATCCAGTCGGTGCGCGCGTCGGGTGCGAGCACGCGCCACCCGGCCGCATCGACCGCCTGCCCGCCGCCGAACAGCCCGCGGGTGTCAATCAGCTTGCGCGCCACGCCGTGGTCGACGACATGGATCGACACCGGCAGCGGCGCCACGCCGCGGCGCGTCGGGAACAGGCGCACCGTGCCGGTGACGTACTCGGCGGCGCCGTAGGCCATGCGCACGAAACTGTCCCAGTCCGCCGCCGCGTGCGCCGACGGGCGCGGCGCGACGTAAGGCTGAGTCGCCATTCGGCGCGCGCGATCGACCAGCAGATCCCAGGAGAACCGGCGTGGCGGCCCCCAGCGCCCGCCGCCGGGCCGCCCCAAGGCGGGGTGCGCCCCCCCGGGGGGCAGCGACGGCGAAGCCGGAGCGTGGGGGCCGTCCACCCCGCCGCCGGCGGCAAATGCCACGCCAGGCTGAAGCAATCCGGCGGCCAGCGACGCAAGGGCTCCGCCAACCTGGCGGCGGGTAAATCGGGGAGTGGAATCGGACATGGTTGGTGACGGCCGTTGGGGCATTGCGTTGGATCAGGGGCCGGAGGACCCGGATTTCGGGCTTGATGCGGCCGGCGCCTTGCGCCAGCCGATGATCGCCAGTTGTCCCGAACGCACCGGCCCGCCGACGATCTGCGTGCGACGGCCGTCGCTGGGGCCGGCGATGATGGCCACGCTGCGCGCCGTGCCGTCGCGATCGAGCACGCAGATGCTGCTGCCTTCGTGTTCGGGTTGTGTCGAGCAAAAGGGGGCAAAGGCGAGCGCTGCGTTGGGCACCAGCAGCACATCGTGGCGCAGCGGCAGGGTCAGCTTGACCGTGGCCGCGGAGGTCGGCGCAATGCTCGGGTCGGGGGCGAGTGCGAACACGGCCTGGCGCACCCCCGTCGGATCGGTGTCGATTCGCAGCAACCTGGCATCGCGCTCTGCACCGTCGGTCCCGGCGACGATCACGCGCGCCGGCATGCCCGCAGGCAGCGGCCCGATGCCTGCGGGAAGCGGGACGACCAGGTGAGCGGCGGCCCCCAGAGGCGCCAGCTCGAGCAGCGCCTGTCCGGCCTGTACCCGGCTTCCCGGCTCGATCAGCCGCTGCACCACCACGCCGGCGAACGGAGCGCGCGGCAGTGAAGTCAGCAGATCGGCCATATCGTCGTCCAGGCGGCGCCTGGCCGCCTCCAGCAGCTCGCGATCGCGCCGCACCGCAAGCGCGGCTCCGGCCGCCGCGACACGCGCGGACTCCATCTCGTTCAGCGAGGGCACGCGGTGGTCCGACTCGCGCCACACCCTGGCGTAACGCGCCAACCGATTCCGGGCCAGCCTGGAATCGATCGAGGCGCGCGCGAGCTGGTCGTGCGCGGCCTGCAGCGCCGAGCGATCGGCGGCGAGGGTCTGCGCGAAGCCGCTGGTATCGACCACGGCCACCGCCTGGCCGGCCGCCACGGTCGTGCCTGCAGCCGCCGGCAGCGCGATGATCAGCGCGTTGCGCGGCGCGCGCACCGTGACCTCGCCGGTCAGGTACACCCGGCCCGAGAGGGTCAGATGCGGACGCAGGTCGCCCTGAACGATCGGCGCCATGTAGTACGGAGTGGTATTGCCTTCGAGAAAACGCAGCAGCAGCCAGCCCGCCACGCCCAGCGCCAGCAGCAATAGCGCAATGCTGATCCAGCGACGCGCGCGACTGCTCGGACGCACATCGAGCAGGGCATCGACCTGAGACGGCTCCCCCGGCTCAATCACCGCAGCCTCCGCAGTCCCCCGGCGCGCTGCCGGCCGTCGTGCACAGTCTGGCCCGGATGCTGCGCAGACCGGCGTCGGTCCACAGGTCGATCGCCGCCTGCGCCAGGCTCGCCTGGGCGTCGATGTGCGCCTGGCGCACCGCCAGCACCGCGGTTTGCGCCACGTAGACGGTGGCGAAATCGCCGGTGCCCAGGCGGTAGGCAGCGCGCGCGTCGTCCGCAGTGCGCTCGGCGTCGCTTTCGGTCTTGGCCAGATCCGCCTCGCGCTCGCGCGCCGCGGTCAGCGCGGCGCGCACGCTAGCCGCTTGCGCGTCGTCGCACGCCGCCGCAGCGCCGTCGGCGTCGAGCCGCGGCACTTGCGCGCCGCCATCGAGCCACGACCCCAGTTGCGCGGGAGCAACGGCGGCACGCCGCGCCAGTGTCGCCTCGGCTGCAACCAGGCGGGCCTGTGTGTCGGCCAGCGCGCTGGCATGGGTGCCCAGCAGCGACTGCGCCAGCCCGCCGTCGACCGCCGAGACCAGGCCGGCCTCGCGGCGCCAGCGGGCGTAGTCGGCATCGTCGTGGAATCGGTCCTGGAAAGCCTGGCGCAAGTCCAGGATCGCCTGCAGGCGGCGCACCTCGACATAGGCGCGCGCGATGCGCGCGGCCTTGCGCTGACGCGCCTCAGCCAGCCGCATAGCCTGCAACTCGGGGTCTACGGGTGGCCGATGCAGGCCGCCTTCGATCCAGCGCGCCAAGCGAACGCGCCAGTTCTGCGGACGCGGCTGCAGGTTGTTGTCCAAATCCCGGGCTTGGCGCCTCAGCAGCGGATCGGCCGCCAGCCCGTCGTCGATCAAACGCGCCAGTAAGGGATCGCCCGCCGCCGTCCACCACGGCATGGCGGCAGCGGCGTCGGCGCTGAGCGTGACCTCGGATGCCTGCGGGCTGGCCGGGTTTTGCAGCACGGCGCAACCGCCCAACGCACACAGTATGAGCAACCCGCTCCATAGGGCTTGGAATGTTCGATACAAGGTGCGTCGGAATCCGCTTCGAGAAGCAAGAATTGCTGCTGTGATGGGAGGATTGTAAGAAGTATCGCGAACGGCCTGCGCGCCCTTCGCTTTGTGCCGGGCCATGCGCAAGCCCTCGTGCCTGGGCTAGGCGCAGGGCGACGGCCAACGCCCAGAACTGGGGCGTCATCAGAAGTCCTCCGCACGAATCAGCGCATAGTCGAGATGGTCGAACAGCAGCACGGTGACGACACCGCCCAACACATAGAGCGCGGTACTTACTTGCGGTTGCCGGTAGTCTTGCTCAGGTAGCGCTGCAGCGTCTTCTGCGTGGGCGGCGCAGCTGCGACGTGCGAATCTCCCCCTCCCAGCCTCCCCCACGAGTGGGGGAGGTGAGGATAGAGCAGAAAATCAGAAAAAAACGCACTGAAATACCCTGCCGCCTGAGCGCAGACGGCTGAACATGGGACAATTTTCACTTGAGCATTCTGCACTATCCGCCGCGCCCTCGAGTTGAGTTCATCCCCCGCGACACAAACAAACCTTCGATCTGGCAGACACCTTGAAGATCCTGTTCGATTTCTTCCCCATCATCCTGTTTTTCATCGTGTTCAAGGTGGCGGGCATCTACGCCGCCACGGCGGTGACCATCGCCGCAACCTTCGCGCAGATCGGCTGGGTCTGGTTCAGGCACCGCAGAATCGAGCCGATGTTGTGGCTGAGCCTGGCTGTCGTCGTCGTCTTCGGCGGCGCCACCCTGCTGTTTCACAACGACACCTTCATCAAATGGAAACCCACCGTGCTGTACTGGCTGTTCGCCCTGATTCTCGCCGGGGCGCAACTGCTTCAGGGTAAGAATCTGATGCGCGCCCTCATGGGCAAGCAGATGCAGCTCCCCGACCCGATCTGGAACCGGGTCAACTGGTCGTGGGTGGCGTTCTTTGCGCTGATGGGCGTGCTCAACATCGTGATCGCCTACAACTTTTCCACCAATCTCTGGGTGGACTTCAAGCTGTTCGGCAGCCTGGGGCTGACGCTGGTGTTCGTCCTCGGGCAGTCGCTGCTGCTGGCCCGGCACATGAAGCTGGACGAAAACGCCTGATGCCTGTCTCGATGTCCCGACTGGCGCGTATCGAAATGCTGTTGCAGCAGGCGCTCGAACCCGAAACCCTGCAGGTCATCGACGATTCCGCCGCGCACGCCGGACATGGCGGATTCGATGCGCAGGGCAGTCATTTCCGCGTGCGCATCGTCAGTGCGCAGTTCATCGGCAGGTCGCGCCTTGCCCGGCATCGCCTCGTGTATGATGCCTTGGCTTCGATGATGCACCACGAGATTCATGCGCTGGTGCTCGATTGCCAGGCCCCCGGAGACCCCCCCGAGGTCAGTGCACACTAAAAAATGCCGGTCCGTGCCCCCTGGCCATTTGTTCCCTCCCCTTTTGGATGACTTCATGTTCAAACTCTCCCGCATTCTGGCCGCCGCAGCGTTGAGCTGCGCGTTCGCCGCCCCCGTCTGGGCGCAGAACATTGCCACGGTGAATGGCAAGCCCATCCCGCAGTCCCTGGCCGACTCCGTGGCCAGCAGCATGGCCAAGCAGCAAGGTCAGCCCGTCACGCCCCAGCTCAAGGAAATGGTCAAGAACGAGCTGATCAGCCGCGAAGTGATGGTGCAGGAAGCCGACAAGCTCGGCCTCGACAAAGAACAGGCGGTGCAGGACGAAATCCGCATCTCGCGGCAGAACATCCTCATCCGCGCGCTGTTCAACGCCTATCTGCAAAAACATCCGGTCACCGATGCGCAAATCAAGGCCAAGTATGACGAATTCACCAAGAACTTCGGCACCACCGAATACAAGGCGCAGCACATCCTCGTGCCCAGCGAAAAGCAAGCGCAGGACATCATCGCCCAACTGAAAAAGGGCGCGAAGTTCTCCGAGCTGGCGAAGAAATACTCCAAGGACACCGGCAGCGCGGCCAACGGCGGCGATCTGGGCTGGTCCACCCCCAACAACTATGTGCCGCCCTTCGCCAAGGCCCTAGAAGCCCTCAAGCCCGGCCAGTACACCCAGACCCCGGTGCAGAGCCAGTTCGGCTGGCACGTGATCAAGCTCGACGCCACCCGTCCGGCCAAACCGCCCACCCTGGAGCAGATCAAGCCGCAGATTCAGGCCGAACTGCAGCGTGAAGAAATCACCAAGTATCAGGACGAACTGCGCGCCAAGGCCAAGATCACCGAGTGATCCGTCCGCTTCCTGCTGACAAAACGCCTGCGACTGCGGGCGTTTTTTTCATCTGGCCCGCGACTGCGGACATTTTTTCATCGCGCCTGCCGCCGTGCTTCAAGACCCTGGAAACAGCAGTTTGTGCACCGTACTGTTGTCGATGGGCTCGTCGAACAGGTCGCGCGCGAGCAACTGGCTGCCGAGAAGCTGCGGGGCGAACAGCACATCGGGCTGGACGCGCCGGATTTTGTTCACATGGCGCACGTCGTTGACCCCGGCGATGGTCTTCACGCCCGGGGCCAATTCCTTCACGGCGAGCACGGCGAAGGCGTTTTCGGCATCGTCGTCATGCAGGGTGAGCACGGCTTTCGCCCTGGGCACGCCGGCGAGTTCGAGGACATCGCTGTGCTTGGCGTCCGCGGTGACGACGTCGGCGGTTTCAGGAAAAGGAGAGGGATGACCGCTGGGCGCGATGATGGTGACCGGCACGCCGCGGCTGCTGAGTTCCTTCCACATGGCGTAGGCCAGGCTGGATGTGCCGATGATGACGTAATGGTTCTTGCGCTGCTCGCGTTGCATTTTGCCCTCCAGGGTCCGTTTCAGACTGCCGCCGATCAATGGCCCGATCACCACCGACAGCGTGGTGGCGAAGATTGAAATGCCCAGCACGATCATCGACACGGTGAACATGCGCGCCTGCGTCGTGTGCGGCACGATGTCGCCGTAACCCACCGTGGACATGGTCTCGATGGCGTAATAAAACGCCGTGGGCAGACTGTGGATCGGCGGGGTGTATCCGGCGCCAAACCACAGGCTGCCCAGTGTGCCATAGATCAGCAGGCTGCCCACGCCCAGCAGGGCGAACAGCGAGCTGGCGGCCAGACTGCTGCGGGCGAAGCGCCTGGCGTACAGCAGCAGTGCCAATTGCAGCAGGCCCGAGAGCACGAAGGTTGCGCTCAGGCCATGCGTGGCCCACAGCGCCAGCCCGGCTGACAGGGCGCCGAGCAGCAAGGCGAGCACCCAGGCCACGCGCGCCTGCAGCAGCAGTCCCGGCACCATCAGCATGAGCCCGATGCCGATGATCACATGCGGAAACGCGGCCAGATCGGCCAGGCCAGACAGACCATCCGCCCCATGCGCCAGGATGCCGAGCACGGCTTGGCGCATCTGCACGAATTGCGGACTGATCTGCACCACGCCCGTCAGCACCGCCAGCACGGCGATGAGCCAATGCGGCCCGTTTTGCTCCAGCCAGTTGAAAAACAGCCGCGCCGCCGTGCTCGCCCTGGCCTTGAGAACCCGCCAGAGGCTGGCCTTGGGCAGCGGGGGCTTGGGAGTGTCGCGGGGAAGGGAGGGTGTCGCCATGGCGTAAGTATCGGCGATCCGCGGCTCTCAAGGAAACGCAGGGCCGCCCCAAGTTTCCTTGACCCCCACGGGGGGCGGGTCGGCGAGCCGACCCTGGGGGCGCTCATGAGGAAACGCACGGCCGCCCGAAGTTTCCTCATCCCCTCGGGGGGGCTGACGCGAAAGCGGCAGGTCTGGGGGCGCTCTCAAGGAAACGCCGGGCCGCCCCACTCGGTTCAAGTGGTTAAAGTAACACCTCCACTTTGGCACAAAGATGCCGCTGCGGGTGGGGGCGTCCATCGCATTGCCTTCAACTTGAGCGAAGTAGCGTTGGTGGTGCGCTGGAGCGAGAACGTGTCCACACTGCCCGTTTTCGCCTTCCGCGCCCCAAGCCCGACAGTCTCCCAGGGCATTCCCCTCCGGCCCACTCAATGCATTTCGCCCCGGATGTACAGATCGCCCTTGAGGCTGGCGATGTAGGCGGCGATGTCCTGCAGATCCTGCGTGTCGTACTGCGCCACCATGCCGCTCATGATGGGGTTGTTGCGGCCGTACAGCGGGGTCTGGTGCTTGGCCTGGTATTGCTGCAGGGCGTGGAACAGATAGCTCTGGTACTGGCCGGCCAGCTTGGGGTAGTTGGGGGCGATGGGCTTGTCCAGACCGGCGCCGTGGCAGGCGATGCAGCCGCCCTTGTTCACCAGTTCTTCACCCCTCTTGATGTCGGCGGCGTGGGCGGCGCTCGCAAGGGCAAGAACCGCGGCGGCCGCAGCCAGTGAGTCAGTGAATCGTTTCATGTCGGATCTCCTCATTTGATTTTTTGGTTTTTGGCAACGGCGTAGTACGCCGACAGATTGGCGATCTGCTGCGGGGACAGTATGGAAGCGACCGACTGCATCGTCGGGTTGTGGCGCACGCCGCTACGGTAATCCTCAAGACATTGCGCGATGTAGGCGGCGCTTTGCCCATCGAGCATGGGCGCGCGGTAGACCTCGGGGAACTCGGTCTTGAACCCGCCATGCGCGTTATGGCAGCCTTCGCACATGACGACTTCGTCTTTGCCTGCGGCGGCGTTGCCCGTCACGGTTTGCGCTTGTGCGCTGGCGGCGAGGAAAAAGCTCATCAAGAGCGCACTGATGTAAGGTTGTTTCATGATGGATCCAGAGTGAGTCGTGCAATGAAAACTGAGGTCGAGCGCCATGCCGACGATTGCATTGCATTCGGCGGCGCTGCGCGGGTCTTGGGATGAAGCCGCTGCGAATACCGCATGGCCCCACTCCTGCGCAATGCGCAGGCGCGGTCATTCGCGCAAGCAGACATGGAGATGCCCTGCATCAGCGCGCATCCTCGTCGCCTGGCATGATGAGCAGCCACGCCGCGCGCAGTTGCAGCGGCAGGCCCGCGATGAACATCACCAGACCGGCGTAGTGCTGATCGTCCAGCGGGCTGAGGTTCCACAGACACAGGACATCGAGGTAGGGGGTGTAGAGCACATGGCCGCTCCAGACCCAGATCGAGGCGATGATCATCATCGGCAGACTGCCCAGCCAGCCGTAGAGACCGGCTACCCAGCGGTGCGCCAGGCTGCTGCAGCCGGACAGCAACTGGGCCCAGAACATCAGCCCGGAGGCCAGCAGAAACAAGCCGATCGGCCCGGAAAACAAGGCATTCGATAGGGCGCTGTTGAACACGCCGGGAAGATTCACCCCCAGGGTCAGGATGATGAAGACTGCCGCAGCCACCCAGGCATCGAGCAGCCAGACGCTCCAGGCGTCGTGCCGGGGTGCATGCCATTGCGCGCGCACCTGCGGCGGAAATCCGATCAGGATCAGCGGCGAGACGATCTGCCCCATGGTCATCAAGGCGATGGTGTAGCCCGTCATCGAGGCCAGCGGGTTGTGCAATCCCCAGGCCGAGAGCAGCACGAGAGCGCAGCCCGTTGCGAAGACCCAAACGCGCCACCAGGGCCAGCGCCCGCGCCAGGCAGCCAGGCCGTAAGCCGCCATCGCCGCGCCGACGAACGAGAGCCATCCTCCCCAGAGCGCCAGCGGCCATGTGCTGCCCGTCATCCACGCTCCAGAACGGCGCGCAGGTCATCCGCCAGCCAGTCGGGGTTGGTGAGCTGGCCATAGCCATAGCGTGCGAGCCACCGGCCGTTCGGCCCGACCAGAGTGACCGCGGCGGTGTGGTCGATCCAATATTGGCCCCCGCCGGTATCGACGCGCCGCCAGGTGACGTTCCATTGCCGGGTCGAGGCGGTGACTTGAGGCAGGGTGGCGCGCAGGCCGATGATGTCGGGCATGAATGAATCGAGGTAGGCGCGCAGCACCGGCGCCGTGTCGCGCGCGGGGTCGAGGGTGACGAACACCACGCGAACCCGCTGACGCAAGGGGCCGAGTTGCCTGAGGCTTTGCGCCAGAGCCGCCAGCGTGAGGGGGCAGACGTCGGGGCAGTGCGTATAGCCGAAAAACACCAGCACGGCCCTGCCTCTTTCGTGCGCCCAGGAGAACGCCTTGCCCTGCGTGTCCGTGAGTCCGGGCAAGGTGGGTGCCGGGAGGGGTTTGAGCGCAGTGCCATGAAGATCGACTGAGTGGGATTGCAGGTGCGCCCAGGCCCATACCGCAGCCAGCAGCACGAGAGAAGCCAGCGCAGCCCGCCGCGCGGAACCCTTCCAGCCGCCATGCCGCCGTGGCGACGCGACGACTGGGCCGGCGACTTCGGTCTGCGTCATCCGGTCACCACAGCACGAAGCCCGGCGCGTGGATCGGATGGGTGAGCATGGGCCAGAACACGGGGATGTAGACCGCCAGGGTGATGACGAAGGTAATCAGCGTCCACAGCCCCAGTGGCTCGGCGACACGCGCCAGCACCGATCCCTCGGCGGGGGTGATGTAGTCGGTGAAGGGAATCTCGACCATCGCCCCTGGCTCCTTCTTGCCGAACAGGGTGCCGAAAAACACGATGAAGTAGAGAACCGCGCCGATGGCCGCAATCGCCCCGCCGATGCCCACGATGATCAGCGCCGGGTGTACCGCGCCATAGAGCTGCATGTACTGGTCATGCGGCAAGGCCGAAACCCAGGCTCGCCGCGGCACCCCGTCCATGCCGGCCCAGTGCCCGCCCAGGCCCCAGGTCATCAGGCCGAGAAACCACAGCCAGACGCCGGCCAGGGCCATTTTCGGGCTGTAGAGCTTGCGGCCCGTGAGGTGCGGCAGCAGCCAGAAGCTCACGCCCATGAACACCAGCGTGGTCATGGTGCCGACGGTGAGGTGAAAGTGCGCCGGAATCCACAGGGTGTTGTGCACCACGTTGTCGAGCTGCCAACTGGCGTTGACGATGCCCCCTGCGCCGCCGAAGATGAAACTCACCAAGGCCAGCACCTGCGCGGCCACCGAGGGATCTTTCCACGGCAAGGCCGTCCACCAGCCCATCAGCCCTTTGCCGCCGCGACGGCGACCGCCATATTCCAGGCTGAGCGCGATGGTGAAAGCCGTGATCAGGCTGGGCACCGCGACCGACAGCGTCAGCGCCGTCACAATGCCTTTCATCACCGGCGAGATGCCGGGATCGGTGTACTGGTGATGGGTGCCCACCGGCAGCGAGAACACGAACAACAGCAGAAACGCCAGACGGGCCAAAGGATCGGAAATCAGCTTGCCTCCCGCCTGGCGCGGCAGCATGGCGTAGATCGAGATATAGCCCGGCATCAGCCAGAAATACACGATGGGGTGACCCGTCCACCAGAACAGCGTGCGCGCCAGCAGCGGGTCGATGGTGTGCGTCAACCCGAGCGACCAGGGGTCGAGCAGGAACACCGCCTCGGTGCCTGCACCCAGCGCGGCGAGCAGCCACATCAGCAGCGTCGTGGCGCTCATATACGTCACCAGCGGGGTGAACTGCCCCGGATGCGCGCGCTTCCAGCGGGCGCGCATGTCCAGCACCACGAACAGCGGCAGAAGGCTCGCCACCACCACCAGGGTGATGCCCAGGTAGAACCAGGCACTGCCCTTGAGCGGGGCATACATGGTGTAGAGCACGCTCGACGAGTTGTCGAACATGGCGTAAGCCGCCATCAAGGTGCCCAAGAGCATCAGCGCATAGGTCAACCACGCGATGCTCATATTGGGTTTGAGTTTGAGCTCGCGCGCCGGCAAATACATCAGCCAGCCCGAAATGGTGAAAAACGTGAACACGTAGGCGTTGAGCACGCCGTGCAGGGTCAGTCCCTGGTAGTACGACTTGAGGAAAGGCTGCAGATAGGGATAGAGATCGATCCCGGCGTAGTTGGTGCTTTGCAGCACGCCGATGGCGATGCCGACCGCCAGCGCCGCAAAGCCCGTGACCCAGAAGGCCAGAAGCATGGCTTTTTCACCGGCGATCTCTTTGACAGAAGGCGCCGCCAGGCTGTGCGGCGCGTTATGGCTCAGGGTTGCGCTCATGATTGTTTTGCTCCGGTGATGATGATCCGACCGATCATGGCCTGATGGCCGGCGCCGCAATACTCATTGCAGATGATGTAGTAGGTGCCGGGCTTGTCGAAGGTGTAGCTCACATGCCCGACCACGCCGGGGATGGCGGTGAGGTT
Source organism: Thiomonas sp. (assembly GCF_034007205.1). Classification (GTDB taxonomy): domain Bacteria; phylum Pseudomonadota; class Gammaproteobacteria; order Burkholderiales; family Burkholderiaceae_C; genus Thiomonas. The sequence continues at coordinate 18,403 of NZ_JAVERI010000007.1, forward strand.
GATGCTGGTGCCCTGCACCTCGAAGCCGTGCAGCACGTCGCCGCTGGTCACATAAAACGTCACATGCGCGCCGACGGGAAGCCTGATCGGCGTGGCGGTGCCCGGCGTCCAGCTCCAGGCGCGGCCGATTTCATACACCTCGTAGCTGTTGGGCCCGGTCTGCTTGATGCCCGAGCCCTGGAAACCGGCCATTTCCGCAGGGGTGTTGGGGTTGGAGTAGAACTGCGTGGTCTTGGCGACCAGGCCGTAGTCGTGCACCACGAACCACACCGCCACGATGAACAGCACGGCGATCAGGGCCAGTGAAATAAAGATCCAGATGCGCTCGTGCCGCAGGGCGACATGATGGAACCGGTCTTCGAAAGCGTCAGGAAGGGTTGTTGACATGACGGGTCTCAGGCATGGATGGAGAAATAGGTGGCGACCATGGCCCACAAGCCGACCACGACGACGAACAACGCGGCGACGATGACCCACGCCCCCATCGGTCTGGCGTAGCCCAGGTCGGGCGCGGGCATATCTGCCGCGGCGACGGCTCGCCCGCTGGAATCGGTGACCGGCAGGGGTATGTAAGGCATTTCGTCAGGCATGGCTCTCTCCTCGGGGTGGCGCGACAAAATGTCGCATATCGTGATGACAGAATAAGTAGTGACTTATATGTCCGCTTGCGATGGATCAAACGTCCGAGAGAGGCGATGTATCGTTTGTGAACCGATGTAAAACTCTTCCGGGAAAACCCTGGAAAAGAGCTACGACGGGCACAGGCGGCTGCTCAGAGTCGCCGCGATCCGCCGCGCGATGGTCAGCAGATGGTCTCGCGCGGGCGCCGAGACTTGTTCCTGCAAGGCCTGATCGAACAGGCCCAGCCAGCGCTCGAAGTGCTCCGGTCGCAGTTCCATGGCACGGTGCGCTGCAAGCGCGTTGCGGTGGTAGCGTCCGGCGAGCAGGCCGACCGAGGCCCAGAAATCGACCATGCGGGCGAAGTGAGCCTCCCAGTCGACGATCTGTGCGTCGAAAATCGGCCCCAGATCGGGATCAAGACGGGCCAGACCGTAAAAGCGCCGTACCAGGCGATCCAGAGCAGCGTCATCCAGGCCGGTTCGATCGCGCAGTTGGCGGGCCAGAACAGCGCGGCGGTCTGCCGGATCGACCGAATCGGGCGTTTGGTCCAGAATGTGCCGAAACAGGCTTTGTTCCTCGCCCGGCGACTCGGCTGGAATCGCGTTAGGATGCATCATTTTCTCCGCATAAGTGGATTACGAAATACCACTATAGAATTGCGCGACTTCACGGGCAAGTAAGCAATTGAAACTCACCCAATTCACCGATTATGGCTTGCGCGCACTGATGGTGCTTGCTTCCAGGCCTAATGTATCCTTGAACAGCCATGAGATAGCTGCTGTACTTGATATATCACGTGAACATCTGGTGAAGGTCCTCCAACGGCTCTCCGCAGGAGGCTATGTGCAGGTCCAGCGTGGCGCCAGAGGTGGTGTGCGGCTGAAACAACAGGCAGATGAAATACTTCTTGGCAATCTGGTGCGTTGGATGGAGGAAGGTCAGGGCCTGGTCGAATGCCTGCGGCCCGATGGCGGGCATTGCAATCTCACCCCGCTCTGTCTGCTCAAGCCGCTGCTGGGCGATGCCGCGCAGGCGTTTTATGCGCGCCTGAACGCCGCCACCCTGGCCGACTGCCTGCACCCTCCGCTGCAGCATTTCGTCGGGGTGCGCCAGCAGGCGATCACGTTATTGACCCAGGGCAAACCGGAACAAACCGATCATGCTGGCTGATGCCCTGCTGCTTTACCTTCATCTCTCCGCCATGCTCGGGCTGGCGGTCTTTCTCACCGCCAAAACCAGCCTGACCCGGGCGGGCGCCGTCGATGTTCAGGCGCTGACCCGTCTGCGCAGGCTGGATGTGTGGGTCTGGGGCAGCTTTGCCGCGGTGCTGCTCAGCGGATCGGCACTCGTGTTCTGGGGCATCAAAGGCCCGCAATGGCTGCTGCACAACCCCTTGCTGTGGGCCAAGGTGATCCTGCTGGCGCTGATGGCGGCGATGTCCTGGCCGTCCACGCGGCAACTCGCGCGCTGGGACGTTCAGGCGCGGATCATGGCCGCGTGGCAGCCTGCCGAAGATGAGGTGAAAAAAGAGCGCCGCTGGCTGATGGCGCAATCGCATGTGATGGTGGTCATTCCCTTGCTGGCCACGCTGATGAGCCACGGCTTTGGCTGAAATGCGTCACGACCCTTCTTCCGCTTCGCGCCGGGCGCGAATCTCCCGCCGCATGCGCTCGACGCGGCGCTCCACAGCGTCTCGATCCTGCAGATACTCCTGCAGCGGGATGAGCACGCAAAGCTCGCGCCGCAGGGTGCCGAACTGGCGGCTCTGGCCGTAACCCTCGATGCAGAAAAAATAGCGCAGCGCGTCTTCTTCATCCCTGGCCTGCGGAATGAAGAACCAGTGATCGCTGTCGCCGTAGTGCAGCAGATAGTCGATGGCTTGGTCCATCGCTCACCCTCCTCGCAGGTGTGCGGCCAGCCACACCAGCCCGACAAAAACGGGTTGATGCAGCAGATAAATGGTCAGCGGCCAGCGCCCGAGGAATGACAGCGGGCGAATTTCTGGCAGATGGCGCAGGGGTCGGAATTGCACTCGCGCCAGCAGCCAGCCCAGTCCCGCGCCGATCCACAACACGCCGATCCAGGGCAGCAGCGGCGCATAGTCTTCGGTGACGGGTTTTTGCGTGATCAGCCCGGTCCAGTTCCACCAGGGCGGGTTGAAAAACGCATGTCCCCAGAGCTGCGGCGCAACGATAGCGATGGGGGCGAGCAGCAGCACCCAGGCGCGGGCGTGGCGGAACACCAGCCGATGCAGCAGCAGCATCGCCGCGATGCCCTGCAGAATGCCGAAGTAAATGAAGCTTTGGGGAAACGCGGCATAACTGCCCGCCGTGACCAGCAGCGAGCTACCTACGATCTGCGCCCAGCGCTTCCAGAAATGCCGCGCCGGGCGGCCGCTCACGTCGGTGAAGGTCTGCGTCAGCCCGACGGTGAACAGAAACAGGCTGACGATGGCGATGCGCTGATCGAGCCACCAGGGATTGGTGTAGAAGTCGGTGTGGATGAAGCCGAACCAGTTCAGGTCGAAGCTGAAGTGAAAAAACATCATCCACACGATCGCCAGACCGCGCAGGGTATCGACGCCGCCGTAGCGGCTGGGTTGTCTGGCTTGCATGCTCAGCTCACTGCGTTCGCCGCGATTCGGGTCGAGGAGCACGCCGTAAAGCGCTGCGGGTCAAGGCGCACCCGCTCTGCCACAGTGCCGTCCCAAGGCGGGCATCTCCCCCTCCCGACCTCCCCCAGCAAGTGGGGGAGGAGAGAACGGCGCTGCGCAAGACAAAGGATGCCCCTCCCGACCTCCCCCAGCAAGTGGGGGAGGAGCAATCCACTCCCTCCCCACTCGTGGGGAGGGTTGGGGTGGGGTGCGCTCCCTCGGGGTTGAGTGCCGCGGCTCCAGTCTGGCCTGCGCCAGACTGGACGGCACGAAGAGGCTTCGCCTCGGGCGAAGCCGGAGCGTGGGGGCCACCCACCCCGCCGCCGGGCCGTCCCAAGGCGGGGTGCGCCCCCTCGGGGGGCAGCGACGGCGAAGCCGGAGCGTGGGGGCCACATCACTCACACCACACCCGCGCATTGCGGAACAGGCGCATCCACGGGCTGTCTTCCCCCTGATCCGGATCGGTCCAGCTCATCTGCACGCTGCGGAACACCCGCTCGGGATGCGGCATCAGCGCGGTGAAACGGCCATCGGGCGTGGTCACCGCCGTGATGCCCTCGGGGCTGCCGTTGGGGTTGAAGGGGTAGCGCTGCGTGGCCTTGCCGTGATGATCGACGAAGCGCAGGGCGACCTGCAGCAGCTTGGCGTCGCCCTGCTGCGAAAAGTCGGCCCGGCCTTCGCCATGCGAGACGGCGATCGGCGCGCGGCTGCCGGCCATGCCCTGGAAAAAGAGCGACGGCGACTCGGTCACTTCCACCAGCGACAGCCGCGCCTCGAATTGCTCGGAGCGGTTGCGGGTGAAGCGCGGCCAGGCGCGGGCGCCCGGAATCATGGGGGCCAGCGCGGCCAGCATCTGGCAGCCGTTGCACACGCCCAGCGCGAAGGTGTCGGTGCGGCCGAAAAAGCGCGCGAACTGGTCGGCGAGCTCGGGGTTGAACAGGATGGAGCGCGCCCAGCCTTCGCCCGCGCCGAGCACGTCGCCGTAGCTGAACCCGCCGCAGGCGACGAAGCCGCGGAAATCGTCCAGCCGGGCGCGGCCCGCCATCAGGTCGCTCATGTGCACGTCCACCGCGTCGAAGCCGGCGCGGTGCATGGCGTAGGCCATTTCCACCTGCGAGTTCACACCCTGCTCGCGCAGGATGGCGACCCGCGGGCGCGCGCCGCGGGCGATGAAGGGCGCGGCGATGTCTTGCTGCGGGTCGAAAGTGAGGTAAAGGTGCAGGCCGGAATCGGCGCAGTCGGCCAGCGCGTCGTGCTCGGCCTGGGCGCATTCGGGGTTGTCGCGCAGCATCGCCATGCGCCACGACACGCTGTCCCAGGTTTGTTGCAGCCTGGCGCGCGGGGCGGTATAGATGCACTGCGTGTCGCGCCAGATTTCGATGACATCACCATCGTTCACCGTGCCGATGGCATGGCTGTGCGCGGACAGGCCATGCCGCCGCAGGGTCTGCAGCACGGCGTCGCGCTGCGCTGCGGGCACTTGCAGCAGCACGCCGGGCTCTTCGTTGAACAGCGCGCGCAGGGTTTGAATGTGCCGGCGCGGGCCGACCTGCCTGGCCCAGTCGTTCGCGTCGCCCCAGTCGTCGGCTTCATTGCCTTCGAGCGTGAGCACGTCGACATTCAGGCTGATGCCGCAATGCCCGGCAAAGGCCATTTCGCAGGCAGAGGCCCAAAGGCCGCCGTCGGAGCGGTCGTGATAGGCCCAGACCTGGCCTGCGGCGCGCAGTTCGGCCAGCGCGGCGGCAAACGACTTCAGCAAATCCGGGTTGTCGAGATCGGGCGTGATGTCGCCGATTCTCCCGAGCGTCTGCGCCAGGATGCTCGCGCCCATGCGCTTTTTGCCCTGTCCCAGATCGACCAGAATCAGGCTGCTGGGCGCATCGGTGCGCAACTGCGGCGTGAGCGTGCCGCGCACTTCGGGCAGGGTGGCGAAGGCCGACACCACCAGCGACACCGGCGATGTCACGCTCCGGGTCTGCCCGGCCTCTTCCCAGCGCGTGTGCATCGACAGCGAATCCTTGCCCACCGGCACCGAAATACCCAATGCCGGACATAGCTCCATGCCGATGGCGTGTACGGTGTCGTACAGCGCGGCGTCCTGTCCGGGCTGGCCGCAGGCGGCCATCCAGTTGCACGACAGCTTGATGTCGGCAAGGCGCGGCACCGGCGCGGCCAGCAGGTTGAGCACAGCCTCGCTCACCGCAAGCCGGCCCGATGCCGCCGGGTTGAGCACCGCCACCGGTGCGCGCTCGGCCACGCTCATGGCCTCGCCGCGGAATCCGGCGTAGTCGGCCAGGGTGACGGCGCAGTCGGCCACCGGCACCTGCCAGGGACCGACCAGGGGATCGCGATGGCTCAGCCCGCCCACCGTGCGGTCGCCGATGGTGATGAGAAAGCGCTTGCTCGCCACCGTGGGATGGCGCAGCACCGCTTCGCAGGCCAGGGCGAGGTCGACCTCGGCCAGGTCAAGCACCTCGCCATGCGGCAACTGCCGCTGCGCCTGACGATGCACGCGCGGCGGCTTGCCCAGCAGCACGTCCAGCGGCAGATCGACCGGGCGGGCCAGATCGGGCTGGTCGGCGTGCAGGCGATCCTCGACGATCAGGGTTTGCTCCTGGGTTGCCACGCCCACCACGGCGAAGGGGCAGCGCTCGCGGGCGCACAGCGCGGCGAAAACCTCCTGCTGCTCGGGCGCGATGGCCAGAACATAGCGCTCCTGGCTTTCGTTGCTCCATATTTCACGTGGACTTAAACCAGTTTCTTCAAGTGGAATATCACGCAACTGGAACACCGCTCCCCGGCCTGCGCCTTCGACCAGTTCGGGCAAGGCATTGGACAGCCCGCCCGCGCCCACATCGTGGATCGACAGAATGGGGCTGTGCTCGCCCAGCGCGCAGCAGGCGTTGATGACCTCCTGCGCGCGGCGCTGCATTTCCGGGTTGCCGCGCTGCACCGAATCGAAATCGAGATGCGCGGCATTGCTGCCGGTGGCCAGACTCGACGCCGCACCGCCGCCCAGCCCGATGCGCATGCCCGGCCCGCCGAGCTGAACCAGCAGCGTGCCGGCGGGAAAGGCCATCTTGTGCGTCAGACGGGCATCGATGGAGCCCAGACCGCCGGCGAGCATGATGGGCTTGTGATAGCCCCAGACCTGGCCATCCACCGGCTGCTCGAACACACGGAAGTACCCGGCCAGATTGGGACGGCCGAACTCGTTGTTGAACGCCGCGCCGCCCAGCGGCCCGTCGAGCATGATCTGCAGCGGGTTGGCGATGTGGCCGGGTCTGCCCAGGTCGGCGGTGGCGGCCTCCCAGGGTTCTTGCGCTCCTGGCAGGCGCAGATTGGAGACCGAGAATCCGGTCAACCCGGCTTTGGGACGCGAACCGCGGCCGGTGGCACCCTCGTCGCGGATCTCCCCGCCAGCACCGGTTGCGGCGCCGGGAAACGGCGAAATGGCCGTGGGGTGGTTGTGCGTTTCCACCTTCATCAGCACATGCCGCAGCGCCTCTTGCGCAGCGTAATGATGCGTGCCCGGATCGGGCTGCCAGACCTGTACCGTGCCGCCCTCCATCACCGAGGCGTTGTCGGCATAGGCCACCACCGTGCCCTGCGGCGCTAAGGCGTGGGTGTTGCGGATCATCTGGAACAGGGTGTGCGGCTGCTCCACGCCGTCGAGGGTGAAGCGGGCGTTGAAAATCTTGTGGCGACAATGCTCGCTGTTGGCCTGGGCGAACATCATCAGTTCGACATCGCTGGGGTTGCGCCCGAGCCTGCGGTAAGCCTGCAGCAGGTAGTCGATTTCGTCTTCCGACAGCGCCAGTCCCTGCTCGACATTCGCCCGCGCCAGCGCCAAGCGCCCGGCCTCGATGGAGCCCGAGAGCACGTCCACATGCTGCAGCGGCTGGGGGGGCAGTTCGGCGAACAGATGCTCCAGATCGCTGCGCTGCAGCGCCACGGTTTCGGTCATGCGGTCGTGCAACAGGGCCGCGACGCGCAGCAATGCGTCATCCGTCAATGGTTTGGCCGCGCGCATCATGCCGCCTTGCATTTCGAGACGGTACTCGACCGCGCGCTCCACCCGGTGCACGGGCGCGCCGCACAGACGGGCGATGTCGGTGGCCTTGGACGCCCAGGGCGAAACGGTGCCCAGGCGCGGCATGACGTACAGACTCTGGCCGTGCGTGGGCCCGCCGTAGGGCTCGCCATAGCGCAGCAAGCCTTCGAGCTTGTCGTGAAGCGCGCGAGTCGGCGCGTTGTCGAGCGCCACCGCATGCACATACCGGGCATGGATGCGGCGCACGCGGGCGGCGAGGTCCGGCTCGATCTGGCGCAGGCGCGCCTGCAGAGCGTCCTGACGAAAGGCGGACAAGGCGTTGGCGCCTTCAAAGTAAAGGATGTGCATGCGAGAACCCGCAACGGGCGGGCAGGGGAGGGAGATCGGCGGCAAGCGCCGAATTATAGAAATCGCAGGTTTCTGGCGCCGCTGGCGCTCAATCCGCAATCGCCTGCAGCAATTCGTTTTCGATGAGGTTCTGAATCCGCGTGTCTCCCAGGCCGGGGCCGGAAACGAGGAAGGTGTCTTCTACGCGTTCGCCCAGGGTGGTGATCTTGGCCAGTTGCAGGTCGATGTGATGCCGCGCAAGAACCTGCGCAATGCCGAACAGCAGCCCGGCCCGGTCGTGCGCGGTCACGCTGAGGATCCAGCGCTGTCCGCGCTCGTCAGGACGCAGGCCGACGCGCGGGCTGACCGGGAAGTTGCGTACCCGCCGCGACAGCCGCCCGTGATGCGCAGGCGGCAGCGGCGCGGTGCTGTCGAGCTCTTGCAGCAGCGTGGTCTCGATCACGCCGATCATCGCGCGGTCGTGCACCGGGGCGTGCGGTGAGACGGCGACGAAGCTGTCGAGCGCCCAGCCGTTGTGCGTGGTGTGGATCTTGGCGTCGAGGATGTTGAAATTCTGGCGGTCGAAATAACCGCAGATGCGCGCGAACAGATCGGGGCGGTCGGGCGCGTAGACCAGCACTTCCAGCCCTTCGCCTTCGGGCGCCAGGCGCGCGCTGACCACCGGCCTGGCGCTGGCGACGCGGGCGTAGAGTTTGCGCGTGTGCCAGGCGATGTCCTGCGGATCGTTGCGCAGGAAGTAGCCCATGTCCAGCGTGTCCCAAAGCGGCTTTTGCGCACCTTCGGGCAGGGCATAGAGGTTGAGAATGCGCAGCGCTTCCTGCTGGCGCAACTGCAGTTCGGTCTGGGGCTGCGGCGTCTGCCCGCCGAGCGCGCGCAGGGTGGCGCGGTAGAGGTTTTCCAGCAGCCTGCCTTTCCAGGCGTTCCAGACCCTGGGACTGGTGCCGCGAATATCGGCCACGGTCAGCAGGTAGAGCGCAACGAGATGGCGCTCGTCGCCGACGCGCCGGGCGAAGGCGGCGATGACCTCGGGGTCGCTCAGATCTTCCTTCTGGGCGACACGCGACATCGTCAGATGCTCGCGCACCAGGAACTCGGCGAGTGCGGCGTGTTCGGCGGCGATGCCGTGGGCCTTGCAGAATTTGCGCACCTCGATCGCCCCCAGCTCGGAATGGTCGCCGCCGCGGCCCTTGGCGATGTCGTGAAACAGCGCCGCGAGAATGAGCACCCACGGCGGATCGAAACGCGCGGCCAGCTCAGAGCACAGCGGGTATTCGTGCACATGCTCGGGCATGAAAAAACGCCGCACGTTGCGCACGACCATCAGGATGTGCTGATCGACGGTGTAGACGTGAAACAGATCGTGCTGCATCTGGCCGACGATGCGGCGGAACGCCCACAGGTAACGCCCGAGCACGCTGGTGCGGTTCATCAGCCGCAGGGCGTGAACGATGCCTTGCGGCGCCTGCAGAATGCGCACGAACTGGGCGCGGCTGCGGGGATCGTGGCGGAAGGCGCTGTCCATGCGGTTGCGCGCCAGATAAATGGCGCGCAGACAGGCGGGCGTCAGCCCCCGGGCGCCGGGTGCGCGCTGGAACACCGCAAAAATCTCCAGCAAAGCCCACGGCTGTTGCTCGAAAAGCTGCAGGTTGGCCGGCTCGATCATGCCGTCGCGCAGCACATAGCGGCCGTCCTGCACGCCCTCGATGCCGACCACGGGCTGCGCCACGGCCACCGACTGCGGCCACAGTCGCCCCTCGATGTCGAGCAGCACGATCTGGTTGATCTGCTCGACGGCCTTGGCCGCCCAGTAATAGCGCTGCATCAGCCGCTCGCCTGCGCGCTTGGTCGACGTCGGCGCGAAGCCGAGCACCCGGGCGACGGCCGATTGCAGATCGAACACCAGCCGGTCCTCGCGCCGCCCGGCCAGCACATGCAGATGCGCGCGGATGCGTTTGATCACCGTCTCGTTGCGCCGTATCTGACGGACGGAGTGGGCATGGATGACGCCATGCGCGGCCAATTCCTTCCAGCTTCGGCCCAGACCGCTGGCCTGCGCGACCCAGAGCAGGATTTGCAGATCGCGCAGCCCGCCCGGACTCTCCTTGCAATTGGGTTCGAGCGCATAGGGCGTATCCTCGAACTTGAGGTGGCGCTGCTGCTGCTCGCGCATCTTGGCCTGGAAGAAGGCGCGTGCATCGAGGTGGGCGAAAAACGCGCGGCACATCGCTTCGGCCAGGGCGCGGTCGCCGCAGAGAAAGCGCGATTCCAGCAGCGCCGTCTGCACCGTGATGTCCTTGGCGGCCTCATCGATGCAGGCCTCGACGGTGCGCACGCTCGCGCCGATTTCCAGGCCGATGTCCCAGCACGCGGTGATGAAGCCTTCGGCGGCTGCATCGGTGGCGCCATCGCTGCCCTGGGCCTGCGGCAGCAGCAGCAGCAGATCGATGTCGGAATAAGGAAACAGTTCGCCGCGGCCATAGCCGCCCACGGCGATCAGCGCGGCACCGGGCGGCATGCCGGTTGCCCTCCACAGCGACTGCAGGGTCTGGTCGGCATGACGGCTGAGGCCATGCAGCAGCGGCACCACCCGCATGGGATGCTGCTTGAAGTGGTCGAGCAATGCGCCGCGACCCTGCTTCCAGCTCAGGCGTATTCGGTTCAGCGCGGCGCCAGCCGGGCCGGCGACGGCGGACGCGGTCATGGGCGTGGCGGGCACGAAATCGCGATGACGGCGGACGCTGCGTCGCTCAGGCGGCCAGGGCAGACTGGCGCACGAAGGCGGGTGCAGGCTGGCAGCCGGCGGAGGTGGTCAGCACCTCGAAACCCGCGGGCGTGACCAGCACCGTGTGCTCCCACTGCGCCGAGAGCGAGCGGTCCTTGGTGACGATGGTCCAGCCATCGGCCATCTCGCGGATGTCGCGCCGACCGGCGTTGATCATCGGCTCGATGGTGAAGGTCATGCCTTCGCGCAATACTTCACCCGTACCCGCCTTGCCGTAATGCAGCACCTGCGGGTCTTCGTGGAATTTGCGCCCGATGCCGTGGCCGCAGAACTCGCGCACCACGCTGTAGCCGGCGTTCTCGGCGAAGGTCTGGATGACGTGACCGATGTCGCCCAGACGCGCGCCGGGTCTGACCAGCGCGATGCCATGCCACATGGCCTCGAAGGTGATGTCCACCAGCCGCTGCACATGCCTGGGCACGGTGCCGATGCAGAACATGCGGCTGCTGTCGCCGTGGAATCCGTCCTTGATCACGGTGACGTCGATGTTCATCACGTCGCCGCTTTTCAGCGGCTTGTCGTTCGGAATGCCGTGGCAGATCACGCTGTTGACCGAGGTGCAGATCGACGCGGGGTAGGGCGTGTAGCCTGGCGGGGCGTAATTCAGCGGCGCCGGTATGGCCTGCTGCACCTGGGTGATGTAGTCGTAAGCCAGCTTGTCGAGCGCCTTGGTGCTGATACCGGGCTGCACATGAGGGGTGAGATAGTCGAGCAGTTCGGAGGCCAGTCGCCCGGCCACGCGCATTTTCTCGATTTCTTCGGGGGTTTTGATGGTGATGCTCATGGCGCAATTATCACACTCCTGAAATGTATTCATGACGTGCCATCGAAAAGAGCCCCACGGGGCGACCCTGCGATTCGTTTCGAGAAGCTATGCTTCTCGCGGCATGCAAAAGGAGAGATATCCCATGGCAGACGAACAGAACCCGCAGCCGCCCGGGGGCGGCAAGAACCGGCCCAAGATCGACCCGAAGACACAGGTGCATCTGGGCTACTGGCTGCTGGCCATCACCCTGCTGTTTCTGGTGCAGAGCCTGTGGACCTCGTACAGCAATGTGCAGACGGTGCCCTACAGCGAGTTCCAGACCTATCTCAAGGAGGGCCGCATCAAAAACGTGGTGATCGGCGGCCAGACCATCACCGGCACGCTCAAAACCCCGGACGCCAACGGCAAGACCCTGGTGGTCGCGGTGCGCGTGGAGCCGCAACTGGCCAGCGAGCTGCAGAAGTACGGCGTGACGTATTCGCAGCAATATACCGACACCTGGCTGTCGAACATTCTGTCGTGGGTGCTGCCCGCTGTGGTGTTCGTCGGACTGTGGTTTTTTCTGGTGCGCAAATTCGCCGACAAGGCGGGCGGCATGGGCATGGGCGGCTTCATGTCCATCGGCAAGAGCCGGGCCAAGGTTTATATGGAAAACCGCACCGGGGTGACTTTTGCCGATGTCGCCGGGGTGGACGAAGCCAAGGCCGAGCTGGAGGAAGTGGTCGACTTCCTCAAGAACCCCGTCGAGCACAGCCGCCTGGGGGCGCGGGCCCCCAAGGGCGTGCTGCTGGTGGGGCCGCCGGGGGTGGGCAAGACGCTGCTGGCGCGCGCCGTGGCGGGGGAGGCCGGCGTGCCGTTCTTCTCCATCAGCGGCTCGGAATTCGTGGAAATGTTCGTCGGTGTGGGCGCGGCGCGGGTGCGCGATCTGTTCGAGCAGGCGCGGCAGAAGGCGCCGGCGATCATTTTCATCGACGAGCTCGACGCACTGGGCCGCGCCCGCGGCGCCGCGCCCTTCGGCGGCGGACACGATGAAAAGGAGCAGACGCTCAACCAGTTGCTGGTCGAGCTCGACGGCTTCGACTCCTCCTCGTCGATCGTCATCCTCGCCGCGACCAACCGGCCGGAAATCCTGGACCCCGCCTTGCTGCGCGCCGGGCGCTTCGACCGTCAGGTGCTGGTCGAACGCCCCGACAAGGTGGGGCGGGTGCAGATTCTCAAGGTGCATGTGGCCAAGATTCGCCTCGATCCGGCGGTCGATCTGGAACAGGTGGCCGCGCTCACGCCGGGGTTCTCGGGCGCCGATCTGGCCAATCTGGTCAACGAGGCGGCGCTGCTGGCCACGCGCGAGAACGCGCGCACCGTCACCCTGTCGCATTTCACCCGCGCGGTCGAGCGCATCGTCGCCGGGTTGGAAAAGCGCAACCGCCTGCTCAACCCGAAAGAGCGCGAGATCGTGGCGCACCACGAAATGGGGCATGTGCTGGTCGCCATGACGCTGCCGGGAAGCGATGCGGTGCACAAGGTGTCCATCATTCCGCGCGGCATCGGTTCGCTGGGCTATACCATCCAGCGCCCCACCGAAGACCGCTATCTGATGACCCGCGAGGAATTGAAAAACAAGATGACCGTGCTCATGGGCGGACGCGCCGCCGAACATCTGGTGTACGGGCATTGGTCCACCGGCGCGGCAGACGATCTGGCGAAAGTCACCGACATCGCCCGCAGCATGGTGACGCGCTACGGTATGGTGGAAAAGCTCGGCGGCGTCAGCCTGGAAGAAGTCCAGCAGCCCGTGCCCGGCATGCCGGGCCTGCCGCCGAAGCACGAATACAGCGAGCAGACCGCGCGCGAAATCGACTGCGCGGTGCGCGACCTGGTGGGCGATGCCTTCAACCGCGCCCAGGATATCCTGCAGCGCGAACGCGCCATTCTGGAGGAGGGCGCGCGGCAATTGCTGGAAAAGGAAACCCTGAGCGAAGCCGAACTCAAGGCACTGTTCGCGCCGCTGGCGGCGGCGCATGCCGAAGCTTGATGTGCCGCTGGCTCAAGCGTGACTGGAATGCAGCACCTTGGGCGGCGCGGCGGTGCGCGCGTAGCGCTCGATGCCCAGTCCGGCGATGCTGATCTCTGGCTTGCGGCCAAGCACCAGATCGCTCACCACGCGGCCTGAGCCGCAGGCCATGGTCCAGCCCAGCGTGCCGTGGCCGGTGTTGAGGTAGAGGTTGGAATAGCGCGTGGCGCCGACGATGGGCGTGCTGTCGGGCGTCATCGGGCGCAGGCCGGTCCAGAAGGTGGCGGCAGCGAGATCGCCACCGGGAAACAGGTCGCGGGTGACCATCTCCAGCGTTTCGCGCCGACGCGGGTTGAGGCGCAGATCGAATCCGCCCAGTTCGGCCATGCCACCCACGCGGATGCGCCGGTCGAAGCGGGTGAGGGCGATTTTGTAGGTTTCGTCGAGCACGGTGGAACGCGGCGCGAGCGACTCGTCGGTCAGCGGCACGGTGAGCGAGTAACCCTTGACCGGATATACCGGCAGATCGATGCCCAGCGGGATCAGGAAGTCGCGGGTGTAGCTGCCCAGCGCCAGCACATAGCGGTCGGCGGTGAGGGTGCGCTCGTTTTCGGGATCGACAACGCGCACCCCGGTGATGCGTTGGCCGTCGCTGCTCAACCCGCGGATCGTCTGGCCGAATTCAAATTTCACGCCGAGTTCGCGCGCCATCTCGCCAAGCCGGGTGGTGAAAATCTGGCAATCGCCGGTTTCGTCGTGCGGTAGCCGCAAGCCGCCGACGAGACGGTCGCGGGCGTGCGCCAGGCCGGGTTCCACCTGGGCGAGCTGGTCGCGGTCGAGGAGTTCATAGGGCACGCCGCATTCATCGAGCACGGCGATGTCGCGCTGCACGGCATCGAGCTGCGACTGGCTGCGGAAAATTTCCAGGGTTCCGCCAGTGCGCTGTTCGTAAGCGATGCCGGTCTCTTCCCGCAGGGTCTGCAGGCTGGCGCGGCTGTATTCGGCCAGGCGCATCATGCGTTCCTTGTTCACCGCGTAGCGCTCTGCGGTGCAATTGCGCAGCATCTGCATCATCCAGCGCAGTTGCCACAGCGTGCCGTCGGGGCGGATCGCCAGCGGCGCGTGACGCTGGAACATCCACTTCACCGCCTTGAACGGAATGCCCGGCGCGGCCCAGGGGGTGGAATAACCCGGCGAAATCTGCCCGGCATTGGCATAGCTGGTTTCCATCGCGCAGGCGTTCTGCCGGTCGATGACGGTGACCTGTGCGCCCGCTCTGGCCAGGTAATACGCTGTGGTCGTTCCAATCACACCTGCACCGAGAACAATGACTTTCATTGCAAACACCCGTTCAATAACTTGATGAACGAAATTTACTCGTTCATCAGCAAAAAGTTTTCTTGTATTCGTGGTGCACCGCGGTGAAAATCACTGAAACCACTTCCTCTTTTGGTGCGCCAACCCGCCATGTACGAACTCGACCGCATCGACCGCCGCATTCTGGACATCCTGCAGCGCAACGGCCGCATCACCATGACCGAGCTGGCGGGCGAAGTCGGCCTGTCGGCCTCGCCGTGTACCGAGCGGGTCAAGCGCATGGAGCGCGCCGGAGTCATCACCGGCTACAACGCCCGCATCGACCCGCAAGCGCTGGGCAAGACCCTGCTGGTTTTTGTCCAGATCAAGCTGGCGGCCAAGTCGGGCGATGTGTTCGATCGCGTGCGGCAGGAGTTGTTGCACATGCCCGACGTGATGGAATGCCATCTGGTGTCGGGCAGCTTTGACTATCTGGTGAAGTTCCGACTTCGGGGCATGAAGGAATACCGCCATCTGCTGGGCAACATTCTCAAGCGCCTGCCGGTCCCGGCCGAATCGCACAGCTATGTGGTGATGGAGGAGATCAAGGAAAGTTTTTACGTCCCGACCGACCGTTGAGGTCGCATCTATTCGCTGCTCGCGTGCCCAGGCTCCGTCTGCAAGGCTCGCGCAACCGCAGCAAAATGCAGTCATGCACGCTCTGAAAAAAATCGCTCTATCGCTTCTCGATCTGGTGGCCGTGCGCGAAAACGGCACCGTGGCCGAAGCGCTGCACATCGCCCTGCGCACCGCGCAACATGCCGAAGCGTTGGGCTTCAAACGATACTGGCTGGCCGAGCATCACAATCTGCCCGGCGTGGCGAGTTCGGCCACGGCGGTGCTCGTGGGCTATGTGGCGGGCGGCACCCGGCGCATTCGCGTGGGCTCGGGAGGCGTGATGCTGCCCAACCACGCGCCGCTGGTCGTGGCCGAGGCCTTTGGCACATTGGCGGAGCTGTATCCGGGGCGCATCGACCTCGGCCTGGGCCGCGCTCCAGGAACCGATCCGCTGACCATGCGGGCGCTGCGCCGCGACCGCGTCGAGCGCGAAGACGATTTCCCGAGAGACGTGGCCGAGCTGCAGCACCTGCTCGCCCCGCCCGAGCCGGGCCAGCGCCTGGTCGCCATCCCCGGCGCGGGAACGCAGGTGCCCATCTGGCTGCTGGGCTCCAGCCTGTTTTCCGCACGGCTGGCGGCGCAGCGGGGGCTGCCGTATGCGTTTGCCTCGCACTTCGCGCCGCGTCTGCTGCATCAGGCGCTGGCGCTGTATCGGCAGGAGTTCAGTCCCTCGAACGTCTTGGCCCGGCCCTACGTCATCATCGGTGTGCCGATGATCGCCGCGCCCACCGACGACGAGGCGCAATTTCTTGCCAGCAGCACCTATCAGCGCGTGCTGGGCATACTCACTGGCCAGCGTGGTCGGCTGCAGCCGCCGGTGGCGCATTATCTGGAGCAGCTTCACCCGCAGGAGCGCGCCGCGGTGCAAGACTTTCTCGCCGCCGCCGTCATCGGCGGACCCGAAACGGTCCGGCAGGGTTTTGCCGCGCTGGCCGAATCGACGCAGGCCGATGAATTCATGCTGGTCTGCGATGTGTTCGACCCGTCGCTGCGGCTGCGCGCGCTCGACATCGCGGCGCAGGCGATGCAATGAGCGCCAGGACACGTTCCATCCCGGCTGCACCCGCCGCCCAATCGCAACGCCTGGACAAATGGTTGTGGGCGGCGCGCTGGTGCAAGACCCGCGCGCTCGCGGCGGCGCAATGCGAGCTGGGGCGCGTGCTGGTGAATGGCGCCCCGGCGAAACCGGCCAGGGAGGTGCGCATCGGCGACGTGCTGGTCATTCAACAGGAGCGGCAACGGCGTGAGGTGGAGGTGCTTCAGCTCGGCCTGCAGCGACAGTCCGCGCCGCTGGCGCAGGCCATGTACCGCGAGACCGAGGCCAGCCGTCTGCAGCGCGAAAGACGGGCCGAGTTGCAGCGCCTGAGCCCGGAGCCCGAAACCATGCGCCACGGGCGGCCGAGCAAAGTCGATCGCCGCGAGCTGCAGCGTATGCTCGACAGAAACCTCGACTGAGAGGGTGTGAACAAATCCGCCATGCCCGCTCATCGCGCCCAAAGCGCCCCACTCTACGTTGCAAATGCGCGCCGTGCCTACGGGCACGGCTGTGCTTTGCGCCTTGATTGGAACGCTTTGGGCACGCCGCTCGGCCACGCCGGATTCATTCACACCCTCTGACCCGCCATGCCGGACACCGCACGCCTCTACCCCCGTCATCCCCGAAGCTACAAGCCGCTGCAAGGCGTGCGCATCGTCACGCTTGCTTTGAACCTGCCCGGTCCGGCCGCCGCTGCCCGGCTGCGGGCGCTGGGGGCGAAGGTGCTCAAAATCGAGCCGCCCGGCGGCGACCCGATGGGGCAACTCTCGCCCGATCTTTACCGGGCCATGCACAAGGGCGTGCCGGTGCGCAGCCTCGATCTGAAAACCGCCGAGGGCCAGACCGCGCTGCATGAGCAACTGCAGCAAAGCGATCTGCTGCTGACGGCGTTTCGCCCCGCCGCGCTCGAGCGGCTGGGGCTGGACCGACACGGTCTGGCGGCGCGCCACCCTCATCTGAGCGCGGTGTTCGTCGTCGGCTATCCGGGCAGGCAGGGACATCTGCCGGGGCATGACCTGACCTTCCAGGCCGAGGCCAGGCTGATCGACGGCGCGCATCTGCCCACCACGCTGCTGGCCGACATGATGGGCGCGATGCTGGTGAGCGAGGCGGCGATGGGCGCGCTGCTGCACCAGCGTGCGCAGGGCAGGGGGGCGCTGCTGGAGGTGGCGCTCTCCGATGCCGCCGGTTTTGCCGCCGTGCCGCGCGCGCTGGGCATCACCGCGCCGGGGCAAGTGCTCGGTGGCGCCTTACCCGAGTATGGCGTCTATCGCTGTGCCGACGGCCTGGTGGCGATCGCCGCGCTGGAGCCGCATTTCCAGCGCGCGCTGACGCAGGCCGCCGGAGGCATGACGCGCCGCGCCATCGCCCACTGGTGCAAGGCGCGCACTGCCGCGCAGTTGAGCGAACTGGCGCAGCAACACGATCTGCCGCTCAAGGCGTGGGCGAGCTGAAGCGCCAGGGTCCGCCCGAGGCCGACCTCACGCCGCGCATGCGCGAGCTGCTGCTGCGCATCGCGCGCGCGGGGCAGCCCGCGTTGCAGCAGTTGAGCCCAGAGCAAGCCCGCCTGGCCTATGCACGCAGGGCCGAGGTGCTCGATTTCCGCCCCGCCGAACTGCCGCTGTGCGATATTCTCGATTGCCCGAGCCGCGACGGCGAGCGCCTGGCGCTGCGCCGCTACGCCTGCCGCGCCGCCGACTGGCAGGCGCCGCAGCCTGCCTTGCTCTACCTGCACGGCGGCGGCTTTGTCATCGGCAGCCCGGCCACGCACGATGCGCTGTGCCGCCAGCTCGCGCTGCGCTCGGGCTGGATGGTGCTGTCGCTCGATTACCGGCTTGCGCCGGAACACCGCTTTCCCACCGCGTTCAACGACAGTTGGGACGCGCTGCAATGGCTGCACGCGCATGGCGAGATGCTCGGCGCGGACCCGCATTGCCTTGCTGTCGGCGGTGACAGCGCCGGGGGCACGCTGGCCGCCGCCTGCGCGCTGGCGGCGCGCGATGCCGCGCTGCCGCTGGCCTTGCAATTGCTGTTCTACCCCGGCATGGGTTGTGGACACGAGACGCCGTCGCAACAGCGCTATGGCCATGGTTTTCTGCTCGAACGCGAACAGATCGACTGGTTCTTCGGCCACTACCTGCGCGATCCGAGCGACTGCGACGACTGGCGTTTCTCCCCGCCGCGGGCGGCGCAGCACCGGGGCCTGGCCGCGGCGTGGATCGCAGTCGCAGGCTGCGACCCGCTGCGCGACGAAGGTCTGGCCTACGGCGCGCTGTTGCGCAGCGCCGGGGTGAAGGTCGAGGTGACAGAATGGCCGGGCGTCACCCACGATTTCGTCAAAATGAGCCGCGCCTTGCCCGAGGCGGTTCAAGCCGTGGAGTCGGCCGCGCTCGCATTGCAGGCGGCGGCTCAATCTGGCGTGCCGAGCGCGTAGGGCAGGGCGCCCAGCTTCAATTCCGGGCCGTCGACGCTGCCCAGATGCAGCCCCGGCTGCTCGGCCAGGGCGATTTTCAGCTCGGCCAGCGCCCACCCCAAGCCAGCGTCATCCACCGCCGCATTCACCACCACGCCGCAGGGCTGGCCGGGATCGGTGGCATGCACCAGTTCCTGCCCCGGCTGCATGGCGGCCGGGCCGCTGACCAGATACATCCGGCGCTTGAGTGTGCCGCGGTACTGGCTGCGCGCCACCACTTCCTGCCCCGGATAACAGCCTTTTTTGAAGTTCACCCCGCCGATCAGCTCGAAATTGATCATTTGCGGCACGAAGAGTTGCTGAGTGGCCGCGGTGAGATGCGGCAGCCCCGCTCGAAGGTCCTGCAAGGCCCATTGCGACGGCGACAGCGCGGGCAGGGCGGCGAGTTGCGCCTGCAGCGCGGCCTGCGCGGGCTGATCTCGCTCGGTCAGGAGCACACAGCGCACGCCTGAGCCGACCTGCGGCAGGCGCAGCAGCAGCGCACCATTCTCCAGCCGGCGCACGCTCCAAGGCTGCTCGGGCGGGGTGAGCGACGCCGGATAGTCGTTGGCCGTGTCGCCCAGCAGTCCGCGCCGCATCCACTGCGCGCTGGCATCCTCCAGGGTGCATTTCAGACGCAGCACGAACATGCTCAGGCGCTGCAGCGCGGCGGTCGCAATGGAAGAATCGAGCAGCAGGCCGATCTGCTGGGGCGCGAGTTGCACGGCGATGAAGTCGGCCAGCATCCGTCCCTGCGGATTGAGCAGGGCGGCCAGCCTGGCCTGCTCGGGCGGCCCATGCTGGAAGTCCTGGCTCAGTTGGGCGTGCAGCAGGTCCGCGCCCTGCGGCCCGGAAACACGCAGGAGAGAGAGTTGATCGAGAGGGCAGCAGAGCAGAGGCATGGGCGGCGGGTGTCAATGAGAGCCCCCCATAATCGGGGGCTAGGCTAGTATAGGAAGGTTATTCGCGCCGGGCTCGCGATGATCTGCCCGGCGCTCCTTCCTCATTCACAACGTGCGTTTGCTGCGAAAACTCTTTCTGCTCGGCTTGATCGTTCTGGCGCTGATCGGCGCGGCGTTTGTCTGGTGGGCCAACCAGCCCATCGCGCTGAGCGAGAGCCCGCTCGATTTTTCGGTGCGTCCCGGCAGTTCCGCGCTGTCCGCCGCGCAACAGATCAGGGCGCAAGGCGCCGACCTGCAACCGCGCCTGTTTTACTGGCTGGCCCGTCTGAGCGGGCGCGGCACCGAAATCAAGGCCGGCAGCTATGAAATCAGCACCGGGATGACGCCGTGGATCCTGCTCGAACGCATGGCACGCGGCGATCAGACGCTCAAATCCATCACCATTCCCGAGGGCTGGACCTTCGGACAGATGCTGCAGGCGCTGGCCAAGGCGCCCGGCCTGCAGCACGATGTCGGCAGTCTCACCCCGGAGCAGATCATGCAGCGCATCGGCGCACCGCCGCGGACTCCGCCCGAAGGCGCATTCTTCCCCGACACTTATCTGTATGCGCAGGATTCCTCGGAGCTGGACGTGCTGCGTCGCGCCTATCAGTCCATGCAAAAACGACTGGCCGACGCCTGGGCGCAGCGCGCACCCGACCTGCCGCTGAAAACCCCCGAGCAGGCGCTGATTCTGGCCTCGATCATCGAAAAAGAGACCGGCAAGCCGTCGGACCGGGAAAAGATCGCCGCCGTGTTCATCAACCGTCTGCGCGCGGGCATGCCGCTGCAGAGCGATCCCACGGTGATCTACGGCATGGGTGCGCGCTACCAGGGCAATCTCAGCAAACGCGATCTGCAAACCCTCACGCCCTACAACACCTACGTCATCAACGGCCTGCCGCCCACGCCGATCTGTCTGCCCGGCGTAGCCTCGCTGCACGCGGCGCTGCATCCGGCGCCGATCAAGGCGCTGTATTTCGTGTCCCGCGGCGACGGCGCCAGCCAGTTCTCCGACACGCTGGCGCAGCACAACGCTGCCGTGGCGCGTTACATTCTCAAGACTCCATGAGCGCACTCAATCCCTACCGCCCCGGTCTGTTCGTTTCCCTGGAGGGCATCGACGGCGCTGGCAAATCGACCCAGTTGCAGACCGTGGTCGGGGTGCTTCAGGCGGCCCATCGCCAGGTGCTGCTCACGCGCGAGCCGGGCGGCACCGAAATCGGCGAGAAAATCCGCGAACTGCTGCTGCATCAATCCATGCGGGCCGCCACCGAAGCCCTGCTGATGTTCGCCGCAAGGCAGGAGCATGTGCTGTGCGTCATCGAGCCCGCCCTGCTCGGCGGAACCGACGTGGTGTGCGACCGGTTCACCGCGGCGACGCTCGCCTATCAGGGCGGCGGCAAGGGCATTCCAGTCGAGCGGCTCCAGGCGCTGGCCCGTTGGGTGCACCCGGGACTGTGCCCCGACTGCATTTTTCTGATCGACGTGCCGCCGGAAGTGGCCGCGCAGCGTCTGGCGCAGACCCGGCGGCGCGACCGCTTCGAGCGGGAGAGCGTCGATTTTTTCGCCCGGGTGCGCGCCAACTACCTGCAACAGGCGGCCGGCGCGCCCGAAAAATGGTGCGTGATCGACGGCACGCAAGCACCGTCCGAAGTGCAAAAAGACATCACAAATCACTTGAACAAAGTCTTGCAAGAGTTTGATGCAAAATGAATTCAGCCTGGCTGATTCACGCACCGCAGGGCTATGGCAAATGGCCGCTGCTGCAACGCGCCGCCCACGCGCTGTTGTGCGAGTCGCCCCAAGTGCTCGATGCCGCCGAGCGTGAGGCGGCCCGGCTTCCTGATGCCCTGTCCACACACAAGGCCTGCGGACACTGCGCCAGTTGCGCGCTGCTGGCGGCAGGCACGCACCCCGATCTGCTGATTGCCGCGCCCGAGGCGATGTGGCCTGAACTCGGACTGAATCTGGCAGACGATGCCCCGTCGCGCTCAGAAACCAGGACGGCGAGCCAGGAGATTCGCATCGAGCAAATCCGCCGTCTCAACGACTGGTCGGTGGGCACCAGCCATCGTGGCCGCGCCAAGGTGGCGCTGGTCTATCCCGCCGATGCGCTGGGCGCGGCGGCCGCCAACGCGCTGCTCAAGACGCTGGAAGAGCCGCCGCAACACGTGCAGTTTCTGCTTGGTGCGCATCGGCTGGATGCCCTGCTGCCCACCCTCCGCAGCCGCTGCCGACTGGTGGCGCTGCCACGTCCGGCGGCTGCCGAAGCGCAACGACAGATCGGCGATGCGGCAGGGCGGCAGCAGGCGGTGCTGGCCTGGTGTCAGCACGCGGTTTATCAGACCAACCCGGCGCAGGGCCTGGAATGGGCCGAAAGCCTGCTGCACGCGCTGTCGCCTCAAGCCGCCAGAGCGCAGTCTTGCGCCCTGCCGCCACCGCCCGATCAGGCGGTCGGTCTGGCGACCCTGTTGAAAATCGGCAGCGATCTGCAGCGCGTGCAGGCGGGCGCACCGCCGCTTTATCTGCCGCAGAAGTCGCAGGCCCTGTCCCTGCTTGCCCAGCGCGTCGCGCCGCTGAAACTGGCCGAGACCCTGAGCGCCTGGAGACAGAAACAACGGCTGGCCGGATTTCCTCTGAACCAGGCGCTCGCCAGCGACGCACTGCTCCTAGAATTTGCCCAGCTTTTCTCCCAGGGAGATTGACATGGCCATCGCCCCCCGCGTCACGACCGCCGCCAGCAAGCCCCGCGTGCTTCAGCTCGCCATCAAGGAAAAACCGGCGCTGTATGCCTCGTACATCTCCTTCTTCCCCGAGGGGGGCATCTTCGTGCCCACGCCGCACGACTACCGGCTGGGGGAGAACGTCTATCTGCTGCTCACGATTTTGGACGACCCGCAGCGCTATCCGGTGGAAGGCAAGGTGGCGTGGATCAACCCCGCCAACGCCGCCAACCATCGACCGCAGGGCATCGGCGTGCGGTTTCCTGCGGACGACAAAGCCCGGCATCTGAAGGTCAAGATCGAAGAAGCCCTGGGCGCCGCGGAGGCGAGCGGCAAGCCGACCAACACGATCTGATTTCCACTGGAACCCCTTGCATGAGCGCTGCGCTGACCGATTCCCACTGCCACCTGGCCTATGCGGGCCTGGAAGAACGCCTCGATGAGGTGATCTCGAACATGCACGACAGGGGGGTGACAAGGGCGCTCAACATCTGCACCACCCTCGAAGAATTCGACGCGGTGCACGCCATCGCGCTGCGCTATCCCGGCGTGTGGGCCTCGGTGGGCGTGCACCCCGACAATGAGGACGTGCGCGAGCCCACGGTCGAAGACCTCACCCGCCTGGCCCGGTTGCCGCGCGTGGTCGGCATTGGCGAAACCGGGCTGGACTATTTCCGCCTGGGCGAGCGCACCGTGGCCGACATGGCCTGGCAGCGCGAGCGCTTTCGCGTCCACATCCGCGCCGCGCTGCAGCTCGACAAGCCGCTGATCATCCACACCCGCGCTGCGGCCGAAGACACGCTGGCCATACTGTCGGAGGAAGGGCAGGGGCGCGCACGCGGGGTGATGCATTGCTTCACAGAAAACTGGGATGTCGCGCGCCGCGCGCTCGATCTGGGTTTCTACATTTCCATCGCCGGCATCGTCACCTTCAGGAACGCGCAGGCGCTGCGCGACGTGGCGGTGCGGATTCCCGCCGATCGCCTGCTGATCGAAACCGACAGCCCCTATCTGGCGCCCGTGCCGCATCGCGGCAAGACCAACGAACCGGCTTATGTGAGCTTTGTGGCCGAGTTCCTGGCCGAGTTGCGCAGGGTTGACCTGGAAGCCCTGGCGGAGCAGACGAGCGACAACTTCACCCGACTTTTTCTTCAATGAATCAATCGGTTGAAGGATTATATTAAAGCAAATGATGAATCATTTACGACGCCGTTTCCTTCGGTCTGCGACTGCTGCGACCCTGCTTGCAGCCTCAGTTGCAGCCTCAGGAAAGTGGGCTTTCGCCGGCGCCTACACCGATTTTTTCCGCGCCGTCAACATCGACGACGCAGGCGCGGTGCGCAGTCTGCTGGCGCAAGGGTTCGATCCGAACGCGGTGGACAGCCACGGCAATTCGGCGCTGTATCTGGCGCTGCGCTACAACTCGCTCAAAGTCGCCAGGGTGTTGATCGACGACCCGCACATCCATCTCGATCAGCTCAATCCGTCGGGCGAAAACGCGCTGATGATTGCCAGTCTGCAAGGCGATCTGGACATCGTCAAGTTGATGGTCGACAAAGGCGCCGAGGTCAACAAGCCGGGCTGGACGCCGCTGTCCTACGCGGCAACCCGCGGGCATACCGAGATCGTCAAGTATCTGCTGGAACATTCCGCCTACATCGACGCCGCCGCGCCCAATGGCTCGACGCCGCTGATGATGGCCGCGTACTTCGGCTACGACGGCACGGTCAAGCTGCTGCTCGAAGAAGGCGCCGACCCGAAGCTGAAAAATGCCATGGGCTTCACCGCGCTGACGCTGGCGACGAAGATGGGTCATCAGGACATCGCCGACATGATCGCCAAGGCGCTGGGCAAGGACAGACCGCAGGGCTCATGGTGAGCGCCATTCCTGCGCACGGCAGGCACCCAAATACAAGAGCATATGTGCATTATGTTAAATGCAATCTACGGCAGCTCTATCGAGTACCCAACCCCGCTCTTGATTCCGCTCGGGGTCGGCTGCCGCTCTGTTACGCCGCGTTGCGCACGCAGTCCACGAAATAGCGCTTGTTGCCGCTGTCGTCGGTTTGCGTCACCAGCCCGTGCACGTCGGTGGCAAAGCCTGGGAAGCGCAGATTGAAATCGCGGGCGAATTGCAGGTAGCGCATGATGGGCGCGTTGAAGCGCTCGCCCGGGATGAGCAGCGGAATGCCCGGCGGGTACGGCGTGACCAGTGCCGCGGTGATGCGCCCTTCGAGCTGATCGATCTCCACGCGCTCGATGTCGCGGTGCGCCATCCTGGCGTAGGCGTCGGTCGGCGTCATGGCCGGCTGCAGATCGGAGAGATACATCTCGGTGGTCAGGCGGGCCACGTCTTTTTCCCGATACGCCTCGTGGATCTGCTGACAGAGATCGCGCAGGCCGATGCGCTCGTAGCGCGGGTTCTGCGCGACGAATTCGGGCAGGATGCGCCACAGCGGCTGATTGCGGTCGTAGTCGTCCTTGAACTGCTGCAGCGCGGTGACCAGGGTGTTCCAGCGGCCTTTGGTGATGCCGATGGTGAACATGATGAAAAAGCTATAGAGCCCGGTTTTTTCGACGATCACGCCATGCTCGGCGAGGAAGCGGGTGACGATGGCGGCCGGAATGCCGGTGGCGTCGAAATCGCCGTTGATGTTCAGCCCCGGCGTGACGATGGTCGACTTGATGGGGTCGAGCATATTGAAACCCTCGGCCACGGCGCCGAAGCCGTGCCAGTCGTCTGCGGCGTGCAGCAGCCAGTCGTCGCGCTCGCCCGTGCCCTCCTCCGCCAGCGCGTGGGGCCCCCAGACCTTGAACCACCAATCCTGGCCATAATCGGCCGCGACCTTGCGCATGGCGCGGCGGAAGTTCATGGCTTCCAGAATGCTTTCCTCCACCAGCGCGGTGCCGCCGGGCGGCTCCATCATGGCCGCGGCCACGTCGCAAGACGCGATGATGGCGTACTGCGGCGAGGTGGAGCTGTGCATCAGGTAGGCCTCGTTGAAGCGGTAGAAGTCGAGCTGCTGGTTTTGCGCGTTCTGCACCAGGATCTGCGAGGCCTGGCTCAGGCCCGCGAGCAACTTGTGCGTGGACTGGGTGGAGAACACCATCGATTCCTGGGTGCGCTCGCGGTCGGGGCCGATGGCGTGCATGCCGCGGTAGAAGTCGTGAAACGCCGCGTGCGGCAGCCAGGCCTCGTCGAAATGCAGGGAGTCGATGTGGCCGTCGAGCATCTGCTTTATGGCGTCGACGTTGTAGACCACGCCGTCGTAGGTCGACTGGGTGAGGGTGAGCACACGCGGCTTGACTTTGCCCGCCAGATGGCGCGTGAGCGGATTTTCGGCAATCTTGCGGGCGATGTTGTCGGGGTGGAACTCGGCCAGCGGGATCGGCCCGATGATGCCGTAATGGTTGCGCGTGGGGGTGAGAAACACCGGCAGCGCGCCAGTCATGATGATGGCGTGCAGGATGGACTTGTGGCAGTTGCGGTCCACCACCACCACGTCGCCCGGCGCCACGGTCGAGTGCCAGACGATCTTGTTCGAGGTCGAGGTGCCGTTGGTGACGAAAAACAGATGATCGGCGTGGAAAATGCGCGCGGCGTTGCGCTCGCTGGCCGCTACCGGCCCGGTGTGATCGAGCAACTGCCCCAGCTCATCCACCGAGTTGCACACGTCGGCGCGCAGCAGGTTTTCGCCAAAGAACTGGTGGAACATCTGCCCCACCGGGCTCTTCAGGAAGGCCACGCCGCCGGAATGTCCGGGGCAATGCCAGGAGTAGGAGCCGTCTGCGGCGTAGCCGACCAGGGCGCGAAAGAACGGCGGCGCGAGCGACGCCATATACGCCCGTGCCTCGCGGATGATGTGACGCGCCACGAACTCGGGCGTGTCCTCGAACATGTGGATGAAGCCGTGCAGTTCGCGCAGGATGTCGTTCGGGATATGCCCCGAGGTGCGCGTCTCGCCATACAGGTAGATGGGAATCTCGGCGTTGCGAAAGCGTATCTCCTCGATGAAGGCGCGCAGCGAATGCAGCGCGGCGGGCTCGACGCCCTCCTCCGCCGTGGCGAGCTCCTCGTCGTCGATGGACAGAATGAAGGCGCTAACCCGGCTTTGCTGCTGCGCGAAGCTGGATAGATCCCCATAGCTGGTCACACCCAGCACCTCCATGCCCTCTTTCTCGATGGCCTGCGCCAGCGCACGGATGCCCAGGCCCGAGGAGTTTTCCGAGCGGAAGTCCTCGTCGATGATGACAATGGGAAAACGAAAGTGCATGACGGCTCCGGCGCGGAAGGGATAAAGTGCGAGAGTGTAGGAAATCTGTGTGAAGCACCCTGCTTCGCGCCACATAAAAGGAAGCCCCCGAGATGGACAACCCGACCGCCTGGTGGATTCTGGCCGGTTTCTTTGTCGCCATGGAACTGGTGACCGGCACGTTCTACTTGCTGATGCTGGCCGTGGGCGCCGCAGCGGGTGCACTCGCCGCGCACGCCGGGTTGCCGCAGCCCTGGCATTGGGTCGCGTTCACCGGGGTCGGCGGCGGTGCGGTGGTGGCACTCTATCTCGCGCGTCGGCGTCTGGGCAAGCGCTCGGCTGAGGATGTGCGGCACGACAACCTCGATCTCGGTGCCACGGTCGACGTCTCCGCCTGGTCTGCCGACGGCATCGCGCGGGTGCATTACCGCGGCTCGGAGTGGTCGGCGCGGTTGATCCGGCGCGGCCCGCTGCATACCGGAGCGCACCGCATCGCCGGGCAGGATGGCAATGTGCTGCTGATCGAGCCGCTGCCTGCCCAGCCCACCGCATCGATCGACACCAACGCACGACATAATGCGGGCTGAGCGCAGGGCCGAAGAATCACCCCCTCAACGGAGACTTGTATGGAAATCGCCATCATCCTGGCCGTCATCGCTGTGCTGTTCGTCAGCCGCGGCATCAAGATCGTGCCGCAGCAAAACGCCTGGATTCTTGAGCGCCTCGGGCGTTATCACTCCACGCTGCAACCGGGGCTGAACATCATCATCCCCTTCATCGACAGCGTGGCCTACAAGCACTCGCTCAAGGAGATTCCGCTGGACGTACCCAGCCAGGTCTGCATCACCAAGGACAACACCCAGCTCACCGTCGACGGCGTGCTGTATTTCCAGGTGACCGATCCCATGCGCGCCAGCTATGGCTCGTCCAATTACATCGTCGCCATCACCCAACTGGCGCAGACCACGCTGCGTTCGGTGGTCGGCAAACTGGAGCTGGACAAGACCTTCGAGGAGCGCGAATTCATCAATCACAGCGTGGTCAATTCGCTCGACGAGGCGGCCGCCACCTGGGGGGTCAAAGTGCTGCGCTATGAAATCAAGGACCTCACGCCGCCGAACGAAATCCTGCACGCCATGCAGCGCCAGATCACCGCCGAGCGGGAAAAACGCGCCGTCATCGCCACTTCCGAGGGCGCGCGGCAGCAGGCCATCAACGTGGCCGAAGGAGAACGTCAGGCCTTCATCGCCCGCTCCGAAGGCGAGCGGCAAGCCGCGATCAACACCGCCCAGGGCGAAGCTGCGGCGATCGAGGCGGTGGCCAATGCCACGGCGCACGCGCTGGAGGTCGTGGCCGCTGCCATCCAGAAGCCCGGCGGCGCCGATGCGGTCCAGCTCAAGGTCGCCCAGCAGGGGCTGGAGGCTTATGCGAATCTCGCCAAGACCGGCACCAGCCTGATCGTGCCCGGCGACATGAGCCAGGCGGCTGCTCTCATCGCCTCGGCCATGACGGTGTTGAAAAAAACCCAGTGAATGAGTTGCCTCGGCCCTCATCGGCCCGCGAGTCGGTGCGTTGCCGAAGCGCTTTCCGACGCTCAGAAACTCGAACCCGGCTGCTTCAGGAATTCGATTTCCTCGGCGGTCGATTCCCGACCGAGGATGGCGTTGCGGTGCGGATAGCGGCCAAAGCGGTCGATGATGGCCTTGTGGCGCAACTCGAAGTCGAGGTTGTTCGCCAGCCCGTTGGCGCGGAACAGGGTTTCGGCCACGACGTGAATCGCGGCGGATTCGCTGTGCATATAAGGCATGTAGGCAAAGGCGCGCTGTTGCTGCGTCAGTGACTGATCGGCGCCGCAGGCCACGACCTCCTGCGCGAGAGTGAGCGCCTGCGCGTCGGCGGCGAAGGCGCGTGAATCGCCGCGGTACAGATTGCGCGAAAACTGGTCGAGCACGATGATTTCCGCCAGCCTTCCCTGCGGCGTCGCCCGCCACGCAAACAGCTCGCAGCGCACCGCCTGGCTGTGAAGCGCGCCAAAACGCGCCCGCAGCAACTCATCGAAAGCGGGGGCGGACTTGAACCACTGCGCGGCCTCGATGTCGCGGAACCAGAAATCGAGAATGGCATCCGGCGTGAAAGTCATGTGTCTTGTTTTGCCGAGAGCCAGGCGTGCGGCCGGCGCAGCCAGTCTTCGAGCACCCGGGCGTGGTTGATCTGCGGATCGTGTGCGGCGAACAGCAGGGTGACGCGCCCTGCCCTCAGCGCGTGGCTCAGGGTTTGCAGCGCGGCGGCGTCAGCGGGCATGGCATCGAGTTCGGCCGTGTAGCGGCTGGAAAACTCGGCAAAGCGCTGCGGTGCATGCCCGAACCAGACGCGCAGCGCCGGGCTGGGGGCGAGGTCTTTCAACCAGTGGTCGATTTGCGCACCGTCCTTGCGCAGACCGCGCGGCCAAAGGCGGTCGATCAGGATGCGCGTGCCGTCGTCAGGGCTCGGCGGGTCGTAGGCCCGCCGAATCTGCAGATCGAGGCGCGGGGCGGACATGGCAGCAGAGCGCTCAGCGCCCGGTGCGGTACATATAGCGGTTGATCTGCGCCATCTCCGACGAGGTGCGGCGGTAGAGGTGGTCGAGGCTGATGATGGCCACTTCGAGCAGCAGCACGGCGAGCAGCGGGCGCTCCAGGCGCAGGCGATCGTACATCGTGCGGCTGATGCGCAGCAGACGGGTGTCTTCGCCGGCGCGCAGGCGTACCTCGCGCGGCTTGCGGTCGAAAAAGCTCATCTCGCCCAGCATCTCTCCCGGCATGATCTTGCCGATTTCCATTTCGCTCTCGGGCAGTTGCGCCATCAGGCAGCCCTGCCCTTCGAGCACAAAAAACAGACTCTCGCCGACCTGACCGATGTCGGCGATGACTTCGCCCTTTTTCGGCGCCATGAGGTCGCAGTAGTCGAGAAAATCGTGGATTTCGCGGCGGGTGAGGATGGTGGTGTCGACGAGCTGGCCCAGAAAATGGGCCAGGGCCTCGCGGTCTTCCGGGGTGAAGGACAGGCGTTCCATGATGGGTTTGGAGTGGATGAAAGTTCTGCGCGGCGCGTGGCGGCTATCGTAATGGCGGCCCAAGGGTTTTCCAATGGGTTTTGATCGCGCATCAAAGTCCGAAATAACTGCGTATGCCTGACAACAACATGTTCACCGCAATCGCCGTGAGGATGAGGCCCATGAGCTTTTCGGCGGCGTTCATCACCGAGTCGCCCAGCCACCTCAGCAGCGTTTCGCTCATCAGCAGCAGGCCGCCCGTCAGCGCCACCGCGGAACTGAGCGCGCCCACCCAGGTCCAGATTTCACCGGGCTGGCGCGAGGCGAGCAGCAGCACCGTCGCCAGCGCCGACGGCCCGGCCAGCAGCGGCACGGCCAGCGGGAAGATCAGCGGCTCGCGCGCGCCCTCGCCGCCGAAAATCTCGGACGTGGTGGAAAAAATCATCTTGATCGCCACCAGCAGCAAAATCACCCCGCCGGCCACTTCGATGGAAGGCTGGCTGAGGTTCATCAGTTTGAGAAAGCCATGCCCACCGAACATGAAGGCCAGCAACACGACGTAGGCGATGCCGATTTCGCGCAGCGCCACGGGCAGGCGTCGCGCGGGCGGCAGCTTGCGCATGATGGCGATGAAAAACGGCAGATTGCCGAACGGGTCGAGAATCAGCAGCAGCAGGACGAAGGCGGACCAGTAGTTGTCTTGGGCCATGATGGAGCCCTGCGCGATCAGGCGCGGGGATGGTGGCGGGCGTGCAGCGTCTTGAGCCGCTCGCGCGCGATGTGGGTGTAGATCTGCGTGGTCGAAATATCGGCGTGGCCGAGCAGCAATTGCACCACACGCAGATCGGCGCCGTGGTTGAGCAGATGCGTGGCGAAGGCATGGCGCAGGGTGTGGGGCGACAGCGGCACGGCTATGCCGGCCTGGCGCGCGTAGGCCTTGATGCGCATCCAGAACATCTGCCGCGTCATGCCCGCGGCTTCGCGCGCGCTGTGCCCGCTGCGGGCGGTGACGAACACAAAGGGGCTGTCGCGGCCCTGCAGCAGCGCGGGCCGCGCGGTGCGCAGATAGTTCTGCAGCCAGTCCTGCGCCGCGCTGCCGAAGGGCACGAGCCGTTCCTTGCCGCCCTTGCCCGCGATCTGCACCACACCCTGATCGAGCGACAGCCGCACCACCGGCAGCGCCACCAGTTCGCTCACCCGCAGGCCGCTGGCGTAGAGCAGTTCGAGCATGGCGCGGTCGCGCAGGCCCAGCGGAGTGTCCACCTCGGGGGCGGCGAGCAGCGCCTCCACCTGCGCTTCGCTCAGGGTCTTGGGGCGGCGCGGCGGCTGGCGGGCGGTGTCGAGCTGCAGCGTGGGATCGTCGCTGCGCAGGTGCTCGCGCAGCGCCCAGCGGTAAAACCGGCGCAACACCACCAGCCGGCGGTTGGACGATGTCGCCTTGCTCTGCACGAAACGCGCTGCGATATAGGCCTGCACGTCGCGCAGCGCCGCCTCGATCAAGGGCGGGCGCTGCGAAAACGCCAGCCAGCGCGCCATCAGGGTGAGGTCGCGCCGATAGGCCGCAAGCGTGTTGGGAGACAGGCCGTCTTCCAGCCAGAGGGCGTCGCAAAACCGGTCGATCAAGGCGGCGCAGGCTGGCGGCGCGGGCGGCCAATCGAGGTGAACCGGCGCTTCAGGCATGGCGCTGAGTCGATTCCAGGCCGGCTTCGTGCTGCAGCAGCCAGCGTTTGATGCCCAGCAGATACCCGTCTTGCGCCGTGGAATGGGCGAACCCGCCCAGCCCGCCTTGCGCGACGATGCGGTGACAGGGCACGATCGGCGCGAAGGGGTTCGCGGCGCAAGCCTGTCCCACGGCGCGCGCGGCGCTGTGCAGTTCCCCGGCGGCATCGCCATAGGTGCGCGTCCGCCCCGGTGGGATCTGCTGCAACAGTGCCCAGACGCGCTGCTGAAACGCCGTCCCCGCCGTCGCCAGCGGAAGGTCGAAGCGATACGCCGGGTCGCCGGCATAGGCCAGCAGTTGCGCGGCCAGTTCGCTGCACAGCGGGGTAGCCGGTGTGGTCAACGGAGTCTCGGGTGGGAGATAGTCCAGGTGCAGCACCTCCTCGTCCGAGCAGAACAGACCCATGCGGCCGAACGGCAGCGCGATGACCGCATCGGGTTTGACGTCGCTTGAGGGCATAGACATGGAAAAAGGAACAGGCCAACTCAGAAGAGCCGGGAACGGCTCAAGCGCACAGGATACCCCGCCGCCCACTGGGGCTGCGGCTTTCTCCGAGAATGCGGGCATGACTTCCGCCGCTCTGGATACTCCCGCCTCTGCGCCGGCTGCAAGCCGCGCCTGGCCGCCGCTGGCACAGCACTTCGCCGCGCTGGGCGAGGCCTTCAGCGTGCCGGTTGCGGTCAGCGCCCTGCCCGATCCCGTGCTGGTCGCCAGCAGCGCCGAGGCGGCGGCGCTGGTCGGGCTGACGCCGACGCGTAGCCTGGATGACGAGCGCGACTGGGCGCTGGCCTTTGGCGGGCATGTGGCGGCGATCAGCGCAAACAGCCGCGCCACCGTGTACGCCGGACATCAGTTCGGCAACTGGGCCGGGCAGCTCGGCGACGGCCGCGCGCTGCTGCTGGGCGACTGGCCAGATGCCAGCGGCGGGCAGCACAGCGGCGGCCATGCGCGCTGGGAAGTGCAGTTCAAGGGCAGTGGCCGCACCCCGTTTTCGCGCATGGGCGATGGTTGGGCGGTGCTGCGTTCGTCCATCCGCGAGTTTCTGTGCTCCGAGGCCATGGCGGCGCTGGGCCTGCCGACCACGCGGGCGCTGTGCATCGTGGGCTCCAGCCGCCCGGTGCGCCGCGAGCGCATCGAAACCGCAGCCATGGTCACCCGGCTGTCGCCGAGCTTCGTGCGCTTCGGTCATTTCGAGCATTTCAGCTACAGCGGCCAGACCGCGCCACTGCGCGCGCTGGCCGACTGGGTCATCGCCCAGTATGCCCCGCAATGCGCCGAAGCGCCGCAGCCCGCGCTGGCGCTGCTGCAATGGGTGGTCGAGCGCACCGCGCGGCTCATCGCGCAGTGGCAGGCGGTGGGCTTTATCCACGGGGTGATGAATACCGACAATATGTCGATTCTGGGCTGGACCATCGATTACGGCCCGTTCGCCTTTCTCGACGCCTACGATCCCCTGCACACCCCCAATACCACCGACCGCGAGGGCCGTTACGCCTACGGCCGCCAACCGGCGGTGGCGCACTGGAACCTGCTGGCGCTGGGCCAGGCGCTGCTGCCGCTGATCGACAAGCCCGAATCCGCGCTTGAAGCCGTGAACCGATTTCGCCCGCAATATGTGCAGGCCATGCAGCAACAACTCGCGGCCAAGCTCGGGCTGACCGAGCCGCAGCCGGATGATGGCGATCTGTTTCAGGAATTGCTCGACACGATGCAGGCCAACCGCAGCGACTGGACGCTGACCTTCCGCGCGCTCGCCAAGCTTGGCGCCGATGCAAGCGAACCCATCCCTGCTGCGCTGGCTGACCAGTTTCGGCGCGAGCCGCAAGCCTTTGCCGACTGGGTCGCCCGCTACCGCGAGCGCCTGCGGGCGGAAAACCGCGACGACGCGGCGCGTGCCGCGGCGATGAATGCCGTCAACCCGCACATCGTGCTGCGCCACTATCTGGCGCAGGCCGCCATCGCCCAGGCCGAGGCGGGCGACTTCGCCGAAGTGCGGCGCCTGCTGCATGCGCTGCAGCGGCCCTTCGATGCGCAGGCCGCGCCGCCGCATTACGCCGAACCTCCCCCGGAACACGCCCCGCCCGCCTGCCTGTCCTGCTCGTCCTGAAAGGAATCCCGATGAAGACGCCGACTTCCAACGACGCCAACGACGCGCTGTGGCGCAGCAAACTGACCGAAGAGCAATACCGCGTGACGCGCTGCAGCGCCACCGAACCGCCGTTCACCGGCCTGTACTGGGATCACCACGGCGACGGCGTCTATCGCTGCGTCTGCTGCGGCACGCCGCTGTTCGACTCGCGCACCAAGTATGAATCGGGCAGCGGCTGGCCCAGTTTCTGGCAACCCACCGCACAGGCCGTCATCCGCGAAGTGCGCGACGTCAGCCACGGCATGGTGCGCACCGAGGTGCAGTGCGGAAATTGCGGCGCCCACCTCGGTCATGTGTTCCCTGACGGCCCCAACCCCACCGGCCTGCGCTACTGCATCAACTCGGCCGCGCTCGACTTTTCCGAACGTCAGGAGGCTGATAAAGGCGTATCCGACAAAACCTGATCGCGCCACAACCAGGCCGCCCCGCGCACCCCGGAAGAGTCGCCGTGCCGCGCGGGCAGCAGCCGGGTGCGTACCGTGTCGGAGAACACCCACGCCCCCCAGCGCTGCGGCACTTCGTCGTAAAGCTCGCTCACATTGCTCATGCCGCCGCCCAGCACGATGACATCCGGGTCGAGCAGGTTGATGACCTGCGCCAGCGACCGGGCCAGACGGTCGGCATAGCGGATGAAACTCGCCCGCGCGGCGCTTTCGCCTGCGCGCATGGCCGCAATCAGATCCTTGGCGCTGCGCTGCTGCTCCGTGTGCGCGAAATGATCGGCGGCGAAACCCGGCCCGCTCAACCAGGTTTCGATGCAGCCTTGCAGCCCGCACCAGCAGCGCGGCCCGGGCAGTTCACGCCAGGCTGCGGATGAGCGCGGCCAGGGCAGCGGGTTGTGCCCCCACTCGCCCGCCACCGCATTGCAGCCCAGCCAGTCGACGCCATCGATGGCGATGCCCGCCCCCACGCCCGTGCCCAGAATCACCGCAAACACCACGCGAGCGCCCTGCCCTGCGCCGTCCACCGCCTCGCTGATCGCCAGGCAGTTGGCGTCGTTGTGCAGCCGCACCGGGCGAGCCAGCCGCTGTTGCAGGTCGTGCAGCAGCGGCTGGCCGTTGAGCACGGTGGAATTGGCGTTGCGGATCAGCCCATTCACCGGCGACACCGAGCCGGGAATCGCCGCGCCCAGCGGCAGCCTGCAGCCGAGTTGTGCATCGGCGGCTTCCACCAGCCCAGCGATGGATTCAATCGTGGCGGCGTAATCGCCCTGCGGCGTGTCGCAACGCTGCCGCAGCAGAAACCGGCCTTCGCCATCGAGCGCGGCGATTTCGATCTTGGTGCCGCCCAGATCGAGGCCGAGGCAGGCCGTCGGTTCAGACCGGTCCGCGTGGCTGGGTGGGGCGGGCATCAGGGCCGCAACCGAAACGTGAGGCAACTCAGGCATGTGCAGGAACGCTGAATATCCATCGATTGAATAGCCATGCAGCGGGCTGGCGAGGGAGTGCGGGCAAGCCGCTCACCACAGCGACAGGAACAGCTTCAGTGGCTGGTCGGCGCAAGGGGTGAATCCATAGCGTCGGTAGAAACGCGCGGCTGCTTCATTCTTCGCGTCCACGAACAACCCTGCGCTACCCACGGCCTGCGCCGCCGTGCGGTCGCGGTTGACGGCATCGGCCAGCAACAACCGGCCCAAACCTTGGTCTTGCATATCGGATCGCGTGGCCAAGCGCCCGAGCCGAGTGACCGGGATCTGGCGCGGATAGCGCCTGGACTGCTGGGCAGGCAGGCCTTCGGTCAGCACGAACGCCGAGGTCAGCGTGTAGAAGCCCAGAATGCTGGAGGCCTGCACCGGGTAGCCGGACTTCGCCCATGACTGCACCGCCGATTCATCGGCGGGCACGGCGACGAAGCTGCGCGAGATCCCCTTGCCCTGATGCTGGAGCGCGGTCTGCTTCAGCCAGACGTTGAGAACCTCGACGCCGCAATCAAACCCGTTTCGGTCGTGGCGCCCAGTCAAGGGTTCCAGTCTGATCATTGCGTCGTGTCGCGTAGTCTGCGAGGGCCGCCTTCAGCGTGGCGTTGGGCGGCAGCGGCTTGTCCAACGCCGCGAGAAACGCCTCGGTATCACGGGCGCAAAGACGGATGACGCGTTCCTGCTCGATGATGCGTTCGGCCTCGCGCAGGGCGGCCTGGACGACGAACTGGTTCAGGGTCGCGCCCGTCAGGCTGGCGGCCATCTCCAAGGTTTCCTGCACGGTCATCGGCACACGGACCGTGATGCGGCCACGGTCAAGCGTTGCGGTTGTCATCAGTCGGACTCCACCGGGTTGAGGGGCGAAGTCTAACAGGGTGGTGTCAAATTGTCACCAATATATGCCGTTCTACCTGAAACCATCCGCTGTAACCGATCGTCGACCCGCAGTCGCGTAGGGCGCCGCATCTTCCCTCGCCACCACCGTGTCATACAGCCCGATGTGCG
The DNA here is from genome assembly GCF_034007205.1 of Thiomonas sp. Taxonomy (GTDB): domain Bacteria; phylum Pseudomonadota; class Gammaproteobacteria; order Burkholderiales; family Burkholderiaceae_C; genus Thiomonas. The sequence goes on from NZ_JAVERI010000007.1 coordinate 54,342, forward strand.
CCAGTCCCTCGTGGCTCTCAATGCCCGTATAGCGAAGCGAAGCATCTTCATAGCGGCGAAAGGCGAAGACCGCCTGGTTCATCTGCTCGGTGTTGAACACCCTCAGACGCACCAGTAAATGGAAGTCCTGCACCGTCAGGCCGGTGACGGCCAGGAACAGGTCCGGCTCCAGCCTGGTGATCACATCCTGCAGCGTGTTTTCGCGGAAATCGGTGAGGTACATGAAAGCCGGGATGCGGGTGGCGAACTTGATCAGCTTTTCCTGCACCAGCTTGCGCTTGGACTTGTATTCCTTTTCCTCGGCGGTGAGCTCCTTCTTCTCCTTGGCCGACAATTCCTGTTCCTTCGCCTTGTTCTTGAGCGCCTTGACTTTTTCGCTCTTGTTGATGATGGTCTCGATGATGTTGTCGCCCAGCGCGCGCCAGCCCTCGATGCGCTCCACGGCAGACATCGCCTCGGGGCTGTCCATGATCCGTCGCAGCGTATCGTTGTCCACGTTCACCAAGAGCGCCGACTCCCACTTGCGCGCCAGCAGCGTGGCCGAGGTGCCCGCCATGGCGATGTCGAGAATGCCGCCGGCGTCGATCTGCGTCATGTTGGCGCCATCAAAAGCCAGCACGGGCAGGAAGGACACCAGTTCCTTGACCGCGTTTTCCGGGTTCGGCTCGTTGGGCGACAGGCCGATGCCGTACTCCGAGAGTTGCCGCAGGGCGCGGGTCGGCGCGAAGTCGAACACGAAGCAGACCGGCTTGAGGATTTCCTCCTCCTTCGGGTTGTCGCCGTTCGGGTTCTTGATCGACCACGGCGACTGCACGCGGAACGCCGCCTGGAAATAGGTCTCCGGCGACTTGAGATTGCGCAGCATGAGGATGGACGACCACTGCGGCACGGTCACGCCGGTGGTCAGCTTGCCGCAGGACAGCGTGATGGTCTTGGTGTCGAATCCGCTGCCGATGGAGCGGCGCACGGGGGGCAAGGCATCCAGCCCGATGCCGGCCTGCGCCCCGGCCGCGACGATCACGTCGTAGTCGTGCCAGAAGGTGTTGTGCTTTTCCGCCAGCAGGTTGGCCATCGCGTGGCAGGCCGCCACATTGGGCAGGAACCAGAACGAATGTTGCAGATAGGGCAGCAGGCGCACGTCCGAATACGGAAACGGCGGCCGCGTGCCCGTCTTCAGATGTTCGACCGACCGGGGCGCGTAGCCGCCACGGATGATGTCCAGCCACTTCTGCACGTCGCTCTTGTGCTTGAACTGCGCCGCCTTGCCTGACCCCGTTGCCTCGAAGAATGCATTGAGATCGAACTCGTCGAATTCCCCCGCGCTTGCAATCGCCACCAGCTCGTCCGGCATCTGGTAGGTCAGCAGGCGCATCTGCGGCAGCGCGCCGTAGGGATTCCGCTCACCCGGATGCGCCGCGGCGAACGCCGCCTTGGCGCGCTGCTCGTCGGTGTAGGTCCAATTGAAAATCTGCTCCTCGATGAACTCGCCGGTCGCCAGCGCCTTGAACGGCGTGCCGGACAGGTACAGATACGCCCGGGTGGTGATGGGCAGAAACTCGGATTCCTGCTCCGAAAGCACGGTGAAGTCTTCGTTCACCACCTCCAGGTCGGCGGCATATTCGAGTCCGGCCTCCTTCCTGGCGACGGCCTCTTCCTCGCCCTCGAACAGCTCCTTCGCCGTCTCGCGCCAGGCCCCGAAGTGGTACTCGTCGAACACCACGAGGTCCCAGTTGATGGTGTGAATCCACTCGTTCTTGGGCTTGATGTTGCCGGTTTCCTTATCACGCCCCAGCAGGTCCTGGAAGGAGCCGAAACAGATGACCGGCTTCTCGGCGTCAATCTGCCTTGGATCGCCGTTGGTGTTGCGCGACAGGTACTGCCAGCCGTCGAAATCCACGTGAGATTCCAGGTCCGTCTGCCAGGCATCCTCAACGGCCGGCTTGAAAGTCACCACCAGCACCCGTTTCGCGCCGAGCTTCCTGGCCAACTGGTAGGCGGTGAAGGTCTTGCCGAAGCGCATCTTCGCGTTCCACAGAAAACGCGGCGCGGCGTTCTTGTTCTCGGCCCGGATCGACTGGTAGTAGGCGAAGGTCTTGTCCACTGCCTCCGCCTGTTCGCGGCGCATCGCAAAAGTTTCGTGATGCGTGCCCGTGAGCGGTTTCCCGGTGCGCAACTCGGTCAGCACGGTTTTCACGTCCTCGACCGAGCACCGCACCCATTCCAGTTCCGCGCTCGGCAAGCCCTTCCTGACCAGCGCCGCGCGCACATCAAAGTCGCTGAAGAGGGTGCCGTCCTCACGCTCGGCGGGTTCGTCGAGCTCGATGGTGTAGTTCCTGATGGCGGCCGTTCGGAGTTGCTCGGCCACACGCTGTTTTACATCGCGCGTGGTCTGGCCGATTTTGAGCAACCCTGCGTGCGCCGCGTCGGCGATCGAGTAGGCGTAGATGCGCGGCCGGGCCTCCGGCTTGGGCGCGAGGATTTCCTCGATGGTCTTACTCATCGTCGCCTTCGTCCACGGAGACTTCATCGAACAGATCGGTCGTCAGTTCCATCGGGCGGACAATCTTCTCGATAAAGGCGACTTCCTCATCATTCAGGCCGTATTTCGCATAAAGATCAGCGTCCGTCCAGTGCCGTGTCCAATCCTGCGTTGGCACGAAGGTGTAGACCTTGCGTGTGGTGTCTTGGGATGGCTTGTGCAGCAGAATCAGCAGCCGAGTCAATCGGCAAGTCAGGTAGGACAAAACGCTTTCGGCTTCGCTCTTTGAATCGAACGGGCCGATGCAGAGATAGGTCTCCGATGAAATGCTGCCCGGCTCGCCGATGAAGGGGGTACTGATGATTCTGTGCGGGTAAGTGTCTCGGTTGCCGGTTCCCGGCGCGGCTCGCCCCACGAACACCTTCCACGAATCAATTAGCTCAGTGCCCGTTGTGATGGCGTTTCTCGGCGCGTAGCCCGTCCCGCCGTTCTGATAAACCAGAACATCGCCGGGTGATTTTTTCGCCTTGCCTTTGAACTTTGTTTCAAGCCCAAACGGTTTTCTGGAACTAACCAATCGATCGAAGCGCTTGGGAGCAGGCAATTCCAATTGAGCCGCATTCCCGCTCTCCACAGCCATAACCTTTTTCAGAATCGACAAACCCTCGTTGAAGCGGATGAATACATCCGCACCCTTTTCAAGCAGCGGTCGCGTGGCGGTGGAAACCGGCCAATCCTTGAAGTGCGTCGTCACGCGACATGGGCCGGGGTTGTCCCGTTCCCAGAGGAAATAGCAAACGCCGCCCTTGAGCCCAACACCCGGAAAAACATCGGCAGCGCTGAGATAGTCGTCAATCGAGCGCACGCGATCATCGGCAAGCATGGCCTCACGGAACTCGTCCAGTCCCTTGCCGCCAGCAAACCAGCGCGAGGGAATGACCAACGACAGATAACGCGGCTCCAGCTTCTTTGCCTGCTCTACAAACAACTGGTAAATCGGCGCGGCGCTCTTGCCGTGCCCGCCATCGTCCAACTGATACGGCGGATTTCCAATAATCACATCGAACTGCATATCGCCTCCAAACAACTCGGTGAGCCGAGTCTTGATGTCGTCGGTGTGGATGAACGCATAGGCGTGGCTTTCCAGCCCTTCGCCGCGATCCAGTGCGCTTTGGCTGGCCCCGCAAAAGGCGCATTTGCCATTGGCCCACGTGTGCTCTGTGCGCTCGAACCAGATGTTGCCCGAGTCGCTCTTGAAAGATTTCGCAACGGAGTGCGGCCCATTGGCGTGCTTGCTGCAATACACGCTGCGCCGCGCCAGCATGGCGGTGAGCCGGGTGATGCCAATGCCGAACACCTGTCGGGTGAGGATGTGATCGACGCGCGCCTGGAGGTCCGGTATTTCGTCGGCCAGCCCCTCGGTCAGGCGGCCGGTGATCTCGCGCAGGAACACGCCGGACTTGGTGCAGGGGTCCAGAAACTTCACCGAGCTGTCGGCCCAGATATTCGCCCCGCCGTGACTGGCCGCCCACGCATCGGCCAGGGTATCCAGCATGCGGTTGGCGAACTCCGGTGGCGTGAACACCTCGTCGTTGGAGAGATTGGCGATGCAGGTCAGCACATCCGGGTTGCGCCCGCGCAGTGCAAAGCCGGCCTGTCCGGTCAAGGCTTCCCCCATCCCGCTCATGGTCGCTTCCCTTCCAGTCGCTGCACGCCCGTGTCCGCCAACAGCACTGTCATTTGCTGGATGGCGGTCTGGTTGAGCAGTTTCAGCCGTTCGGCCTGCGCCAGCCCCTGGTGGATGAAATGGGCGTTCAGCGTTTCCAGATTGGCGAGGCACACCAGTTGCGCGGCATTGGCCTCATCGCGGATGTTGCCCTTGCTGCCGGGGTTTTCATCGCGCCACTGTTTCGCGGTCTTGCCGAACAGCGCCATGTTCAGCAGGTCCGCCTCGCTGGCGTAGATGAGGTTGATCTGCTGCGGCGTCAGTTTGGGCGGGATCAGCCTGGCCTTGATGGCGTCGGTGTGGATGCGGTAGTTGATTCTGGCGAGGTTGCGGCGGATGTCCCAGCCGAGTTGCTGGTATTCCGTCTCCTTCAGGCGCTGGAATTCCTTGATGAGGTAGAGCTTGAATTCGACCGACACCCAGGAGGCGAACTCGAAGGCGATGTCCTTGTGGGCGTAGGTGCCGCCGTACCGGCCCGCCCTGGAAGTGATGCCGATGGCGCCGGTGGACTCGATCCAGCGTTTGGGGGTGAGCACGAAGCTGTTCAGCCCGGCCTGGTTTCTAATCCCATCGAATTCGATGGGTTTGAAATCCGGGTTGTTGAGATGCTCCCAGATGCCGAGGAATTCAATGGTGTTCCGATTCCTGAGCCAGTTCTGGATGATGTAGTCGGTACGTTCGCTATCCTTGTAGCGGGCGATGTCCGTGAGGGAAATATAGTCATCGACGCCGCCGGAAACGACGGTGACGGACGTGCCTTTTACGTCGATCTTTGCCATGTTCAATCTCCCTCCAGAGCAGCCAGATCACTCACGGTCATCGGCGGGTGGGACTTCACCGGCGTGAAGATTTCGTGCTTGGCAAAAAGCGAACCCTGCACGGTGTGAGTGGACATGCCGGTGAGGATGTCCAGGCGGAAGTCGCGGCGCTTGAATTTTCCCTTGCCGAGGTAGCCCCACTCGGCAAAGGTGATCGGCTTGCCATCGCTGGTAAGCATCGTCAAAGCGTCACCGTGGACGAGGTTCTGCGACAGCACATAGGACGCTGCGCGATACAGGTCATCCGATTCCTCGATCTTCAGGTAGTCGGCAAAAATCTCCAGCATATTCGCCCGGCACTCGGCAATGTTGTCCGGCAAGAGTTCAATTCCGTAGGCGCACATCAGGCCGAACAGCGCAAAGTGCCGCCGCTCGAAGTCCGACTTGCCGTACTTGAGTTCGACGGCGGCGAGCTTGCGTTGCAGTATCCGCACCAGGAAATTACCGCTTCCGCATGCCGGCTCCAGGAATCGAGAGTCAATGCGTTCGGCCTCCTCCTTCACGAGGTCGAGCATCGCTTCGACGAGCCACGCCGGGGTGAAGACCTCCCCGTGGTCAGCCACGCGTTGCTTGGATTTGATGTGGTTCATGGGGCTGATCCCTTTCGGGTCATGCGTCCTATCGGTCACTGCGGCCAATGCATCCCGCAAAGCTTGCGCATCAAACTGATCCATGCGGGATATTCTGGTCATCGTCTACCGATCCTTGCACTACGCCGAATATCCCGCCAGCAGCGCCATCAGCCCCGCTTCGTCGAGCACCGTCACACCGAGCTCCTGTGCCTTGGCGAGCTTGCTGCCTGCCTCAAAGCCGGCAATGACGTAATCGGTTTTTTTGGACACCGAGCCGGCCACCTTGCCGCCTGCGGCTTCGATGCGGGCCTTGGCTTCTTCCCGACTGAGTGTGGGCAGCGTGCCGGTGAGCACCAGGGTTTTGCCAGCGAGCGGTTTGGGGGCGTTGCGGTCGGGCGCGGCCTCACTCCAATGCACGCCGCAGGCGCGCAACTGCTCGATCACCTCGCGGTTGTGCGGCTGATCGAAAAAGGTGCGGATGCTCTGCGCCACCACCGGGCCGACATCGGGCACTTGGAGCAACTGCTCCAGCGGCGCGTCGAGAATTGCGTCCAGGCTGCCGAAGTGCCGCGCCAGATCCTTGGCGGTCGCTTCGCCGACGTGGCGGATGCCCAGGGCGTAGAGAAAACGCGCCAGGGTGGTCGATTTGCTGGCCTCCAGCGCCTGCAGCAGATTGGCCGCGCTTTTTTCGGCCATGCGGTCGAGCGCGGCGAGCCGGGGCAGGTCCAGGCGGTACAGATCGGGGAGCACGCGCACGATACCGCCATCGACGAGTTGATCGACCAGCTTTTCGCCCAGCCCTTCGATGTCCATCGCACGACGGCTGGCGTAGTGCAGCAGGGCCTGTTTGCGCTGCGCCGCGCAGTACAGGCCGCCGGTGCAGCGCCAGTCGGCCTCGCCCTCCTCGCGCACGATGGCCGAGCCGCAGACCGGGCACTTGCCCTGCAGCATCCGGTACATGTCGAAGGGCTCGCCCACATTCGCCGGGCGGGCTTCGAGCACCACGCTGACCACTTCGGGAATCACGTCGCCCGCGCGGCGCACGATGACGGTGTCGCCCACGCGCACGTCCTTGCGGCGCACTTCGTCCTCGTTGTGCAGGGTGGCGTTGGTCACGGTCACGCCGCCGACGAACACCGGCTCCAGCTTGGCCACGGGGGTGAGCTTGCCGGTGCGCCCGACCTGCACGTCGATGGCCAGAACCCGGGTGCTGCGTTCCTGCGCGGGGTATTTGTGCGCCACGGCCCACACCGGCTCGCGGTTGCGAAAGCCCAGTTCGCGCTGCAGTGCCAGGCTGTCGACCTTGTAGACCACGCCGTCGATGTCGAAGGGCAGGCTGTCGCGCGCGGCGGCGATGTGGGCGTGAAAGTCGATCAGCGTCTGCGCGCCCGGCCCGTGCACCCGCTCTTTCGCCACGGGCAGGCTGAAATTCTCGAAAGCATCGAGCATGGCGTGGTGGGTGTCTGGCTGATCGGCCCAGCCTTTGATTTCGCCCCAGCCGTAGGCGTAGAAGCTCAGCGGGCGCTGCGCGGCGATGGCCGGATCGAGCTGGCGAATGCTGCCGGCCGCGCCGTTGCGCGGGTTGATCAGGGTGGGCAGGCCCTTGTCGCGCTGGCGGGCGTTGTAGCGCTCGAAGTCGGCGCGCTTCATCAACACCTCGCCGCGCACTTCGAGCACGGCGGGCGCGGCGCCGCGCAGTTGCAGCGGCACGCTGCGGATGGTGCGCACGTTTTGCGTGACGTCTTCGCCGGTCTCGCCGTCGCCGCGGGTGGCGGCCTGCACCAGCCGTCCCTGTTCATAGCGCAGGCTGATGGCCAGGCCGTCGAACTTCAGTTCGGCGCTGTAGATCACCGGCGGATCGTCGGCGCTCAGGCCGAGACGGTTGCGCACACGCTGGTCGAAGGCCACCGCGCCCTGCGGAGTGGTGTCGGTTTCGGTCTGGATGGACAGCATGGGCACGGCATGCCGCACCGGAGCGAACTCGGGCAAGGGCGCTCCGCCCACGCGCTGGGTCGGCGAATCGGGGGCGATGAGTTCAGGGTGCGCCGCTTCGAGCTGCTGCAGTTCTCGAAACAGCGCGTCGTAGTCGGCATCGGCGACCAGCGGGGCGTCGAGCACGTAGTAGGCGTGATCGAGGCGGGCGATTTCGGCGCGCAATTGCGCCGCGCGCTCGGCGGGCCGCGCAGAAAGATTCGGCGGGGTCATCACGAGAACAAGCGCTGTGCGGCGGGGGAACCCGCGGGCAGGCCGCGCTGCTCCAGCACCTCATACAGCAGATCGAGCTGTTTTTCGATGTGGTCGAGCGCGGCGTCGGGCAGCGGCGCGTTGTTGTCGTCCACCACCGCGGCGTCCAGCGCACTGGCCAGTTCGCGCGCGGCCTGGCGCATGCGGGCGAATGGCTTTTGCGTCGCCGGAGCCTGCGGCACTTCGAGCAGCAGGGTGGCATGGCTCACGGCGGCGGCGCCGTCGGACAGATCGGCGCGCGCATCGAATTGCAGATGCACCAGCGGCGTGGGCGCCTGCTCCACGTCCTGATAGAGCAGGACCATGCGCCCGGCCTCGGCGCCGGGCACGAAGCCCGCGGCCTGGGCGCGCTGGCGCAGGAAGTCGATGCCCCAGGGCACGCTGCGGGCGCGCAGGGTGATCGAGAGCTGGGCGTCGTTGTCGCCGGCGAAGGCGTCGAGCGCCCGAGCCTGCTCCAAGGCCTCGGCCATGTCGGGCAGATCGGGCGCCACGCTCAGGGCTTCGCCGAGTTCGTGGCACTTGGCGATGAACTCGGAAAATTCGATGGCGTTGATCGGCCCGGCCCGGTTGCTGAGTTGCACCGCCGCCTGCAGTTCGGCGTAGGGATGCTGAGGCTGCAGCGGCTCCCATCGCCCGGTTTGGGCATGGCGTCCCTCGAACAGCATGCGCTTGCCGCCGGCGCGTGCGGTCTTGGGCAGGCGTGACAGCAGCATGTCTCCCGTTCTCACGGGGTCGAGCAGGAAGCTGGCGATGGCGTCGATCAGCGGGTCGATCTGCAGCGGCACCAGCCGTGGCCGGGGGGCGACTTCGGGGCTGAGCGCAAGGGGTTCGAGCAGGTGGCCGTGCGTGTCTGCCGTCAGGGTGTCGAGGCCCGCGGGTTCGATGGCGGTCTGCGCATCGTCTTCGACGGCGGCGCGCTGGCGCTTGAATTTGCCCGATTGCCAGGTGTTGTAGGCAATGACGGCGGCGATGATGATCGCGCCGATGACGATCAAGGCGATTTGCAACTGTCCCATCCAGGAATCCTCGGGGGTGTGTGGGTTGTGGGGCTCAGGCGGCCTGGGCAAAGCGTAGCGCCGCGTCCATTTCCACGGCAACGGTACGCGAGACGCCCTGCTCCTGCATGGTCACGCCGATGAGCTGGTCGGCCATTTCCATCGCAATCTTGTTGTGCGAGATGAACAGGAACTGCGTGCTGGCCGACATGTCCTTCACCAGCCGGGCGTAGCGCTCGGTATTGGCGTCGTCCAGCGGCGCGTCCACCTCGTCGAGCAGACAGAACGGCGCCGGGTTGAGCTGGAAGATGGCGAACACCAGCGCGATGGCCACCAGCGCCTTTTCGCCGCCGGAGAGCAGGTGGATCGAGCTGTTCTTCTTGCCCGGCGGCTGCGCCATGACCTGCACCCCGGCGTCGAGAATTTCCTCGCCGGTGATGATGAGGCGAGCGTTGCCGCCGCCGAACAGCAGCGGAAACATGCGGCCGAAGTGGTCGTTGATCTGCGCGAAGGTCGTGGCCAGCAGGTCGCGGGTTTCGGCGTCGATCTTGCGGATGGCGTCTTCGAGCGTGGTGATGGCCGTTTGCAGGTCGTCGTGCTGGGCGTCGAGAAACTGCTTGCGTTCGCGCGCCTGACCCAGTTCGTCGAGCGCGGCCAGATTCACCGCGCCCAGTGCGGCGATGTCGCGCTGCAGCCGCTCCTGCTCGCGCGCCAGCGCCGGGGCCTGCGCGCCCTCGGGCAGGCTGGCGCGCACCGCGTCGATGTCGGCCTGCGCCTCGGTGAGCTGCTGCGCGAACTGCTCGGCCTGCAGCCGGAACTCCTGCTCCTTGAGCTGCAATTCGGTGATGCGCTGCCGCAGCGGATCGAGGTCGCGCTCCAGCGCCAGCCGCGCCTCCTCGCGCTGGCGCAGTTGCAGCGCGATGTCGTCGGCCTCGCTGCGGCGCGCGCCCAGCACGGCCTGCGCGCCTTGCTGCTCGGCCAGCGCCGTCTGCAGACCGGCTTGCGCGCCTTGCTCGTCGAGCCGCGCGAGTTCGGCCTGTGCCGCCTCGCGCGCGCCGACTTGGCGGGCCATCTGTTCCAGCGCCATCTGCGCCTCGCGTTGCAGGTCGGCCAGCTTTTGCCGCAGGCTGCGCACCGCATAGCTGCCCTCACTCGCCTGCGATTCGAGCTGGCGCTGCTGCGCCCTGGCGGCGGCAAGCGCCTGCTGCGCATCGATCACTTCGGTTTCGAGATCGGCCTGTCTTTGTTGCTGGTCGGCCAGGCGGGCGTCGAGTTCCTCGAAGCGCGCTTCGCTCTCGGCCTGCTGCGCCTGCAGTTCGTCGAGCTGAGCGTCGATGTCGGCCAGGTCGGTGGCGATCTGCTGTTTGCGCGCGGCGCTCTGCTCGGCCTGCTGCGTGAGTTTGAGCAGTTCCACCTGCACGCCGTGCAGTTGCTGGGTGTCTTGTTGCTGGCGGCGCTGCAGCGCGGCGAGCTGTTCCTGCGCCTGACCCAGATCGTGCTCGGCCTGATGAAGCTGGGCGCGGCTTTGTTCGGCGATGAGCTGCTCGGCCTTGATCTGTCGCTCCAGATTGTCGATTTCCTGCTGCCGGGCGAGCACGCCGGACTGCTCTGAATCCGGGGCGTAAAAACTCATGCTCTGGCGCGATACCGCATGGCCTTCGCGCGTGAGCAGCACGGCTTGCGCGGGCAGACTGCCGCGCAGCGCCAGCGCCTGCTGCAGCGACGGGGCGATGAACACGGCGCTCAGCCAGTCGTCGAGCAAGCCGGCCAGCGCCGCATCACCGCTGCGCACGCCTTCGCGCAGCGGTCTGCATCCGGCTGGTGCAGTCGGCTTCGCCTCTGCTGTTTGGGTCTGCACTGTGGCCGAATAAAACGCCAGCTTGGCCGGCGGCGCATCGTCCGCGAAGCCCGCCGCCCTATCGAGCTGGCGCAGCTCAAGAGCCGAGAGGCGCTCGCGCAACACGGCTTCGAGCGCGGTTTCCAGACCGTTTTCCACTTGCAGCCGCGACCAGAGCGGCGACAGGCCATCGAGCCCGTGCCGGGCCAGCCAGGGCCGCAGCCTGCCTTCGGTGAGCACGCGATCCTGCAAGGCCTTGAGCGCGGAAATGCGCGCGCTGGTGGCCGCGAGCTGCGCTGCGGCGCCTTGCTGCGCCTGCTGCGCCTGCTGCCGCGCCTGCTGCAGATCGGGCAAGGCTTCGTCGAGCCGTTCGCGCTGCGCGCGGAGGGTGTCGAGCGCGTCGTTCAGGCTCTCCTGCTGGCGCTGCAGGTCGGCCAGACGCTGACTGTCGGGCGCGACCACGGTGCGCTGCTCGGCGCGCAGCCTCTCGGCGCGCTGTTGCAATTGCTGCATTTGCTGCCCGAGGCTGCGCTGCCGTGCGGCTTCGGCCTGCAGCGCCTGCTGGGCGCCTGCGGCCTGCGCGCGCTCGTCCGCAGCGCGCAACTGCGCCTCGCTCAAGGCCGCTTCGAGCGCGGGCACGGTCTCGCCCTGCTCCTGCGCGCGGGCCTGCGCCACTTCGGCCTGCACCTCGGCATCGGCCAGGCGCTCGGAAGTATCTGCGGCCTGCGCCATGGCCGCGTCGTGGCGCTGCTGCCATTCCTGCGTTTGCATGTCGATGGCCTGCAGCGCAGCCTGGGCGCGCTGGCGGGCTTCGACGACGAAGCGGATTTCCGCTTCGAGCTGGCTGACGCGCGACTGCGCAGCGTAGAACGCGGCCTGCGCCCGGTTGAGGGTGTCGCTGCTGGCGAACTGCGCCTGTCTGAGGGTTTCGATTTCGGCCTCGATGCCGCGCTGCTCGGCAATGCGGGCCTCCAGCGCATTCATCGCCTCGCCTCCGGCCAGCGTGATCTGCTGGCGTCTGGCCTGCGCCTCGTCCTGGCGCAGCAGCCAGAGCTGGTGCTGCACTCGCGTCGCACTGGCCTGCAAATCCTGATAGCGGGTGGCGACCTCGGCCTGTTGCTCCAGCCGCCCCAGATTGCTGCCCAGCTCGCGCAGGATGTCCTGCACGCGGGTGAGGTTCTCGCGGGTGTCCTGCAGACGGTTCTCGGTTTCGCGGCGGCGTTCCTTGTACTTGGACACGCCCGCGGCCTCTTCGAGCATCATCCGCAGGTCTTCGGGACGCGATTCCAGAATGCGAGTGATGGTGCCCTGGCCGATGATGGCGTAGGAACGCGGCCCCAGGCCGGTGCCGAGAAAAATATCGTGCACATCGCGGCGGCGCACGGCCTGGTTGTTGATGAAATAGCTCGACGTGCCGTCGCGGGTGAGCACGCGCTTGATGGCGATTTCGGTGAACTGCCCCCACTGCCCGGCGATGCGGTGATCGCTGTTGTCGAACACCATTTCCACGCTGCAGCGGCTGGCCGGCTTGCGCTGCGCGCTGCCATTGAAAATGACGTCCTGCATGGACTCGCCGCGCAGCTCGCTGGCCTTGCTCTCGCCCAGCACCCAGCGCACCGCATCGATCACATTCGATTTGCCGCAGCCATTGGGCCCGACGATGCCGCTGATGCGGCCGGGGAAAGGCAGCGTCACCGGTTCGGCAAACGACTTGAATCCGGCCAGACGGAGCGAGGTCAAACGCATCGATATGTTCTAACTCTATGATTTACAAAAGAAATTGTGAATTTCACCACAGCGGGAAATCATACCATCGCCATACTACCTGCCGCCGATGCCGACCGAGGGGCATCACCCGCCTCGCCTATCATCGCACCGCATGGAACCCGCCCAGATCCAGACCCTGTTCGAGCGCTTCGCCGCCGCCAACCCCGAACCGCGCACCGAGCTGGAATATCGCACGCCTTTCGAGCTGCTGGTCGCGGTGATGCTCTCGGCGCAGGCCACCGATGTCAGCGTGAACAAGGCGACCCGGCCGCTGTTCGCCGTGGCCAACACCCCGCAGGCGCTGCTCGACCTGGGCGAAGACCGGCTGCGCGAAGCCATCCGCACCATCGGGCTGTACAAGACCAAGGCGAAGAACCTCATCGCCACCTGCCGCATCCTCGTCGACCAGTACGGCGGCGAAGTGCCGCAAAGCCGCGAGGCGCTGGAGTCGCTGCCGGGCGTGGGGCGCAAGACGGCCAATGTGGTGCTGAACGTGGCGTTTGGGCAGGACACCCTCGCGGTGGATACGCATATCTTTCGCGTCGCCAATCGCCTCGGGCTGGCCAAGGGCAAAACCCCGCTGGAGGTCGAGACCCAGCTGGAGAAGGTGATACCGCCACGGTTCCGTCACCACGCGCACCATTGGCTGATCCTGCACGGACGCTATGTCTGCAAGGCGCGCAAGCCCGAATGCTGGCGCTGCGGCGTGGCCGATCTGTGCGCCTTCCAACCCAAGACCCCCGCGCCGCCATGAGCAGGTTCCGTTGGCTTTGCGCGGTCTTCACGGTCGCGTTCTGGACCGTGCTGTGGACGGCACCTGTCGTCTGGGCAGCTCCGGTGCGGGTGACGGACGACGCCGGACACGAGGTTTCCCTGCCCGCGCCAGCCAAGCGCATCATCGCACTGTCGCCACAGTTGCTCGAACTCAGCGCGGCGGCCGGGGCGAGCAAACAGATCGTCGCCAGGATTCAGGGCACGGACGATGTGCCCTGGGCGCGCAGCCTGCCCATCGTGGGCGACGCTTTCGCGCTCAATCTGGAAGCCATCGTCCGCCTCAAACCCGATCTGATCCTGGCCTGGCAATCGGGCACGCCACCGCGCGAGGCGGCTCGGCTCAAAGCCCTGGGTATTCCCATTTACTGGAGCCAGGCCAACACCTTCGAGTCGCTGGCTTCGACCGTCAGCCGCATCGGCGAACTCGCAGGTACGCAAAAGCAGGCCAGGCGCTGGGTCCGCGATTTCAACGCACGTCTGGCCGCCATCGAGCAGCGTTACGCCGCGCAAAAACCCGCTGTACGGGTGTTTTACGAGGTCTGGAACCAGCCGCTGATCACCGTGGGCGGCAAACAGCTCATCAGCCAGGCCATCACCCTGTGCGGCGGACGCAATGTGTTCGGCGCGCTTTCGGTTCTGGCGCCCACTATCGGCCTTGAAGCCGTGCTGCAGGCCGACCCGCAACTCATCGTCACCGCCAGCCCCCAGGCCGCGCAATGGCTCCGGGCGTGGAAACGGTTTCCGCAGTTGAGCGCGGTACGGCATGACCAGCTCGTCGCCCTCTCGCCCAATGCCCTGCCGCGCATGGGCGTGGATGTGCTCGACGGGGTGCAGCAACTCTGCAACGCCGTCTCGACGGCCCGCCGGGCCGTGCAACGCTGACGGTCCATGGGTTGCGCATAGCGTTTTTGGGGCGCAATTGAGCAGGAGCTGTCGTCGGACAACGCAAGCCCGTGCCTCGTCTTACTGCGTTATAGATCAATCCATTATCGGCACTTCTACAAGTCCGGTGGATCATCGACGACACGGGCTTTCCAGGCAGGGCCGGAATTCGGTGGGGTGGCGCGCACTGCCAGGGGACGCGCCGAAACCGCAGAAGCCGGCCGCCGCTGGCGGCATGCCGACGGCCGCCCGCTCGAACAGCAGGCCGAGCGCCAGACGTGTCTTAGCACGAGCGCGCGGCAATGTATTGGTACAACCAGGTCTCGGTCAGCACTCGCTCGCCCAGCCGTACGTAGCAGCGCAGTTCGATCGGGTCGTTGGCGCTGGCGTCGTCGGTGTACAGATCGAACGACGCCCGCCAACGGTCGGTGCCGACCACCTTGAGAACGTGGCGGTCGTCGATGCGCCCGCGCGAGGCGGTCACCACCGCGTCGAGGTCGTAGCGCTGCTCGATCGCGGCGAGCGGTCCCCCGGAAAAATCGATGACGAACTTGATGCCCGGCGGCAGCGCGGCGACCTGACTGGCCGACAGGCCGGCCATGCCGGGGCGCCCTTTCCAGGTGTCGCGCACGCGGCCCACCGGCGGCACGAACGGCTCGTCGTTGCCCCAGTACAGGCGGTAGTCGAAAGTCCAACTGGTTCCGGCGCGCACCGGCTGCCTCGGCGTCCAGTAGGCGACGATGTTGTCGTGAATCTCGTCGTTGGTCGGAATTTCCACCAGTTGCACGGCGCCCCCGCCCCAATCGCCCAGCGGCTCGACCCACACCGACGGCCGGAGGTTGTAGAACGCGCCGTCGTCCTGGTAGTGATCGAAGTTGCGATCGCGCTGCGACAGGCCGAAGCCGCGCGGGTTGTGGTCGACGAACGACGAAGTCTTGACCACCGGCGGGTTCTCCAGCACCCGCCACAGCCGCTCGCCGGCACCGGTCCACACGGCCAGACCGTCCGAATCGTGGATCTCCGGCCGCCAGTCGACCGCGCGCTGGCGGTTGTTCTCGCCGTACCAGAACATGCTGGTCAGCGGCGCCACGCCGAGCCGGCCGATGTCCCGGCGCATGAACAGCTCGGCGTGCACCTCGGTCACCACCGGATCGCCCCGCCGGCAAACGAAGCGGTAGGCGCCGCTCAGGCTCGGACCGTCGAGCAGCGCGTACAGCGTGACGCTGTCACCGACAGGCCGCTCGAGGTAGAACGCCGTGAAATCCGGAAACTCCTCGGGCTGCGGCATCGCGGTGTCGATGGCAATGCCGCGCGCCGACATGCCGTACTGCCCGCTGGGACCGCAACTGCGGAAATACGACGCGCCCTGGAAGGCCAGCCAGTCGGTTTTCGCCGGGGCCGGGTCCATGACCCGAAAACCGGCAAACCCGCGGTGATGGGCGAGCCGCCGCGCCAGCGCAGGGTCGCCGTACTCGAACAGATCGGTCGAAAACGGCACCTCGCGCGCCTGCCCTGCGTCGACCAGGTAGATGCGCACCGGCTTCTGCGCAAAGCGGTGCGGGTGAAACAGCTGCACGGGAAACGGCGCGTCCTTCCACAGGGCATCCTCCGGCCGGAAACGAATCTTCTGAATGGCATCGAAGTCGATGCTGTAGAGCAGGTCCGCATCGGAGATCACCGGCGCCGCATAGGGCTTGCTCGCCAAGGCCCGTGCCTGCTCGCGCAAATCATCGAAACTGAACGGGCGCGCCGAGCCCAGGCGCACGCGCGCTTCGGCCGATTGCGCAAACGAGCCGGCGACCGCCAGCAATCCACCGGCGCCGGTGAATTTCAACAGGTTGCGACGCGTGGTGCGCGGTGGCATGAAGCGCTTACTCCCAGGGAAAAGGCCCAAGAAACGACCTCTTGGGCGAAGGCGCGGCCACCCATGGTGGCAAACCGCGAAATCGGCGAGCGGTTCGCTGCGAGCAGGCGCAAAAATAGGCCGAAAATCGCCGGCGCACGCCGCCTTTCGCTCCAATTCTCACACGGCGGGCGCACCTCGGGTGTCGAGGCTCGAAACGCGCCTGCGCGCCAGCATCAGATTGGCCAGGGCAAAAACATTTTTGAAATTTGGCCGCGGAATGTGTGGAGGGGGTTGTAGCAATTTTTTCAGCCCTCCTCCCCCGGTGAATTCCAGAGTTTGCAGCCCGCAGCGCCTCAATCGCCGTTGCGCCTACGGCAACCCGCCTGACGATGCTATCCGAGGCAGTCAATGGCGTATTGATGCGCCGTTGCATCGTTGCGACGCCGCACTGAGCTATGGAACACGCTTGCTCATCCGGCGCATGACCACCCTATCCGTGCACGCGGGCAAGACAGCCGAGATTTCGAAAAGAAAAAATCCAATGAAATCACTGGATTAGATCATTGCATTGGCGGAGAGAGGGGGATTCGAACCCCCGAAGGGCTATTGACCCTTACACGCTTTCCAGGCGTGCGACTTAAACCGCTCATCCATCTCTCCGGGAACCCATCACTATACCAGGGTCAGGCGGGGTATTGCGGGATCTGTTTGGGCAGCGGCCTGCTCTAAGGCTCAGTGCGCCTTGCCGAGCTGATCGAGGATGGCGGGGTTCTCCAGGGTGGATGTGTCCTGGGTGACTGCTTCGCCCCTGGCGAGCGAACGCAGCAGCCGGCGCATGATCTTGCCCGAGCGGGTCTTGGGCAGGTTGTCGCCGAAGCGGATGTCCTTCGGCTTGGCGATCGGGCCGATTTCCATGCCGACATGGTTGCGCAGTTCGATCGCGATCGCCTTGGCCTCCTCGCCTTCCGGACGGGGGCGCTTGAGCACGACAAAGGCGCAGATCGATTCCCCCGTGATCTCGTCCGGCCGCCCCACGACCGCGGCCTCGGCCACCAGTGGGTGCGCCACCAGCGCGGATTCGATTTCCATCGTTCCCATGCGGTGTCCGGAGACGTTGAGCACGTCGTCGATGCGCCCGGTGATGGTGAAGTAGCCGTCGCTGGGATCACGGATCGCGCCGTCGCCGGCGAGGTAATAACCGCCGAGTTCCTCAGGGTAATAGCTCTTCTTGAACCGCTCCGGATCGCCGTAGATGGTTCGGATCATCGACGGCCAGGGCTTCTTGATCACCAGGATGCCGCCTGTTCCCCACTCGACGTCTTGGCCGGTTTCATCGACCACGTCGGCGATGATGCCCGGCAGCGGCAGCGTGCAGGAGCCCGGCACCATGGGCGTGGCGCCCGGCAGCGGTGTGATCATGTGCCCTCCGGTTTCGGTCTGCCACCAGGTATCGACCACCGGGCAGCGCCCGCCGCCGATGTTTTCGTAGTACCACTCCCAGGCGGCCGGGTTGATCGGTTCGCCCACGGTGCCGAGGATGCGCAGGCTGTCGAGCTTGTAGTTGCGCGGATGCACGGCCGCGTTGGTTTCCGCCGCCTTGATCAGCGAGCGGATCGCTGTCGGCGCGGTGTAGAAGACGCTGACCTTGTGATCCTGGATCATCTTCCAGAACCGGCCTGCGTCGGGATAGGTCGGAATGCCTTCGAATATCACCTCGGTTGCGCCGCAGGCCAGCGGGCCGTAGGTGATGTACGTGTGTCCCGTCACCCAGCCGATGTCGGCGGTGCACCAGAACAGGTCGTCGGGTCGGATGTCGAAGGTCCAGAGCATGGTGAGCTTGGCCCAGAGCAGATAGCCGGCGCTGGAATGCTGCACGCCCTTGGGTTTGCCGGTGGAGCCGGAGGTGTAGAGCAGGAACAGCGGGTGCTCGGCCTCGACCCATTCGGGCTCGCACTGCGCACTTTGCCCTGCGACGATCTCGTGCATCCACAGATCGCCCTGCGGGTTGAAGGCGACATGGCCGCCGGTGCGGCGATAGACCACGACATTGCGCACCGAGTCGCAGCCGCCGAGGCCGAGCGCCTCGTCGACGATGGCCTTGAGCGCAAGCGACTTGCCGCCGCGGCGCTGCTCGTCGGCAGTGATGACCAGCACGGCGCCGGCATCCTGGATGCGGTCGCGCAGCGAATGGGCGGAAAACCCGCCGAACACCACCGAGTGGATGGCGCCGATCCGCGCGCAAGCCTGCATCGCGACCACGCCCTCGATCGACATCGGCATATAGATCACCACCCGGTCGCCCTTTTTCACGCCCAGCATCTTGAGCGCATTGGCCATGCGCCCGGTGCGCGCCAGCAACTCGGCATAGGTCACGCGGGTGACCGTGCCGTCGTCGGCCTCGAACACGATCGCGGTCTTTTCCCCCTTCCCCGCCTGCACCTGCACGTCCAGGCAGTTGTACGAGACGTTCATACGGCCATCGTCGAACCACTTGTAGAACGGCGCCTGGCTGTCATCCAGCACATGAGTGAAAGGTTGCTGCCAGTGCAGATGTTCTCTGGCCAGCCGTGCCCAGAAACCGGTGTAGTCGGCCTCGGCCTCGTCGCACAGGGCGCGATACGCGTCCATGCCGGAAATGCGGGCCGACTGCACGGCTTGCTGGCTGGGGTAATACACCTTGCGTTCGTGCGGGTGAGTGGGGGTGTCGCTCATGACAGTCTCCTTGGTTTTTGGGTCTTGCTGGAAAAAATGCGGACCAGACAATGCTATGTGAATTTTGCGCCCTTACGCAGCCCTGACGCAGCGCTCCAAGCATAGTGCGATGCACAGGCACCAAGAGGGACCGGGTTGCCTTGACAGGCTCCTAGAATCGCCTTGTTCACTACAAAACACGTTCACGACATGACCCCCACAGTCCAAGCGAAAGACCTGCGCGACAGCATCGCCGCCGCGCTGCAGTTCATCAGCTACTACCACCCGGCCGATTACATCAGTCATCTTGCGCGCGCCTACGAGCGCGAACAGTCGCCCGCGGCGAAGGACGCCATCGCGCAGATCCTGACCAACAGCCGCATGTGCGCCGAAGGGCATCGACCGATCTGCCAGGACACGGGTATCGTCAACGTGTTCCTCGACGTCGGTTTGAATGTGCGTTTGCAGGGGTTTGACGACGGCCTCGATGCAGTGGTCAATGCCGGAGTGCGCCAGGGCTATCTCGACCCCGAAAACAAGCTGCGCGCTTCCATCGTGGATGACCCGATCTTCGCCCGCAGGAACACCCGCGACAACACCCCGGCCGTCATCCACGTCAACCTCGTGCCCGGCGACACCGTGTCGGTCAGGGTCGCGGCCAAGGGCGGCGGCAGCGAGAACAAGAGCAAGTTCATCATGATGAATCCCAGCGACAACCTGATCGACTGGGTGCTCGCCACCTTGCCGACCATGGGCGCAGGCTGGTGCCCGCCGGGCATGCTGGGCATCGGCGTGGGCGGCACGGCGGAAAAAGCCATGCTCATGGCCAAGCAAGCCCTGATGGACGACATCGACATGTCCGATCTGCTGGCGCGCGGCCCCCAAAACGAGCTGGAAGCGCTGCGCATCGAGCTGTTTGAGAAGATCAATGCGCTGGGCATCGGCGCTCAAGGGCTGGGCGGTCTGTCCACCGTGCTGGACGTGAAAATCAAGACCTATCCCTGCCACGCCGCCAGCAAGCCGGTAGCCATGATCCCGAACTGCGCCGCCACCCGCCATGCCCATTTCGTGCTCGACGGCAGCGGCCCGGTGTTTCTCGATCCGCCCAGCCTCGACCTCTGGCCGGACGTACATTGGCAGCCCGATGCTGCACGCAGCCGCCGCGTCAACCTCGACACCCTCACCCGCGAAGAGGTCGCGAGCTGGAAACCGGGCGAAACCCTGCTGCTGTCGGGAGAATTGCTCACCGGGCGCGACGCCGCGCACCAGCGCATCGCCGACATGCTGGCGCGCGGCGAAACACTGCCGGTCGATTTCACCAACCGGGTGATCTACTACGTCGGCCCGGTCGATCCGGTCCGCGACGAAGTGATGGGCCCGGCCGGCCCGACCACCGCCACCCGAATGGACAAGTTCACCGAGACCCTGCTGGCGCAGACCGGGCTGATCGCCATGATCGGCAAGGGAGAGCGCGGCCCCGTGGCGATCGAGTCGATCAAGAAGCACCGCAGCGCCTCGCTCATGGCTGTGGGCGGCGCGGCCTATCTCGTGGCCAAGGCGATCAAGGCTGCTCGCGTGGTCGCGTTCGAAGACCTGGGCATGGAGGCGATCTACGCCTTCACCGTGCAGGACATGCCGGTCACCGTCGCGGTCGATGCGCAGGGCATCTCGGTGCACCAGACCGGCCCGGCGCAGTGGAAGGCGCGCATCGCCCAGATTCCGGTCACCACCGTCTGAGCGGGTGTGAACAAATCCGCGATGCCCGTCGATACGCCTGCTTGCGACCCCACGCGCTGTCCGCTGTGTGGGCAGCCCAATCAGTGCGCCATGGCGTGCGGCATCAACGGCTCGAATTGCTGGTGCGCCTCGGTGCGCATCGCGCCGCAAACCCTGGCGCGCATCCCCCTCGCCCTGCAAGGCGTGGCCTGCCTATGCCCGAAGTGCGCGGCAGCAGCGCCCCAAGCGCAACATGACCCTCGATGAACAAACCCGCCTGCATCGGCGTATTCGATTCCGGCGTGGGCGGCCTCACGGTGCTGCGCGCCCTGCGCACGCGAATGCCCGGCGCCCGCCTGATGTATGTCGCCGACTCGGCGCATGCGCCCTATGGCGACCGACCCGATGCCTTTCTGCTGGAACGCTCGCGTCTCATCACCCGATTCCTCATTGAGCAGGGTGCGCGCCTCATCGTCGTGGCCTGCAACACGGCCACGGCAGCCGCCATCTCGACCTTGCGTGCGCAATTCGATCTGCCCTTCGTCGGCATCGAGCCCGGCATCAAACCCGCTCTAGCCCGCAGCCAGGCGCGGCGCGTCGGCGTGCTGGCCACCCCTGCCACCCTGCGCAGCGCCAAGTTCCGCGCGCTGCTGCGTGCCCATGCCGCCAGCGCCGAAGCGGTGTTGCAGCCCTGCCCCGGTCTGGCAGACGCCGTTGAGCGCGGCGATCTGAAGGCGCCGGATTTGTTGTCACTGATCCGCCAGTTCTGCGCTCCCTTGCGCGAGGCTGGCTGCGACACCGTGGTGCTCGGTTGCACCCATTACCCCCTGCTGGCTGAGCAGATTCAAGCCGAACTCGGCCCGCAGGTTCACCTGCTCGACACGGCCGAACCCGTCGCGCGGCAAACCGCCCGCCTGTGGCGTCATCCTGTCGACCCGCCCTTCGAGCCCCCGCGGCTCTATACCAACGGCAATACGGCCGTGCTGCGCCGCATGGCGCATCTGTGCGGGCAGCACGACGCAAGCGTGCATGAGTGGGCGGCAAACCCGAGCTGAACCCCTGCTTGCGCACGACTGAATCGGAGGGAAGGGCCAAGGTTTCCGCTTGATGCCTTGCGACAGATCAAATGAAACCGCGCCGCATGGAATACATGCTCCAGGCTGGAACGATGCCATTCACGGCAAAACAATCCGCATTAACCCTGATTTTTTGCCCGATGCCTGCCTTTTGTGACTGCCGTCACTCACACATAGATGAACCTGCACGTCTCAATTGGCAATTTGATAAAGATTAAACCCCCACTTCCCTTGAGTCCCGATACTCCCTCAAGTAACAAATTGTCGCTATTTGCAACAAACAGGCGTGGAACACGCCGAGACAAGGAGTCGAGATGGATTGGGTCGGTCTTTATCCCACTTGGTATGAACCGGGGGTAGGCAGCGGATGGGTGGTGGGCATCATGGCCACCATTCACGTGCTGGCCTCGCACACCTCGGTGGGCGCAGCCATTCTGTTTGCGTATCTGGCGGTCATCGCCTACCGCCGCAACCAGCCGCAGTTGCTGGACTACATCCGCAAGTACGGCATGTTCCTGCTGGTGTTCTCTTACGTCATCGGCTCCATCACCGGGCCGGGCATCTGGTATTCGACTACCGTGGCCAGCCCGCGCGGCATTTCGGCGCTGATCCACAGCTTTGTGTGGAAGTGGGCGACCGAGTGGGTGTTCTTCGTCATCGAAGTGGTCGGCGTGTATCTGGTGATCTATCTGGTCGGCCGGGTCGATCAGCGCACCCATATGCGCATCGCGGTGATCTTCGGCATGGCGTCCTACACCACCATGCTCATCATTCTGGGCATCCTGTCGTTCATGATGGTGCCGGGCAAGGAGGTCTGGTACACCGAAGGCGGCTATCTCAACGGCTTTTACGGCAGCAATACCTTCGCCCAGCTCGCCATGCGCACGGCGTTCATGTTCACCATGACGGCGGTTGTCGGCGGCATCGTGGCCGCACGCATCAACGATCCGGCCTTCAAGCGCGAGATCTCGCGCAAGCTGGCCTGGCTGGGCATCGTGTCGTCGATCATCGGCGCGGCGCTGTTTCAGTGGTATTTGCGCACCCTGCCAGAAACCGCGCACCTGGTGATGGACAACCGCCTGCCCTCGTATTTCCAGCCGGCCATCCTCACCGTGTTGCTGGGCATTCTGGCGTATTTCGTCATGACGCTGATTTCCTCGCGCACCCTGGTGGTATGGGGCGCCTCGGTGGCCACGGTGAGCATTCTGCTGTTCGGCCTGTGGCCGGAGGAAGTGGCGCGCGAATCCATCCGCAAACCCTGGGTAGCCGGGCAGTATGTCTATTCCAACCAGGTCATCGGGCGCGACGTGCCGGGCATGAACATCAAGAGCGAAATTCCGCTGCTGGAAACCCACGGGTTTCTCAAGACGCAGGTGTTCGTCCCTGAAAACCTGCGCGTGGTCACGCCCGACAACATGCTCAAGGTGGGCGAGTCGCTGGCGCTGACCACCTGCTCCAACTGCCACTCGCTGAGCGATACCGGCATGCGTCCGCTGCATCAGTACTTCGGCGGCACGACCAGCGTCACCGAGGTCGAGCACTACCTGCGCGGCGCGCTCTCCACCGGGGCCACGCTGTACATGCCGATGATTCCGCTCAAACCCGAGGAAGCCGAGGCGCTGGCCGTGTTCATCGTCCACATGAAACAGCCGCAGGCCGCCATCGCCCACATCCAGCACAAGGCGGCGCTGGCGCAAGCCGAACAAGCCGACGCGCTGCCCGCAACCCTGAACCAAGAGTGCCCCCTGACCTGCCGCGTTCGCGTCAGGCCCCCCGAGGGGGATGAGAAAACTTGGGACGGCCCGGCGTTTTCTCATGAGGTACGCTGACATGAATTCCGAAATGCTCTATGCCCTGCGCGATGTGGCCGGGGTTCCGTCTCACCCCATCATCTTTCTGGCGCTGGGCGTGCTGACCTTCGCGATGCATATTGCCGCAGTCCAGGTCATGCTCGGCGGCACCGCGCTGGTGCTCGCCAACGCCTTCAGCCGCAACCCCATGCGCCGGCGATTGGCCGCGGCCATGACCACCACCGCCAAGATCGCCGTCTCGGTGGCCGTGGTGCTCGGCGTGGCGCCGCTGCTGTTCGTGCAGGTGACTTACGACCCGTTCTGGTACACCAGCAATGTGCTGTCGGCCTGGTGGGTGATTGGCTTCATCGTGCTGTTGATCGCGGGCTATATGGCGCTGTATTTCTTTTACAGCCGCAACCATCACCTCGAAGACGCCCAGCAGACCACGCGCTCGGGCTGGAGCCTGGTGGCCGCGCTCGCGCTGTTTCTGCTCGTGGGCTTCATCATGCATGTGCTCACCCAGCAGATGCTCAGTCCCGAAAAATGGATGAGCTGGTACGCGCCGGGCGGCGTGATCGACCCCAGCGGTCGCACCCTGCACGACTACAACCTGTGGCGCTTCGGCTTTTTCATCGCCCTTTCCGCGCCGGTGACGGGCGCCTGGCTGTTCGCCTATCGCCGCTACCTCAGCGCAGGCCAACTCGCCGATGCTGGCTATCTGCAATGGATCGGCGCGCTCGCCAGCAAGCTGCTCAACATCGGCGGCGTCATCGCGCTGGTGTTTCTCGGCGGCTGGATGGCCACCCTGCCCGCCAACATTGCGGGCTTTGCCACCTCGCCCATCGTGCTGCTCAGCGTGGCGCTGCTGCTGTTGACCGTGGCGCTGCCCACTGTGCTGGGGCGGCGCACGCTGAATACCTCGCTGGGCTACGCCCCCTTCGCCCTCGGCGCCGTGGCGCTGATTGCCGTGGCGGCGCTGCGCGAAGTGCTGCGCTGGACCGTGCTCAAGGGTGTGCACGGGTATGACGTGTTCACCTACCCCGTCCATCTCGACTGGTACAGCAATGTGATGTTCTTCGCCACCTTCGCCCTCATCGGCGGCAGCACCCTGGCTTACTTCCTCACCATTGCGTGGAAGGTCGGACAGACGCCCAAGGGTCAGATCTACACCCCAACGCCCGCCGTCGACCGCATCGGCACCGTTTCGATGTGGCTGGTCGGTCTGTGGATCGTGCAGTTCTTCGTGGTCGGCTTCGTCGTCTGGGCGAGGTAAGGATTCAAGGACAAGGATTTCTCATGCGACTTCATCACCTCACTCTTGCCCTGATCGGGCTCGTGTTCGCCATCGGCCTGCTGGGCGCCCATGCCCCGGTCTTTGCCGCTCCCGCCTCCCCTGCGGCAGCCGCGCCGTTGCCTCCTGGACCGAAGGCGCCGCCCAGCGGCCCTGCAATGGCACAAACCTGCGCAGGCTGCCACGGCACCGACGGGCGGCTGCACGCCGCCGCCTTCATGCCCCTGGCCGGCATGCCCAAGGCGCAGTTCGTGCAAGCCATGCGCGACTTCCGCGACGGCAAACGCCCGGCCACGCTGATGCGCCATGTGGCCGAAGGCTTCAGCAACGAAGAGATCGACGCCATGTCGGTCTACTTCGCCGCTGTCAAACCGGAATAAGAGGCATCCCATGAACTCTCGTCGTCAATTTCTGCTCGCCAGCGCTGCAGCGCTCGGCACAGCCGCCTTCCCCGCCCTCGTCCGCGCGGGTCAGGCATCGGCCCGCATCGTCATCGTCGGCGGTGGTGTGGGCGGTGCCACTGCGGCCAAATACCTCAAGCTAGCCGATCCCAGCCTGCAGGTCACGGTGATCGAAAAGAATCCGGTCTACATTCGCCCTTACGGATCGAGCGAAGTGCTCAACCAGCATGCCAGCTTTCAAGACCTGGAGGTGCGCTATGACGTGCTGCGCCAAAAGTACGGTGTGGCCTTCGTGTTCGACGCCGCCAAGACGCTCGATCCGGTCAACAAGACCGTGACGACCGCAGGCGGCAAGGTGCTGGCCTACGACAGACTCATCGTCTCGCCCGGTATCAAGCTGCGCTACGACAGTCTGCCCGGTTACAGCGAACCATTGGCCGAAACGCAAGTGCCCAGCGGCTGGATTGCCGGCGCGCAGACCGCCCTGCTCGCCAGGCAGTTGCAAAGCATGCGCGACGGCGGCACCTTCGTTCTGGCCGCGCCGCCCAACCCCTACCGCTGCCCGCCCGGCCCGTATGAGCGCGCCGCATTGATGACCGAATGGTTCGCCAAACACAACCCGCGCGCCAAGGTCATCATCGCCGACCCGAAAGACAGCTTTGTCACCGACGAAACCGCGCTTCTCGGCTGGAACCGGCTCTACGGCTACCAACCGCCGCAGGAGTACCGCGCCAAGATCAAGGCCGAGCTGATGCCCTCCACCAAGCCCTGCGCGCTGGAGTGGATACAGGCCAGGGCCGGCGGTACGCCGCAGCGCCTGGACGTCAAGACCCTGACCCTGCACACTGCGGGCGGGGCGATCAAGGCCGATGTGATCAACATCATCCCGGCCATGGTGGCGGGGCAGATC
Source organism: Thiomonas sp. (assembly GCF_034007205.1). Classification (GTDB taxonomy): domain Bacteria; phylum Pseudomonadota; class Gammaproteobacteria; order Burkholderiales; family Burkholderiaceae_C; genus Thiomonas. The sequence goes on from NZ_JAVERI010000007.1 coordinate 80,160, forward strand.
GCCTTCGATTTCGGCCTGACCGATGCGAGCGGCTTCTGCCCGGTGCACCGCGCCACCTTCGAGTCCACGATCCACAAGGATGTGCATGTGATCGGCGATTCCAGCATCGCCGACGCCATGCCCAAATCGGGCTTCTCGGCCAATACCCAGGCCAAATGGGTGGCGCGGGTCATTACCGACGGTCTGGCCGGGCGCGACCCCGGCACCCCCGTCTGGGAAAACACCTGCTACGCCTTGGCCGGTAAAGACTACGGCCTGTTTGTCGCCGACGTATTCAAGATCAAGGAAGACGGCAGAATCGGCCGCGTCAACAAGGCGCGCTATCTGCCGCTTGACGCCTCGCCGGCGCAAATCCGTCTGTCCGCCGTCTATCAGCAAGCCTGGATTCAGGCCTTCACTCAGGACATCTTCGCATGACCCCCGCCGCATTCCCCACCACGTGGCGCACCCTTGCGCTGGCTGCTGCCCTGTTCGCCAGCCCCTTGGCGCAAGCCAGCGAACACGGCAAGACCGCGCCCAAGGCCTGGAGCCCCGTCACCCTGCAGACCGCGCTGCGCGACCTGCCCAAAGGCAACGCCGCAGCGGGCAAGTCGGTGCACGATTCCATGATGTGCGCCTCCTGTCACGGCGCGGCGGGCAACGCCCAGACGATGAACTGGCCCAGCGTCGCCGGTCAGCGCCACGACTACACCGCCAAGATGCTGCTCGACTATCGCAGCGGCCTGCGCGATGAAGACGGGCGCGCCGGGCTGATGACCAGTATCGCCCGCATGATGACCCCGCAACAGATCGCCGATGTCTGCGCCTACTACGCCAGCCTGCCCAAGCCCGTGGCGCCCCAGGCGCAGGCCGCGCTTGCCGCCCCGCTGAGCGCCGCCGAGCAAAAGCGCGTGGAGCAACTCGTGCGCAAGGGCGACGCCAATCGGCTCATCACCGCCTGCGCGTCCTGTCATGGCCTGCACGGCGAGGGCAAGGGTACGACGCCTGCCATCGCTGGCCAGACCACCGATTACTTCATCCGCACCATGCGTCTGTATCACGGCGGCGAGCGTCACAACGATGTGTACAAAGGGATGAGCCAGTTCAGCCGGCGCCTGAGCGATGCCGACGCGCAGCTCATCGCCCGCTACTACGCCAGCCTGGGAGTATCCCGAAGCGCCGAGGTCACCGAGGTCAATTAGGGCTGGGATCTGGGCTTGATGCCGAGCGCCGCCGCACGCGCCTTGGCGATCTCGGCCGCCGTGCTGCGATACGCCTCGGGGTGCGGCTGGCCCAGGCGCAGCGCCACATCGATCGCCCCTTGCGCGGCCTTCCAGTCTCCCGCGGCGAGCAAGGCCTGCGCGAGGTTGTTCATCGGATCGCCGTCCGTGGGGTTGACGCGCGCCGCTTCGGCGAAATGAATCGCGGCCTTGGCATAGTCCTTGCGCGCATAGGCCAGATTGCCCAGCCCCATCATGGCGATCCAGGCCTTGGGCCAGCGCTTGAGCGTCGCTTCGTAGGCCGCGCGCGCCGCATCCGGCGCCACACCTTCGAGCGGAGCCACCGCCCGCAAATAACGGGCTTCATCCACGCCCGGCGGAAACTGCCCCGGCTTGACTGCGATGAAAGCCCATCTGCCGCCCACCGCCCAGGAACGATCGAATTGCTCGATCGACAGTTGCAGATCGCGGGCCGTACTGGAACGCAGGGTGACGCGATCAGCCTGCAAGTCATACCCGATCAGCACGGCGTAGTGCCAATCGCGCGCGCCCAATCCGACCTTCTGCAGCACCACCACCGGAAATCCTGCAGCCACCTGCGCGAACACGACGCCCAGCTTGGGCGGCAGGACGATGGGAATGCGTCCGGCCCGGCGCGACGCCCCGAGCAGGTCGAATTGCAGGCTTCCTTCCAGCCCCGGCGTGAAAACCTGCGGGATCAACTGCCCCGGCGTGGTGTGTACCCCGCTGAAAACCAGCACGGAGGCGAGCGAGGCCGGGCCGCAATAGTGACTGTCATCCGAAAAAAACGGCACGCCAGCCACATTCGCCGAGGTCGGCAGGCCAGCAGGTTCATCGACCAAGCGTCCATGCTGAAACTGCAACGGCACCGTCGAAAAGACCCCGGGCGGCAAAGCGGAACAAGCGCCCAGCAACAGACTGAGTGCCAGAGCGAGGCGAGGTGCCGTGCGCAGGCGATGAACCGTCATGCGCAGGGACTCAAAGCGCCAGAACCACCAGAATCGCCACCAGCAGAATGATCACCATTTCCTGAAAACTCAGCGAACCGGCTGCCGGCATGTTGTCGATCCGCGCCGCCAGTTGCGCCACTTCGGCATTGCTCAGCGCGGCAAGACGTTGCTGCGTCACCTCCTGGCTCAGCCCCATTTGCTCGAGCTTGGCCTGCACATCGGCCCGCGCCATGAAATGGTCCAACGTCGCCCGGTCTTTGGCCAGCGTTGCCGCGCCCTGCCCAGACTGCGGCTGGGTGAGCTGCTGCGTACCGATCAGTTCGGCACGCGCGGCAGGAGCGGCTGCCATCAGACTCACACCCAATGCAGCGACCAGAAATTGACGGGAAATACGAGATGCAAACATGCGTCGGCCCTTTCAAAAAGTGAAATTTTCCAAATCCTACCCTCTGCAATCCGGGAATTTTTGCAACGGACCAAGTTTAGCGATCCGCGAGGTCCTCCTTATCCCCCCAGCGCAATCAGCACCCCCACGAACACCAGAAAAACCGCAAATACCCGCTTGAGCGCGTCGCCGGAAATGCGGTGCGCCACACGCACCCCATACGGCGCCAGCGCCATGGAGGCGACGGCAGTCGCTGCCGCAGCAGGCAGAAAAACATAGCCGAACGCCCCGGGCGGAAGGGGATGGCTGGGCGCATGAACCGAGAGCATATAGCTCAGCGCACTGGATATTGCGATGGCCAGGCCGCAAACCGTACTCGTCGCCACCGCCTTCACCGGCTGAACGCCCAGCGACACCAACAAGGGCACAGTCATCGATCCCCCTCCGATCCCCACGATGGAAGAAACCGCGCCGATACCCGCACCCGCCGGCAGCAACCAGGGCGAACGGGGACTGTGCTCCTGACCTTGAGCCGTCTTTTTGCTTTTTCCCGTCGCCATCTGCACCGCCATGAGCATGCAGAATCCGGCAATGACATAGCGCAGAGTCTGGCCGCTGAGCATTTGCGCCAGATGCGCCCCGACAAAACCGCCGATCACCATGCCCGGCGCCAGCCAGCGCCAGCTCGGCCACAGCACGCCGCCACGCCGGATATGCGCCGTGGCGGAGGAAACAAAGGTGAGCACGATGCTGGCCATCGACGTTGCCACCGCCACGTGAATGACTTCATCGGACGGAATGCCCAGCGCGGGCAAGGCAAAACTGAGGGCGGCGACCAGCAGCAAACCGCCCCCGATGCCCAGCAGCCCGCCCAGAAACCCCGCAGAGGCTCCGGCCAACAGAAAAATTGCAATCGACAGCCACATGGTCATTTTCTTTTCGTTGGGGTTCAGGCATTCGCGGCATGGCGAACAGGCCATGCAGCCTAACCGCTCCAACTTCCATTTGCAGATGCGTGATCGTCTTGACCCAAACAAAAAGCCCGCAGACCGGGCGGCCAGCGGGCTCGAATGAGACCGGATGGATCAGTCCTTGCGCTCGGGATGCAGCAGACGCTCCATGCCGATGAGCTTCATCATGTATTTTTCATAGATCGGCTCGGAATTGCCCTTTTTCATCTTGCGGATGAAATATTTCTCGAATGCGATCTTCGCCAGATGCACCCACTTGCCCTCGCCGAACCAGTTGACGTTGCGCGGCGGAATCTGCGGAATGGCGACGAAAGCCGCCCCGGTATTGCCGAAGTCGGCCAGACAGATGGCCTGCCAGGTGCCGCGGTGCGTGGGCTGCTTGCCGGCAAGCTCCTCCTCGATGTTGTGCACGATGGCCGTGACCATCGACTCGATCATGTACCCCGTCTTGGGCACGCCGCAGGCCACGGGAGTCGGACCGACGGGCGGAATGGCGATACAGACCCCTGCGGAATAGATGTTCTTGTACTTCGGGCTGCGCTGGTTCTGGTCGACGATGACAAAGCCGCGCGGATTGCACAGGCCCTCCACCGCAGCCACCGCATCCACGCCCTTGAACGCCGGCAGCATCATGGAGTGCTTGAAGGGCAGTTCGTGCTGCTTGACGAGGTTGCCCTGCATGTCGAGTTCGTCGACGAACATCTTGCCGTCTTCCACCTTGGTGGTCTTGGCGTTGGTGATCCAGCGCACGTCGTGACTGCGGAAGGCGCTCTCCATGATGCTCTTGGAGTCGCCCACGCCGTCGAGCCCCAGATGGCCGATGTAGGGCTCCGACGTCACATAGGTGATGGGCACCTGGTTGCGGATCTTCTTCTTGCGCAGCGCGGTGTCGAGCACCATGGTGTATTCGTAAGCGGGGCCGAAGCAGCTCGCGCCCGGCATGGCGCCGATGATCACCGGACCGGGATTGGCGACCAGCTTTTCATAGTCGGCATAGCACTTCTCGGCGTGGTCGATGGTGCAAATCGACTGGGTGAAACCGCCGTGCGGACCCGCGCCCGGCACTTCGTCGAACGAGAGTTTGGGCCCGGTGGTAATGACGAGATAGTCGTAACTGACCTTGGCGCCGTCCTGCAGGGTCAGGGTATTGCTCTCGGGCTCGATCCTGGTCACGGCTTTCGCAATGAAATCGATGCCCTTGCGTTCCAGGTAGGGCTTGATGCCGAAGATCACCTCGTCGCGGCTACGCCAACCCACGGCCACCCAGGGGTTGGATGGCACGAACTGAAAGTAGTCGACGGTATTGATCACCGTGACCTTGTGCGCCTTGCCGAGCGCTTCGCGCAACTCATAAGCGGCCGGCATGCCGCCTATGCCCGCTCCCATAACAACGATATGTGCCATACCCTGGTCTCCTGGTGTGCATGTCAATGCCCGAATGCGCTCGGGCGACCCTTCGACAACTCTGGCCGGACTCGATCCCCCGAGCAGCCAGAGCAGCCATTGTGGCGTAGCTTGTCAACATTGCCCGTCAATCCGGCGAAGACCCCTACAGGCTCGGGGATGGCAACGGCGTTGTCGAAGCATACGCACCTTCAAGCATATCCATACCGTTGATCGCGCCCCGTGAATTCCCGTCAAGCCCGTCGAAATGGTTTGATTAAACGCAAATTTGAAAAAACCGCATCCGTGTTAGTCCTAGTCTGGATAAACCCTAATACTCCCGGAAGCATTGTGAAATCCTTTCCTATACTTGGATCCGAGACAAGTTGATCCATCGATCAACGGCGGCTGAACACATAGATGTCACCGCACGACCACCTGGAGGAAGCCCACTCATGCGCAACACACCTCGCCCGCTCTGGAACCCTTACGTTGCCGGGGTTCTGCTGGGCCTTGGCCTGCTGGCCACCTTTCTCGTCACCGGCAACGGCTATGGCGTCACCGGGGCGACCACGCTGGCCACCGCTGCCGTAGCCGGCAGGGTCGCCCCCGATACCGTCGCCGCCCACACCTACTTCCACAACCTGTTCGAAGTCGGGCTCAATCGCTGGGTCGTCTGGGAAGTCGTCGGCCTGGCCATCGGCGCGCTGATTGGCAGCGTGCTCGCCGGTCGCTTCAAGTTCCAGATCGACGGCCCCACCCAGGCCGGTCGCACCCTGCGGCTGGTGCTTGCCGTGATCGGCGGCATTGCCGCCGGTTTCGGTGCGCGCCTGGCGCTGGGTTGCACCAGCGGCATGGGCCTGTCCGGATCGGCCACTCTGGCGGCTGCCGGATTTCTGTTCCTCATCGGCTTTTTCATCGCGGGCACCGTGTTCGGGCAACTGACGAAAGGACTCTGGAAATGAGCTTCCCTCTTGGGTACACCGGCCCGATATCGGGCATCATCCTCGGCCTGATTTTCGGCTATGTGCTTGAAAACGCGGGTTTTGGCAGCGGCTGCAAACTCACCGCCCAACTGCGCTTCAAGGACTGGTCCGTCTTCAAGGTCATGTTCACCGCCATTCTGGTGTCGTCTGGCGGTCTCTATCTGCTACAAGGTCTGGGCATTCTCCAGGTCAACGATATGTTCGTGCCCTCGGTGTTCATCTGGGGCAGTTCGCTCGGCGGCGTGCTCATCGGCGTGGGCATGGCGGTGGGCGGATACTGCCCGGGCACTTCGCTGGTTGCGATGTTTTCGGGCAAGCTCGATGGTTTGATTTTCCTGCTGGGCATCGCCATCGGCACCCTGGGCTTCAACTCGGTGTTCAGCTCGATCGAAGGCTGGGCATGGAAGCAGGTCGGGCCGGATGGCCTTACCCTGCCGCAACTGCTGCATCTGCCCGCCTGGGCCGTCTGGGGTCTGCTGTTCGCGGTACTGTTGATCGTCGGCTACCTCACTCGCACGAATATGCAGTCGCGCAGCAGCAAGAGTGGAGCTTCATCGAGCTCCCTGGCAGCACAGAATAGTTGAATCGATTGCGCCGTCAGCGCACAGCCCTGCCCGCACGTTGTCTGCGGGCAGGGTCGCGGACACGCTGCCCTGTCTTTCCCAACCCTTCCTTCAGGAGTTTCATATGGCTAAAACCCGCATCATCAAACTGTCTCAAGCCCTCCCCGCACTGGCCCTTGCCGCCGCTGTCGTGGCCCCCATGCCGCAAGCGCTGTCGAGCCTGTCGGCCACCGGCATTGCCCAGGCTGCAGGCAACCCCTGCGCGCCGAGCAACCCCTGCGCGCCGTCGAAAAAAATGGACAAGAAGATGAACAAGAAGAGCAGCAACCCGTGCGCGCCTTCCAAATAAATTGACTCCCCCCCATGGCGCGGTTCGCGGTGATCGACTCGTGATCTGCTTGCCGCGTCATGTTTGCTCATGAATCAGTCCACTTCGCTGTTGTCCGGTCATGCCCCTGGAGGTCGGCGTTTTGTCGTCGACCTTCTGCGTGAACTGACGGTACAAGAGCGAAGCGATCTGTATGCCGCCGGGCTGCGGGCGCTCGACGCCACGCAGTCTCTGCTGAAAAAAGGCAAGACGGTGATATCGGAAATCATCGGGCCATCCGCTTACGTCGAATGGGAGCACTACCCCAAGCGCGATGCCAAGAGCCGCGACGGGGCGCTGTTCTATTACCACGCGCACGCCGCCACGCAGCGCATGGCCGGAGAACATGGGCATTTTCATGTGTTCGCGGCCAACGACCGCGCCGCCTGCCCCTCCGACCAACGCTATACCCACATTGCGGGGCTGTCGGTCGATGATCGCGGCATGCCCCTGCGCGTGTTCACCACCAACCAATGGGTAACCGCGGAATGCTGGGAGGATGCCGATCGCGTGTGCGCCCTGGCCCGACAGACCGAGCTCAAGCACGCCAGGCCGCACAAGGTCGGCCAATGGCTCGATGCCGTGTTGGCTTTTTTTCGTCCGCAGATCGACCATGTCGTGCATCTGCGCGACGCGCGGATCAAGGCGCTGGAACAGCGCGGGCGTGCCCATCTGCTGGAAGACCGGCGCACGCACATCCTGAGCCAGTGCCGGATTGATTTTTCGACGCAGATTCTTGCGTTGGAGGAGTTGGGCGTGCAAGCGCCTTGAAAGTTGGGCGCGCAAGCGCCCTGAATCGAGCCGGGCGGGTACACGCCCTGTCAGTGCAGTTCTACCAACCAAACGAGGAGCCACCATGAAACTGAAACATCTGATCGGCCTGAGCATCATCGCCCTGGCCGCAGCGAAAACGGCGGGCGCAACCACCCTGCCCGGCCCGCTGGTCACGCCGCAATGGCTGAACGCCAACAAGGATGCGGTCACCCTCATCGACATCCGCGATGATCCCAAGACCTTCACCGAAGCGCCGAAATTCGAGGTCGATAAAAAGACCAAGGCCAAGACCCTGGTGAAGACCGGCGGACACATCGCAGGCGCCATCCCTGTGGACTTTGGCAAGATTCGGCAAGAGCGCACGATCGACGGCGTGAAAATCAAGGCACAGCTTCCAACCGCCGAGTATTTCACCAAGGTCATGGACGATGCCGGCCTGAACAAGACCGACAAGCCCATCGTGATCGTGCCCACCGGCGAAAGCGTCGACTCAATGGACATGGCCACCCGGCTGTACTTCCAGTTGCGCTATTTCGGCGAGCCGCGCGACAAGCTGGCCATACTCAACGGCGGGGTCAACGCCTGGATTCAGGCGGGTTATCCCGTGTCGACCGCCAAGGTGACCCCCGCCAAAGGCAACTGGACTGCAGGCCCCGAGGACAAGGCCATCCTGGCCTCGATGCAGCAGGTCAAGGAAGGACTGCAAGGCGGCAAGGACCAGTTCATCGATGCCCGCCCGACGGCGCAATTCCTCGGCATTGTCAAAAAGCCGGTCAACAAGACGGCAGGCCACCTGCCTGGCGCCCGCTCCTTCCCGACGGATGCGATCGTCAAGCCCGTTGGCGCCGCGCATGAATTCATGAGCGCAGACGATTACAAGAAAATCTACGCCGAGTTCAACATCCAGCCCGATGCGCCGACCATCACCTACTGCAACACCGGTCACCTGGCCTCGGGCGCGTGGTTCGTCTCCCACGAAATCCTGGGCAACAAGAACTCCAAGCTCTACACCGGCTCGATGATCGAGTGGACCAACCTCGGCAATCCCACCGTCGGCCTGCCGCAATAAAACAAACCCTGCGCGGCTTTCACGACAACGCCCGGGCATCCCCCGGGCGTTGTCGTTTCATCCCCCGTGTTCATGCGGGTGAACGACTCTTGCGGCCCTGCGTCCCACGCGCTCATTTGCGGGGGGTGGTGGTGATCACCGAGGCAGATGTGAGAAATTTCACACGCAAGCTCGACACAAAGCCGATCAAATGGGGGCTTGAACCTCCTGCACTGCCTGTCGACAATTCGCAGCGCTTTCATTCTTTCCCCTGACTTCAGAGGTCGAGCATGTTGATCCGCAACTCTCGTTTCAGTCTTTGGCGCTTGGCCGCCACCTCCATGGCGGCCCTCCTGCTGGGCGCCTGTGCCGCGAACAACTATCCGCCCGCACCGCAAAAGATCACTCAGGGCGCCTACCACTACCAGGTCGGCGCGGGCGATACGCTCAACGTCAACGTCTGGCGCAATCCCGATCTGTCGATGTCGATCCAGGTCCGCCCGGACGGCAGAATCTCCACCCCGCTGGCGCCTGATGTCCAGGCTGCCGGCAAAACCCCGGGCGAAATCGCCAAGGAGATCGAAACCAAGTTGTCCAAGTATGTCCGCGATCCGGTGGTGTCCGTGGTCGTGACCGGGTTCCAGGGGCCGTACAGCCAGCAGATCCGCATCGTCGGCCAGGCCGTGCGCCCGATCGCCATTCCCTACCGGGAAAACATGACTCTGCTCGACGTGATGATCGCCGCCGGTGGCCTGACCGAATTCGCCGACGGCAACGCCGCCGTGCTGCAGCGCCACGGCAAGACCTACAGCATCAAGCTCGGCGACCTGCTCAAGCGCGGCCAGATGTCGGCCAATGTACCGGTCGAACCGGGAGACGTCATCATCATTCCGCAGAGCATGTTCTGACCTGGCCCTGTCCTTTCATACCCCTCAACCGCATCCCGCCATGCAGACTCCTGGCCGCAAGGTCTTGTTCGCGCTGACCCCGCTGGCTTTTTGTCTGCTGCAGGCGGGATCGGCCTGTGCGCAAGCCATTCCCGGACTCAACCTTGCAGTCCCCGGTGGCGGGGAGTTGCCCCAGCAACTCGAAGGCGGTCAGGCGCAGGGCGGCCTGCTGGCGCCTCTGGGAACGGCCAGCGCGCCGGCTCCCGCCCGCGGCAACTTCATCCAGCCGTCCGTGGGCATGTCGGTCGTGCAGACCAGCAATGCCTACTTCGGCACGGCGAATCCTGCCCGCTCGGACACCATTCTCAGCATCACCCCGGGCATTGCATTTCAAACGCAGGGGCCGGATTTGCGCACCTTCGGCAACTTTGAGCTCAACGCCCAGTACTACGCCCGCAGTTCCTACAGCAACACGGTGCTGCCCTCGGGCACCCTGGGCCTGAGTGCCCGGCTGGTGGATCAATGGCTGTATTTCGATGCGGGCATCAACTCGCAGCAGAACGCCTTGCTCACCATTCCGTCCCAGTCCACCGGCACGGCGACGTACACCACCACGCAATACACCCTCAGCCCTTACATCGACCATCGTTTCGGCGACGATCTGCGGCTGCGGGCGCGCAGCGAAAACACCTGGACCCGCATCAGCGGCAATCAGACCGGCGCGGCCCTGAGCAATGGCCGCTATGGGCGGCAGACCATCCGCCTGGATCGGCGTCCCACCCCCCTGGGCTGGGGCCTCGATGCCCGGCAGGAGGAAACGGTTTACACCAACAGCGGATCGCTCGCCGTGCGTGACGAAATCGCTCGTGCCCGGGTTCTCTACGCCTTCACCCCGCATTTCGAGGGCGGACTGATCGGCGGCTACGAGCATTACTCCACGGGCTATGCCAGCCTGGGGCACAGCATTTATGGCGTGCAGCTCGACTGGCGGCCCAATGTCTTCACCCGTTTTCACGGCGTGGTGGAGCGGCGGTTTTTCGGCACGGGCTGGAACATCGACGCCTCGCAGCAGATCCAGCGCATCAGCCTGCGCCTGAACTGGAACCGCGCGCCTTCGTCCTACCTGGCCTCGCTGCAGACCCTTCCGTCCGGGGTGAGTTTGTCCACCCTGCTCGGTGGCATGCTGGCCTCGCAATACCCCGACCCGGCCGCACGGGCGCAGGCGGTGCAGAACCTGCTGGCCGTCACGGGTCTGCCCGCCACCCTGCCCAACGCCATCAACTTCTACACGCAGTCGGCCACGCTGCAAGACACGCTGACGCTTACCGGGGTGCTGCTGGCACAGCGCAACAGCTATACCGTCTCCGCGTTTCACACCAAGACGCAGGATCTGATTCTGCCGGGCTCGCCGCCGCTCAGCAATCTGCTGGCCGCCTCGGCCGATTACATGCAGAACGGCATCGGCGTGAGCTACGGGAGACGCCTCACCCCGGTGATGAGCCTGAATGTCGGGCTGCTGCGCGCACTGAGCACCGGGTTCGGCCGCAACGAGGGCTTCAGCAGCCGCCAGACCACCTTCATCGTGCAGCTCAGCCGCCGCCTGACCCCGCAGACCATTCTGGTCGTCGGTGCACGCAGGCAGTTGCTCGACACCGCCCATACCGGCATCCTCAGCGCCAACGAGTCCGCGATCTACGCCGGGCTCACGCATCGATTCTGAAACGGGCCATGTACGCCGCACACTTTGGTCTGAGCGCCCCGCCTTTCCAGCTCAACCCCGATCCCAGCTTTCTGTACGAAAGCAAGGGGCACAACTACGCGCACCAGTACCTGCGCTTCGGCGCCATGCAGGGCGAAGGGTTCATCATCGTCACGGGAGAGATCGGCGCGGGCAAAACCACCCTGGTGCGCGCGCTCCTGGCCGAGCTCGATCCGGCCAGAGTCGCCGCGGCGCAGATCGTCAGCACCCAGCTCGAAGCCGACGATCTGCTGCGCGCGGTGGCCAACGCCTTTGGCGTGCCCTCGAAAAATGCATCCAAGGCCGAGTTGCTGGCTGCGCTGGAAGCGCACTTCACCACCCTGATGCTGCAGAACCGTCGTGCGCTGCTGGTCATCGACGAAGCGCAGAACCTGAATGCGGCAGCGATTGAAGAGTTGCGCATGCTGTCGAACTTCCAGTATGGCAACCGCGCCCTGCTGCAGAGTTACCTCGTCGGGCAACCCGAGCTGCGCGAAGTGCTGCGCGCACCCAATCTGGAGCAACTGCGTCAGCGCATCATCGCCAGTTGCCATATCGGCCCGATGGACGCCGACGAAACCCGCGCCTACATCATCCACCGCCTCAAGCGGGTGGGCTGGACGGGCCGTCCGCAATTCAATGAGGCCGCCTTCGCCTCGGTGCACGACTGGACGGGCGGGCTGCCGCGGCGCATCAACATGCTGTGCAACCGCCTGCTGCTGTCGGCCTTCCTCGACAACACCGACCTGATCGACGCGAGCCGTGTCGCCACCGTGGCCCGGGAAATCCGCGAGGAAATCGGCGGTCTGCTGCGTCCCGTCGAGCCGACAGCGCCGCAGCCGCCCACCATCACCGCCCCGGTGCAGCGCACCGCGCCCGCAGCGCCTGCGCCGCATGCCCGGACGGAAACGGCATCGGAACTGCCCATTTTGCGCGATGTCGCCGAGGCCCTCGCCCGCGCCCCGGCGCCGCCAAGACCCGGCGAACCCGGCCCCCTGCTGTGTATCGCGCAAACCCAGGAAGATCGCATCGCCCTGCGCCCGCTGATGCAGGAATTGAAGGCCTACCCCGGCCTGCCCCAGCCCCTGCTGGTCGGCCTGGAACAACTGTCCTCGTCGGCCATTGCCCGCGACCCGGCGCTGGCCGAAATCGATCTCGCCCTGCTGCCCGACACGCAGGATGAGGCGCCAAGTCTTGCGGTCTGGGTGAACTGGCTCGATCAAATTTTCTCCACCTACCGCCCGGCTGCGGTGCTCACTTTTTCAGCCAGCGACGCCGCCCTGGCCGCCGGCCTGATGGCCCGGCGCCAGGGCATCTCGCTCGCCCACATCGAATCCGGTCTGCGGCACTCACAGCGCGCCGATGCGCAGGAAATCGACCGCATCGTGATCGATCAGTTGACCGATCTGCATCTGACCCTGGCAACGCGCTGCGCCGACCTGCTCACGCAGGAGGGCATTCCTCCCGAGTCCATCCGCGTCGTCGGCAATCTGCGCATCGATGCCGTCGCGCAGAGCCTGGCCGATTCGCCCGCCCCCGAGCAGTTCGCTGCGGAAATCGGGGTGCCCAAGACCTCTCTCTCCAACCCCCAGGGCTATGCGCTGCTGCTGCTCGAAGACGCCCAGTGGGCCGCCTCGCGCGACAACATGCTCGACATGCTGACCAACGCCAAGCGCCTGAGCCGCATCCTTCCCGTCATCTGGCCGATGCCGGCAGCCGTGCACAGCCGCCTGCTGCAATACGGCTTGAGCCAGGCCTTGCGAGGTTCGCGCGTGGCCTGCGTGCCCGAACTGAGCTTCGCGCAGACGCTGGGTCTGCTCAAACCGGCCACCTGCCTGTTGACCGACCGTGCCAATCTGCAGGATGCCAGCTCGTATCTCGCCGTCCCCTGCCTGACCCTGCGCGACCATTGCGCCCGCACCCAAACCCTCACCCAGGGCAGCAACCAGATCGTCGGGCGCGATTTCCGCCGCATTTTTCAAGCGATGGGCGACATCCTCGAAGGCGACAAAAAGGCGTTTTCCAATCCGTTCGACGGCGATGGCCGGGCCTGCGAGCGCATCGCGCAGGCGCTGGAAACCTGGCTGATGACCCAATGGGAAAACCGGGTGCTCGAAACCCTGGAGGCCCAGACATGATCCACCGGGACACGCGCGTTTTTTGCCATACACCACTTTGAAAAGCGACACCATGAACGACTTGCTGCGTCCCTTGTTCAATCTCCTGCCCGGCATGTGGGAAAGGCGCTGGGTCGGACTGCTCACCGCCTGGATCGTGATGGCGCTCGGTGGCGTCGGCGTGGCCATGTTCCATGAACGCTACATGGCCTCGGCGCGCGTCTATGTGGACACGCAGACCCTGCTCAAACCGCTGATGCAGGGACTGACCGTGCAGCCCGACATCGACGAGCAGGTCGCCATGGTGGCCCGCACCCTGCTGGCGCGCCCCAATCTGGAACGGCTGGTGCGAGAAAAGGGCCTGGCGATCGACGACGGCAAGCCCGAAGCCGTCAGCCGCACCGTCGATCAATTGCTCAAGAGCATCAGGCTGGGCATCAACGCGCGGGAAAACCTCTACAGCGTCAGCTACGTCAACAGCGATCCGCAAGTCGCGCTGGGGGTGGTCAAGGATCTGGTGCACATGTTTCTCACCTCGGGCATCGGCGGCAAGCAGCAGGACACCCAGCAGGCGCTGAATTTTCTCGATGCGCAGGTGGCCGACTATGGCCGCAAGCTCAGTGCCGCTGAACAAAAGCTCAAGGACTTCAAGACCCAGCATCCCGGCTACTCCGGCGCGGCCAATACCGACTATTACACCCGCGTCAACCAGGCTTCCGACCAGGTCGCGCAGCTTCAGGGCCAGCTCAGCGCCGCCATCGCCGCGCGCAATGCCATCAGCGGTCAGATGCGCGCCGAATCTCCCACCATCAGCGTGACTTCGCCTTACATGGCGGCAGCCGCCGGCCCCGCGGCGCCGGGCGTTCCTGCTGCCGTGCTCGATGTGGATCGGCGCATCCAGGAGCAGCGCGCCCGGCTCGACGACCTGCTGCAGCGCTACACCAACGACTACCCCGATGTCATCACAGCGCGCCAGACCCTGGCCCGGCTGGAGGCGCAAAGAAAATCGCGCCTGAAGGCCGCGGCCGAACATCCCGCGCAAGCCGCTGAACAAGCCCCCATCGGCGCCACCACCATCAGTGCCGCCAACCCCGCCTATCAGCAATTGCGGGTGCAGGTCGCGCAGGCCGATGCCAACGTGGCCTCGATTCAGGCCCAGGTGGGCGAGGCCCAGGCGCGCCTGGCCGAACTGCGCAGCCAGGCCAACAAAATGCCCGAGCTCGACCAGCAATACGCCGAACTCATGCGCGGGTACAACGTCATTCGCAGCAGCTATGACGATCTGGTTGCGCGCCGCCAGTCCGCCGGGCTGACGCAGAGCGTCGATGCCTCCTCGCAGCTTGCCGTGTTCCGCGTGGTCGACCCCCCGCGCGTGGGACACCATCCGCTGTTCCCGAGCAAGCCCATGCTCATTGCCATGCTGGTGTTTTTCGCCCTGGCCTGCGGGATAGGCGCGAGTTTCCTCGTGTCGCAAATCATGCCCACCTATCACAGCCCGCGCCATCTGCGCGAAACCATCGACCGTCCCGTGCTCGGCAGCATCTCGCTGCTGAATTCCCCGGAAATCCTCAGTCACGAGAGGCGCGGCAATGTGAATCTCGCGCTGGGCATCGCCGGGCTCGTGCTGATCGGCCTGCTCTGGGCCATAGGGTCCCATTTCACGCGATAACCCGGCGTTTGAGGAAAACACCATGAGCACCATAGAACAAGCCGTCAAACGCCTCGAGGAACTCCGCACCGCCGGGATGGATGTCCTCTGGAAGCCTGAATCTGCCGCAGAAGCCGCCCCGGCCGCACCCTCGCCCTTCCTGAGCGCACCGCCGGGGGCGGCGAGCGCGCAGCCGCAAACCGCCCCGGCCATGCCGCCCGAGACGACGCGGCGCGCTGCGAAGCCCCAGGACATGGGCACGCGTTCCAAGCAGGTCGAGATCGACCTGAACAAGCTGGCGGCCCTGGGCTACATCGTGCCGCACGCCACCCGCTCGCTGCTGGTCGATGAGTTCCGCGTCATCAAGCGCCCGCTGCTGGGCAACATCACCGGGGCCGCCTCGTCCAAGATCGACCGCCCCAACCTCATCATGGTCACCAGCTCGCTGCCGGGCGAGGGCAAGACCTTCGTCGCGGCCAACCTCGCCATGAGCATTGCCGCCGAGCTGAACCACACCGTGCTGCTGGTCGATGCCGACCCCTCGCGCAGCAGCCTGCTCGAACGCCTGGGCATCGCGCCGGCGCAGGGTCTGATCGACAAGCTGCTCAACCCCGAGCTCGATCTGTCGGACCTCATCCTTGCCACCAACGTGCCCAAGCTTGCCGTGCTGCCCGTGGGCACGCCCAGTGCGCAAGCCACCGAGCTGTTCGCCAGCGCCACCATGGATCTGCTGCTCGAAGAAATGGCGCACCGCTACCGCGACCGGGTCATCATCCTCGATGCCCCGCCGCTGCTGCCTTCCGCCGAAGCCCGCGCGCTGTCGCTGCACGCCGGGCAGATTCTTTTCGTCGTCCAGGCCGGGCGCACCCACCAGGGCACGGTGCAGCAATCGCTCAACGTGCTGCAGGATCATCCCATGGTGTTCACCCTGCTCAACCAGAGCCGCGGCCCGAAGGCCGGTTCGCCCTACGGTTATTACGCCTACTGAGCACCCCCAGCGACGGCCCGGCGTTTTCTCAGGAACGCATGCCGCAACCCTTGCCGCCACGAACCCAGGGGGGACTTTTTGTCCATCCGAGGAAAAGTTCACATATCGAGCGATAGATTAAACGTCCTCCCCCGCTTGGGTGCTAGTCAAACAGATTTTGATGCCGTGCAATGAAAGCCCATGAAAAAGTCTGTCGAACGAGGGTTCGCACAGATGCTCGACCTTGGTGGACCTCATGCACAGCCATGCAAACAGCGGCGTCACCCCTTCCCGGCTGGGCGATTTGACGACGCTCGTCCCGCCCGCGCAACGCACCCCCTTTCGTGCCGATCTGCCATCCCTGGCGGGCCTGCCCTCTGAAATGGCGATGGCCGCAGCAGCCATCGCGCTGCAACGGCTGTGCGGTACCGGCGCTGGCTTGTTGGTGCTGTCGCGGCAAGCCGCACCGTTCCTCCTGGCCGCCTGGCCCGATGAGACAGGTCTGCACGTCATGGAGCGTGCGGGCGGTGAACTCTCCGAGTCATCCGCCCCGCCCGCTCCGGAAGCGGTCGATCTGGTCTGGCTCGCCGATCCGGCTAGGCAAGGCGAAGCGCTCACCCGATACCCCTCGGCCCTCGTTCTGATGAACGAGCCGCAACGGCACACCCTGCAACGGGTCTCCACAGGGCTCTATCCCGAAGCATTCGTGCGGTCGCTGCTGCATACCTTCGGCGTCGTGGCGCGGGCGCTGCAGGCCGATCCGACGCAGCGCGTCGAGCGGTTCGGGCTGCTCGACGCCGAGCAGCAAGCCGAACTCCTGGCGCTCAATCCCGACTGCCGCAATGCCCCCGCTGCACCCAGCGTGCAGGCCCGCTTCGGCGAGATGCGAACCCAGTATCCCGATGCCCCTGCGCTGCGCTGGAACGGGGGCCAATGGACCTACGCGCAACTCGACGCCAAGGCCCGCGCGGTGGCGGCTGCGCTGCGAACGCAAGGCGTCGCGCCGGGCGATGTCGTCGCGCTCTGCCGCGATCGCGGCCCCGCCTCCATCGCCTCGATGCTCGGCATGCTGATGGCCGGGGCGAGCTATCTGCCCATCGACCCCAAGTTCCCGCCGGAGCGCGTGGCCCATATGGTTGAAGACGCGGGCGCGCGGCTCGCCCTCGCCCAGCCCGACACCGCCGGGCTGTTTCCCGACAGACTGCAGACCCTCGACCCCCAAGACCTGCTCGACAACGCCGGCACGCCGCGACTCAGCGGCGACGTGCCGAGCGCGCCCGAAGCGATCGCCTATGTGATGTACACCTCCGGCTCCACCGGAGCGCCCAAGGGCATCGCCATACCGCACCGCGCCATCCTGCGTCTGGTGGTCGATGCCACCTTCATGCCGCTCGACGCCGCGACCGTCATGCTGCACGCCGCGCCGCTGGGTTTCGATGCCTCCACGCTCGAAATCTGGGGACCCTTGCTCAACGGCGGTTGCTGCGTGCTGCACGACGAGTCCATTCCCACCGGCCCCGGCATCGCCCGCAGCATCGCGCGCCACGGCGTGCGCAGCGCCTGGCTGACCGCGGCGCTGTTCAACGCCATCGTCGATGATGATCCGCACGGGTTCAAGGGCCTGAGCCACCTGCTCACCGGCGGCGAAGCCTTGTCAGTCTCTCATGTTCGCCGCGCGCTGCAAGCGCTGCCGCAGACCACCCTGATCAACGGTTACGGCCCCACTGAGTGCACCACCTTCACGGCCACCTATCGCATTGCGCATGCGCTGCCGGCCGACACCCTGGCCATCCCCATCGGCCACCCCATCCAGGACACGCATGTGCTCATCCGCTCGGCCACGGGCGCGCTGTTGCCGCGGGGCATGGTGGGCGAGCTGTGCGTGGGCGGGCGAGGCGTCGCGCAGGGCTATCTCAACCGACCCGAGTTGAGCGCCGAACGCTTCGTGCCCGACCCGCTCGATGCCCAGGGCAGGCTCTATCGCAGCGGCGATCTGGTGCGCTGGCGCGACGATGGCGTGCTGGAGTTCATCGGCCGTGCCGACGGCCAGATCAAGATTCGCGGCTACCGCATCGAACTCGGCGAAATCGAAGCCGCGCTGGGCGCGCAGCCCGGTGTGCAGGCCTGCGCCGTGACCCTGCATACCGACGCCGCGCTCGGCCCGCAGCTCGTCGGCCATGTCGTCGCGCACAGCGGCGTGGCGCTCGATCTCGAAGCGGTGCGCCGTGCGCTCGCCGCCCGCCTGCCCGAATACATGATCCCCGCGCACCTGATCGCGCTCGAACGCCTGCCGGTCACCCTCAACGGCAAGCTCGACCGCAAGGCCCTGCCCGCGCCCACGCGCGCCACCAAGAGCGAACCCGCGGCCTCGTCGCAACCCGGCGGGCTCGCGCAGGAAATCGCCGCCGTGTTCGCCGAAGTGCTCGGCCTGGATCACGTCGGCCCGTCGGACCACTTCTTCACCCTCGGCGGCAATTCCCTGCTGGTCCTGCGTGCCCTGGCCGCGCTGCGCCAGCGCGGGCACGGCGAGCTTGGCGTCGCCGCGTTCTTCGGCGACCCGACGCCGCGCGGCATCGCCGCGCACATCGGCGGTCAGGTCGGCATCGCGGCCCACCGCCTCACCGCCGCCCACCGCGGTGAGCCTCATGGCGACACCCTGCGCGACGAGCCCATTGCGATCATCGGCATGGCCGGGCGCTTTCCCGGCGCCCCCTCGGTGGAAGCCTTCTGGAACCTGCTCGAAGAAGGCCGCGAAGGCATCCGCTTCTTTCGTCCCGACGAGCTCGACCCGGCCATCCCCGCCGCCTTGCGCGCCGATCCGGCCTATGTCGCCGCACGCGGCGTGCTGCAGGGCGTGGCCGATTTCGACGCCGCCTTCTTCGGCATCAGCCCGCTCGAAGCCGAGCTGATGGACCCGCAGCAGCGCGTGTTCCTGGAACTGTGCTGGCAGTGCATGGAGCGCGCGGGGCATGTGCCGGGCCAGACCGCCACCCCTGTGGGCGTGTTTGCCGGCATGAACAACGCCACCTATTTTCAGCGCCACGTCAGCGCCCATCCCGACAAGGTGCAGCGCCTGGGCGAGTTCCAGGTCATGCTGGCCAACGAGAAGGACTATATCGCCACCCGCACCGCCAACCGCCTCGACCTCACCGGCCCGGCGGTGAGCGTGCACACCGCCTGCTCGACCTCGCTGGTGGCCATCGGCCAGGCCGTGGACAGCCTGCGCAGCGGCCAGTGCGGCATGGCGCTGGCCGGCGGCGCGTCCATCACCTGCCCGCCCGACAGCGGCTACCTCTACCAGGAAGGCGCGATGCTCTCGCCCGACGGCCACACCCGCACCTTCGACGCGCAGGCGCAGGGCACGGTGTTTTCCGACGGCGCCGCCGTGGTGCTGCTCAAACCCCTGAGCGCGGCGCTGGCCGATGGCGACACTATCCACGCCCTGATCCGCAGCGTCGCCATCAACAACGACGGCGGCGGCAAGGCCAGCTTCACCGCACCCAGCGTGGATGGACAGTCCGCCGTGGTCGCCGCGGCGCTGGCGGCAGCAGGCGTGAACGCCGAAGACATCAGCTACGTCGAGGCGCACGGCACCGCCACCCCGCTGGGCGATCCGGTGGAGGTCGAAGCGCTCGCCCGCGCATTCGGCCAGTCCACCGCACGCAAACAGTTCTGCCGCATCGGCTCGGCCAAGAGCCATATCGGCCACACCGTGATCGCCGCCGGAGCCGCCGGGGTCATCAAGACGGCGCTTGCGCTGCAGCACGAGCGCATTCCGCCCACGCTGCATTTCACCGCGCCCAATCCCAAGCTCGCGCTGGAGCAAACCCCCTTCGTCGTCAACGACACCCTCACGCCCTGGCCGCGTGCTGCGAAGCCGAGGCTGGCCGGGGTCAGCAGCTTCGGCGTCGGCGGCACCAACGCCCACGCCATTCTGGAAGAAGCGCCGCTGCGAGCGCCCGGCAGCCCGGCGCGGGGACCGTTCATCCTGCGCCTGTCGGCCCGCAGCGAAGGCGCGCTGGCCGCTTCCGCCGAGCAACTCGCCGACCATCTCGCCGCCCAGCCCGACACCCCGCTGGGCGATTGCGCCTACACCCTGCGCGTGGGCCGCAAGACTTTTGCCCAACGCCTGACCGTGGTGGCCGACGACGTAGCCGACGCAATCCAGTCCCTGCGCGATCCCCAAGCCCCTTTGCGCGCGCAGCGCAAAGCGCCCGCCGCGCCGCCGCCTCTGGCCCTGCTCTTTCCGGGCCAGGGCGCGCAATACGCGGGCATGGGCAGCGGCCTTTACGACGCCCTGCCCGAGTTCCGCGACGCGCTCGACGCCGCCCTTGCCGCGTTTGCGCCCCACACCGCCTTCGATCTCGAGGCCCTGCTGTTCGGCGACGATGCCGCCGCGCTGCAGCCGACCGCAGTCACCCAGCCCGCGACCTTCTGCGTCGAATACGCGCTGGCGCAATGGTGGTTGCAGCGCGGCCTGCAGCCCAGCGTGCTCATCGGTCACTCGGTGGGTGAATTCGTCGCCGCCGTGCTGGCCGGGGTGTTCTCGCTCGAAGACGCCGCCGCCCTGGTGGCCTTGCGCGGCCAGCTCATGCAGGCCCAGCCGCCGGGCGCCATGCTCTCTGTGCGGCTCTCCGTCGGCGCGCTGCAACCCTACCTCACGGACGATCTCGACCTCGCCGGAGAAAACGGCCCGCAGGCCAGCGTGGTGGCGGGTTCGTTCGAGGCCATCGCGCGTCTGCAGGCCAGGCTGGACGCCGACGGCCTCGTCAGCCGTGCGCTGCAGACCTCGCACGCCTTTCATTCCGCCATGATGGATGCGGCGCTCGCGCCATTCGAGGCGGCGGTGCGCGCCGTGCCGCGTTCGGCGCCGCAGCGCACTATCGTTTCCACCCGCACCGGCCAGGCCCTCACCGCCGAGCAGGCTACCGACCCCGTCTACTGGGCCAGGCATCTGCGCGACACCGTGCGCTTCTCCAGCGCGGTGCGAACGGCGCTGAGCACGCAGCCCGATCTGGTCTGCATCGAGTGCGGCCCGCGCGGCTCGCTCAGCACCCTGGTTCGCCAGCACGCCACGCCCGGCCAGCCTGCGCCCATCGCCCTGCCCAGCCTGCACGATGCCGCCGCCAGCGAACTGCGCCAGCTCGCCGTCGCGGTCGGCCAGCTCTGGACGCTGGGGCACGACATCCCCTGGTTCGATGCCGCGGAAAAGCGCCAGCGCATCCTCCTGCCCACCTACCCGTTCGAGCGCAAGCGCTATTGGCTGGACGCCGCCATGGCGCCATCAGTCAGTCCACAACCCGCCAGCCCGCAACCCGCCGCATCGCAACCCGCCGCCATCCCCGCAGGCGAAGCGCCCTGCGCAGCCCCTCCCTGTCTTCCCATTCCGACGACCGCCGCCATGACCCAAGCCGCCTCGCGCCTGCCGACGCTCATCTCCCGCCTCAACACCCTGTTCGAAAACAGCTCGGGCATCGAACTGGCCGATACCGACCCGACCGCCGCCTTCGTCGAACTCGGGCTCGATTCGCTCACCCTCACCCAGGCCGCGCTGCAGATCAAGAAAGACTTCGCCCTGCCCATCACCTTCCGCGACCTGATGGAACGCTACCGCAGCGTCGACGCCCTGGCGCGCCACATCGACAGCCAGCTCCCGCCCGAAGCGGCCCAACCCGCCGCCACGCCGCAAGCCGCACCGCAAGCCCCGCTCGCGCCAGCTGCCGGAGACCTCGCCATGACCCAACCCGCCCCTAGCTTCGCCGCGCAACCTCTGCCCGCCCCCCAGACCGTGGCCGCGAACGCGCCCTTCATGCAACAGCTCATCGCCCAGCAGATGCAGCTCATGGCGCAGCAGCTCGCCCTGCTGGGCGGCGCTCCAGCCGCGTTCAGCGTCCCGGCATCCGCCGAGGCGCCGGTCGCCCCGCAAGCCATTCAAGCCGCCACGCCAACGGCCAGCGCAGCAGCAGCCCCCGCGCCAACCGCCGTCCCCGCCGCCGCGAGCGCCCCTCCCGCCGATGACGAAGGCCCGAACGCCAACGCCAGGTACGACGTGAAAAAGGCCTTCGGCGCCATCGCCCGCATCCACACCACGCCCACCGGTGACCTCAGCGCGCGGCAGCAGGCGCGGCTCGACGCCTTCATGCGCCGCTACATCCAGCGCACCCAGGCGTCCAAGGCCTACACCGTGCGCCATCGCCCGCATCTGGCCGACCCGCGCGTGGTCAACGGCTTCCGCCCGCAGATCAAGGAAATCATCTACCAGATCGTCATCGCGCGCAGCAAAGGCTCGCACATGTGGGACCTCGATGGCAACGAATATGTCGACGCCCTCAGCGGCTTCGGCATGAGCCTGTTCGGCTGGCAGCCGCCCTTCATCAATGACGCCGTGCGCAAACAGCTCGACGACGGCTACGACATCGGCCCGCAGCATCCGCTGGCCGGTGAAGTGGCCGAACTCATCTGCGAACTCACCGGCAGCGACCGTGCCGCGCTGTGCAACACCGGCTCAGAGGCCGTCATGGGCGCGGTGCGCGTGGCCCGCACCGTCACCGGCCGCAGCAAGATCGCCATCTTCGCCGGGGCCTATCACGGCATTTTCGACGAAGTCATCGTGCGCGGCACCAAAAAAGGCCGCTCCATTCCCGCGGCGCCGGGCATCATGCCCAACACCGCGGAAAACGTCGTCGTGTACGACTACGGCACCCCCGAAACCCTGGCCGCGCTCAAGGAACGCATGGAGGAATTCGCCGCCATCGTGGTCGAGCCCGTGCAGAGCCGCCGCCCCGATTTCCAGCCGCGCGAATTCCTCCACGCCCTGCGCGAGGCCACCGCGCAAGCAGGCACGCTGCTCATCTTCGACGAAGTGGTCACCGGATTTCGCTCGCACCCCGGCGGCATCCAGGCCCTGTTCGACATCCGCGCCGATCTGGTGAGCTACGGCAAGGTGGTCGGCGGCGGCTTCCCCATCGGCGTCATCGCCGGCAAGCGCCAGTTCATGGACGCGCTCGACGGCGGCCAATGGCAATACGGCGACGACTCCGTGCCCACCGTGGGCGTCACCTACTTTGCCGGCACCTTCGTGCGCCATCCCCTCGCCCTGGCCGCGGCCAAGGCCGTGCTGCTGCACCTCAAGGCCGCAGGCCCCGACCTGCAGCACACCCTCACCACCTCCACCGCCGCGATGGTGGACGAACTCAACGCCCACTGCCGCGAAGTCGGCGCGCCCGTCGTCCTCAAATCGTTCTCCTCGGTGTGGAAAATCTTCTTCACCGAAGACCACCCCATGCAGGACCTGCTGTTCGCCATGATGCGCAGCCGCGGCGTGCACATCCTCGACAACTTCCCCTGCTTCCTCACCACCGCCCACGCCCCGCAGGACATCGCCGTCATCAAGACCGCGTTCAAGGAAGCCGTGGCCGAACTGCAGGAAGCCGACTTCATCCCCCGCCACGTCGATACGGCCCCCGCCGCCTTCGACGCCAGCCGCCCGCCCGTGCCCGGCGCGCGCATCGGCAAAGACCCCGGCGGCAACCCCGCCTGGTTCGTCCCCAACCCCGAGCAACCCGGCAAATACCTGCGCCTCGACGCCTGATGAACGATCACGCCTACGCCTCGGCCGCCACGGCGGTCGACTACGACCCCTTCGCCGACGCCGCGCCCGTCGCCCGCGTCGCCCCCACCACCGAAGCCCAGCGCGAAATCTGGCTGGCCTGCCAGCTCGGCGGCGACGCCACGCTGGCTTACAACGAGTCGGTCAGCGTGCGTCTGCGCGGGCCCATCACGACCGATGCGCTGCGCAGGGCCATTCTGGGCCTTGTCGCGCGACACGACGCCTTGCGCGCCACCTTCGGCGCCGACGGGCTGAAGATGTTCATCGCCGAAAGCCTGGCGCTCGATATTCCGGAACAGCACCTCGACACGCTCGGTCAGGACGCGCGCGATGCCGCCTTGCAGGCCCACATCCGCACTCACGTCGAAACGCCCTTCGATCTGGAGCAGGGACCGCTGCTGCGCGCCAGCATCGTCCGCTTCGGGCCGGACGAGGTGGTTCTGATCCTGACCGCGCACCACATCATCTGCGATGGCTGGTCGTTCGGCGTTCTGTTGGGCGAGCTTCCAGCCTTGCTCCGCACGTCCGGATCGGCGTCCGACCTGCCCGCGCCCGAGGGCTATGCCGACTACGCCGAAAGCCGGTACGACTCCGCGCATCAGCAACAGACCGATCTCGACACACGCTACTGGATCTCGATCTACGACCGTTCAACCCCTGCACTCGATCTCCCTGCGGTACGTCCACGACAGCCGGTGCGCACTTTCGCATCGCGGCGCGAAGACCTGCGGATCGAGCCCAGCCTGCTGGACGCCGTGCGCAAGCTCGGTGCACGCCACGGCGCCAGCCTTTTCGCCACCCTTCTGGGGGTCTACGCCGCGTTCGTCTCCCGCGTCTGCGGGCAGGACGACGTGGTCGTCGGCGTATCGGCGGCGGGCCAGCCCGCCGAAGGCAGCCAAAGCCTGGTCGGACACTGCGTCAATCTGCTTCCCATCCGGTTCCGGATCGAATCCGAGTCCGACATCGCCAGTCTGCTGGACAAGTCGCGCAGTGCCGTACTTGACGCCTACGACCATCAAAGTGTGAGTTTCGGCGGCTTGCTCAAGCATTTGCAGATCGGGCGCGAACCGGGACGGCTGCCCCTCGTTTCGGTCCTGTTCAATCTGGATGCAAGGCTAGACACCAGCGCCTACAGCGCCCAGGGCCTGCAAGCCGATATCTTCTCCAATCCGCGCAGTGCCGAGAATTTCGAGCTTTATCTCAATGTCACGCAGGACGCCCAAGGCCTTCTGCTGGAATGCCAGTACAAGACCGACCTGTTCGATCAAGCCACTGTCCAGCGCTGGCTGGGGCTCTACCGGGAAGCGCTGGTGCGCGCCACGACCGACCCGGCCCAGACCTTGGCCTCGCTACTGGCGCCTTCCCCTGCTGAACAAGCCCTTTTGGCGCAATGGAATGACACGGCGCGCGATTACCCGGCCGGTCAACGTCTGGATGCGATGCTGGCCCAGGGCCTGCAGATCGATCCCGGGGCCATCGCGCTGGTGTTCCAGGGGCAGCATCTCAGCTACCAAGACCTGCACGCGCGTGCGCGGCAGCTCGCGCACATGCTGCGTGAGCGGGGCGCAGGCCCTGGCGTGCTCGTTGGCGTCTGTGTGGAGCGCAGCCTGGAACTGGTCGTGGCCCTGGTGGGCGTCATGCTCAGCGGCGCCGCCTATGTGCCGCTTGACCCATCCCTGCCCGCCGAACGTCTGAGCGGCATGGCCGAGGACG
The DNA here is from genome assembly GCF_034007205.1 of Thiomonas sp. Classification (GTDB taxonomy): domain Bacteria; phylum Pseudomonadota; class Gammaproteobacteria; order Burkholderiales; family Burkholderiaceae_C; genus Thiomonas. The sequence continues at coordinate 105,486 of NZ_JAVERI010000007.1, forward strand.
CCGACATCAAGCTGCTGCTCGCGCGACACGCCGACTACGCAGGCCGCGCCCATGCTTTCCCAATGCAGACGCAGGCGCTGTTCCTGGACGACATGGCCTGGCAGCCGCATGAGGCCGTGCCGTCGCTGCCTGCCATCGGCAGCGAGCGAGATCCGGCCTATGTCATCTTCACCTCGGGCTCCACGGGACGGCCCAAGGGGGCCATGAATGCGCATCGCGGCATCGTCAACCGTCTGCGCTGGATGCAGGAGGCCTACGCGCTTCAACCCGGTGAACGCGTACTGCAGAAAACGCCGTTCAGCTTCGACGTGTCGGTGTGGGAATTCTTCTGGCCGCTCACGGTCGGCGCCACCCTGGTTGTCGCGCGGCCTGATGGTCACCGAGACAGCGCCTACCTGGTCGACCTGGTGCAGCGTGAGCGCATCGACGTGATGCATTTCGTTCCGTCCATGTTGCGATTCTTCCTCGACGAGCCCGGCGCAGCGGCCTGCGGGCGCCTGCGGCAGGTGGTGTGCTCCGGCGAAGCCCTGCCGCTCGATCTGGTCGAGCGCTTTTTCACCCTGCTGCCGACGACCCGTCTGGCCAATCTTTACGGCCCGACCGAGGCCGCGGTCGATGTCAGCGCCTGGGAATGCCGCCCCGGCGAGCCCTCGGGCATGGTCCCCATCGGCGGGCCCATTGCGAACACCCAGTTGTACGTCCTCGACGCCCGTCTGCGGCCACTGCCCATCGGCACGCCGGGAGATCTGTATATCGGCGGGGACCAGGTCGGCATGGGCTATACCAAGCGGCCCGATCTGACGGCCGAGCGCTTCATCGCCGATCCATTCCGCAGCGGGGGCCGTCTTTACAAGACGGGAGACATCGCCCGCTGGCGTGGTGACGGCGCTCTCGACTACCTGGGCCGCAGCGATCATCAGGTCAAAGTGCGCGGCTACCGCATCGAGTTGGGCGAGATCGAGAACCAGATGCTCGCTTTGCCGGGCATCCAGCATGCAGTGGCCATCACCCGTGAGGATCAGCCAGGAGACCTTCGCATCGTCGCCTATGTCACCGCCGAGGAACCCGCCCTCGACAGCGAGGCGCTGCGTGATCAACTGCGCCGGGTTCTGCCCGACTTCATGGTCCCGCAGAACATCGTCCAGCTCGACGCCATACCGCTGCTGACCAGCGGCAAGGTCGACCGCCGCGCCTTGCCTGCACCGAACCCGGCGCAGAGCAGCGCCGGGCGCGAGCGCGTGCCTCCACGCAGCCCCACCGAGCAGATGGTGCTCGGTCTGATGGAGCAGGTGCTCAAGCTGCCCGAGATGAGTGTGCTCGATGACTTCTTCGCCATGGGGGGGCATTCCCTGCTCGCCGCCCGCCTCATCGCTCAACTCAACGCCGCGCTCGATCTCAACCTGCCCTTGAGACTGGTCTTTGAATCTCCCACGGCGCAGCGCATGGCCGTGGCCATCGACAAAGCCAAGGCGAAGGGCGGTGGAGGCCGCGTCGCCATCCGTCACGATCCCAGCCGGAAGTCCGCGCCGCTGACCGCGCAGCAGCAGCGCATCGCCTTCATGGAAGAGCTGCATCCGGGCCGTGTGGTCTACAACACGCCTTCCGCCCACCGCCTGCGGGGGCCGCTGCAGTTCGAGACGTTCAAGCAGGCATTGCACGACATGGTGCTGCGCCAGCCCGTGCTGCGCAGTGTCATCCAGACGGTCAATGGCCAGCATGAGCAATGGGTCCTCGATGAAGTGGCGTTCGACCTCCCGCTCATCGACCTGTCGGCGTGGGCGCCAGAGGCGCGCGAAGGCGAACTGATGCGACGCATGCAGGCCATCGTCGACCAGCCGATCGACATCCATCGGGCGCCGCTGTTTCGCGTGGCGCTGTTCAAGCTCGCGCCGGACGAACATGCCCTGCTGTTCATGCCGCATCACATCATCTGGGACGGCTGGTCCTTCGATCTGCTCTACAGCGATCTGGCCGCCTGTTACAGCGCCCGCCAACAGGGCACTGTCAACACCCTGCCCCCCTTGCCCGTCACTTATGCCGACTATGCCCATTGGCAGCAGGAATGGCTGGGCAGCCCCGCCTTTGCGGCTCAATTGCAGGAATGGAAGCTGCGCATGGCCCAGGCGCCGCAGCCCAGAGCGCCGCAGACCGACAAACCCCGCAGTGCAGGCATGAGCGGCGAAGGCGCCACGCAATGGGTTCGGATCAACAAGGCGGACACCGAGCAGTTGCGCGACATCGCTCGCCAGACCGACCTCACCCTCAACATGCTGGCGCTGGCTTTGTACGGGGCCATGATGGCACAGACCTCGGGTAGCGAAACCATCGTCATCGGCGTGCCGGTGCGTGGCCGCATGATGACCGAAGTCGAACCCGTCATGGGGTTTTTCAACAACCTGCTGCCCTTGCAACTGCGCCTCGTACCGGGCCAGACGACCCCAGACTATCTGCGCAGTGTCAAACAGGAATTCCTCGACGTTCTGAACTTCCAGGACATCCCGTTCGAGCGCCTCGCCATGGAGCCGGAAATGATGGCGCGTTCCCAGCGCGCTGGCATTTACCAAGCCTTGTTCTCCTTCCAGGATGCAAGAGAGCGCACACGACGCTGGGGCGATGTCCAACAGAGCAGCATTCTGATTTTCCAGAAGGGCGCCACGGAAGACCTGGGCCTGTGGCTGATGGAAGTTCCGGGTGGACTGGAAGGCGGCTTCACCTACAACGCCGACATCTACACCGAAGCCACGGCCTGCGCTTTCAAGGCGCGCTTCCTCGAACTGGTTGGGCGCGTGATCCGCAACCCGCAGCAGCCCCTCGGCGACTTGCTGGAGGCCGAACAATCCGACTCCGCGCGGGCTCTGCGACATCTGGCCACAGCCGAGGCAACCGGGCCAGCGATGCCCACCCACGCGGGGTCAGCAGTTTCTGCAACCCCCCGCGAGCGCACTCCCACCGAGCAGACCATGACCGAGGTCTGGTCATCCCTGCTGGGGCTCAAACCCGAGCAGATTGCGCTCTCCGACAACTACTTCGATCTGGGCGGCGATTCCCTCTCGGCCATGCAGGCCGTCCAGGGCATGTATCAGCGCACGGGCAAGCGAGGCAATGCGCGCCTGCTCATCTTTGAATCGCTCGAGCAAATCTCGCGGCACTACGACGAGACGCCCCAGGATGAGGTCGCGGTCACCGCCAAAGCCAGGGGCGGCTTCGTCAAGCGTCTGTTCGGCGGCCTGTCGCGCAACGACTGAGGCCGCCCCTACCCCCGCCCAGCCGCCTCCACGCCCTGGTTCGCCAGGGCGTCGGCGCGTTCGTTGTCGGGGTCGCCGGTGTGTCCGCGCACCCAGACCCAGCGCAGGGCGTGGGGTGCCGCGGCCTTTTCCAGTCGCTGCCAGAGATCGACGTTCTTCACCGGCTTCTTGTCGGCCGTGGTCCAGCCGCGCCGCTTCCAGCCGACGATCCACTCGGTCATGCCCTTGAGCACGTATTGCGAGTCGGTGTGCAGCAGCACGCGGCTGGGGCGCTTGAGGGCTTCGAGCGCCATGATGGCGGCCATCAGTTCCATGCGGTTGTTGGTGGTCTGCGGCTCGCCGCCGTGCAGGGTTTTTTCATGCGCGCCGCTCTTGAGCACCACGCCCCAGCCGCCAGGGCCGGGGTTGCCTTTGCAGGCGCCGTCGGTGTAGATGATGATTTCTTGTTCAGATTCGAGGGTCATGTGTTTCAGGAGTTTGTTTTCACCCGGCGCTGCGCGATGGGCCGCAACGCCACGGCGCGGCGCTTGGCGCGCAATTCCACCTTGCCGACCAGGCGCATGGCGGGCACGCGCTTGATCGCCGCGAGGAAGTACACCGCACCGAACACGGGCCACCAGCGGTCGCCCGCCTGGTCCATGAAGCGCCAGCGGTGCAGCCACAGCGGCGAGCACAGCGCGGGCCGGTAGCAGCCGAAGCGCCCCTGCGTGATTTCGAAGCTCAGCAGCCGCAGCCAGTCGCGCACGCGGCGGGGGGCGAGAAATTCGCCATGCTGCGGCAGATACCAGCCGCCGCCCACGCGCCCGACCAGTTGTCGCATGCCCCACAGGCTCCAGGTGTTGAAGCCGCTGATGACCACCTGCCCGCCGGGCACGAGCACGCGGTCGACCTCGCGCAGACAGGCGTGCGGGTCGTCCACCCACTCCAGCGTGTGCGGCAGCACTACCAGATCGAGCGACTGCGCGGGAAACGGCAGCGCGGTGAAGTCGCATTGCAGGTGTTCGGCAGGGATGGCGTGCGGATCGGGCGGCAGCGGCTCGGGCGGGAGCAGCGCGTTTTCGGCGGCCACGCCCACGGCGTCCACCAGACCGGGCTCGGCATAGACCGGCTCGCCGCCGTAATGTTCCGGCAGCAGGCAGGCCGGACGCACGCCGGGTCGATCTGGCTGCGCCGCCTCAGTGCCATCGAGCGCCAGCCAGCGATGCGGCATGCGGTTGTGCGCCAGACCCTGCAAGGCCGGATTGCCCAGTTGCAGCGCGTGATAGCCGAAAATATCGCTCACCACGCGGTCGATCTGGCTCTGTTCCCAGGCCAGCGCATAGCGACCGGGCGGGGTCTGCAACCAGTGCTGCAGGCTCATCAACGGCCACAGATCGGAGTCACCATGCATACAGAAGCGCTTGCAGCCTTTCGGGATAACTACATCTGGTTGATCCGGCCCGGCGTGGACGATCCGCGCACGCTGGTGGTGGACCCGGGCGACGCCGCGCCGGTGATCGACGCCTTCGAGCGGCGCGGCCTGGAACTGCGCGGCATTCTAGTCACGCACCACCACAGCGACCACGTGAGCGGCATCCGCGACCTGCTGCAGTGGTGGCGCGAAAAGCGCCCTGCCGACGCGCCGCCGGTCTGGGGGCCCGCCGCCGAGCCGATACCCGCACGAACACAGGCCCTGCGCGAAGGCGACGGGTTCACGCCGCCGGGGTGGCCGCTGCGGTTTGCGGTGCTCGAAGTGCCGGGCCACACCCTGGGGCACATCGCCTATGTCGCCAGTGCGCTTCAGGGCGATCAACCTGCCGCGCTGTTCTGTGGCGACACGCTGTTTTCCGCGGGCTGCGGCCGTCTGTTCGAAGGAACGCCTGGCCAAATGCACGGCTCTTTGAACAAACTGTCGCAACTCCCTGAAAATACGACCGTAAATTGTGCCCACGAATACACCCTCTCTAATCTACAATTCGCACGGGCCGCGGATCCCCTGAATGAGGCCGTGGTCGCGCATCAGAAGCGGTGCCTGGCGTTGCGCGCCGAAGGGCTGCCTACCTTGCCCAGCCATATCGGCCTGGAGAAGCAGATCAACCCGTTCCTGCGCACCGACCAGCCCGGCGTGCTGCAGGCGCTGGAGCGGCTCAGGGGCGAAAAGCCCAGGGACGCGGTACAGGCGCTGGCCTGGCTGCGAGAGTGGAAAAACGATTTCAAGGGGTAAGAACCGATGCGGCAACTGAGAAGACTGCGATTTTGGGCTTTGGCTGCAATGGTCGCCATGGCCGCCGGATGCGCCGCCGTCCCTCCCTCAGAAAAAACCGCCGCGCTCTCTCCTCCCGACAGTTCTCCTGCCGCAAGCTCCCCCGCCCTCACCACGCCGCTCGAGGCCGAGGTGGTCGGCAACGGCGCCGTCACCCCCGCAGAGCAGACGGCGCTGCAAGACGACACCCAGGACATCATCCCGCAGTACAACGACATCTGGCAGCGCATCCGCGCCGGTTTCGCCATTCCCAACATGAACAGCCCGCTGGTGCAGCAGGCGGCGCAGTGGTACACCACCCGCCCCGACTACGTCGCCCGCATGACCGAGCGTGCGCGCAAATACCTCTACTACACCGTGCAGGAAGTGCAAAAGCGCGGCATGCCCACCGAGCTGGCGCTGCTGCCCTTCATCGAGAGCGCCTACAACCCCAACGCCAGATCGGTCGCGCACGCAGTGGGCATGTGGCAGTTCATCCCGTCCACGGGCAAGCACTACAACCTGAAGCAGAACCTGTTCCAGGACGATCGCCGCAGCGTGCTGGCCTCGACCAACGCCGCTCTCGACTATCTGCAGAACCTCTACAACATGTTCGGCAACTGGCAGATCGCGCTGGCCGCCTACAACTGGGGCGAAGGCAGCGTGCAGCGCGCCATCGCCTACAACAAGGCGCACAACCTGCCGGTCGATTATCAAGACCTGCGCATGCCGAGTGAAACGCGCAGTTACTACCCCAAGCTGCAGGCGGTGAAAGACCTCATTTCCGACCCGCAGAAGTACGGCATCACCCTGCCCGACATTCCCGATCACCCCTACTTCAAGGCCGTCACCATCACCCGCGACATCGACGTGACTCTGGCAGCCAAGCTGGCCGGTCTGACCGTGGAGGAATTCCGCTCGCTCAACCCGGCCTACACCAAGCCAGTCATTCTCGGGGCGGGCAATCCGCGCATTCTGATGCCGTATGACAACGCCACGCATTTCGCCCAGGCGCTGCAGGCGTACAACGGCCCGCTGTCCACCTGGACGGCGTACACCGTCAAGAATACGCAATCGCCGCTGCAACTGGCTCGCGCCCTGAAGGTCAGCGAAGCCGTGCTGCGCGACATCAACGACATTCCGGCACGCCAGCTCATCCGGGCGGGTTCCACCGTGCTGATTCCCAAGGCCGATGACCACAGCAACAAAAACGTCAGCGCCGCAGTTGCCGAAAACGCCGTGCTGGCCTTCGCCCCCGAAGCGCCCGCAGGCCGCCGCATGCGCCTGCGTGTGGGCAAACAGGGCGACTCGGTCCAGGGCGTGGCCCGGCGCTACCACCTCAGCCCGCTGCAGGTGGCGCAGTGGAACCACACCACCGAGCGCGGCATCTTCCGCAACGGTCAGTACGTGACCATCTACGTCACGCACACGCCCAGCATTTTCGTGGCCGAACGCAAACCGCAGGCCAAACGCCGCCACATCGTGCGCAAGCCCGTCAAGGTCGCCGATCGCCAGCGCAAGGAACTGCGCTACAGCGTGCAGACGAACGACAAAAAGACGCGCGACAAAAAGCTGGTCGACGTGGCGCAGCAATAATCGGGACGGCGGACGCGACCAACAAGAGGACGTTCAAATGACGCCATCCTGCCGCAGCGTGGCGATCTGCCCCGCGTCCAGGCCCAGCTCGGCCAGCACTTCATCGGTATGCGCCCCCAATGCAGGGCCGAGCCAGCGCGTCGCTCCAGGCGTGGCGGACAGCCGGGGCGCAGGCGCAGGCAGATCGACCGGCGTGCCGTCTGCCAGGGCGTGCGCCTCGATCATGCCGCGCGATCGAAACTGCGGGTCGGCGACGATGTCGGCAATGCTGTAGATGCGGGTTGCGGGCACTTCAGCGGCGCGCATGGCCTGCACGATGGCTTCGGGCTCCTGCTGCGCGGCCCACTGCTGAATCGCCGCATCGATCTCGTCGGCGCGGGCCATGCGTCCCGGATTGCGCGCCAGACCCGCATCACCGGCCATATCGGGGCGGCCGATCGCCAGCATGAGACGCTTGAAAATCGCATCGCCATTGCCCGAAATCTGCACCCATTCCCCGCCCTTGCTGCGATAGACGTTGGACGGCGTGATGCCCGGAATGCTGGTACCCGTGCGCTGCCGCACCGTGCCATCCAAGCTGTATTCCATCAGCGTGCTCTCCATGAGGTTGAACACGCTCTCGGTCAGCGCCACATCGACCATCTGCCCTTCCCCGCAGCTTGTGCGCCCCCAGGGCCGGGCTGCGCCCGGCCCGCCCCCCGAGGGGGTCAAGAAAACTTGGGGCGGCCCTGCGTTTTCTTGAGCCCCGTTCCACCGCCCGCCGGTGGCGTCGCGGTGGCGCAGCGCCATGAGCGCGCCGATCACCGCATGCAGCGCGGCGACGGAATCGCCCAGTGACAGATTGGCGCGCATCGGCGGGCGATCCGGGTCGCCGGTGACATAGCGCATGCCGCCCATCGCCTCGGCAATCGCGCCGAAACCCGGCTGCAGGCGCATCGGTCCGGTCTGGCCGAAGCCGGAAATGCGCACCATCACCAGGCTGGGATTGACCGCACGCAGATCGTCCCATCCCAGGCCGAGCTTTTCGAGCGCGCCGGGGCGCATGTTCTCCACCACCACATCGGCGCGCTCGGCCAGGCGCAGCGCGATATCGCGCCCTTGCGGGTGCTTGAGGTTCAGGGTGATGCAGCGCTTGTTGCGCGCCTGCGCCGTCCACCACAGCGACTCGCCCTTGTGCAGCTTGCGCCAACTGCGCAAAGGATCGCCGCCGGGATCATCGCCCTGCGCGGGCGCCTCGACCTTGATCACATCCGCGCCGAACTCGGCCATCAGCCGGGCGGCAAACGGCCCGGCGATCAGGCTGCCGAATTCGAGCACGCGCAAGCCATCGAGCGCACCGCGTGCGGGCTGGATTGAGGCGGGTGACTCATCCATAGAACGGCGCAAACAACAGGGCGATGTTGACGAGCAGGGCGACCGACCACACCAGGGACCGCAGCGAGGCTTGGTCGTTGAGGTAGCACCACAGATACACCGCGCGCAGCACCAGCCAGGCGATGAGCAGGCCGTTGATCAGACCCAGCGGCGCTTTCAGATACAAGGCGAACAAGGCCGCAGCGAACAGAAACGGCAAAGCCTCGAAGCTGTTGGCCTGCGCCGCATTGGCGCGACGTCTGCGCGGGTCGGTCTGCCGCTCCATCCAGAGTCGGGGTTCGTGGTTGTCGTAGCGGTTTTCCTTTGAGCGAAAAGTACCCGACTTGGCCATGCCCGCGGCGACGATGGGCAGTTGCGAGGCGATGAGCAGCAAGATGGCGGTAAGCAGCATGACGAATCTCCAGGGTGAAACGGCAGCATACAAAAACACCAAGGGCCGACTGCTGTCGGCCCTTGGTGCGCAGTGTTTCACGCTGTCTGGAACATCAACCGGCGTAGTCCGCTGCCACGGTCGCATCCTGCTTGTCGGCCATGCCCACGGCGTTGAGCACCAGCGTGGCAACGATGGCCACGGCGAAGTTGAGCACCAGCGCATACAGGCCGATGTAGGCCGGAATCACCATCCCGCCCAGATGCAGCGCATAGCCGGACTTGTGGAAACCCGACAGCGAGGCCGCCCAGATACCCCAGGCCAGACCTGCGGCCCAGCCCAGCAGCAGCGCCTTGGCGTCGAACCAGCGGGTGTAGATGCCCGAGACGATCGCCGGCAGGGTCTGCAGAATCAGAATGCCGCCCAGCAGTTGCAACTGAATGGCGTAGGTCAGCGGCAGGAACACGATGAACAGCAGCGCGCCGAACTTCACCACCAGCGAGGCCAGCTTGGCCATCTCGGTTTCCCTGTGCGTGGAGCAGCCTGGGTTGATATAGGCCTTGTAGATATTGCGCGTGAACAGATTGGCTGCGGCAATCGACATGATGGCCGCAGGCACCAGCGCCCCAATCGCCACTGCAGCAAAACCCACACCGACGAACCAGCTCGGGAAGTAGTGCAGCAGCAGGCCTGGCATGGCGAACTGCGGGCCGTACTGCTTGAAGTAAGGCGCCAGATCAGGCAGTTTGGCAATCCCCGAGGCATAGGCCATATAGCCCAGCAGCGCAATCAGGCCGAGCATGAAGGAATACGCCGGCAGGAACACCCAGTTGCGCCGCAGGGTGTTGGGGCCCTTGGCCGAGAGCACGGCGGTGGTGGCGTGCGGATACAGCATCAGCGCCAGCGCCGAGCCGAAGGCCAGCGTGGGATAGAACGATTGCAGTCCCAGATTGCCGTCTTTCACCGGCGGCAGCAACAAGTGCTCTTTAGGGATCGCAGCAAAGATATTGCCGAAACCGCCCAGCTTGTAGGGCACGACGATGATCAGCGCAATCACCGTGATGTAGACCAGCAAGTCCTTGACTACCGCGATCGACGCCGGGGCGCGCAACCCACTGGTGTAGGTGAAGGCCGCCAGGATGATGAAGGCGATGATCAGCGGCAGATCGCCCACCAGCCCGTGCCCGGTCGGGAAGCCCAGCCCGCCGATCACCACCTGAATGCCCACGAGCTGCAAGGCGATATAGGGCATGGTGGCGACGATCCCGGTCACCGCGATGGCCAGCGCCAGCGCCGGGCTGCCATAACGCCCGGCGACGAAGTCGGACGCGGTGATGTAGTTGTGCTTTTTCGCCACCACCCACAGCCGCGGCAGAATGGCGAACACCATGGGATACACCAGCACGGTGTACGGCAGCGCAAAGAAGCCCAGCGCCCCGGCGCCGAACACCAGCGCGGGCACGGCGACGAAGGTGTAGGCGGTGTAGAGGTCACCCCCAATCAAAAACCAGGTGATCCAGCCGCCAAAGCGGCGCCCGCCCAGGCCCCATTCATGCAGGTGACTCATATCGCCCTTGCGCCAATGCGCAGAGAGAAAACCCAGGGCCGTGATGAACAGAAAAAGCCCGACGAAAACGATAGTGGCGACGATGTTCATGGCCTCAGTCCCCGCTTCCTGACGGCACGACCATCTTATAGACGATGGCGATGAACACCCCGGACAGCGGCACCCAGACGAGTTGCCACCAGTAGAAGAAGGGGATGCCGAACACACTGGGTTCGAGCTTGTTGAAGTAGGGAATGACGAGCACGGCAACACAGGGAATCGCCAGCAGAATGAACTGCAGCGGCCCCAGTTTTTTGGGTGTGGACATGGAACGGTCTCCTGGACTTGGCAGGCGCGCTTGTGGCGGCCTGCCTTGGTTTTGTTTACCGGCGCACGAGGCCGGTGCACTGACCCCACAGATTAGTCCAGCGATTGACGAATTCGTGTATCGGAATGCGTCAGACGCAAGCGAACGCAAACGAACGAGCGTTCGCAAGGGTTTTCACTGGGTCTGCGCAAAAAAGCCTGCGGTGTCTTCAAGCCGCGTTATCGGACTTCACCCCCCAGCGGCGCAGGGCGGCGTCGTCGGATTCGCGCGCGTCCACCCACTGTCCGCCGTCTGGCGTGGTTTCCTTCTTCCAGAACGGGGCCTGGGTCTTGAGGTAGTCCATGAGGAATTCGCAAGCCGCAAACGCTGCGGCGCGGTGGCTGCTGGCCACGAGCACCAGCACGATGTCGTCGCCCGGCAGTAAACGTCCCACGCGGTGGATCACCGTGACCCCGAGCAGAGGCCAGCGGCTTTGAGCGGCCTGCACCATGTCGGCAATGGCGCGCTCGGTCATGCCGGGGTAGTGCTCCAGTTCCATGGCCTGCACATGCCCCGGATCACAGACACCCGGATGATGGTCGCGGCACAGGCCGATGAAGCTGGCGATCGCGCCCACATCCGGCCGTCCGGCGCGCAGGGCCTGCGTTTCGGCGCCGAGGTCGAATGGCTCGGTCTGAATGCGGATCTGGATCGGCACCATGGCGTCAGCCCCCAGTGACCGGCGGGAAAAAAGCGACTTCACAGCCGGGTTGCAGAGCCGTATCCGCACCGCACATCACCTGATTGCAGGCCATGCGCAGCGGTCTGTCGGCAGAGAGCGCCAGGGCGTAGCGCCCGCCCTGCGAGCGCAGCCAGTCTCGCGCCTGGCCGACGGTGTGCACGGTTTCGGGCAGATCATGGGTCTCTTGCGCCAGGCCGACGATTTCGCGCACGCTGGCGAAGTAACGGACTTGCACTCGCATGATTCAGCCTTGCAACAGAGCGGAAAACGAAAAATAGCGGAGCACGTCGCCACGCTGAATGACGTGCTGCGGCGGATTGTCCACCAGCCCGTCCGCCCAGACCGTGGAGGTGAGCACGGCGGCATTCTGCGAGGGGAACAGCTCGGCCTCGCCTTGCGCATTGAGGCGCACGCGCAGATATTCGCGGCGATTGTCGGGCTTGGGCCAGTCGAACGCGGCGCGCACCGGCAGGGTTTGCGCCGCGGTGTGCGCGGCGCCCTGCAAGGCGCGCAAAAAGGGGCGCACAAACAGCAGAAAGGTGACGAAACTCGACACCGGGTTGCCCGGCAGACCGATGAAGGCGGCTACTCCCGCTTCACCTGAACGGCGCAGATGGCCGAAGGCCAGCGGCTTGCCGGGCTTCATCGCGATCTGCCACAGATCGAGCGTGCCTTCGGCCTGCACCGCGGGCTTGACATGGTCTTCCTCTCCGACCGACATGCCCCCGGTGGACACGATGAGATCGTGGCCCAGCGCAGCCCGGCGCAGCACCTCGCGCGTGGCATCGAGCCGGTCGGGAACGATGCCGAAATCAGTCACCTCGCACCCGGCGGCCTCCAGCAGCGCGCGGATGACGAAGCGGTTGGAGTTGTAGATGGCACCGGGGCGCAGCGGCTCGCCGGGCATGGCGAGTTCATCGCCGGTGAACAGCATGGCCACGCGCGGCTTGCGGCGCACGCGCACCGAGGCCACACCGACCGAGGCGATCAGCCCGAGGTCCTGCGGCCGCAGGCGCTGGCCCGCAGCCAGCACGACGCTGCCCGCAGCCACATCCAGCCCGCGCCGCCGCACCCAGTCGCCCGCCTTTGGTTTCGTGTCGATGCGCACCACATCGCCCTCGGCGGTGCATTGTTCCTGGATCACCACGGCATCGGCGCCTGCAGGCATGAGCCCGCCGGTAAAGATGCGCGCCGCCGTTCCCGGCTGCAGGGGCTGCGGCACGGTGCCTGCCGGTATGCGCTGGCTGACCGGCAGGCGGGTGCCCGCTGCAGACACATCGGCGCTGCGCAAGGCGTAGCCATCCATCGCCGTGTTGTCGGCTGGAGGGACGTCGAGGGTCGAGCGCACGTCTTGCGCCAGCACCCGCCCCAAAGCGCAGGAGAGCGGCAGAGTCTCGGTCTGGTCGATCACCTGCGCAGCGCTCAGCAGGCGCTGCAGGGCGATGTCGGGGTCCATCAGGGAAGAAGCCGGAGCAGTCATGGCTGATACTCGAATAGAACGGCATTGTCCAACAACCAGGCGGCCACCGCAGCCGGGGCGTTGATATCGAGGATGGCGTCAGGGGCGGGCTGCGGGAGTTGCTGCGGTGAATCGGTGGCGATGGCAAGCACTCGTGCGTCTTCGGCATAACAAACCGGACGCCCGGTGCTGGCGCGCCACACTTCCACCTTCGGCAGCCGGGCCTGCTTGAAGCCTTCGACGAACACCCAGTCTGCGGCCGAATCGAGCATGGGCAAGAGCTCCGCCACGCCCAGCTCCTGCGGCTCGGGCAGGCGGCGCTGCAGCGCGATCAGGCGGTCGGATGCGGCCAGCACCTCGTAGGCGCCGGCCTCTCGGTGCCGCCAGGTGTCCTTGCCCGGATGATCGAACTCGAAGCGATGGTGCGCATGCTTGAGCACCGACACCTTCACCCCCTGCTGCACGAACCGTCTGACCAGGGCTTCGACCAGCGTGGTCTTGCCGCTGCCGGAATACCCGGCGAACCCGACGACCTTCATCAGGAGGCGGCCGGCCCGGCGCCGCAGTGCATCGCGATATACGACTTGACCGCCTCGACCTCAACCGGCATCACCGCAAAGCGCTGCGGGCGGCGTTCGAGGTCTTCGAGCCCGGCAGGGCGCGGCGGGGCCATGCCCACGGCTTGCTGAAGGGTCTCGGGGAATTTGGCGGCCAGCGCGGTTTCGAGCACCAGCATGGGCACGCCCGGCTCCATGTGCTCGCGCGCGACCTTCACGCCGTCGGCGGTATGGGTGTCGATCAGCCGCCCGCTGCCCTGCCACACGCTGCGGAGGGTGGCGAGCCGGTCGGCGTGGGTGCTGCTGCCCGAGGCAAAACCGTAGTCCGCCGCGACCTTGGTGAATGCGGGATCGGCCGAAAGGTCGAAAAAGCCCTTGCCCTGCAGTTCGTTCGCAAACAGATCGTGCACCCGCGAGGCGTCGCGCCCGAGCAGATCGAAAACGAAGCGCTCGAAGTTCGACGCCTTGGAAATATCCATCGACGGGCTGGAGGTGTGATGCGTCTGCTCCGGCTTGCGCGGGCGATACACGCCGGTGCGGAAAAACTCGTCGAGCACATTGTTCTCGTTGGTCGCCAGCACCAGCTTGCGGATCGGCAGGCCCATCATGCGCGCCACATGCCCGGCGCAGATATTGCCGAAGTTGCCCGAAGGCACGGTGAAGCTGACCGGCTCGTCGTTGCCGCGCGTGGCCTGAAAGTAGCCGGCAAAGTAATAGACAATCTGCGCCGCCAGCCGCGCCCAGTTGATGGAGTTGACGGTGCCGATGCGCCAGCGCCGCTTGAAGTCGAGATCGCCCGACACGGCCTTGACCAGGTCCTGCGCATCGTCGAACACGCCCTGCACCGCGATGTTGTGGATATTGGCGTCGGCCAGCGAATACATCTGCGCCGTCTGGAACGCGCTCATCCTGCCGAAGGGCGAAAGCATGAACACGCGAATGCCGCGCTTGCCGCGCATGGCGTATTCGGCCGCGCTGCCGGTGTCGCCCGAAGTCGCACCGAGAATGTTGAGCTCGCTGCGCTGGCGCGCCAGCGCGTACTCGAACAGATTGCCGAGCAACTGCATCGCCATGTCCTTGAACGCCAGCGTGGGCCCTTCGGACAGCCCCAGCAGCGCCAGGCCAGGCTCTCCCTTCAGGGTTTTCAGCGGCACGATCTCGGCATGGCCGCCGAACACCTCGGGCGTGTAGGTCCTGGCGATCAGGGCGCGCAGATCGTCCGCCGGAATGTCGGTGATGAAACGCGACAGGATCTCGAATGCCAGATCGGCATAGGACAGCCCGCGCCATTGCGCCAGCGTGGCCGCGTCGATTCTCGGATAGCGCTCGGGCAAATACAGACCCCCATCGGGCGCCAGCCCTTCGAGCAGGATGTCGGAAAAACCGCGGGTCGCGGGCTCGCCGCGGGTACTCAGATAACGCATCAGCGCAACTCCTCTTTGCGAATGCGCACGATGGGCGCGTGCACGCTGGGCAGAGCCTGCATGCGGGCGATGGCCGCGTTCATGCGCGCCTCCACGGTGTCGTGCGTGAGGATGATGAGGTCCGTCTGCCGCTCGCCCTCCCCGGCCTCGCGCTGAATGAGTCCGTCGATGGATATGCCCTCATCGGCCAGGATGCGGGTGAGGTCGGCCAGCACCCCGGTCTGATCGGCCACGCGCAGGCGCAGGTAGTAGGCGGTGACCACCTGATCCATCGGCAGGATGGGCAAATCGCTCATCGCATCGGGCTGGAAGGCCAGATGCGGCACGCGGTGTTCGGGGTCGGCGGTGTGCAGCCGGGTCACATCCACCAGATCGGCTATGACGGCAGATGCCGTCGGCTCCGAGCCCGCGCCCTTGCCGTAATACAGCGTCGGCCCGACCGCGTCGCCCTGCACCACCACCGCATTCATCGCGCCTTCGACATTGGCGATCAGCCGCGTGGCCGGAATCAGTGTCGGGTGCACCCGCAGCTCGATGCCCGCGCCGGTGTTCTTGGTGATGCCCAGCAGCTTGATGCGGTAGCCGAGTTGCTCGGCGTAACGAATGTCGGCCGCCTGCAGCGCGGTGATGCCCTCGACATAGGCCCGGTCGAACTGCACCGGCACGCCGAAGGCGATGGCGCAGAGGATGGTCGCCTTGTGCGCCGCGTCCACCCCCTCGATGTCGAAGGTGGGATCGACCTCGGCATAGCCCAGCGCCTGCGCCTGCTTGAGCGCGGTGGCGAAATCCAGCCCCTTGTCGCGCATCTCCGACAGGATGAAATTGGTCGTGCCGTTGATGATGCCTGCGATCCACTCGATGCGGTTGCCTGCCAGCCCTTCTCGCACCGCCTTGATGATGGGAATGCCGCCGGCCACCGCCGCCTCGAAGGCCACCATCACGCCCCTGGACTGCGCCGCGGCGAAGATCTCGTTGCCATGCAGCGCCAGCAGCGCCTTGTTCGCCGTCACCACATGTTTGCCGGCGCCGATGGCCGCCAGCACCAGCTCGCGCGCGGGGCTGATGCCGCCCATGAGTTCGACCACGATGTCGATGTCGGGCCGGGTCGCCAGCGCCATGAAGTCTGTGGTAATCGCGGTGGTGATGGGCAGGGCATCACCCAGGGCCGCACGCGCCTTGTCGGGGTTGCGCGCGGCAATCGCCGCGATGGCAATGCCGCGCCCGGCGCGGCGCTGCAGTTCTTCCCGGTTGCGCGCCAGCACCTGGACCACGCCGCTGGCGACGGTGCCCGCGCCGAGCAGGGCAATCTGTAAAGGTTTCATGGAGAACGATGGGGGATTCAGGCCGCGGCGCGGCTGCGCTTGCGGAGGTGTTCGAGGAAGCGCGCCACGCGGCCGATGGCTTCGGTCAGATCGTCGGCATTGGGCAGGAAGACGAGTCGGAAGTGGTCGGGCTGCGGCCAGTTGAACCCGGTTCCTTGCACGATCAGCACCTTTTCCTGCGCCAGAAGGTCGTAGGCGAACTGCTGATCGTCGGCAATCGGGTAGATCCTGGGATCGAGCCGCGGGAACATATACAGCGCAGCCTTCGGCTTCACCACGCCGACGCCCGGAATCTGCGTGAGCAGTTCATAGGCCAGATCGCGCTGTTTCGTCAGGCGCCCCTGCGGCGCGACCAGATCCTTGATGCTCTGGTAGCCGCCCAGCGCAGTCTGGATGGCCAACTGGCCCGGCGTGTTGGCGCACAGCCGCATCGAGGCCAGCATGGTCAGCCCCTCGATGTAGTCGCGCGCATTGCGCTTGTCGCCCGAGACCACCATCCAGCCCGAGCGATAGCCGCAGGAACGGTAATTCTTCGACAGACCGTTGAAGGTGATGAACAGCACATCGTCGGCCAGCGAGGCGATGCTGGTGTGCGTGTTGCCGTCATAAAGCGTCTTGTCGTAGATCTCGTCGGCGAACACGATGAGCTCATGTTCGCGCGCCACCTGCACGATCTCTTCGAGCAATTCGCGCGGGTAGAGCGCGCCGGTCGGGTTGTTGGGGTTGATCACCACGATGGCCCGGGTATTGGCCGTGATCTTGCTGCGGATGTCGGCAATGTCCGGATACCAGTCCGACTGCTCGTCGCAGATGTAGTGCACCGGCTTGCCGCCGGACAGCGCCACCGAGGCGGTGTAGAGCGGATAGTCCGGCGCCGGGATCAGCACCTCATCGCCATTGTTCAGCAGCGCATTCATGCTCATATTGATGAGCTCGGATGCGCCATTGCCGATGAACACATCGTCGATGCCCACCCCGGCGATGCCCTTCTCCTGCGTGTAATGCACGATGGACTTGCGCGGCGCGAACAGCCCCTTGGAATCGGTATAGCCGGCCGCACTGGGCAGGTTGTGGATCATGTCCTGCACGATCTCGTCGGGCGGCTCGAAACCGAACACGGCCAGATTGCCGATGTTGAGCTTGATGATGCGCTGCCCATCCTCTTCCATCTGCCGCGCCTTGTCGAGCACGGGGCCGCGGATGTCGTAGCAGACATCGGCCAATTTGTCGGACTTGCGGAATTCGCGCACAACCACCTCACTCGCTGGGCTTGGAAAAACACTCCGGCTGTCATTGGCGCATGCCCGCAGCCCCCTGAGCGTCCGGGGAATCGAGCCATTGCACGCCAGTCACGCGCAGGGCGAACCCTATAATTTACCTTGATCTGCACTTCCTGCCCTTGTCATCGCGGCCGTTTGCATCCCTCATCTTCCTGGCGCGAACCCGATGTATCGGCCATTCCTGCCGCAGTCATGAAACTCCAGCCCGACTTCTCCCCCGATACGCAAATGGTTTCCGCTTATGGGCCGGGCTATGTCGAAGTCAACGGCGTGCGCTTCACCAGCGCCTGCGTGTTTACCCCGCAGCAAGCCCCCATGCCCTGGGGCGCCGGGCCCGTCGCTGCACTGCAAGCCTCGCACATCGAAGCCCTGTTGCGCGATCCGCTGCCCGAGGTCGTGCTGATCGGCACGGGGCGACAGCAGCACCTGCTGCCCCCCGCCTTGATGCGCCAGCTCATCTCGCGTCGCATCGGCTGGGAGGTCATGGACACCGCAGCCGCCTGCCGCACCTACAACATTCTGGCCGGTGAAGGCCGCCATGTTCTGGCCGCCCTGTTGATCGAATGAGCGGGTCGGTGCGAAGCGGATTTGTCCGACAGGATAAAATGAGGTTTCAAATCCTTGCGTTTCCCTCGGCAGTACGTACAAGACGGATCCAATCGAGGAGAAACACGATGCAGCAGCCCAGCAGGAGACTTCATGGCTTTGGTCTTGAATAAAGTGGTTCCCGATTTCGAAGCCGCCGCCACCAGTGGCGTGCAATTCAGCCCGAAAAACTACCTGGGCAAAAAAATTGTTCTCTACTTCTACCCCAAGGACATGACGCCCGGCTGCACGACCGAGTCCATGCACTTTCGCGACAACTTCGCGGCTTTCGAGCAGGCGGGTGCCGTGATTTTCGGCATCTCGCGCGACAATCTGCTGTCGCACGAAAAGTTCAAGGCCCATCTCGAATTGCCCTTCGACCTGATCGCCGACACGGAAGAAAAACTCTGCCACATGTTCGGCGTGGTGAAGAACAAGATCATGTACGGCAAGAAGGTCAAGGGGATCGAGCGCAGCACCTTCGTCATCGATGCCGACGGTGTCCTGCGCCAGGAATGGCGCGGGGTCAAGGTCGCAGGACATGTGGACGAAGTGCTCGACGTCATCCAGAAACTCTGATCCCCGATCATCCACGCGCGGCGCTTTGTTTTGAACATCGGACTCCGCAGCATCCTGAGCCGCCACGACGGGGTGCGCATGCTCCACAGTGGCAGCAGGCGCACATCTTCGCCAAGGGTGGCCAACATGCCAAAAACCGCTGCGCCATTTTGCGATGGCCAGCGGTTTTTTGTTGTCCAGCCGAGACCAGCGCCCTCTCCTTTCCCACGTCTGCAAGACCCTCCATTCGCCTCATGCCCCTGCCTCCCCCACCCAAATCCATGGGCAGCCTGCTGACCCAAGCCACCCCGTCGATCACTCAGGCGCCTCCCGCAGCGAGAAAGACGACGGCACGCAACAAGACCCGCCAAGAGTCTCCAGAGACCGCGCCAGCCTTTGCAAGTGCGCAGACTGCAACGCTGCCCGCGGCTTCCACGCGCCCATCGCGTCAGCCGACACCGCGTGAGATCACCCCCGCGGTGGTAGACCGCTGCGCCCAGAAAGCGGAGCAGCCCAAGCGCACGCCCGCTGCGCCGCAGCCCGCCAAACTCTTCGTCCTCGACACCAATGTGCTGCTGCACGACCCGATGTCGCTCTACCGCTTTGAAGAGCACGACATCTACCTGCCGATGGTCACGCTGGAAGAGCTCGATGCACACAAAAAGGGCCTCTCGGAGGTGGCGCGCAATGGCCGCCAGGTCAGCCGCGAGCTCGACGCCCTGGTGGCCGATACCGGCAGCGCCATCGACCAGGGCATCGCACTGAGTCGTACCGGCCATGCCGAGGCCAAGGGTCGCCTGTTTTTCCAGACCCGCGCCCACGAAGTCGAACTGCCCATCGCCCTGCCTCAGGGCAAGGCGGACAACCAGATTCTGGCCGTGCTGCAGGACCTCACGCACATCCACACCGAGCGACCCGTGGTGCTGGTGTCCAAGGACATCAATATGCGCGTCAAGGCCCGCGCACTCGGGCTCCACGCCGAGGATTACGCCAACGACAAGACGCTCGACGACGCCGATCTGCTCTACACCGGCATGATGATGCTGCCTCCCGATTTCTGGGAGCGGCAGGCCAAGTCGGTAGAGAGCTGGCAGCAAGGCGGCCACACCTTCTACCGCGTCCAGGGCAAGTTCGTCGGGCAGATGCTGGTCAATCAGGCGGTGTATTGGGAAAACGGCAGCGCGCCGCCGCTTTATGCCCGCGTCAAGGAAATTCGCGCCAACACCGCCGTGCTGCAGGTCATGCGTGACCATACGCACCTGAAAAACGCCGTATGGGGCATCACCGCGCGCAACCGCGAGCAGAATTTCGCCCTCAACCTGCTGCTGGACCCGGATGTGGACTTCGTCACCCTGGCAGGCCAGGCAGGAACGGGCAAGACCCTGCTCGCACTCGCAGCGGGACTGTCGCAGGTGCTTGACACGCGGCGGTACAACGAAATCATCGTCACGCGCGTGACCGTTCCCGTGGGCGAGGACATCGGCTATCTGCCGGGCACGGAAGAAGAGAAGATGAGCCCCTGGATGGGGGCGCTGGACGACAACCTCGAAGTGCTCAATCAAAGCGAGGGCGGCAACTCCGGCGGGGAATGGGGCCGCGCCGCCACGCAGGAACTGATTCGATCCAAGATCAAGATCAAAAGCCTGAACTTCATGCGCGGCCGCACCTTCCTCAACAAGTACGTCATCATCGACGAGGCGCAGAACCTCACGCCCAAGCAGATGAAGACCCTCATCACCCGCGCGGGCCCCGGCACCAAGCTGGTGTGCATGGGCAATATCGCGCAGATCGACACTCCCTACCTCACCGAGGGAAGCTCGGGCATGACCTATGTGGTCGACCGCTTCAAGGGCTGGGGCCATAGCGGCCACGTCACCCTGGCGCGCGGCGAGCGCAGCCGCTTGGCCGACTACGCCAGCGAAGTGCTGTGAGTCCGCTCGTGATCTGACGCGCGATCAGAACTCGCGCGTCAGATTCTCGAATCGCGTCAGCGGCTTGAGGAAGGCGAGGTGCACGACGCCGATCGGCCCGTTGCGTTGCTTGCCGATGATGACTTCGGCCACCCCGGCGTCTTTCGAGTCCTTGTTGTAGACCTCGTCGCGGTAGATGAACAGGATCACGTCGGCATCCTGCTCGATGGCGCCCGATTCCCGCAGATCGCTCATCACCGGGCGCTTGTCGGTGCGCTTTTCCAGATCGCGGTTGAGCTGGGACAGCGCGATCACCGGACAATGCAATTCCTTGGCCAGGGCCTTGAGCGAGCGGGAAATCTCGGAAATCTCCGTGGCGCGGTTCTCCCCATCGCGCGATGACGACATGAGCTGCAGGTAATCCACCACGATGAGCCCCAGACGCCCGCCGAACTGCCGTGCAAGACGCCGCGAACGCGCGCGCAGTTCCAGTGGATTGAGCGCCGGGGTTTCGTCGATGTGCATGTGCACTTCCTGCAGGCGTTCGATGGTTTCGGGCAGCCGCGTCCATTCGTCTTCGGTGAGTTGACCGGTACGCAAGTGGCTCTGGTCGATCCGCCCCATCGAACCCACCACGCGCAATACCAACTGCGACGCGCTCATTTCCATGCTGAACACCGCCACCGGCAACTGTTCATTGATGGCCACATGCTCGGCGATGTTCAGCGAGAATGCGGTCTTGCCCATCGATGGGCGGCCTGCGACGATGACCAGATCGCCAGGCTGCAAGCCAGCGGTCATGCGATCCAGATCGGCAAAACCGGTAGGCACTCCAGTCGTATCGGTGCCGCCGCGCTCGGCCAGTTCGGTCACGCGATTGAGCAATTCGCCCAGCAGCCCCTTCATCGACTGGAAACCCGCGGTGGACTTGGCGCCTTCTTCCGAAATGGCGAAAATCCGCGACTCGGCCTCGTCGAGGATCTGCTGTACGCCGCGCCCCTGCGGATTGAGCGCACTCTGCGCAATGTCGTCGCTGATCGTCACGAGCTGGCGCAGCACCGCCCGCTCGCGCACGATTTCGGCATAGCGACGGATATTCGCCGCACTGGGCACGCACTGCGCCAGCGAGTTCAGATAGGGCAGGCCGCCGCATTCCTCATGCTTGCCGATCGATTGCAGCGCCTCGTGCACCGTGATCACATCGGCCGGCTTGTTCACATTGATCAGGTCGGCAATGGCCTGAAAAATGGAGCGATGCTCGAAGCGGTAGAACTGGGCGCTCACCAGCAGATCGGCCACCTTGTCGAAAGCCTGGTTGTCGAGCAGCAGCCCGCCCAGCACCGACTGCTCGGCCTCGATGGAGTGCGGCGGGGTACGAATGACATCGATGGCGTGGTCTTGCATGGCGGGCGAAGGGCGGCATTTGCCGTCGGGAACGAGGAAAAACGATGGGGGCATTGTGCCGCACGACGGGCGCGCGACCAAACAGCGGCGCAGACAGCAGCGCAATCGACAAGGGCCGCATTCGCGGCCCCTGTTTCAAGCGTGCATGACACTGCAACGATCGCTGCAATGTGCACTGCAACGAGCGCCGCGATTACATCGCTTCGGCCTTGACCTGAAGGGTGATGTCGGCAATCACATCGGTGTGCAGGGCGATCGAGACCGGATGCTCGCCCGTGGTCTTGACATGGCCCGCCGGGAAGCGAACCTGCGCCTTGCTCACTTCAATGCCTTGCCTGGCCAGCGCCTCGGCCACATCGCCGTGGGTCACCGAGCCGAACAGTCGGCCATCCACACCCGCCTTCTGCACCAGGGTGATGACCAGCCCACTGAGTTTTTCCCCGGCGGCCTGAGCCTGAGCCAGTTTTTCTGCGGCCTGTTTTTCCATTTCGGCACGGCGTGCCTCGAATTCCGCCATGGCGGCGGCCGTTGCCCGGCGCGCCATTTTTTTCGGGATCAGGTAGTTGCGGGCATAGCCGTCCTTGACCTTGACCACATCGCCCAGGTTGCCGACGTTCAGAACTTTTTCGAGAAGAATGATTTGCATGATGTCGTCCCTGGATCAGCCCTTGTGCAGGTCGGTGTAGGGCAGCAGCGCCAGAAAACGTGCACGCTTGATGGCGGTGTTGAGCTGGCGCTGGTAGTGCGCGCTGGTGCCGGTCAAACGGGAGGGAATGATGCGGGCGTTTTCCGCGATCAGGTCCTTGAGCACATCGACATCCTTGTAGTCGATTCTCTCGACCTTGGCCACCGTAAAGCGGCAGAAGCGTTTGCGCTTGAACAGCGACGATTGCTGGTTGCGACGACGCTTGGGGTCATTCTTTTTGTCGAATTTGCGTGGTGGTGCCATGATTAAACCTCAATGTATTGCGTGACGTGCAACTTGATCTGGCGCGAGCCGCGACGCGTTGCACGCAAAAAACCGGAAACCTGCAGCAGGACTCCAGGGCTGAGACGGTGCATTTCGTGAGCAATCTTTCCGAACCCGACGCAGCCGATCTGAAGCTGTACCTCGCAAGGCATGTCCGCCTCGGACTGGGTGGATTGATGCTGCAACACGAAATCCAGCGCTTCGATGCCGGCCGGCGTATAGCGCAGTTCGCCCCGCTCGGCCAGAATGCCCTGAAGTTCGAGCCGATTGATCAGACCGTTTGCTCCTGCTGTGCCTTGCGCGCCTCATCGCGCTCGACCTGCTTCATCATGATGGAAGGCGCGGTTTCGGCCTTGTCCATCTTGATCACCAGGCTGCGCAACACAGCGTCGTTGAACTTGAAGCTGTGTTCGAGTTCACGCAGGGTTTCCAGATCGCATTCGACATTCATGCAGGCGTAATGCGCCTTGGCAAGCTTCTGGATGGGGTAGGCCAGTTGGCGCCGACCCCAGTCTTCGACCCGGTGGATCTGTCCCGCCTTGGCAGTGACGGCGCTCTTGTAGCGCTCGATCATCGCGGGCACTTGCTCGCTCTGATCCGGGTGGAAGATCAACACAATCTCATAGTGACGCATGCAGATTCCTTCAGTGATGGCCGCACACGGCCTCGATTGGGTTTGAGACCGGCGTGCTGTCCTTGTGGATAGAAGCCGCCCGAAAGCGCGTGAAGCGTCAATTCCGGCTCTTTTCGGTGCGGCAAGGAACCAAGCATTATAGACGAGTCGTTTTCATCGTCTCAATGTTTCGCCAATTGCTGCCACGTGGCGATCACGGTGTCCGGATTGAGCGAGATCGACGAGATGCCCTGCTCCATCAGCCATTGCGCCAGATCGGGATGGTCGGACGGCCCCTGGCCGCAGATGCCCACATACTTGCCCTCGGCGCGGCAGGCAGCGATGGCCTGCGCCAGCAGCACCTTCACCGCAGGATCACGCTCGTCGAAGGCCTGCGCCACCAGGCCGGAGTCGCGGTCCAGGCCCAGGGTGAGTTGGGTCAGGTCGTTGGAGCCGATGGAGAAGCCGTCGAAATGCTGCAGAAACTCCTTGGCCAGCACGGCGTTCGACGGCACTTCGCACATCATGATGACCCGCAGGCCGTTTTCACCGCGCTCGAGTCCGTGACGCGCCAGCAGATGGATGACCCCCTCGGCTTCGCCCAGGGTGCGCACGAACGGCACCATGATTTCGACGTTGTCCAGCCCCATCTGCTCTCGCACCCGCTTGAGGGCGGCGCACTCCATTTCGAAGCTCTGCGCAAATTCGGGCGACACGTAGCGCGAGGCGCCGCGGAAACCCAGCATGGGGTTTTCTTCGTCCGGCTCGTAGCGCGAGCCGCCGATGAGCTTCTTGTACTCGTTGGATTTGAAGTCGGACAGGCGCACGATGACCGGCTTCGGATAAAACGCCGCGGCAATGGTGGCGATGCCTTCGGCGAGCTTGTCCACATAGAAGGCGCGCGGGCTGGCATGGCCGCGCGCCACGCTCTCCACGGCTTTTTTCAGATCGCTGTCGACGTTGGGATACTCCAGCACCGCGCGCGGATGCACGCCGATATTGTTGTTGATGATGAACTCCAGCCGCGCCAGGCCGACCCCCTGATTGGGAATCTGAGCAAAATCGAAGGCCAGCGTGGGATTGCCCACATTCATCATGATTTTCGTCGGCACCTCGGGCATGGCGCCGCGCGCGACTTCGGTGACTTCGGTTTCGAGCAGGCCGTCATAGATCGCGCCGGTGTCGCCCTGCGCGCAGGACACCGTGACCAGCATGTCGTCCTTGAGCACGTCGGTCGCGTGCCCGCAGCCGACCACCGCCGGAATGCCGAGTTCGCGCGCGATGATCGCCGCATGGCAGGTGCGCCCGCCGCGGTTGGTGACGATGGCCGAGGCCTTTTTCATCACCGGCTCCCAGTTCGGATCGGTCATGTCGGTGACCAGCACATCGCCCGTCTGCACCAGGTGCATGTCCGCCGTGGAGTGCACCACGCGCACCGGCCCGGCGCCGATTTTCTGGCCGATTGCGCGCCCCGTCACCAGCACCGCGCCCTTGCCCTTGAGGGTGTAACGCTGCTCGGTGCGCGTGTGGCCATTGGATTTCACCGTCTCGGGGCGCGCCTGCAGGATGTAGAGGTGGCCGTCGATGCCGTCCTTGCCCCACTCGATGTCCATCGGCCGCTGGTAATGCGCCTCGATGGTCAGGGCAAAGCGCGCGAGTTCCTGTGCTTCATCATCGGTCAGGCAGTAGCGGTTGCGCAGCTCCGAGGGCGTATCGACCGTCTGCACCAGATGCGGCGAACCCGGCGGCGCAAATTCCATGCGGATCAGTTTGGAGCCGAGATTGCGGCGGATCACCGCCTGCTTGCCAGCCTTGAGCGTGGGCTTGAACACGTAGAACTCGTCGGGATTGACCGCGCCCTGCACCACCGTCTCGCCCAGGCCGTAGGACGCGGTGATGAACACCACGTCCGGGAAGCCCGATTCGGTGTCGAGGGTGAACATCACGCCCGACACCGCCTTGTCGCTGCGCACCATGCGCTGCACCCCGGCCGACAGCGCCACATCGCTGTGCACGAAGCCCTTGTGCACCCGGTAGGAAATCGCCCGGTCGTTGTAGAGCGAGGCAAAAACCTGCTTGATCTTTTCCAGCACGGCGTCGATGCCGCTGACGTTCAGATAGCTCTCCTGCTGTCCGGCAAACGAGGCGTCGGGCAAATCTTCTGCGGTGGCGGACGATCGCACCGCAAACGAAGCGTCGGGATGGCCCGCAGTGAGATCGGCATAGGCGCTGCGGATGGCCTGTTCCAGATCGGTCGGAAACGGCGTTTCGAGCACCCATTGGCGGATCTGTGCGCCGCAGCGCTCCAGCGCGCGCACGTCGTCGGCGTCCAGCGCCGTCAGCATGGTTTCGATGCGCTCTTCCAGCCCCCCGCTGCGCAGGAATTGCCGAAACGCATGCGCGGTCGTGGCGAACCCGCCCGGAACCCGCACCCCGCTTCCCGACAATTGGCTGATCATTTCCCCGAGCGACGCATTCTTGCCGCCAACTTGATCGATGTCGTTCATGCGCACTTCATCGAGCCGCAAAATGAGTTCATTGCCGCTATGCGCGGGATTTCGTTGAGTCATGATCAAAGTCCTTCATAGAATGAAAAAAAGGGCTCGGCGCGATAGGTGGCGAAAACGACAGGTCTTGTTCGAATCGTTGTCGTCGTCTTCGCCGCCATTTGGATGAACTACACCGACAATGCGATCCATTCTAGGTTTTGAACGCTGACCCATGCCCAACCGCTCGGTCTTTTTCGTCTCGGACGGCACCGGAATCGCTGCCGAGACCTTCGGCAACTCCGTCCTGGCGCAGTTCGACGTGCAGCCGCATCGCATCCGCCTGCCCTTTGTCGACACGGTGGAGAAGGCGGTGCACGCGGTCGAGCGCATCAACGAGGTCGAACGCATCGAGGGCAAGCCGCCCATCGTCTTCGTCACCCTGGTCCATCCCGATGTGCTCGACATCATTCAGGGCGCGCGCGCGCTGGTGCTCGATTTGTTCAACAGCTTCGTGCAGCCGCTCGAAGTCGCGTTCGGCGCCAAATCCAACCATCGCATCGGGCGGTTTTCCGATGCGGCTTACAGTCCGCAGTACCACAACCGCATCGACGCGATCAATTTTTCGCTGATGCACGACGACGGCCAATCCACCCGCAATCTGCACGAGGCCGAAGTCATTCTGGTGGGGGTGTCGCGCTGCGGCAAAACGCCGACTTCGCTCTATCTGGCCATGCAGCACGGCATACGCGCTGCCAACTATCCGCTGATTCCCGACGATTTCGAGCGCATGCGCCTGCCCGACGGGCTGAACGGTTTGCGGCACAAACTGTTCGGGCTTTCGATCACGCCCGAGCGTCTGAGCGAAATCCGCACCGAGCGGCGGCCCAACAGCCGTTATGCCGCGCTCGACAATTGCCGTTATGAAGTGAGCGAGGCGGAAAAGCTCATGCGGCGCGAGGGCATCCGCTGGCTGTCCTCGACGCACAAGTCCATCGAAGAGATCGCCACCACCATCCTGCAGCAGATCCGCCCGGATCGGCTGGAATACTGAGTTGAGCCCATACCCATGCGCAACAGCGAACGAAACGCCTACCTGCTCGGCTTTGCCTCGACCCAGCAGAAAATCCCCGAACGCGAGGAGGCGCTGCCCATCGATCCCGATCGGGCGCAGATTCCGCTGACCGGATTGATGGTCGATGCGGGCACCGATCTGTCGGGCACCCTGGCGGCGGATCGGCGGGTGCGCATTCTGCCGCTGACCATCCAGTGGCCGGGACGAACGCTGCTGGACAAGGGAACGGCGGAAGTCCGCACCGTGTCGCGCCAGCTCAGCCACGAGCGCATTCGCAGCGCCGAGGTCAGCGCGCCGTCCGTCGAGGCGCTGAGCTACCGCATGCACCCCCATCTGGCGCTCAACTTCGATCGTCTGTTGCTGCTCGCCACGCACCCGGCGCTGGTGGAGGCCAGCCGCAGCGTCGAGCAGATGATCAAGCATCATCAGGACGAAATCGCCCATCTGCGCCGCGAACGCCATCTCCGGCCCGACTATGCCCTGGAGGTCATCGACACCCGCTCGCTGCTCAGCGGCCCGGCCCTGCTGGCGCGCCTGCTGCTGAATTCGCCCGAGATGCGCATGGGCGACATCCCGGCCCTGCGACAACATGCCCAGACGCTGGCCGACCAGACCGAGGTGTGGCTGGCTCCGGGTCATCCCGCCGATGTCGCCTTCACGCTGGGGCGGCTTGAGCATCCCGACCTTTCCCCCTGGGTACAGGCATGCAGCACGCGGCTGACGCAGATCATGCACCGCTACCCGGTCTTGAGCTGCAAGGCCGGAGCGTTCGAGCTTGAAGCGCGAACGAGCAAGTGGAAGACCGCCGCCTCGCAGGTGATCGATGCCGCGGCGCAGGCCATCTGGACCAACGCCCTGGCGGCCCCGGTGATTCAGCTCAGCTTCGATGGCAGTCTGCGTGAACTGCGCGACTGGCCCGAAATGCAGGCGCTGAAAAAGCTGGCTGCCGAGCATGGCGTCAAACTCCACGTCACCCACATGAGCCTGGGCGGCCGGGTCTGGGCTTCGGCCCAGTCGCTGTCGCTGGCGCTGCTGCGCAAACCTGCCGCCTGAAACAGACTTCAGCCAGGGAGCACGTTGAACTGAGACTGCCGCACGCCTTCATAGAGGCAGATCGCCGCCGACGCCGCCACATTGAGCGACTCCACGCCATCGGCCTGGGGAATGCGCACCAGCGCGGAGCATTTGGCCACCAGCGCGTCGGAGATGCCCTGCCCTTCGTTGCCAAAGATCCAGGTCACGGGCTGCCTCAGATCGAGTTCATACAGCAGCGTATCCGCCTGCAGATGCGTGGCGTAGATCGGGCGCGGCACGATGTTGAGCACCTGCTCCCAGGGCGGGTCTTCGAACACCGGGATGACGAAATGCGCGCCCATGGCGGCGCGCAGCACTTTCGGCGACCACACCCCGGCGCAACCCCGCAGCAGATAGGCCGCGCCGCAACCCGCCGCGGCGGCGGTGCGCAGCATGGTGCCCACATTCCCGGCATCCTGCACCCGGTCGAGGATGAGCGCGCTGCCTGCGCGGGGCTTGGACGACTTGGGTCGAGCGATCAACATACCCACCGGCGGGCCGTTTTCCACCGCGGTGATCCAGTTGAACAGGGCCTGGTGGAGGACGACGGTCTGCGTGGTGCCGACCCGTTCGACCAAAGCGGCGATTTCGGGGTCGAGCAGGCCCGTGTCGGTGGTGATCAGCGGCTCGGCGGCATGGCCCGCGGCGAGCGCGGCTTCGATGAGATGAATGCCCTCCAGCCAGACCTGCCCGAGCTTGCGCACAGCACCCGGCTCGGTGGACAGGCTGCGCAGGGTTTTGATCAGCGGGTTTTCAGCCGAGGTGATGCGCTTCACGACACGACGTCCTTCAACGAGGGGGAACCAACAGACGGCGGATGGGGGCAAAGCTGCGGCGGTGTGCCGCGCAGGGCCCCAGTGTAAGCAAAGCCGCGCGGTGCGCCGCCGTGCCATAGCCGCTGTGGCGCTCGAAACCGTAGCCCGGGTGGCGCTGCGCCAACTCGGCCATCAGGCGGTCGCGGTACACCTTGGCGATGATGGAAGCCGCGCTGATCGCCGGGTGCGCGGCATCGCCGCCAACGATGGCGCGGCAGGGCATGGCGACCCGGGGCGTTTGCTTGCCATCGACGAGCAGCAGGTCGATCTGGCAGGGCAGCGCTGCCACCGCGCGCTGCATGGCCAGCAGCGTGGCCTGCAGGATGTTGTGCCGATCGATTTCTTCGACCGAACTCTCGGCGATGCTCCACCCCAGGCTGTACGCCCGGATTTGCGCATCGAGTTCCTCGCGGCGGCGGGCGCTCAGCAGCTTGGAATCGGCCAGCCCGGCGATGGGATGGGCGGGGTCGAGCACCACGACAGCCGCCACCACCGGCCCGGCCCACGGCCCCCGCCCGACTTCGTCGCAGCCGGCAATGCGGGCGACGGGGGCGTCGTGTGCTGCGGCGAACAAGGCGGTCTGCGTCATGCCGGCATCAAGTCGAGAATGGCCTGCGACGCCAGCGCCGCCGTATCCCGCCTCAGACTCAGGTGCATCTCGGCAAAGCGGTCTTGCAGTTGCTGCAATTGCGCCGGATGCTCCAGCAGATCACTGGCGGCATCGGCCAGAGTCTGTGGGGTGCAGTCATGCTGTAACAACTCGGGCACCAGACGTTTGCCCGCGAGGATATTGGGCAGGCCGACGTCGGGCAGATAGCCTCGTCCAGCCATCATGCGGTAAGAAATCCCCGACAGGCGATAGCCGATCACCATGGGCCGCTTGAACAACGCACATTCCAGCGTGGCCGTGCCGCTGGCGACCAGGGCGAGATCGCAGGCGGCCAGCACCGCGTGCGACTGGCCGTCGATCAAGTGCAAGGGCAGGTCAGGATAGGCGGCCGCCGCCTGCAACACCCTGGGCCGCAGCCCCGCGTGCGCGATCGGCACGACCACCCGCGACATCAGGCCGCGCTGCACCAACTGCTCAGCGGCTGCCAGAAAAGGGTCGATGAGATGCTTGACCTCCGCCCGGCGGCTGCCCGGCAACACGGCCAGACAGCGGCCTTCAGCAGGCAGGGCCAGCGCGCGCCGCGCCGCCTCGCGGTCGGGTTCGAGCGGAATGACCTCGGCCAGGGGATGGCCGATGTAAGTCGCCTTCACGCCCGTATCGGCATACAGCGCGGGCTCGAAGGGAAAAACACAGAGCATGTGATCGACGGCTTGGCGGATCAATTCGATGCGCTCGCGTCGCCAGGCCCAGATGGATGGACTCACCAGATGCGCCACCGGTATACCCGCCTGCCGCAGGCGCCGTTCCAACTGCAGATTGAAATCCGGCGCATCCACCCCGACGAACACTGCAGGCGGCGCGGCCAGCAGGCGTTGGCGCAGACGCCGCCGCATCAGCAACAGCTCGGGCAGGCGCGCCAGCACGTCGGCATAGCCGTTGACCGCGAGGCGTTCGCTGGGCCACCAGGCATCGAATCCTGCAGCCTGCATGCGCGGCCCGCCGATACCCACTGTGTTCAGCCCAGGAGCCCGATCGTGCAGTGCCCGCAGGATATGCCCGGCCAGCAGGTCGCCCGAGGACTCTCCGGCGACGAAGGCCAAGGTGCGGGCGTTCATCGCCATCCTGAGAAACACGCCGGGCCGCCCCAAGTGTTTCTCACCCCCTCGGGGGGCCTGACGCGCAGCGGCAGGTCTGGGGGCGCTCTCATGATCGGACGATGCCCCGGCCGGAATCGGCCAGGAACGCCAGCAGCACACCGAGCGATTCGGCCGCCTGCGGCCGCGCGGCGATCAGATCGGCCAACGCAGCGCGCGCCTGCTCCAGCGTGAGTCCCTGGCGATACAGCACACGGTACGCAGCACGCAGTGCGGAGATCTGATCAGGCGTGAATCCTCTGCGGCGCAACCCTTCGGCGTTGATGCCATGCGGCCTGGCCGGATTGCCGGCGACCAGGGCGTAGGGCGGCACGTCCTGCAGGATGACCGAGCTGATGCCCGTCATCACATGCGCGCCGATGCGCACGAATTGATGCACACCGGTATAGCCGCCCAGCACCGCCCAGTCGCCTACATGCACATGGCCCGCCAACTGCGCATTGTTGGCAAAGATGGTGTGACTGCCGACCTGACAGTCGTGCGCGATATGCACGTAAGCCATGATCCAGTTGTCGCTGCCGACCCGGGTGATGCCGCCATCCTGCACCGTGCCGATGTGCAGGGTGCAGTATTCGCGGATCACATTGCGATCGCCGATTTCCAGCGCCGTCTCCTCGCCCCCGTATTTTTTGTCCTGCGGCTCGCCGCCGATCACGCTGAAAGGGTGCAACCGGTTGAAGTCGCCGATGCGCGTTCGTCCCTCGATGATGACATGCGCCCCCACGCGCGTGCCCGCACCGATGCGCACCTTGGGACCGATCAGTGCATAGGGGCCGATCTCGACATCGTCGGCGATTTCCGCACCCGGATCGACCTGCGCCGTGGAATGAATCTTGGTCATGCGGAAATTCAGGACACGCTGCGCTCGGTGCACATCAGTTCGGCCTGCGCGACTGCCCGCCCTTCGACCGAGGCCTCTGCCGTGAATTTGTAGATGCCCCGCATATTGCGCGTCATCTCGACAAACAGATCCAGCCGATCGCCCGGAACGACCGGCTGCTTGAAGCGCGCGTTGTCGATGCCCACCAGGTAGTAGAGCGAGCCTTGCGCAGGGGTCTTGCCCACTGATCCAAACGCCAGAATGCCCGAGGCCTGCGCCAGCGCCTCCAGAATCAGCACGCCGGGCATGATGGGCTTTTGTGGAAAATGACCGGTGAAAAACGGCTCGTTGACGGTGACGTTCTTGTAGGCCTTGATGTACTGGCCATTGACTTGTTCGACCACGCGATCGACCAGCAGCATGGGGTAGCGGTGCGGAAGCAGTTCAAGGATTTGTGTAATGTCTTGCGTGATCGTCATGTCGATGGTTCTATTTTCAAAGACTCGATGTATTGCTCAAGATGGCGGATGCGGTCGCGCAATTGGTGCAACTGCCGCACGGTCGCTGCATTGCGTTCCCAGTTGGCGTGGGTGTCCAGCGGAAAGGCGCCTGTGTACATGCCCGGCTGGCGCACCGAACGCGATACCAGCGACATGCCGCCGATGACCACGCCGTCGGCGATGCTCAAATGCCCCGCGATGCCGACCCCTCCGCCGATGAAGCAGTAGGCGCCGATTTCCGCGCTGCCCGATACGCCGACACAGCCCGCCAGCGCGGTATGCGCGCCGATGCGAACGTTGTGCGCGATCTGCACCAGATTGTCGATCTTCACTCCCACACCGATTTCGGTATTGTCGAGCGCGCCGCGATCGATGGTGCTGTTGGCTCCCACCTCCACATCGTCCCCCAGCACGGCGATGCCGACCTGCGCGATCTTCACCCCGGCGCCGCTCGCATCCCGGGCATAGCCGAAGCCATCGCTGCCGATGACTGCACCCGACTGCAGCACGCAGCGCGCGCCGAGCCGACATCCCCACCCCACGCTGCTGCGCGGATGCAGGATGCAGCCAGGCCCGATGACCGCATCGCGCCCCACAAAACACCCTGCTCCGATATGCACCCCTTGCGCAATTTCGGCTCCTGCCTCGATGACGGCAAAGGCCTCGATGCGGGCATCCGGCGAGACCCGGGCAGCGGGATCGATCTGCGCAGTGTGATGACGCCCCGGCTGGAATGCCGGCTGCCCCAGCTGCCAGAACCACTGCGACAGGTGCGCGTAATACAGATAGGGGTCGCGGGTGTAAATCGCGTTGCCCGACTTCGGCAAGATGCCTCGCAGGGACTCGGGCAGGATGACCGCGCCCGCTGCGGTTTCGGCCAGCAGTGGGCGCAGTTTGTCCCGGTTCAGGAAGGTGATGTCGGATGCCGTGGCCGTGGCGATCGGCCGCAGGCGCTGAACGACCGCTTGCCCGTCGCCGACGAGTTCACCGCCGAGCCGAGCCGCGATCTGCTCAAGCGTCAGCCCGTCCATGGATGCATCAGGCGTCGACAAGGCCCACAGGCTCACTTGCCCGACTGTGCATCCAGCGCCTTGAGCACCTTGTCGGTGATGTCGATGCGCGGATTGACGTACACCGCTTCCTGGAAAATGATGTCGTAGTGATCTTTCTGCGCAATGTCGCGCACGACCTTGTTGGCCTTGTCGAGCACCGTGGCCAGCGCCTCGTTGCGGCGGGCATTGAGGTCTTCCGAAAATTCACGCTGCTTGCGCTGGAATTCCCGGTTCATGTCCACGAGGTTCTGCTGCGCCTTGATGCGATCGGCGTCCGACATGACCGGGCCGTTCTTTTCCAGGTTGTCGTTGGCTGCCTTGATCCTAGCCGCCATGTCCTGCAATTCCTTGTCGCGCCGGGAAAACTCGGCCTCGAGTCTCTGCTGCGCCGCCTTGGCCAGAGCCGAGTCCTTCAGAACCCGCTCGGTATTGATGAAGCCGATCTTGATCGGCGCATTCGCCGCAGCGACGGCCGCTGATGCCGTCGCCGTCTGCGCCATGACGGGCGCGCAGACCAAAAACGCAGTGGTGCAGACCGCGGCCAGAAGGGTGCGAGTTAGGGTGTGAAATTTCATGGAAATCGAATGAGGTTAGAAACCGGCGCCAACCGTGAACTGGAAGCGCTGGAGTTTATCGGTGGACTTGTAGCGTATCGCCTTGGCCACACTGAACTTCAACGGGCCGATGGGTGAAATCCAGGACACGCCGATACCGACGGACGAGCGCATATCGCTCAGGCTGACTTTCTGGTTCTCGCCCCAGACATAGCCGTTGTCATTGAAGAACGACATGCGCAGCGATTTATCCGCGCCCGTGCCGGGGAAGGGAAACTGATACTCGAAATCGGCGACCAGCATTTTGGCGCCGCCCAGCGCATTGCCTTGGGCGTCCTGCGGGCCCAGCGAGCTTTGCTCAAACCCGCGCACGGTGCCGATTCCGCCGGCGTACAGATTCTTGAATACCGGCAGCGGACGGCCGTTCAGCCCGTGGGCATAGCCCACCAGCCCGTTGAACGCCAGATTGGTGGTTCGTGTGAGCGGCAGGTATTGCTGGTATTGGTAGGTGATGCGGTCGTAGCGCAGGGTGCTGAACGGACTGATCTCGAAGCTCAGGCGCTGATAGCGGCCATCGGAGGGAACCAGGGCACTGTTGCGGCTGTCGCGCTGCCAGCCGATGGTCAGCGGAATGCCGCTGGAGGTCTTGCCGAACTGGTTGACATAGGCAATGTACGAGGCTGGCGCGCCGGGCGAAAGATCGAGGGTGTAGCGCTCGTAACCGGCGCCGAAGAACACCCGATCTTCCTCGGTGAACGGAATGCCGAACTGCAGATTGAATCCCGGCGTGACGATCTTGTAGTTGTTGCCCTGGCTGCTGTATGGCTGGATGGTGCGGTAGTACGCATTCACCGTGCGACTGATGCCGTCTTCGGTGAAGTACGGATTGGTGCTCGACACCGACAGGGTGCGGTAATAGCTCGACGTGTTGAAATCGACCGCAAGATTGTTGCCGCTGCCGAAGACATTGTCCTGGCTGATCCCGGCGTTGAACGAGAGCTTGTCCGCGCTCGAAAAGCCCACCCCCAGAGACAGACTGCCGGTGGGCTTCTCTTCCACGTTCATGTCCAGATCGACCTGGTCGTTGGTGCCGGGCACCTCGCGCGGCTGCAGGGTCACATTCTTGAAGTAGCCCAGGCGATCCACCCGGTCGCGCGAGAGCTTGATGCGGTCGGAGTCGTACCACGAGTCTTCGAATTGCCGGAATTCGCGGCGGATGACTTCGTCGCGCGTGCGGGTATTGCCCGCAATGTCGATGCGGCGCACATAGATGCGCTTGCCCGGTTCGGCGGTCAGGGTGAAGGACACCTGATCGGTCTGGCGGTCGATCACCGGCTTAGCCTCCACCCGGGCAAAGGCGTAACCATACACACCGAACTGGTTGGTGATGGCCTTGACGCTGTCGTTGAGCGCCTGTGCGCTATAGGTTTCGCCCGGTTTGAGCTTGACCAGGGCACGGAATTCATCGTCCTGTCCGAGATAGTTGCCCGCAAGCTGATAGCCCGACACGGTGTATTTCGGCCCTTCGTGGACGTTGACGGTGATGTAGATGCCATCCTTGTCGGGCGACAAAGCCACCTGCGTGGACTCGATGCGGAAATCGAGATAGCCCCGATCCTGATAGAAGGAACGCAGGGTTTCCAGATCGGTATTGAGCTTGGCCTTGGAATACTGGTCGTCCTTGGTATACCAGCTCAGCCAGCCCGGCGTACTCAGGGTAAACAGACCCAGCAGCGTGCCCTCGCTGAACACCTTGTTGCCCACGACGCGAATGGAACGGATCTTGGCGATCTGCCCCTCGACCACGGTGAACAGCACGTTCACCCGGTTGCGCGGCAGCGGCGTGGTCGTGACGTTGACCTCGGTGCCGTAGAAACCCTTGGCCAGATACTGCTGCTTGAGTTCCTGAACGGCCTGATCGATCAGCGCCTGGTCGTAAGGCCGGGCCTCGGCCAGCCCGACGGAGGCCAGCGCTGTCGTCAGGGCTTTTTTGTCGAACTCCTTGGTTCCGGCGAACTCGACCCCGGCGATGGTCGGACGCTCCTCGACGATGAGGGTGACGACATCATGGTCGGTTTCGATGCGGACGTTCTTGAACAAGCCGGTGGCGAACAGGGCGCGAATGGCTGCCGCCCCGCTCTCGGGCGTATACGTCTGACCCACCCGAAACGGCAGATAGCTGAACACGGTGCCGGGTTCGGTTCTTTGCAGACCAACGACGCGGATGTCCTTGATGGTGAACGACTCAGCTGCGTGTGCTTGCACGCCCGCAACGGCGGCCACGGCCACCGTCGCACAACGAAGTGCGGGAGAAAACCTCAAATTGACCTCGATGGAATCAGTGCATCTGGCCGAGCAAGCGCGCCAGATCGTTGTAGAGGGCGATGGCCATCATCATGGCGATGACCGCGAGACCGCCTTGCTGCAGCCTTTCCTGCCAGCGCTGCGAGACGCTGCGGCGGGTCAATCCCTCATACGCATAATACAGGAGATGCCCCCCATCCAGAACGGGCAGAGGCAGCAGGTTGAGCACGCCCAGACTGACGCTGACCACGGCCAGAAAACTCATGTAGGCCATCCATCCCAGCTCGGCGCTTTTGCCGGCGTAATCGGCAATCGTGATCGGGCCGCTCAAGTTTTGCAGCGAAGCCTGACCGATCACCATGCGCCCGAGCGTCTTGAGAGTCAGCACCGAAAGATCCCAGGTGCGCTGCACGCCGTCCTGCAGGGCCTGCAGCGGGTTGCGCTCGATTTTCACGGTGGGGATTTCCCCGCCCAGCATGGCCTCGATGCGCCAGACCTTGCGGCCACCCACCTGCACCGGCTCGGCTCGCAACTCGGTTTGAAAGAGGCGTCCGGCCCGGTCCACCTCGAGCCTCATGGGCTTGCCCTCCGAGGTTTGAATGGCGCGCATCAGCGCGTTGGCCGTAGCGATGCGCACGCCATCGACTGCAACGATGCGGTCGCCGGCAAGCAGGCCGCTGCGCTGCGCCGGTCCGCCCGCGACGACCTCCCGGATCTCGGCCGGCGGGCTTTGCAGATGCAATCCGTAGGTCGTGAGGAAACCGGCGCTTTCTGCTGCACGCATGCTGGCAGAGAAATCGAGCGGGATTTCATGCGTCGCTCCCCCCGCCTTGCGTTCCACGACAAGGATGATGCGCTGGCCGTTCATCGCTGCGTTCAACAGCGTCCAGCGCAGACCCGTCCAGCTCTGCACCGCCTGTTCCGCGCCATCGCGCACCACCGCGACGACCCGCTCGCCGCCCTGCACGCCCGCTGCGGCTGCGGCCGACTGTGCCGGCGGCGCGCCCAGAATGGCAACCGGCTCGCGCACGCCCACCATCGCCACCACGGCAAACAGCGCTACGGCGAGCAAGAGATTGGCCGCCGGGCCTGCGGCAACGATGGCCGCGCGCCTGGACAGGCTCTGCCGATTGAACGCGCGCGGCAGTTCGGCATCAGGCACTTCGCCCTCGCGCTCGTCGAGCATCTTCACATAGCCACCCAGCGGTATCCAGGCCAGGGTGAATTCGGTGCGGTCGGCGCCTCGCGTCCAGCGCAGCAGGGGCTTGCCAAAGCCGATGGAAAACCGCAGCACCTTGACGCCGCAGGCGACGGCGACACGGTAGTGGCCGTACTCGTGGATGGTGATGAGCACGCCGAGTGCAAAGGCAAACGCCAGCAGGGTGATGAGCAGGTTCATGGTTTCGCGCCTTCTAAACCCAATGCGCAGAGCTGTGCGACACGCTGCAGCGCCTGGCGCCGCGTCCGGGCGTCGAGTTCGGCCAGGGCCTCCAGCGAATCACAACCCACGCATTGTGCACTCTCCAGCAAATCCGCATTGATCCGGTAAATATCGGTGAACCGAATGCGTTGACCAAGGAAGGCTTCGACGGCGATTTCATTCGAGGCATTGAGCACGGCGCAGGCCCCCGCCGGCATGCGCAAGGCTTCGAACGCGAGCGCGAGTCCTGGAAACCGCTGCGGGTCGGGCTGTTCGAAATCGAGCCTCCCCACGCGAGCGAGATCGAGCCACGGCGCCCCCGATGCGATGCGCGCGGGATAGGACAGACCGTAAGCGATGGGGGTGCGCATGTCGGGCTGTCCGAGCTGGGCGATCACCGAGCCGTCGTGATAGTTGACCATCGAATGCACGATGCTCTGGGGATGGATCAGCACCTCGATCTGCTCGGGCCGCATGCCAAAAAGATAGTGCGCCTCGATGACCTCCAGCGCCTTGTTCATCATGGTGGCGGAATCGACCGAGATCTTGGCGCCCATGCGCCAGTTGGGGTGCGCGCACGCTTCTTCGGGCGTGACCGCATGCAGGGTGTGCGCCGCGCGCTGGCGAAACGGTCCGCCGGACGCCGTCAGCACGATATTGCGCACATCCGCCCGCCAACGGCTGCGATCGTCGGGCAGACTTTGCTGAATGGCGCTGTGCTCGCTGTCGATGGGAATGAGGTCACCGCCTCCCTGAGCCAGTGCCTGCAGCAGCAGATCGCCGGCGACGACCAGCGACTCCTTGTTGGCCAGCAGCAAGCGCTTGCCGGCGCGCGCAGCGGCGAGGCTGGCCGATAGTCCGGCAGCGCCCACGATGGCCGCCATCACCAGATCGACCTCGGGCGCGGCGGCCACGTCGTCGAGCGCCTTGGGTCCGCTCAACACCTCCGTGGGGCAGTTCTCGGCGCGCAAACGCTGCTGCAGGCGGCTTGCCGCCTGCGTACTGCCGAGCACGGCGTAGGCGGGGCGAAAGGCGAGGCACTGCGCAAACAGCTTGTCGGCATTGCGGTGCGCCGCCAGGGCAAACACGCGAAACCGCTCCGGGTGCAGCGCCAGCACCGCCAGGGTATTGGCGCCGATCGATCCCGTGGAGCCGAGAATGGTGACCGTTTTCATAGCGTCAGCAGCAGCAAGGCCAGGGGCAATACGGGCAGGAGCGAGTCGATGCGGTCCAGCACACCGCCATGCCCCGGCAACAACTTGCCGCTGTCCTTCTGCCCCGCCGCACGTTTGAGCAGCGACTCGAACAGATCGCCCCCGATGGCAAAGGCCAGCAGCACGACGACCCAAAAGACGAGCCCCACCCAGCCGAACCGCGTTTCGAGTTGCGAAAAATAATTGGGATGAAGCGGCGTCAGACTGACGCAGACCACGGCATAGAACAGCGTGGCGGCCAGCGCCGACCAGGCGCCCGCGCGCGTTTTCCCAGGGCTGATCGACGGTGCGAGCTTGCGGTGTCCCCAGGCCCTGCCGCCAAAATAAGCGGCGATATCCGCCACCCAGACCAGCGCCAGCAGCGACAGCATGAAAAGGGCGCCCTGCATGCGCAGCTGCACCAAAGCCAGCCAGGCGGCCTGCAACAGCAAAAAACCCAGCAGAGCCAACGCCAGGGGATGAGCCAGCACTGCGGGCAAATGGGCCCGGGGCAGACTCAGCCCCAGAGCGAGCAGCCAGGCCGTGCCGCAGGCCAGCCAGAGCCAGGTCGCAGCCAACTCCCACGCCTGCTGTTGCAACAGCCAGAGCAATGCGACAGCCATCACCGCCCAGATCGATGCCCAGAAAGTCAGAATGCCCCAACCACGATAGCCCGCCAACCGTGCCCATTCCCCCATGCCCACGGCGCAAAACGCCAAGGTCAGCAGCGCAAATGGCAGGGGATCACGCCAGAACAGCGTGGGCAGCAGCAGCGCCATCAACACCAGGGCGGTCAGGACGCGCTGTCGCAACATGATGCCGATCCGGTGACAGCCGCCTCAGGCGGCGGCCTGCGATGGGGCTTCGGGCACACCACCGAAGCGGCGCTGGCGGCTGGCAAAATCGGCCAGCGCGGCGTCAAAAGCCTCGGGGTTGAAATCAGGCCAGAGAATATCGCTGAAATAGAGCTCGGTGTAGGCCAGTTGCCAGAGCAGGAAATTGCTGATGCGGTGCTCGCCGCCGGTGCGGATGAGCAGGTCCGGGTCGGGCGAATGCGCCAGCGCCAGATGCCGCGCCAGCGCCTGCTGCGTAGGGGCCTCGTGCGCGGCGAACAGCGCCTGGGCCGCCTGCGTCATGTCCCAACGTCCGCCGTAATTGAGCGCAACGTTGAGCACCAGCAGCTCATTGTGGCGGGTCAGCGCTTCGGCCTGATCGATCAGTGCGCGCATCTCGCTTGAGAAGGCCGACAGATCGCCCACCACATGCAACTGCACACCCTGTCTGGCCAGTTCCGCAGACTCGCGCTGCAGCGCCTTGACGAACAGATCCATCAGGGTCTGCACTTCTTCGGCCGGTCGCGCCCAGTTTTCAGAAGAAAAAGCAAACACCGTGAGATGTCCAACGCCGATTTCGGCGCAGTGGCGCACGATTTTTTTCAGCGCATCCACACCGAACTTATGTCCGGAAGAACGCGGGAGAAAGCGGCGCTGCGCCCAGCGTCCGTTACCGTCCATCACCACGGCGACATGGCGCGGCAGCGTGGACGGGTCTCTCTTGGCGGGTTTTTTTTTGCTCATGCCATCTGAATAGGGGGAAACGCAGCTTTTGATGCCGATCGAAACAGCGAAACGTGCCGCCGCTTCAACTCAGACCGCCATGATCTCCGCTTCTTTTTGCGCCAGTTGCTTGTCGATCTCGGCGATATAGCGGTCGGTGATTTTCTGCACTTCGTCCTGCGCCCTGCGCTCCTCATCCTCGGAGATTTCCTTGGCTTTGACGAGATCCCTGAGGCTTTGGTTCGCATCCCGGCGCAGATTGCGCACGGCCACCTTGGCCCCCTCGCCTTCCTGCTTGACCACCTTGACCAGATCGCGGCGGCGCTCTTCGGTCAGCGCGGGCATGGGCACGCGGATGACGTCGCCCTGGGTCTGGGGATTGAGTCCGAGATCGGATTCGCGGATGGCCTTCTCGACCACCTGCACCATTTTCTTTTCCCACGGCTGCACGCTGATGGTGCGGGCGTCGATCAGGTTCACATTCGCCACCTGATTGATCGCCATCAGGGTGCCGTAGTAATCCACCATCACATGGTCGAGCAGGCCGGTATGCGCGCGTCCGGTACGCACCTTGGCCAGATCGAGCTTGAGCGACTCGATCGACTTGTGCATTTTTTCTTCCGTGGTTTTCTTGATCTCTGCGATTCCCATGATGCACTCCAAAAACGGGACGGGAAAAAACAAAACCCGCTGCGCGAAAAAAGCAGCGCGGCGCGGGCTTGAACATGGCGATGGTAATCAGACGTAGACGTCGGTGCCTTCATCGGCTCCCTGGACCACGCGCATCAGCGCCCCCGGCTTGAAGATGCTGAACACGCGGATCGGCATTTTCTGATCGCGGCAAAGGGCAAAGGCCGTCGCATCCATCACTTGCAGGCGCTGGGCAATGGCTTCGTCGAAGCTGATGCGCGCATAGCGCCTGGCGGCCGGGTCTTTGGCCGGATCGGCGGTGTAGATGCCATCGACCTTGGTCGCCTTGAGCATGACCTCGGCCCCGATCTCGGCTGCACGCAGTGCGGCCGCCGTGTCGGTGGTGAAGAACGGATTACCCGTACCTCCCGCAAAAATTACCGATTTGCCTTCCTCGAGGTATTGCAGCGCCTTGGGCCGCACATAGGACTCGACGACCTGATCGATGGCAATGGCCGACATCACGCGCGGATTGAGCCCGGCATGCTTCATGGCGTCGCCCAATGCCAGCGAATTCATCACCGTGGCCAGCATGCCCATATAGTCGGCCGTCGCCCGGTCCATGCCCACGGCACCACCGGCCACGCCCCGAAAGATGTTGCCCCCGCCGATGACCATGGCCAGTTGCACGCCGGAGTTCACCACTTCGGCAATGTCCCGCACCATGGCCTCGATGGTGGCGCGGTTGATGCCATAGGCATCGTCGCCCATCAGGGCCTCGCCCGAGAGTTTGAGCAGAACGCGTTTGTATCCGGGCATGGTGAATCCTGGTGGGGCGGCAGAAAGACGGGAAAGCGAAGAGGAGAGCGAAAGAACGCAAGGACAGAGTCAGGCATCCGGGCTGCGGTCGGTCTCGGTCAGCCGGGCGACAGCGCTCAGCCTTGCTTGGCTGCAGCCATCTGCGCCGCCACCTCCTGCGCAAAATTCTCCGACTTTTTTTCGATGCCCTCCCCCACTACATACAGGGTGAAACCGTGCACGGTGGTGTTGGCGGATTTCAGCATCTGCTCGACCGTCTGCTTGTCGTTCTTGACGAAGGCCTGATCGAACAGCGAGACTTCCTTGAGGTATTTCTGCACCGCGCCTTCGACCATTTTGGCAACGATGTCGGCAGGCTTGCCCGACTCGGCCGCTTTCTGCGAGGCGATGGATCGCTCCTTCTCGATCAGCTCGGCGGGCACCTGCGTCGAAGACAGCGCCACCGGTTTCATCGCGGCGATGTGCATGGCCGCATCCTTGGCCGCCACCTCATCACCGGTGAACTCGACCATGACGCCGATGCGCGTGCCGTGCAGATAGCTCACCAGCCTGTGGTCTCCGGCGAAACGCTTGAAGCGGCGAATGGTCATGTTCTCGCCGATCTTGCCGATCAGCTTGCTGCGGCGCGCCTCGACGGTCTCGCCGTCGAGGCTCAGCGCAGACAGCGCCGCCACGTCCGCAGGACCCTGCGCGGCGATCAGCTCGGCCAGATCTTGGCCAAAGGCGAGGAAGTCGTCGTTCTTCGCCACGAAATCGGTCTCGCAGTTCAGTTCGACCAACGCCCCGGTGGTGCCGTTGATGTATGCCGCCACGATGCCTTCGGCCGTCACGCGCGAGGCCGCCTTGCTGGCTTTGCTGCCGAGCTTGACGCGAAGAATCTCTTCGGCGCGCTCCATATCGCCGTCGGCCTCGGTCAGCGCCTTCTTGCACTCCATCATCGGGGCATCGGTCTTGGCACGCAGTTCTGCCACCATGCTTGCGGTAATCGCCGCCATTGTGAAACTCCTTGAAATCAAAAAGAAAAGATACGGTTGAAAAATGCAGTCGAAAAATCTGTAAAAAAGGGGCTGTGTATAGCAGCCCCCGGGGTGTTTCAGGCCGGTCATTCAGCTCACTGACCGGGCCCGTTGCAACAGCATCATCGCGGTAAGATCAGGTGGCGGAGGCGTCTTCCTGCACTTCGACGAACTCTTCTTCGCCTTCGGAGACAGCGTGCACGACCTCGTTGACCGCGTCGTTCTTGCCTTCCAGAATCGCATCGGCCATGCCCTGCGCATACAGCGCCACGGCTTTGGCCGAGTCGTCGTTGCCCGGAATGATGTGGGTCACACCCATCGGTGAATGGTTGGTGTCGACCACGCCGATCACCGGAATGCCCAGCGCTCTCGCCTCGGCGATGGCGATCTTGTGGTAGCCGACATCGATGATGAACAGCGCATCGGGCAAAGCCGCCATGTCCTGAATGCCGCCTATGGATTTTTCCAGCTTTTCCATCTCGCGCTGAAAGGTCAGCGCCTCTTTTTTGCTCATCTGCTCGAGCACGCCTTCGGCGACCTGGGCCTGCATGTCCTTGAGCTTCTTGATGGATGTCTTGACCGTCTTGAAGTTGGTCAGCATGCCGCCGAGCCAGCGCTGGTCGACGTAGGGCATGCCGCAGCGCTCGGCCTGTTCACGCACGATCTCGCCGGCCTGGCGCTTGGTGCCGACGAACAGGATGGTGCCGCGACGCGCAGCGAGCTGGCGCGCGAACTTGAGGGCGTCCAGGTACATCGGCAACGTCTTTTCGAGGTTGATGATGTGGATCTTGTTGCGATGGCCGTAAATGAACGGGGCCATTTTGGGATTCCAGAAGCGGGTTTGATGACCGAAGTGCACCCCGGCTTCCAGCATTTGACGCATCGTGACTGACATAGGGTTTCCAATCCAAGTTGGGTCTGAAATCCGGCTCCGATCGACACGCCGCCCGGATTCTCCAGTGCAAGCACTGAACCCTTTGGGCAGCGGTCAACACCTGGTTGAGCCGGTTTGCGGGTGGTTTGCGCAGGTCCCCTTGCGCCGATAGGACGGATCGGCCGGGATAGGCCGAAAAGCATCTCGGTCGCATGGTTACCATGGCATGTTTCATGCTGGCTTTGTTGCTCATCAAGTTGCTTAAGCCGGGCGCGCTCATGCGTTCATTCCAAACGGTGAGTCAACGCACTGCAAAAAACCTTGGCATCATAACAGACATCATCCCAGATCATCGACCTGCACAGATTCAGTCACCTCGTCCTCGCCATTTCGACCCGCCTGCCACCCATGCTTGAACATCCCTTGCGTCAGCCGCTTCACAACGAGATTCACGCCCGTCCGTTCGAGCGGGTCGGCGCACCGGCGCAGGTCAGCCACCAAGTGATGCTGGTCAATCCAGCCGAATCGCAACAAGCGTTCGAACACTTGAGCGAACTGCTCGGCAATCTGCACCTGCCGCCCCCATCGATGGGCAGCATGTTTCACACCGAGAGAATCGGCCCGGTGCGCCTGCGCTGGGAGCGACACGGCGAGTTCATCAGTTACACCTTTATCACGCACGAGCCCCTCGGCCCGGGAGATCCGCTGTTCCAGCGCTGCGCCTGTGATCGGATCTCGGCCGACTGGCTGGCGCGCATTCCGGGGCA
Source organism: Thiomonas sp. (assembly GCF_034007205.1). Classification (GTDB taxonomy): domain Bacteria; phylum Pseudomonadota; class Gammaproteobacteria; order Burkholderiales; family Burkholderiaceae_C; genus Thiomonas. The sequence goes on from NZ_JAVERI010000007.1 coordinate 149,688, forward strand.
GCGCCTGTGCGCCAACCACGTTGCCCTCATGCCCGAGGGCGAACTGGGCTGCGACGCGCTGCCCGATTTTTCTGCGGTTCTGGACGTCGATGCGCTGGTGGGCTCCGATGTCGCCGACGGCCATGCGCAGGTATTCACCGATCTGCGCATCGCCGCGGACGGTTTCACCCGCTTCATCGTCCTGAGCAAGGCCATGTCGGCGCGACGGCGCGGACGGCTGGTGCAGCGTCTGCTGGAAATCGAAACCTACCGCCTACTGTCCCTGCTGACGCTGCCGGTGGCGCGGGAACTCACCCCCCGCCTCAGCCAATACGAGCAGGACCTGGTGAGCATCATGAACGCCATCGGCGGCAACGGCAGCAGTGACGATGCCGAGACTCAGCGCGACCACCAGACCCTGGACCGCCTGACCTTGCTGGCGTCTGCGGTGGAAGGCGTCTATGCCGCCTCACACGGCCGGTTCACCGCGGCCAATGCGTATTACGACCTGGTCAACCGGCGCGTGGCCGAACTGCACGAAAAGCCGATCTTCGGCCTGCAGACCATCGGCCAGTTTCTGGAGCGGCGGCTGGCGCCCGCGATGCAGACCTGCGCCTGGGCGGCGCGGCGGCAGCAGGCGCTTTCCGAGCGCGTCTCGCGCTGCAGCAACCTGCTGCGCACGCGGGTGGAGGTGGCGATGCAGCAGCAGAACCGCAGCCTGCTGGCGTCGATGAACCGCCGGCAGTATCTGCAGCTCCGTCTGCAGCAAACGGTGGAAGGTCTGTCGGTGGCGGCGATCACGTATTACATGGCTTCGCTGGTCGGCCATTTGTTCGAGGCGGCAGAGCCCTGGCTGCACATCCAGCCCAAGCTGGCCGAGGGCATTTCCATTCCGATCATCGCCTTGACCGTCTGGATTGCGTTGCAGCGCATGCACCACCGGCTGGAACGCGCGAGCGAAGGCCGATAGGTCAAGACGCGGTACGCCGTTGACGGACGGCCTCGTACAGGCACACCCCGGCAGCAACGGAGACGTTGAGGCTTTCCACGGCTCCGAGCATGGGGATTTTCAGCAGTTGATCGCAGGTCTCGCGCACCAGGCGGCGCATGCCGGCGCCCTCGGCGCCCATCACCAGCACCGCGGGCTGTGTCCAGTCGGCAGCGTAGACCTCGTCGGTTGCGGCCTCGTCGGTACCCATCACCCACAGACCGCGATCCTGCAATTCCCCCAGGCTGCGCACCAGATTGGTCACCATGAGGTAGGGCACGGTTTCCGCCGCGCCGCTGGCCACGCGAGCCACCGTGGGATTCAGGCCCACGGCCCGGTCTTTGGGCGCAATGACCAGATGCACTCCCGCCGCATCTGCGGTGCGCAGAATGGCGCCGAGGTTGTGCGGATCGGTCACGCCATCGAGCGCCAGCACCAGCGGCGGGCCTTCCACGGCATCGAGCACGGCATGCACGTCGTGCGCGCTGGGCAAATCGTCGACCTGCGCCACCACCCCCTGGTGGCGATCGGTGCCCGCCAGCGCGGCCAGCCGCTCGGCGCCGAGGGTTTTCAGCGCCACGCCCGAAGCCTCGACCTTGCGCAGAAATTGCTGCATGCGCGCATCGCGCCGACCGGCATCGACATACACCGCGTGCACCGAAGCGGGAGCTGCGCGCAGGCGGGCGCCCACGGCGTGAAATCCGTAGAGCGCCTTCATGCGGCCACTGCCTGCATCGGTTCGCTCAGGCGGCCGGCGTGCAGGGTGCAGACACGGTCGCAGCGTGCGGCCAGCGCCGGATCGTGTGTCACCAGCACCAGCGTCGCCTCCATTTCAGCCCGCAGGCGGAACATCAAATCCATGATGCGTTCGCCCGTGGCCGCATCGAGATTGCCCGTGGGCTCGTCGGCCAGGACCAATCTGGGACGGCCCACGAAAGCGCGGGCCAGAGCGACGCGCTGCTGCTCCCCGCCAGACAGCAAGGCGGGCCGATGATGCAGGCGCTGGCCGAGTCCCACGGCGTGCAGCAGAGTCGTTGCGGCCTCCACCGCGCCGTGAGCGCGGCCGGAAATTTCCAGAGGCAGCACCACATTTTCCAGCGCGGTGTAGTGATCGATGAGCTGAAAATTCTGGAACACGAAGCCGATTTTCTGCGCGCGCAGATCGGCCCGGCCGTTCTCGTCGAGGCTGTCCAGATCGACGCCGTCGATCCACACCCGGCCGGTGCTGGGACGATCCATTCCCGCGAGCAGGGCCAGCAGCGTGGATTTTCCCGAGCCCGAAGCGCCGGTGATGGCCACGCTCTGTCCCGCAGGAACACGCAGTTGCACCGCGTGGAGAATGGTGAGGGCGTCACCGACATCGGAAACGGTCTTGCCCAGGTCCTGCGCGACAATCACATCGACCGCCATGGAAGCCTTGTCATGAAAAATGGAATGCTGTCGATTGTAGAAAGCCCGCACCCGGTATCGCGGCGCAAGGTCTTGGCGCTTGTGGCTGGCCTTGGTCTCGCGGGCGCAGCGCAAGCCGCGGCACCGTCCGACTCCACGCTGCTGGTGGTGGGCGACAGCCTGTCGGCCGGATACGGGCTGGAGACCGGGACAGGCTGGGTCGATCTGCTGCGCCAGCGGCTCGAAGCCGACAAGCTCCACTGGACAGTGATCAACGCCAGCATCAGCGGCGACACCACGGCGGGCGGACTGGCACGCCTGCCCGCACTGCTGGCGCGGGACAAGCCGCGCGTAGTCATCATCGAATTGGGCGGCAACGACGCCCTGCGGGGGCTTTCCCTGGAACAAACGCAGAAGAATCTGAGCAGCATGGTGATGCTTTGCAAAAAGGCGGGCGCTCGGGTTTTGCTCGTCGGCATGCAAATTCCGCCAAACTACGGCCCTGCGTACACCCAGCGTTTTGCCGCCGTGTTTCCCGCAGTTGCAAAATCGCAGCATGTGGCGCTGGTACCGTTTCTGCTCGCAGGCGTCGTGGGTCATCCCGACTGGTTCCAGGCGGACAACATTCACCCTACTGCACAGGCTCAGCCCACCCTGCTCGATACGGTCTGGCCGCACCTCGCCCCTTTGCTTGCTCTGCCTGCTGCGAGGAAGGCGCCATGAATCCTCGCTTCATGCAAGCCGCCGAGGCGCTGCAGAAACTGCAATCCTTCAGCGCCGTGATCGACGTGCGCAGCCCGTCGGAATTCGCGCTCGATCACATGCCGGGCGCGCAGAACTGGCCCGTGCTCAGCGACGCCGAGCGCGCCGAAGTCGGCACGCTCTACACCCAGGTGGACCCTTTCCTGGCCAATAAACGCGGCGCCGTCCTCGTCGCGCGCAATATCGCCAACCACATCGAAGCGCATGCGGCGGACCTGCCCAAGTCATGGGCGCCGCTGATCTATTGCTGGCGCGGCGGCAACCGCTCGGGCGCGATGGCCCACATTCTGGCGCGCATCGGTTTTTCCGTGGTGGTGGTCCAAGGGGGTTATCGCGCCTTGCGCCGCGCGCTGCGCGCCGATCTGGAGAAACTGCCGGGACGACTGCAGTTTCACGTCATCTGTGGTCGCACGGGCTGCGGCAAAAGCCGGCTGCTGCAATCGCTGCACGAAGCCGGGGCGCAGGTGCTCGACCTCGAAGCACTGGCCCAGCATCGGGGCTCCGTGCTTGGGCTCGAGCCGGGCGAAACGCAGCCCTCGCAAAAAGGATTCGAGACCCGCTTATGGGCCGCGCTGCGCCATTTCGAAACGGATCGCCCGGTATTCGTCGAAGCCGAGAGCAAAAAGATCGGCGCCCTTCACCTTCCCGATGCGCTGATGGAGTCGATGCGACTGGGACGCTGCATTGCGCTGGAACTCCAGATGCCGCAGCGCGTTGCGCTGTTGCTGGCCGATTACGCCCGCCTGTCGGCCGATCGTCCCCTGCTGCTGCAGCGCCTGGCCGGCCTGCGCGCCTTGCGAGGGGGCGATGCCGTCATGCGCTGGCAGGAACAGATCGCGCGAGGTGATCTCGCGGCCTTCACGGCCGACATTCTGCAGCACCACTACGACCCGAGCTACATGAGGTCGATAGGGCGCAATTTCCGACACTTCGAAACCGCCCCCATCATCACCCTGGAGAGCCTGGACGCCGGGTCGTTCCACGAAGCCGCATCGAGGGTCTTGGCGCTGTCGGCTGCAGCAACTGCGCCCGGATCGAACGCCAAAACCACCGGCACTCAGGCGCAGTCCGAGGTCATCGGTGGGTGATCGGCACACCCATCGGGACAAGCCGAAAGACTCGCCGTGTCGTCCGCCTGGGCCGACAGACGGGCGCGTCTGGCTGCCGTGAACAATTCGGACACCGACAGCGTCGCCAGCCTGTTCGAATCGCTCAACACCTGTCGCCACAGACGGCCTCCGGGCTGTCCCTTCCATAAATTGAGCATGTGCCGGGTGATGGCCTGGGGATGCAGCCCCTTGTCCTTCCATCCGGAGATGTAACGGATCATCTGCTCCTCGACGTCCTCGCGCTCGGGCACCGAGGCCTGCGGCTGCCCCAGATGATCCCGGTCCCAGTGCGCCATGCTCCAGGGATCCTGGTAGGCCGACCGCCCCACCATGACGCCCCCGACCCGCGGCAACCAATCACGAAGCTGTTGATCGGTTTTGATGCCGCCGTTCAGCACAAAGGACAAATCCGGAAAATCCCGCTGGAGTTGCAAAACGAACTCCGGCCGCAACGGCGGCACCTCCCGGTTTTCCTTCGGACTCAATCCTTCGAGCCAGGCCGAGCGGGCATGCACGATAAAGGTCCGGCACCCGCCCTCGGCAACCGTTCCAACGAAATCGCGCACAAACGCGTAGCTGTCCTCGTGGTCGATGCCGATGCGGTGCTTCACCGTCACGGGGATGGCGCCCGACACCGCATCGCGCATGGCCGCGATCGCATCGCGCACCAGCGCGGGTTCGGCCATCAGGCAGGCGCCAAACGCACCACGCTGCACCCGCGGGCTCGGGCAGCCGCAGTTCAGATTGACTTCGTCGTAGCCCCAGTCCAGCGCCAGCCTGGCGCATCGCGCCAGATCGGCAGGCTCGCTGCCGCCCAGTTGAAGCGCAATGGGATGCTCCTGCATACTGAAATCGAGGTGGCGCGCGACGTCTCCAAAAAGCAAGGCGCCGGTGGTCACCATTTCAGTGTAGAGCAGGGTTTTCCGGGTGATCAGACGATGAAAAAATCGGCAATGTCGATCCGTCCAATCGAGCATCGGCGCCACAGAAATTGCAAACGACATGAAAAAGATTCAGGTTCAGGAGAAAAAACGTGCCATCGCGGACAGTCAGGGCGGTTTCAAGTGCGAAGCGCAGTTCCTCGCGTCCTCTGCGCCTATCTCGTGCCACGCTGCCTGAGCAGCACCTTTTGAAACAATCCCCGTATCTCCCGATCAAATGCCACGATCAAAACGCCATAAACCAGCGTTCCGGTCGCAATCTGAGAAAAAATCCTTATCGAGAGGTCGGCGGGGTGAACCCAGATCACCACCGCATACATGATCAGAGAGAAAGTTCCATATTTCATCAGGTCAAGCCAGGGTATGAGAATTTTGACGACCTTGCGTCCATAATATGCCGCCATGATGGTATAGACCAGGTAACTGACGAGCGCCGCGAAAGCCGCACCCTCGATTCCAAACGGCCTGACGAGAATGAAGGTCAAAGCTATATTGACCGCTGCTGCCGTCAAGACCGAGCGCATGACCACCTTGGTCAGCTTATTGATATAAATTCCCGCGCTGAAAATCGGCGTTCCCCCGGAAACCAGCATGCCGCCAACAATGAAAACAATCAGCGGGGCGCTGACCTCATACTTGGACGATGCCAATAAACGAAGCAATTCCGGCCCGACTGCGGCCATCCCGCCCAGAATCGGCAGAGCCAAGGCGATATAATATTTCAGCGCCTGCTGGATGAAAGCCACGGTTTTTTCCCGTCCCTGCTGCTCCCACATTCTGAAATACATCGGCACAACCGCTTGTGCAAATGATGCGGTCAATACACCCTGCAAATAATCGCTGAAATTGAACGCAGCCGAAAAAGCCCCCAACGGCTCCGGCCCAAGCTCATAATTGATGATATAGCGACCACTCATATTCAACAGCAGCATGGAAAGCTCACTTGCAAGCAGTGGCAATCCGAAAACGAGCATGGACACGAAAAGCGGCTTGCTGAAATCTCGCGGATCGAATACCTGCTGGCGTGCATAGTAAAATATGATCACCGACACAGCGATGAATTCACCTAACATCGAGGAGAGAAAAAATCCTTCAAGCGTGCGCGAAACATAAAAAAGAACAAAAAATATCAAGGCCAGGCCCAAATATTTTCTCACCGTAAAATAGGTACTGTAGATACCACTCTTCTGCTGCGCACGCAGCAGGTTATACATGGCGCTATCAACCACGCGAATGAATATGAGAGGCGATGCCAAAATAATGAGGTATTTAGTCTGCTCATTGGACAGCCAGGCCGTGGGCGTGAAATACACCCCGACGACACTCAGCAAGGTCACGCTCAGTCCGACAGCAATCATGCCGAACAGAACCGTGGAAAAAAATTGCTTTTTTGTATTTTCCCTCGTACCAGCTTCCACTTCGCTGTAATACCGCACGACAGAGTGCTGCAATCCCAACTTGCCGACCCCGACCAAAAACAGAATCGTGGAAGTAACCAAGGCCATGGTTCCGTATTCCGCCACGGAAAAAATCCGTGTCAGGACTGGAAATGAAATCATGCTGGCCAGCATGACGAGCACACTCCCAATCGAATAATTCGAGGTGTGCTGGAACAGGCGTGCCAGCACACCACGCTTTTCCGTCTTGGTTGCGGACATGACTTCTTTACTGACTTGCATCGATTTTCAGATCCGAAGACCGGCTGACCGCGACGTCCTGACGCCGATAGATCGCCAGCAGCGATTCCAGAACGGTCTCCGTGGAATAGTGTCGCTCGACGGCGCGACGCGCCGCAGCCCCCATGGTCTGCCTTGATTCGGGGCAATCAGCCAGTTGCGACAACGCATCGGCAAGCGTCTGGGCCTGATTGGGCGGAACCAGAATACCTGACACGCCGTCTGCGACGACATCTTCATGGCCACTGATGCGTGTCGCTATCGTGGGCAATCCATTGGCCATGGCCTCCAGCACGGCATTGGGCAAGCCCTCCTGATGCGACGCTTGCACATACAGGTTGTTTGCCCGCAGCAGTGAAGGCACGTCCTGCACCAGGCCGGGAAAGATCACGCTCTGGGCAATACCCAACTGGCGCGCCAGTGCCATCAGCCGTTCCCGCTCGGGCCCATCGCCTGCCACGGTCAATCGGGCACCAGGCGGCAGCACTGCCTTCGACCACGCCTCCAAAAGGATGTCCAGGCCTTTCACCGCAACATGACGCCCGACAAAGACCGCACGCAGGGTGGACTGGTCTCTCGACACGGGTGGAGAAAATCGCCCTAGGTCAACAGCGTTGGGCAGCAAGTGCAGGCGCTTTCGATCAAAGCCCGCCTCCTCCATGATCTGCGCAGTTCTCCTGCTGATGCACTGATAACCGTCCAGGCGCCGCGCACCGCTTCGCAAAATTCGATGAATGGGCTTGCCCTGGAGCATGGGATCGAGAATACCCCCCTGAAACTCGGCAGCGCCGGAAACCTTGACGATGACGGTCGGTTTCAACCAGTGCTTAATCCATCCCGCGGCGCCCGCCAGGTTATGCATCATATGGATGTGAACGGCATCGAATTCACTCTGGTGTCTCAGCAGCCAATAGGCAAAGCGGACATTCAGCAGAATGGCGCCGATCCCTTTGATGCGAGGATAGGACAGGCGCACCACCGGCACTCCATCCACTGCGTCGATTCTTGGAAGCGAGCAGTCGAGCAAGGGCACGAGAACCTGGACACGGTGCCCTGCTGCCGCGAAAGAACGGCTGAGCAGTCTGGCCTGCATCTCGGCGCCCCCGGTGGCCGGATAGCGCCCATCTACCACCATCAGAATGCGTGCAGGTGACATCATATCGGGATAGGTACCTTATTCCATTGAATGGGTGAAAGAGTAATGAAAACCCTGCAGTGACGATTGGACGCCGGCATGAATTTTCAGAACCGACTGTCTCCATGAATGAAAAGACCTGCGGTGGATTTATTTGAAATAACCCTTGCAGGTATTCCACCAAGGGTCACATTTCCCTCAGGAAAGCTCTTGTTGACCACCGCGTTCGCCCCGATTGCCGTATTGTCGCCAATTTCTATCGCGCCAAAGAGCTTTGCGCCTGGCGCAATATAACAATTATTTCCGATTTTTGGCGCTGCCCCGCCGCTGCCGAGCTGGGCACCGATATTGACGCCCGTATGAATTCTGCAGTTTGAGCCCACTCTGGTACCGGAATTCACCACAATTGTCCCATAGTGAAGAATCGCAAGCCCAGGACCGAAAACATTGATGGGAATCGAAAAACCCAATCTGATCGAAAGTCTACGAAAGCGATAGACTGCAATGCGTCTGCGTAGAAAATTTTTCCTGCAATTCGTGAGAAATTCGACTTTTCTCAGCAAGCGCTGGAACTGAAAAATTTCGTCATGGAGCCACGCCCAACGGGAATGCACTCCGAGCGCGATGCGGTCGGCCTCTAGATACATCTGGTAGTCCGCAGACGACTGGATCAAAGTGGCTCCTCCTGGTGTCATGGCTCGTGGCCTTCTATTCTTGCACCTCCATGTTGCGATGCACTCCCCCGACTGAGCGCCAAATGACCTTGCCCCTGAAATCCGTATCCCATAGCCGACTCATGCTCTGGCTTGCCAGGGTCAGTTGGCCAAACAGGTCGATGACCACAGCCAAGAACAGCCACCCTTCGTCGGGGGCGATGTACGTGATGTCGCCCGCCCAGACCTGGTTGGGCTCGGCCACCCGAGTTCGACACCAACCGCGCCAAGCTGTTGTTTTTGTTGAGGCAGGTTAAAAATTACCACTACAGCAGAGTCATCTGGGCGTTGCGGGTCGGTTTCGGGAGATTGAAGGGCCTGGAGCAGGTCGGCCTGTGCAGCGTCGATGCTGAAGATGCCGTCGATGGGGGCGGCGTCGTTGATGCGCACACGGTGACGCTGGATGGCGCGTAGCTGCTTCAGCGCGCGTTGCGGGGTCGAGCCGATCTGCACCGCCATGCGCTATGCCGTGGCGACTTCGCGCGCCAAGGCCGATTCAACGACGGTTCTTGTCCGGGCTTTGCCTGCGGCCAAGGAGCGGCACTTTGCGGCCATCACCGACCCGGCGCAACTGGCGACCTTGCTGCGCGCCATCGACGGTTACAGCGGCGGGCCGGTGGTCTGCGCGGCGCTGCGTCTGGCCCCGCTGCTGCTTCAGCGACCGGGCGAACTGCCGCAGTTGCAGTGGTCATGGATTGATCTGGAAGCACAACAGCCGGAAGCCCGGATACCGGCAGAGATCATGAAGCTGAAGCGGCCTTTGCGTGTGCCTTTGTCGCGCCAGGCCGTGGCGATTCTGCGCGAGGTGGCAGCCTTTTCCGATGGGCGCAATGTGTTTCCAGCGCGCGGCGCATCGGGCGGGTCATCAGCGGCGGCACGCTGATTGCCGCGATGAAGTCGCTCGGTTACGGCGGCGATCTGATGACCTTGCACGGATTGCGAGTGACGGCGCGCACGCTGCTTGATGAGGTCTTGCAGTTCGCCCCGGTCGTGATCTCGCTTAAATTCCATAAAATGATCTTTGATATTAGAATTTCAGGTTTTCCTTTTTGCTTTTCGTCAGGCACACCGCCTGATCTTCTAGCCGTGATGGCGGAATCGGTAGACGCAGTGGACTCAAAGACAGGTGCTTGTACCTACGGCCAGTCTGGGTTCATCGTTCGCGAAGCCGCATCAGGCAAGGGATTGAGCGAAAAACACGCTTTTTGCATCAGGTGTCAAGCAGGAGCCAGGGCGACGCAGACTGGCTCCAAGCGAGTAGTAGAAGGTAGTGCTGTACGATCGCGTCACGCCCGAGTGGTGGAATTGGTAGACGCAGAGGACTCAGACCAAATTTGAGCCCTCCGGGGGAAACCCCAGAGGTGAAGCCCGTCAAACTCGGTGAAGGCCCTGGACGCAAGTCCGAGCTAATGCCGAGCCAAGCCCTCGGATCGAAAGATCCAAGGGAAGGTGTAGAGAGCAGACGGCGGGCACCTACGGCCGCAAGGCTATGGTGAAGGCGTGCTCCAGACCACGAACGACCTGCCTCGCGCAGGACGGCGGCGAAAGCCGAAGTGGGAAGAAAATCCTCCGCCGCAAGGCTTGTCGGTTCGAGTCCGACCTCGGGCACCAATTCGGAAGGCCGCCTCTGTTCACGCAGAGGCGGCTTTTTCGTTCCGTCGGACGTTGCTGCCGTTCGCCCGCCGGAATCCCCGGCCTCACACCAATAACGCTTCCAGCATGTGTGGGATCAGCGGCCACTGGGTCGGCAACCGCGCGTGGCAGCTGTGGCTGACCGCGAGGGAAGCCTGCGCAGCCTCATCGTGAGTGGTGCAGGTGTCGGCGTCCTTCGGAGACCCGAAGTCGCATCGGAAGAGATTGTGGCCTGGCCATATTGGAGTGGATCGACCTAGTTTTGTTGGGTGAGCCAAAGTGGCGAACGTGGAGCGGTCGTCTCAACCGGTCGTGACATCGTCTTGCAGACGTGAAAGTCGTCTTGATTGCTCGATGTCGGCGACGTTGCACGCATTCCGCGCCCATGCCGTCATCGAGCATGGCGTAGCGCCCGCTGGCGAGCGTAACGCCACGGCGGCAGATGCCTGCTACCCGCTGGCCGTCGTTGACTGGCTACCCCGTGCTGGCGCTGCAAGCCGCTCAAGCGCCCATGTCTTGCATTCGGCAGCGCCCGGCCCGCCCCTGTCGCAACTGTCGCACCCACCACCCCAGCGCATCTGTCGGCAGAGTGCGACGCCCGCAGATGCAGCCCCAGCCTGTGGATAACCCGACTATCGCTGCACGCGGGTAAGACCGGAGGTAAGACCGCCGAAATTCTAAAAAGAAAAATCCCAATAAATCATGGGCTTAGATCATTGAACTGGCGGAAAGGGAGGGATTCGAACCCTCGGTAGGCTTGCACCTACGCCTGATTTCGAGTCAGGTACATTCGACCACTCTGCCACCTTTCCGGGGTATTTGCGGCAGTTTGCCTGCTGTTCACGCTAGCTGGCCAACTGCGATGATCGCGAAAAACGAGTGAGTATATCAGGCGCTCGGTCCCAGCTTGCTCTGACCCGCCATATAGGGCTGAAGCGCCTGGGGAATGTCGACACTGCCGTCGGCGCGTTGATAGTTTTCTAGGATGGCCACGAGCGTTCGCCCCACGGCAAGGCCGGAACCGTTCAGAGTGTGCACGAGTTCAGTCTTGCCGCTTTCTGTCCGGTAGCGAGCCTGCATGCGGCGCGCCTGGAATGCCTCCATATTGGAGCAGGAGGAAATTTCGCGGTAGGTGTTCTGCGCCGGGAGCCAGACCTCGATGTCGTGGGTACGCGCGCTGCCGAATCCCATGTCGCCGGTGCACAGGACGACGGTGCGGTAGGGCAATTGCAGGCGTTGCAGGATACTCTCGGCGTGGGCGGTGAGTCGTTCCAGCGCGGCGCTGGATTCTTCGGGCCGCGTGACCCAGACCAGCTCCACTTTATCGAACTGGTGCTGACGAATGAGTCCGCGCACGTCGCGCCCGCCCGATCCGGCCTCGGAGCGAAAGCAGGGTGTGTGCGCCACATAACGCAACGGCAGTTGGGTCGCGTCGAGAATCTGCTCGCGCACCAGATTGGTCAGCGGCACTTCGGCGGTGGGAATGAGGTAGTGGCTCTCGCCCTCGCCGTGCCGGACGGGGAACAGGTCTTCCTCGAACTTGGGAAGCTGCCCGGTGCCGCGCAGCGCCTGAGCCGACACGATGTAAGGCACATAGGCCTCGGTGTAGCCATGTTCGGTGGTATGAACGTCGAGCATGAATTGCGCAAGGGCGCGATGCAGGCGGGCAACCGGGCCGCGCAGCACGGCAAAGCGCGAGCCGGAGATGCGCGCCGCAGACTCGAAGTCCAGTCCGAGGCCGGCGCCGACATCGACGTGATCGCGCACCGGAAAGTCGAATTGGCGCGGCACGCCCCAGCGTCTGAGCTCGACGTTCTGATGCTCATCCAGGCCGATGGGCACGTCGGCCGCGGGCAGATTGGGCACGGCCATGAGCAGGTCGTGCAGTTCGGCCTGCAGGACATCGAGCCGGGCTGCGTCGGCTTCCAGCGTGGATTTGATGTGGCCGACCTCTTCCATGATGGGAGCGACATCCTCGCCTTTTGCCTTGGCCTGGCCGATCTGCCTGGAGAGTTGGTTGCGCCGCGCCTGCAGATCTTCGGTGCGCTTCTGCAGGGTCTTGCGCTCGGCTTCGAGGGCTTCGAAGCGGGACACATCGAGAAAGGGCTGTGGGGACTGGCGGGTTTCGAGCCGGGCGATGACGTGTGAAAGATCTTTGCGCAGCAGGGAGATGTCGAGCATGATGCGTTGGTTGGGAAGGAAAAATGAGGCCGCCGCAGCGCTTTTGTGCTGCAGGTCAGATCGGCAAGCGGGTCATGCGCGCCTGGAGTCGCCCTTGACGGCCAGCTCGCGCGGCAGCGGAAACTGCACCGCCTCGGTCACGCCTTCGAGTTGCCGCACGGCGACCGCGCCCAGCGCCTTGAGACGGGCGACGACCTGTCCGACCAGTTCCTCCGGAGCGGAAGCGCCCGCCGTCAGACCGATTCTGCGCGCACCCTGCAGCCATTCCGGGCGCAGGTCTTCGACCCGGTCGACCATGTATGCGGGCTTGCCCATGCGCTGGGCCACTTCGCGCAGGCGGTTGGAATTCGAACTGGTCGGACTGCCTACCACGATGACGACATCGACCTGTGGAGCGAGCATCTTCACCGCGTCCTGGCGGTTCTGGGTGGCGTAGCAGATGTCTTGCCGTTTGGGCTCTTGCACCTGCGGAAACCGGGCGCGCAGCGCGGCGACGATTTCGGCGGCATCATCGACCGACAGCGTGGTCTGGGTAACAAAGGCCAGCGGCGCGTCGGGCGCAAGGGTCAGCCTGGCGACATCTCCTGCGGTCTGCACCAGATGGATGCCCTCGGCCTGCCCCATGGTGCCTTCGACTTCGGGATGCCCCGCATGGCCGATCATCACGATTTCCAGGCCGTTGCGCCGCATCTTGGCCACCTCCACATGCACCTTGGTGACCAGCGGACAGGTGGCGTCGAACACCTGCAAACCCAGCGCCTGCGCCTGCGCGCGAACCGCTTGCGAGACCCCGTGCGCAGAAAACACCACCGTGCCACCCTTGGGCACTTCGTCGAGTTCTTCGACGAAAACCGCGCCCTTGGCCTTCAGGTCGTTGACCACATAGGTGTTGTGCACGATTTCGTGACGCACATAGATGGGCGCGCCAAAGCGTTGCAGCGCGCGCTCGACGATGTCGATGGCCCGACTCACACCAGCGCAAAAACCGCGCGGGTTGGCCAGCAACACCTGCGGCGCGGGCGCGGAGGTTTCAGTTTCCTGCGATGGTGGGGAGGCGTCTGGCTTCATAGCACGGCGAGAATCTTGACCTCGAAAGTCGTGGGGCAATCGGCCAGAGGATGGTTGAAATCGAGCAGCAGGGTGTCGCCCGCGGCGTCGATCTCGCGCACCAGCGCCGTGAGCAGACCGGTTTGGCCTTCCACACCCGTGGGCAGATGCAGGCGCAGCACGTCACCGACCTGCGCCTCGGATCCGGGATGCTCGCACGCGCGCTCGACCTCTGCGCGCGAAACCCAGCGCAACAAACCCGGAACGCGCGCCCCGAATGCAGCGCCCGCCGGCAGATCGAAGCGCGCATGCGCGTCTTCTTCGAGGCCGATGAGCAAGGCCTCCAGCGCCGGGCTGAGTTGCCCCTGTCCCAGCGTGAGCGTGGCGGGGGTGGTGCCGAAGGTGTTGACGGCATCGACGCCGGCCGGATCGCTGAGGCGGTAATGCAAGGTCAGGTAGGAATCTGGCTGAACGAAGGACATGATGGAGAGCGGGCAGGCAAAATAGCCGCTGAAGAGCGCCCCCAGACCTGCCGCATTCGCGTCAGGCTTCCCTGGGAGCGCTCATGAGCGAGCCGTAAAGACGACATAAACCGCATTTTAGGGGGAACCCGCATGGCCACACGCATCGCCGATCTTCCCGCTGACGCGCGTCCGCGCGAAAAACTGCTGGCGCGCGGACCGCAGGCGCTGGCCGATGCCGAACTCGTCGCCATCGTGCTGCGCACCGGGGTGCGCGGGCAAAGCGCCCTCGATCTGGCCGCCGCCCTGCTCGACCGGTTCGGCGGACTGCATGGCCTGCTCAACGCCCCGCCGGAGCAACTGCGCAGAATCAAAGGACTGGGCGCCGCCAAATATGCCGAGATTGCCGCCGTGCTGGAGCTCGCCCGTCGCAGCCTGAACGAGCAGATGATGCAGCAACCCCTGCTCGATTCACCCGCCGCGGTGCGCGATTACCTGCGACTCTGGCTCGGCCCGCAGCCGGTGGAAATTTTTGCGGTGCTGTTTCTCGACAATCAGCACCAGCTCATCGCCTCGGAGGAGCTTTCGCGTGGCACGCTGGCGAGCACCAGCGTCTACCCGCGCGAGGTGGTGAAGGCCGCGCTGCGCCGCAATGCCGGTGCGCTGATTCTGGCGCACAACCATCCCAGCGGCCTGGCCGAACCGTCTGCGGCTGATCGCGCCATCACCCAAACCCTGAAGTCGGCGCTGGCCCTGGTGGATGTGCGCGTGCTCGATCATCTGGTGGTCACCCGGCAGAGTGTGGTCTCGTTTGCCGAACGGGGGCTGTTGTGAAGCCTGCCATCCCTGCGCCCAAGGCGAGCAGCCAGGACGCGCTGCGGGATTTGCGCAGGCGCCTGCGCCAGCCTCAGACTGCGCGCGTGAAACCGGAACCAACCCCGCCGCCCATTGCGGCCGTTCGCGCCGAACCTGTGCCTACGGCGGCGGATCGCGCCTTGTTTCGCGCGGCCGCTGCGGGCGCCATGTGCTTGGGGGCATCGATGCACCCTCCCCCGCCGGGATTGCAGCCCGTGCCGCCCCAACCCATTCCGCGCCAGTCACTGCGCGACGAGCGGGCCGTGCTGGTGGAGGCGATGTCGGACGAGCTCGACCTCGATCACTTGCTGGAAACCGACGCCGCGCTATCGTGGCGGCGCGAGGGCGTGGGAGCAGACACGCTGCGCAAGCTGCGCCGAGGTCACTGGACGATCCAGCATGAAATCGACCTGCACGGCCTGCGCCGCGACGAGGCGCGCGAGGCGCTGGGGCAGTTTTTGCGCACCGCGCTGCAGCGCGAATGGCGCTGCGTGCGGGTGATCCACGGCAAGGGGCTGAGTTCGCCACAGCGCGAGCCCGTGCTCAAGCACAAGGTGCGAAGCTGGCTGATGCAGCGCGATGAAGTGATGGCCTATGTGCAGGCCCGGCCCAGCGATGGCGGCGCCGGTGCCCTGGTGGTGCTGCTGCGTTCGGCGCGGCGCATGGAGCGCAGCGTTTCGGGCAAGCCCGGAGATTGAGCGGCGGAATCTGCCGGGCAAAACAATCCGGCCGTACGTTCAGCCATGCACCACATTGCCTGCCGGCATATTGCCCGGCTCGGCCTTGTTGCGCATCCAGTCGGCCGTGCCGGCGAAGGCTTCGTGCAACTGGCGGCGCAAATCGTCTTCCATCTCGATTTCGTTCAAGGTCTGCGTCATGCAGGCCATCCAGTCGTCGCGCTCCTTGGTGCCGATGGCGTAGGGAAAGTGGCGCATGCGCAGGCGCGGGTGCCCATATTGCGGGGAATACAGATCGGGACCGCCCAGCCAGCCGCTCAGAAACAGGTAGAGCTTTTCCCGCGTTTCTTCGGAATGCGTGGGATGCATGGCTCGCAGCTCGGTGTATTGCGGCTCCAGTTCCATCAAGTCGTAGAAATGATCCACCAGCCTGCGCACACCCTGCGCACCGCCGAGGCGGTGATAAGGCGTGCTGGAAACCGGTTGGTGCGCGGGCGCAGCAGGGGTGATGGCGATGGTTTCTGACATGGAGAGGAGCGACTTCGGAAGGAAAGCGAAACAAAATGGAGCGCATTATGGAAGAAGCGCCCCGACAAAACTTGCCTCAGGTCAATCTGCGGCCAATCAGCAGACTTTCTTCAAGACAACGCGCGCAAACTCTGCCCCGGCGTCCTGCGCAGCACCTCGCGCAGACTCCACCACCCGGCGGCCATCGCCAGCGCGGATGCCACCAGCATGGCCGCTGGCCAGAGCCACCAGGGCGGCTGCCAGGGGAACAGGAACACCCAGTGCGCCAGCGCCGCGCTCACCCCCGCCGCCCCGGCCGCGCCGAGCAGCCCGGCGAGCGCGCCGACCCACATCATTTCCACCAGGGCCATGCGACGGAGCAACCGCGAAGAGGCGCCCAGGGCGCGCCACACTGCCATCTCGCGCGATCGGTCCTGCCTGGACAGAGCCAGCGAGGCAGAGAGCACGGTCAGCCCGGCCGCCAGCGCGAACAGGAACAGAAACTGCACGGCGGTGATGACCTGCTCGATCAGCTTGCGCAAATGCGCCAGCAGACTGCCGACATCGATGACGGTGAGGTTGGGAAACTGCCGCACCAGCGCATCGTCCATGCGCTGCGCATCGCCGGGGGCGCGATAGGCGGCGAGATAGGTCACGGGCTGATTTTTCAGCATGGCCCGCGGCAGCAGCACGAAGAAGTTGGCGTGCATCGAACTCCAGTCCACATGCCGCACGCTGGTGATCGGTGCGCTCACGCGCTGGCCGGCGATATCGAAGGTCAGGGTATCGCCAAGTTTGAAGCCCAGCGTCTTGGCGATGCCCTGCTCTACCGACAGGCCTTGGGCGTCTGGCCCGCCGGTGTCGTTCCAGTCGCCCGCCACCAGGGTATTGGCCTTGGGCAGCGTGGCGCTGGCCGAGAGATTGAATTCGCGGTCGATCAGCTCGCGGGCGCGGGTGTCGTCGTAGTCGCGGCCGAAAACCGGCCTGCCGTTGATGGCCACCAGACGGCCGCGCAGCATGGGGTACCAGTCTTCGTGGTCCACCCCGTCGCGGCGCAGCGCGGCCAGAAAGTCCCGACTTTGCGCGGGTTGGATGTTGATGACGAAACGGTCGGGCGCGTTGGGCGGGATGGAGGCGCGCCAGGCATCGATCAGACTGGTGCGCATGAGCACCAGCAGCACCAGCGCGAGCAGGCCCAGGCTCAGCGCGGTGATCTGGATCACCGCGCTCCATGGCCGGGTTGCCAACTGTCGCGCCGCCATTTGCATCAAGCCGCCGGCGGCCGCGCAAGACGCCGCCCGGCTGCGTAGCCAGCGTTTGAGCCCCTGCAGCATCAGCCAGGCCAGCAGGGCGAATACCAGCGTCAGACCGATGAAACCGCCTGCGGCGATCAGCCCCAGGCGCAGATCGCCGGCCTGCAGCCACAGTAACAGGCCGAATGCGGCAACACCCGAAAACACCGTGATGAACGGCGCCGACTGCAGCCGCCCCAGACTGCGGCGCAGCAGGGCCAGCGGCGGCACGCGCGCCAGTTGCAGAATCGAGGGCAGGCCAAACGCCAGCAGCAGCACCAGGCCCGTCGCTGCGGCGAACAGCGCGGGCGCCCAACTGGGGGCGGGCAGTTCGCGCACCTGAACCTGGATCAAGCCGTGCAGCAGTCCGATCATCGCCGCCTGCACCGCCAGGCCGAGCAACACGCCCAGCAGCGCCGCAAACCCGCCCAGCCAGAAAAACTCCGCAGCGTAGCGACGCAGCAAAACGCCCTGACGCAATCCCAAGGCCTTGAACACCGCGCAGGGTTGCAGGCGTCGACGTGCAAAGTCGCGTGCGGATTGAGCCACCGCCACTGCGGCCATCAATGCGGTGATCAGTGCCACCAGATGCAGAAAATCCGACGCGCGCTTGAGCGTCTGCTCTTGCGCCGGGCCGCTGTCGGCGACGGTTTCCACCCGCATGCCGCGCGCGGTCGTCTGGCGTATCTGCTCCTGCGCCCACTCGCCATAGGCGGCCACCGTCGGCGATGGCCCTGCGACCGCGAGGCGATAGGTCACCCGGCTGGCGGGCTGGATCAGCCCGGTGGCCGGCAGATCGGCGCGATTCATCATCACCCGCGGCGCAAGGTTGATGAAGCCCGCGCCCGTGTCGGGCTCGCGCACCAGAATCGCGGCAATGCGAAACTTCGCATTACCCAGTTGAAGAGAATCACCCACCTGCAGCCGCAGCGCGCCCAGCACCCCGGCGTTCACCCAGACCGTACCGGGCTCGGGCGGCCCGCTGCGCGACACCTCGGGGGCCTGCAGACCGTCGCGCAGCACCACCAGCCCGATAAGCGGGTAATGCGCGCCCACCGCCTTGAGCGACACCAGCCGGGTATGGTCGCCCGTGACATCGAGCGCCATGCTGGAAAACACCGCCGTCTGCATAGACCGCAGACCCAGCGCTTGGGCGTGCTGCAAATACGGCGGCGGCAAGGGATGATCGCTGACGATCACGACATCGCCGCCGATCAATTGCGCGGCATCGCGCACCAGAGCGCCCTGCAGCCGCTGCGCGACGAAGCCCACCGCCGACAGCGCCGCCACCGCCAGTACCAGCGAGAAAAACAAGAGTCGCAGTTCGCCGCTGCGCCAGTCACGCCAAAGCTGTCGCAAGGATTGCATGAAAGAGGTTTGTGGAATGGAAAGGATGGGCCGGGTGAAATGAGGCCCTATTGTCCACAGCGCCTCTTTTCCGCGCAGAAGCGAGGCCTTGCGGCGCCCGGCTCAACGCGACTTCGTCAACGCCAGAAACACTTCCGGCAGTTTCTCCGGCAGGCGCTCGATGTGGTCGATCACGGTGTAGCGGCGGCCAAAAATATCCGACACATAGGCATCGGCGCGCGGATCGAGGCTGATGCAGTAAGTGAAAATGCCGTCGCGTTCGAGCTCCCTCACCGCCTGGCGGGCGTCCTCGATGAGCAGGCGTTCGTCATTCACATCGACGTCGGCGGGTTCGCCGTCGGTGAGGATGAGCAGCAGCTTTTTATCGTTCTTGCGCGCGCGCAGCGAGTGGGCGGCATGTCGCAGCGCCGCGCCCATGCGGGTGGAATAGTTCGCCTGCATTGCGGCGAGGCGCGCCTTGACCTCGTCGCCCCACTGCTCGCCAAAGCCCTTGAGGTGCACATAGCGCACTTCGTGCCGGGTGTTGGACTGGAAACCGGCAATCGCCAGCGGATCGCCCAGGCGATCGATCGCCCAGGCCAGCAGCGAGACGGCTTCCTGCGAGAGTTCGAGGATGGTCTGGTCCGAGCTTCCCGCCTTGTCGTTGAGCGAGGCCGAGAGGTCGAGCAGCAGGGTCACGGCGATGTCGCGCCCGTTGGTGCGGTGGCTCATATTGATGCGCGGATCGGGGGTGGAGCCCGCCTTGAAATCGATCAGCGAGCGAAGCGCCACGTCGAGATCGAGTTCGCTGCCCTCCTCCTGATAGCGGATGCGCACCTTGTCCTGCGGCTTGAGCGCTTCAAGCAGCCGTTGCAGCCGTTTGGCCAGTGGGGCGTGCTTTTGCAGCAGACGGTCGATGTCTGCTGCGCGGCCCGACGGATGCAGCGCCTCGTACACGCTCACCCAGTCGGGCCGGTAGGTCTGGCTGTGATAGTCCCACTCGGGATAGTGCCGCGGCGGCAGGCGCTGCACCTCCTCCTGCGTATCGTGGCGGCGGGTCTCGTCGAAGCTTTGTTCCTCGTCTGCCTCTTCGATGAAGCGCCACAGATGCCGGTTGTCGTCGCGGTAGTCGATGACCGTGTCGTCGAAGTGCACGTTCGCAAACTGGTCGCTCGGCCTGCGGGTTTTGGCGACGAAGGCCAGCGCCAGCGCGGCCATGTCGCGAGTGGACGATGCGCCCGGCGTCATCAGGTCGTGAAAGCGCGCAACAAAGTCGTTCAGATCGGCATCGCGGTAGCCGTGCTGGGGGTCGAGCAGCGCCCGCGACAACATCGCCAGGCGGTGGCGCAGGCAGGAGGTGGTCTCGGGGTCGCAGGCGTCTTCCGCGGGCCGGGGATGTAGCGCGAGAAACAGCCGCCGCAGTCCGGGGTATTCGCGGATCAGCAGGGTCTCAACCCGGCAGTCCTCGAAAAACTCGACGGCCATGCGCTGAAACGGGCTCCAGTTGTCGGCGATCTGCGGGGTGGACCAGCGTCTATGCCCCACCATATGGGCGAGCATCGCGCGATAACGGTCGAGGCCGGACACGCCTTGCGCATCGTCCTGCACATCGGGCAGACGCATGCCCAGCGGGTCGTAATAGGGCACGGGCTTGCGCAGTTGATCGAAGGCAGTGGAGTACGGAATGAGCAGATCGCCATCGCGCCACAGGCCGCGCAGATACAGGTCGAGCCTGCGCTCCACATCCACCAGCAGCGTGCCGTGACGTTCGCGCTGCAGCACGGCGCGCGAGTCGGCCGACTGCAGGCTGAAGTAGTCTTTTTGCCGCTCGGGATGGGTGGCATAGTTGCGCACGCCGTAATCGACCCAGCGCCGCAAGCCACCGATGTCGAGCTGGGCCAGCAGGGTCGGCGCCTGCGCAAAAAAGTCGGGCAGCCCCGGGCTGGGATAGGTGGTGTGAAAGCCGTGGATGGAACGCGTGGTCCGCGCCATCAAGTCCAGCGTGAGATCGAGATAGTGCTGGAGTTGCTCGCCCGCTTGCAGGCGCTGCGCCACCGGGGCCAGGGTCTGCAAAAAGGGCGTGATGGCCCGGCCGTTGGGCGACTTCTGCAGGCCTTGCACCACAGCCATCACGGGCGCCAGCATGCCCTCGCCGACGACGCGCGCCGCAGCCGGCCAGGCTTCGAGAAAGGCCAGCAAGGGCTCGGCGCCCCGCCCCAGTTTGCCGATGAGTCGGCCCGCTTCGAGAAAGGCGTCCAGGCCCTTGGGCGTGAGCACGCTGTGGGCATCGGCCAGGCAGGCGGGGAACATCGCCTCCACGAGCGGAAAGCGCGTGTCGAGCCGCGCCCAATAGGTGCGCGTCGATTCGTCCATGACGGCATCACTCACGACGGCTGGGCCTTGCTTGGCGTGATTACGCGAAGGTCACGTCGATGGCATGATCGAGCGTCTGGCGAATGTCGGCATCGTCGGTGATGGGGCGCACCAGCGCCATGCGGCAGGCGTCGGCTGCATCGACGCCATCGTGGATGAGCTGGGCGGCATACACCATCAGGCGGGTGGAGATGCCCTCGTCGAGGCCGTGACCCTTGAGGTTGCGCGCGGTGTGGCCGATTTTCACCAACTTGCTGGCCATCTCGGCGTCGAGGCCGCTTTCCTTGCACAGAATGGTGGTTTCGAGCTCGGCTTCGGGGTAGTCGAAATCGAAGGCGGTGAAACGCTGCTTGGTGGACTGCTTCAAGTCCTTCATCAGCGACTGGTAGCCGGGGTTGTACGAAATCACCAACTGAAAATCCGGGTGCGCGGCAATCAGCTCGCCCTTCTTGTCCAGCGGCAACACGCGGCGGTGATCGGTCAGCGGGTGGATGACCACGGTGGTGTCCTGACGCGCCTCGACGATTTCGTCGAGATAGCAGATGGCGCCGATGCGCGCGGCCGTGGTCAGCGGGCCGTCGAGCCAGCGCGTGCCGCCGCCTTCGAGCAGATAGCGCCCGACCAGATCGCTCGCGGTCATGTCTTCGTTGCAGGCCACGGTGATGAGCGGCTTGCCCAGCTTCCATGCCATGTATTCGACAAAGCGCGATTTGCCACAACCGGTCGGCCCCTTGACCATGACCGGCAGACGGTTGCGGTAAGCCGCCTCGAACAAGGCTACTTCGCGGCCCTGCGGCTGGTAGTAGGGCTCCGCATGAACCCGATACTGCTGCGCGTCACTGCTCATGCATCGCACCTCCAAAACAACACGCCCCCGTGAGACCGGGGGCGCAAAACGCAAGGAAAAAACGCAAAACGACGTCGAAAACGGCGTCAGGATCGACGCCAAACGACGCCAAGACAGCTTACTTGTGCACGCCCAGCTTCTCGCGCCAGCCTGGGAATAGCTTGTCGGCATCGCCTGGGAAGGATTCGAACGCGCGTGCGAACTCTCTGTGCTCCTTGGCCCATTCGATCGGGTCGGCTCCCGCCTTCCAGCACTCATAGGCCTGGCGCAGCGACTTGGCGCCGGCGGCCGGCGAGTCGATATGGCCGTAGGAGCCGCCGCCCGCGGTGTTGATCACGTTGCCGTGGCCCAGGTTCTCGAAAAAACCGGGCAGACGCAGCGCGTTCATGCCGCCGGAGATGATGGGAGTGGTGGGCTTCATGCCGTACCACTTCTGGAAGTAGACCGGCCCCTGGCATTCGTCGCGTTCGATCATGTAGGCGATGTTGCGGTCGTCGCCCTCGCCTTCCATCTTGCCGTAGCCCATGGTGCCCACGTGGATGCCCGAGGCCCCCTGCAGACGGCTCATCTTGGCCAGCACGAAGGCGGTGTAGCCGCGCCTGGAACTCGGCGAGGTGATCATGCCGTGGCCGGCGCGGTGGTAGTGCAGGTACTGGTTGGGATACTGGCGGCGGGCGGTGGTGACCATGCCGGGACCGCCGACGAAACCGTCGACCAGGAAGGCCAGTTTGTCGGCATCGGGGCCGAAGGTTTCCAGCGCGAAGTCGGCGCGGGCGCACATTTCGTGATAGTCGTCGGCGGTGATGTTCATGGAGAACAGCTTGGCCTGACCGGTTTCGTCCTGCGCGCGCTTCATGGCGTCATAGACCAGAGGAATGGTCTTTTTCACCGGGGCGAACACCTGGTTGCCCTGCGGCTCGTCGTTCTTGATGAAGTCGCCGCCCAGCCAGAACTGATAGGCCGCCTGGGCGAACGGTTCCGGGCGCAGACCCAGCTTGGGCTTGATGATGGTGCCGGCGATGTAGCCGCCGTCCTTGATCGGACGACCGAGGATGCGCCACAGGTCGGAGATATCCTTGGATGGGCCGTCGAACATCTGGATCGCGCGCTCGGGCATGTAGAAATCGATCATCTTGCCGTACTCGACGTCGCCCATGCCCTGGTTGTTGCCGATCACCAGCGTGAGGAAGGACACGATCATGAAGCGGCCGTCGATCACGTTACGATCGAACAGCTCGATCGGATAGGCGATGCGCATGTCCTCGCTGGCTTCGTCGATGTAGTAGACCAGCGCGTCGACGCCCTTGGTGAAGTCGTCGGTCGTGCTCACTTCCACATTGGTGCCGGTGGACGATTCGGCCGCGAAGTGCGCTGCCGTGGCCAGATAGTCGTAGCCCGCCTTGGGTTTCATCTTGTAGGCCACAAGAATGTGCTTGCCGCCCGCAATCAGATCTTCTTCCTTCAGATCCAGATTGGCGTAGCGGCTGGATTGATCGTGAGCCATGTCGTTCCTCCGAGTACAGTGGGTGGGCCATTGCGGCCCGATGCAGTTCAAACCAACAGCCACTATAGGGGAGATTTTCAATAAGATAAACTAAGAGTTTTTTAAGCCGTTCATATTGTTTGGTGATGATAAAAATCACATTGAGGCAGCTCGAAATCCTCCAGGCCGTCGCCGATTGCGGCAGTTTTTCCCGTGCGAGCGAGGCGCTGCACCTCACGCAACCGGCCGTTTCGATGCAGATGAAGCAATTGGAGCATCTGCTCGATGTGCCGCTGTTCGAGCATTTCGGCAAGAAAATCCGCCTCACCGAGGCGGGCAACGAAACCTTGCGCAGCGCCCAATCCGTCTTCCGCGAACTGGCCAATCTCGAACAGTCGCTCGCCAGCCTCAAGGGGCTCAAAGGCGGCGTGCTCACGGTTTCTGCCGTGAGCACGGCCAGCGTGCTCGCCGCACGGTTGATGGCAGTGTTCCGCAACCAGAACCCCGAGGTGCGAGTCTGCCTCAACGTCATCAACCGCGAAACCCTGCTCAAGCATCTGACCGAGAACATCAGCGATCTCGCGCTGATGGGCACCCCGCCCGAGGGCTACCACCTCAGCGCCACGCCTTTCATGGAGAACCCGCTGGTCATCATCGCTGCAGCCAATCACCCTCTGGCGCGCAAGCGGCGCATCCCCCTGGCCCGCCTGCTAGAAGAGCCCCTGGTCGTGCGTGAGCCCGCATCCGGCACTCGAAGAGCCCTGGAAAATTTCATTCTCGACCAGCATCTGCCGTTCAGACCGGCGATGGAGATGAACAAGAACGAGGCCATCAAGCAAGCCGCCGAGGTGGGGCTGGGCGTGGGCCTGGTGTCGCTGCACACGGTGCAGGCGGAGCTGGCCTGCGGCCAGTTGTGCGTTCTCGATGTCGAAGGCTTTCCCCTCAAACGGCAGTGGTATCTGGTTCAACGCGAAGGAAAACGCCTCAGTCCTTCGGCGCAAGCCTTTGCCGAACTCGTTCTGCAGCGTGCCTCGCAGGTGCTGCTCCCTCATGAAAAATCGCCGGGCCGCACCGAGTCATCTCGCCCACCTCGCGGCGCGCAAGCAGTCTGACCTCGACAGGCGACCGCCTCAGCCTGCTCCAAAGGCCTGACGCGAGCGCCGCAATCTGGGGGTGCTCAGGTCGAGACCACAAACAGCAAACGTGCAAAGGCGCTTTTTTAGGTTCCAGATCGCGTGAAACACTGCACCAGAGCAAGCCTGTCTGTACCGGCTCGGGTTGTCTGGACACGGTTTTGCAACTCAGGCCGCCTTTCGCAAAGCATAGGTCTGTCGGGCTTCGAGGGGTGACATGAAGCCCAATTTTTCGAGACGCCAATGGCGGTTGTACCG
>NZ_JAVERI010000016.1:0-54611 GCF_034007205.1 Thiomonas sp.
GCTGATCGTGGACGATTGAGATACAGTAAACCCATCGCTTGCGCGCACCCCCGGCGCGTCCACGATCAGCCTGAAACGCCGTCCACGATCAGAATGAAACAGGCGTCCACGATCGCTGAAATGCGCAACCAGACGGATCGTCGCGGAAGATGAGGAGAATGAGGAGAAGATGGGGCGCAGGGCGGTGTGTTCATGCCTGGCATTCTGGAAGTCCGCTGGTGAAAACGGAAATACAGATTCGTCATGCGCATCCAACCGCAAAGCATATGTCGCGCTGCGCATCAGGCGATTCATCGACGACAAACTCCGGTTGGAAACCTCCCCCTTCAGGGGGATAATCGAACGCGGGAGGGGCATGACCTCTTCCGCGTTGTTTCGCCCGGGTAGACCGGGCGCGGATTGAAACATCCCTTATGGGTAAACTGTCTGCTCTGCATGCATCGCAAAACCCCTGTCATCATGCACCCAGAAGGCGGTCTGCTTGGATTCTGTTTGCAGTGCACACGATTGCGTCGAGGTTGTCATGGCTGACGCTGCCAGCCAGCCCACCGGGGAGTGGATCGACCAGTTGCCAGCCTGTGTGGTCATGCTGGTGGGCGACACCGTGCGCTACGCCAACCCGGCGGCGCTGCGGCTGCTGCAGGCGCGCGAACCGTGCGACGTCATCGGGCGCAAGGTCGACGCTTTCATTCATCCGCTGGACCTGCATCGCGTGCTGGCGCGCTTGCGCCACGCCGAAGGCGGCGGCATCAACCCGGTGACCGAGATTCGCGCCTACGCCTGCAGCGGCCAGCCGCTGATGCTGGCCATGAGCAGCGCCACGCTGCAGGTCAAGGGCCAGACGGCGGTGCTGGCCAGCTTTCTCGACATGACCGAGCGTGCCGCGATGGAGCAGCGGCTGCGCCAGACCGACGAAGACTTCCAGCGCATGATGAACACCATGCAGGATGTGTTCTACCGCACCGATGCGCTGGGCATCACCCGCTACGTCTGCCCGGCGGTGAAGCACGTGCTGGGCTATACGGCCGAAGAGATCATCGGCTTGCCCGCGGCGGCGTTCTATCCCGATCCATCGGAGCGCGACGCCCTCGTGGCCGCCATTCGCAAGCAGGGTGCCGTGCACGATTTTCCGGGCCGCATGCGGCGCAAGGACGGGGTCATCATCGACATTTCCATCAGCACCCGTGCCTTGCGCGACGAGCGGGGTCAATACGCCGGGGTCGAAGGCATCTGGCGCGACATCAGCGAGCGCAAGGCGCTGGAGCGCAGGCTCGAACATCTGGCCACCCGCGACAGCCTGACGGGCATCCACAACCGGCACAGCATTCTGGGCATTCTGGAGCGGCTGCTGCAGCGCAAGGCGCCGCTGTCGGTGCTGCTGCTCGATCTGGATCATTTCAAACAGGTCAACGATGGCTTCGGCCATGTCGCGGGCGACCGCGTGCTGGGTCGATTCGCCGAGATCATCGAGAGCGAAAAGCGCAGCCGCGACTTCTTCGGGCGGCTGGGCGGCGAGGAATTCCTCCTGATTCTCGACGGCGCGGACGAAGCCGAGGCGCAGAGCATCGCCGAGCGCCTGCGCGCCGCGGTCTGCGCTCGACCGATCGCCTTGCCCGGGGGCGCAGTGGTGGCGCTGACGGTCAGCATCGGCATGGCGCCGTCCCGCGCGGACGATCTGCGCACCGCCGACGTGCTGGTGCGCGCCGACCGGGCGCTCTACTGCGCCAAGGCAACGGGGCGCAATCGGGTCTGCGCCTGACGGCGCTCCCCCTCCCAACCTCCCCCGCGTGCGGGGGAGGAGAAGACGGCGCTGCGCTATACAAACGATGCCCCTCCCAACCTCCCCCGCGTGCGGGGGAAGAACGGTTTTGCCCCCTCCCCACTCGTCTGCCTCAATATTCGTTCTTCACCCCACCCGCCAGCGCGACAAAGGCGCGTGCGGCAATCGCCACGAAAGGCCGCAGCCACCAGGGCGCGCGGGTGCGCAGGCGGTCGGGGGTGTCGATCGGCAGCGATTGCGCCAGATGCGTCTGGAGGTGTGCGGCCAGTGCGCGGGCGAAGGCGCGGTCGCGCACGGCCAGATTGGCTTCGAGGTTGACCAGCAGCGACAGCGGGTCGATGTTGGAGCTGCCCACAGTGGCCCAGTCCTCGTCGACCACGGCCACCTTGGCGTGCAGGAAAGCGGGGGTGTATTCATAGATGTGCACCCCGGCGCGCAGCATCTCGCCGTAAAGCGCGCGCGCCGCCCAGCCCGCCATGCGGTAATCGAGCCGACCCTGCAGCAGCAGTTCGACGCGCACGCCGCGCGAGGCGGCGTTTTTCAGCGCCTGGCGGAACTCCAGTCCCGGATAGAAGTAGGGGGTGACGATGAGCACGCGCTGCTTCGCCCGCTCGATGGCGCGGATGTAGCTGTGTTCGATGGCGCGGCGCTGCGAGAAGTTGTCGCGCACCACCAGCGCGGCCAGATCTTGCCCCAGGGGCTGTGCGGCGGGGCGCATCGTGGGTGTTCGCGGCGCCGGCGCCGTCGTGCCGGGCAGCAGCGGCGCGCCGTCTTCGTCGGCTACGGGCATGTCGCTGCCCCAGTCCAGCAGTTCCTGCCAGTAGGCGCGACGGTTGGGCGAGGTATCGAACACGCCGGGGCCGGGCAGTTTGCTCAGGCGGCGCTGCAGGCTGCCGGTGAGCACGGTACGCAGCCACAGCCGCTGCATCAGCCATTGCGTCTGCCGCGCGAGGTGGCCGTGGTATTGCACGGCGTAGTCGAGCCGGGGCTGCGCGCTCCAGCCGTGGTGGATGTCGAGCCGGTCGTCGATCAGATTGATGCCGCCGATGAAGGCGGTGTGCGCATCGACCACGCACAGCTTGCGGTGCAGCCGCCGCCAGCGGCCGCGCTGCACCACGTCGAGCCAGCGCCAGGGGCGAAACACCATGAACTCCACGCCGGCTTCGGCAAAGCGGGTGGAAAGCGCGTTTACGCTGCGCCCCGATCCCAGGCCGTCCACCAGCACCCGCACCTGCACACCGCGCCGCGCGGCATCGCACAGTGCGCTGGCGATGGTCATCGCGGCCTCGTCGGTATGAAAGATGTAGGTCTGCAGCCAGATGCTTTCGCGGGCCTGTTCGATGGCTTGCTGCATGGCCGGGAACAGCGCGCTGCCGTAGGGCAGCAGCCGCGGGCTGGCGCCGTCCACCCAGTTCAGCGGTTCTTCGGCGGCTTGAGGCTGTGCCTCGGGCATGACGGGCACGGGCGCGGGGTGACGCTCGGGCGATGCGCTCACACTGCGATGGTCGAGGAAGCGGCCACGGTTTGCTGCGGCGCGGGTGCCTCGGGGCAGTCCGGATCATCGCAGTGCAGCGCGGCCAGCAGCGGGGCATGGTCGGACAGCCGCGCCCAGGCCCGGCCCCAGCCCAGGCCTATCGCGCTGGCGCTGAAGCCCCGGGCGTAGATGCGATCGAGCGGCATCAGCGGCAGCCGCGCGGGGTAGGTGCGCAAGCGCTTGCGCCACGCGGTCTTGCCATTGCTCTTGAGCGGCGGCTCGCTCACGTCGATCAACCCTTGCTCGAGTAGCTGCAGGCCGATGCGGCCGTGCCAGTCGTTGAAGTCGCCGGCGACGATGAGCGCGGCATGCGTCGGCACCTGGGCGGCGATGTAGTCGAGCAGACGATCGGTCTGGCGCTGGCGGCTGGCGGCAAACAGCCCGAAATGCACCACGATGCAGTGCAGCGGCCCGCCGCGGGGAAGCGCCACCTGCGCATGCAGCAGGCCGCGCTGCTCGAAGCGGTGATCCGACACATCGCAGTGGGCGACATCGATGATGGGATAGCGCGACAACAGCGCGTTGCCATGCTCGCCATGACGGGTGCAGGCATTGGTGCGATAGGCCGCGTGCAGCCCCAGCGCCTGGGCGAGAAAGTCGTGCTGCGGTAGTGCGGGCCAGCCGCTCAGACGGCGGGCGTTGTGCTGATGCAGAAACTGCACCTCCTGCAAAAACACCAGATCGGGCTCCAGTCCCTGCAAGGCCGTATGCAGTTCCAGAATGCTGGCGCGCTTGGCCGGCCCGTGACCGAGCACGCCCTTGTGGATGTTGTACGAGGCGACACGCAACTCCATAACCAGCCCTCTATCGGCAAGCCAGGCGGCGCGGCAACTGGCGGATGGCCTCGGCGTTGGACGCCGAGAAGCAGCGCTGCGCCGCTTCCTGCCACGGTAGCCAGATCAGCGCGCGGTGCTCGCGTTCGGCCAGGGTGACGCGGGCGCCCTCAGGCACTTCGAGGCTGAACACATGCTCGGTGTTTTTCCAGATGCCGGGCGCGTAGCGATGGCGCCACTGCGGGTAGATGTCGTACACATTGGCCAGATGCCAGTCGCGCAGCGCGGTTTTCGGCATGGCGCTGCCGCCGACGTGCAGGCCGGTTTCCTCGG
Source organism: Thiomonas sp. (assembly GCF_034007205.1). Lineage (GTDB taxonomy): Bacteria > Pseudomonadota > Gammaproteobacteria > Burkholderiales > Burkholderiaceae_C > Thiomonas. The sequence continues at coordinate 4,421 of NZ_JAVERI010000016.1, forward strand.
CCACTTCGCGCAGGGCGGCATCCATCAGGGGTTCGCCGGGCGCGTCGATGCTGCCCGTCACGCTTTGCCAGAAACCGGGCTGTTGCGCGCGCTCGATCAGCAGCACGTCGAGCGCGGGGGTGTGAATCACCACCAGCACCGAAACCGGGATTTTCTGTCCCGGTACAGGAGGGCGGTCGGCGGCATGGAGGGCTGCATTCATGCGATGCATATTAGGGCAAGCCGCAAAAAAACACCCCCGCCGGAGTTTCGGCGGAGGTGTTCATCGAGGCTGATCTGGATGGATCAGATCGTCTTCTTGGAGAAGTACCAGTCGGTCACTTCCATGCCTTGCGCGGCGCCCTTGCTGACGCGCTCTTCCGCGCCTTCGGTGGTCTTCGGCGGGGGCACGATGACCTTGTCGCCCGGGCACCAGGCTTCGGGCGTGGCCACGCCGTGCTTGTCGCTGGTCTGCAGCGCTTGCAGCAGGCGCACGAACTCGTTGATCGAGCGGCCGTTGCTCATCGGGTAGTACACCATGGCGCGCAGGATGCCGTTGGGGTCGATGAAGAAGGTGGCGCGCACCGCCTGGGTGTCTGCGGCGCCGGGGTGGATCATGCCGTAGGCGCGGGCCACTTCCATCTTCAGGTCTTCGATGATGGGGAAGGGAATGTCCACGCCGAAGTGCTGCTTGATCGAACGCACCCAGGCCAGGTGGGAGAAGATCGAGTCGATCGACAGGCCGAGCAGTTCGCAGTTCATCGACTTGAAGGTCTCGGCTTCGCGGGCGAAGCCCATGAACTCGGTGGTGCACACCGGGGTGAAGTCGGCGGGGTGGGAGAACAGGATCAGCCACTTGCCCTTGTAGTCGGCCAGGGTGCGGGGGCCGTGGGTGGTGACGGCGCTGAAGTTGGGCGCCGGCTCGTTGAGACGGGGAAGGCCGAAGTTTTCGGGGGTTTGTTCCATGCTTGAGCTCCTTGAGTGAGGGGAAAAACATCCGGCGAGAGTGCCGTTGAGAAAGAAGTCTAGGGAAAACCCGGAAATTGATCCAATCGATTGTCACAATCGAACGGTTAGGAAAAACATATGATGAGTCTGCGCAGATGCTGCAAAGCCCCCTCCCCAACCCTCGGCACAAGTGGGGAGGGGAGATTTCCCTGCGCTGCAGCGCATTCTGCACTGCCAACTCAAACTAAGTATGACAGATCGAGATCAGCCCGCTAAGACCAAGGGAAAGACCAGTTCCACCCAGGTGCCGTGGCCTGAAGGCTGTGCGGCATTTTCTGCGCAGGCTTCGGTGGGCAGGCTGGCCGGAGTGCGGTCGATGTTGCGGCGCCAGGCGATCTCGCCGCCCAGCGCGCGGGCGCGGATCTGCATGCTGGTGAGGCCATGACCGCTGGTGGTCTGCTGCGGGTCGAGGCCGATGCCGTCGTCGAAAACGTCCAGCCGCATATAGGTGCGCCCCCAGGGTCGGCTCGCCGACCCGTCCCCCGAGGGGATCAAGGAAACTTGGGACGGCCCTGCGTTTCCTTGAGAGTTATCGACGATGCTCAGCCGCACCGAAACGCGGCTGGCGCGGGCGTGGCGTATGGCGTTGCTCACCGCCTCCTGCAGCAGGGCGCGCAGGTGGTATTGCTGCGCGGCGTCCTGCGGCGGCGGACGCGACGCGCTCAGACCGGCGATGAGCGGCGGCGGCCAGTCGAGCGCCATGCCGGCGGCGGCCAGGCGCTGCGCGGTTTCCGAGCGGATGTCGGCAGCGAACTCCTCCCACGGCTGCACCGCCTGCCGCAGCCCGCGCACGATGGCGCGGAGCTGGTCGATGGTGGTCATCAGCAGGGCCTGTTCGCGCTCGCCGTGCACCAGATGCCGCAGGGTGAGCAGCTTGGCGCCGATGTCGTCGTGCAGATCGCTGGCGATGCGGTCGCGTTCCTGTTGCACGCCGGTTTCCAGCGCGTCGCGGCCCGCCGCGGCTTGGTTGAACAGGGTCACGAGCGAGGCGGCCAGCTCGGCGTCGGTCACGGTGAACAGGCGCTGGCCGGCGCTGCGCCCCTGCAGACGGCGCGCGGCCAGGCCGCCTGCCGGGGCGATGCGCAGCTCCATGCCGTCCTGCGCCAGACCGGGGTCGGTGTCGACCTCGCTTTGCCGCATGGGCAGGTTGTGCAGCGGCTGATACAGCCGGTTGAGCAGACCGAGCCAGCGCCGTTCACGCTCCAGGGTTTGCGCGGTGAAGGCCACCGAGATGATTTCGGGCAGCAGTCGGTCGATGGGCGGCAGCTCGCCTTGCATCATGCGGCCCCACAGCCACTGGCGCAGGGGCAGATAAAGCAGCCCGGCCAGCAGCAGCGTGAGCGCGAGCGACAGGTCGTGCGGCCAGTTCAGCAGCAGCACCAGCAGCATGTCGAGCACGACGATCAGGCCCAGCCCCAGCACCCACAGCAGCAGCCGATAGGCCCAGCGGTCGAGGTCGAACAGGTGATAGCGCCCCACGCCCAGCGCCAGACCGAGGTACATGGCGAGAAAAAAACCGAAGGCGTAGCCCTGCTGCATGAGCGGAAACACGCCGATCATCCTCGATCCGAAGGTGAAGGCCACAAAGGTGAATCCGCCCAGCAGGGCCGTGAGGATGAACCAGCGCAGCGCCGCGCGGTCGGCTGCGCGCATGGCGCTGCGCCGCCACTGCACCACGGCCAAGGCGACGGCGAGCAGGATTTCCAGCAGCAGCGGGATGCGTATGCCCCAGCTCACGTTGGGTGCGAGACGCGCCGCATCCAGCGCCCACCAGCCCACGACGAGAATGGGCGCTGGCCAGAGCCATTTCGCTGCCGCCAGACGCGCGGGGTAGACGAGGAACAGAGCAGCCAATGCGCCGCCAAACCCCAGCGCGCCCAGATGGTTGAGGATCGAAAGCCGCTCGAACAGACCGCCGGGCAGCGCCAGTTCGCGCGTGCTGTAAACCGCGGCGGTGAAGGTGGCCAGCAGAAACAGCAGCCCGGAGAGCGCCAGCAGCCGCCCCGACCAGCCCCTGGGTTTGAGCGCGTACACCCAGGCGCCGACGAGCAGGGACACGCCGCCGCAGAGCAACTGGAACCAGAACACGAAAGGCAGACTGGAAAGCGGGCGGCTGGGGCGTGGCGTGACGGTGTGCTCGAAAACCTGCCCGGCGGGGTCTTGCCAGCTCAGTCGCAGGGGGCGTTTTTGTAGCGCGGCGATCTGCGACTGGCGCTGAAAGAAGCGCTCGACTTCGGCGTAGGTGTTGAAATAGTCAGGTTCTTCGATCAGGTCGGCGGGCTGCAGCACCACGCGCTGTCCGCCTGCGCCGATCGACAGCAGGCGCGATCCCGGGGGGATGGCGGCGGCAGGACACTTGCGGGCGACCTGCGAGACTTCGATGCCCATGCTGTACGGCTCAGTGCCGGACGACAGGACGAGTCCCAGCCACGGCTGATGCAGGGCGAGGTACAGCGCCGCAGTGACCCCCGCGAGGGTCAGCAGCAAGGCGCCCATCAGAATGCGGGCGGAACGGGTTTGCGGCATCGGCATGATGGGCGGATTGTCGCCCACTGCGCGCTGCCGTCGTCAATGCGCGCGGGGTCGGACGACGGCGTTTTCCAGCGCGTCGATGAAGCGTGCGGCCACGTCGCAGCCGGTCTGCTGCGTGATTTCCTGGAAGCAGGTGGGGCTGGTGACGTTGATCTCGGTGAGCCTGTCGCCAATGATGTCGATGCCCACCAGCAACAGACCGCGCGCGGCCAGCACCGGGCCGAGGGCGCGGGCGATGGCCCAGTCGGACTCGGTGAGCGGCTGCGCCAGCCCCAGACCGCCGGCGGCGAGATTGCCGCGCGTCTCGCCGCCTTGCGGTATGCGCGCCAGGCTGTAGGGCACGGGCTCACCGTCGATGATGAGCACCCGCTTGTCGCCCTGCGCGATGGCGGGCACGAAGCGCTGCGCCATGATGGTGGTGGCGCCGTTGGCCGTGAGGGTTTCGATCACCACGTTGAGGTTGGGATCGGGGCTGCCATCGGCCTGCTGGCGCAGGCGGAAAATGCCGGTGCCGCCCATGCCGTCGAGCGGCTTGAGAATGATGTCGCCCTGTTCGGCGTAGAACGCCTTGATCTGCGCCGCGCGGCGGCTGACCAGGGAGGGGGCGATGAACTGCGGAAATTCCAGGATGGACAGCTTTTCCGGGTGGTCGCGCAGCGCACGGGGGCTGTTGAACACCCTTGCTCCTTCGCGCTCGGCCTGCTGCAGCAGATGGGTGGCGTAGAAATATTCGCTGTCGAAGGGCGGGTCCTTGCGCATGAGCACCGCATCGACCTCGCGCAAGGCGAGCGGGCGCTGGTCGAGCACGCGGTACCAGTTTTTTCCGTGGGCATCGCCGGTCAGTTCGATGCGGCGGCACACGGCCGTCACGGGCGCTGCAAACTCCCCCTCCCAACCTCCCCCGGCAAGCGGGGGAGGGGCGATCACCCTCTCTGCACTTTGGGTGAGGGTTGGGGTGGGGAGCCCGCCCCGCCAGTGCAGATCAGCCGCCTCGCACACCCACAGCACATGGCCGCGCGCCTGCGCCTCGCGCATCATGGCGAAGGTGGTGTCCTTGTAAATCTTGAAGGACGCGATCGGGTCGGCGATGAACAGCAGTTGCATGATGGCGTTGCACCTCAGCCCAGTTCCACATCGGGGTCGGTGCGCTCCAGCTCGTAACTGGCGGCCACCATCGCCAGGCGCGCGATGACGCCGTACATGTAGAAGCGATTCGGTCCGTTGGTGCCGGGTTCGGCCTCCGGGTGGGTGACGTTGAACTGTTCCTCGAAAGCCAGCGGCACGAAGTGCATGCCGGGGGCGTTGAGGTTTTCATCCGGCCCGCGGTCGGCGTGCACGCGGTAGAAGCCGCCCACCACATAGCGGTCCATCATGTAGACCACCGGCTCGCACACCGCTTCCTGCAGGCGCTCGACGCTGGGCACGCCCTCCTGAATCATCACTTCGCTGACCTCCAGACCTTCCTTGACCACGCTCATCTTGTTGCGGGTCTTGCGGTTGAGGTCGCGCACTTCGCTGGGGTCGCGCACGGTCATCACGCCCATTCCGTAGGTGCCGGCGTCGGCCTTGACGATGACGAAGGGTTTTTCCTGAATGCCGTATTCCTTGTACTTCTTGCGCACCTTGGCCAGCACGCTGTCGACCGCGTCGGCCAGGCAGTCTTCGCCATGACGCTCGTGGAAGTTGACCTTGCCGCAGCGGGCGAAGTAGGGGTTGAGCATCCACGGGTCGACGCCGATGAGCTTGGCGAACTTCTTGGCCACATCGTCATAGGCATGAAAGTGGTTGGACTTGCGCCGCACCGCCCAGCCCGCATGCAGCGGCGGCAGCAGGTATTGTTCGTGCAGGCCCTGCAGGATGGGCGGGATGCCGCTCGACAGATCGTTGTTGAGCAGGATGGTGCAGGGGTCGAAGTCTTTCAGGCCCAGACGCATCTTGCTGCGGACCAGCGGCTCGACCACCAGCTCGCCGCCCGAAGGCAGCTTGAGGTGCATGGGCTCGACGACCGATTCGTCGAGCGAACCCAGACGCACGTTCAGCCCGGCCTGGCGGAAGATGCGCATCAGGGTGTCGACGTTTTCCAGATAGAAGGTGTTGCGCGTGTGGTTCTCGGGAATGACCAGCAGGTTCTTGGCCTCCGGGCAGATTTTCTCGATGGCCGCCATGGCGGCCTGCACCGCCAGCGGCATCATGTCCGGGGAGAGGTTGTTGAAGCCGCCGGGAAACAGATTGGTGTCGACCGGCGCGAGCTTGAACCCCGCATTGCGCAGATCGACCGAGCTGTAGAACGGCGGGGTGTGTTCCATCCATTCGAGGCGGAACCAGCGCTCGATGGCCGGTTGCGCCTCGAGGATGCGCTGTTCGAGTTCGAGCACGGGATCGCCCGATGAGGTGATGAGATGCGGGATCATTGTTCTGTTTGTAAAAGCGAGGACAGCCCAGATTCTTGCAGACGCGGCGCAAATGCGCTGCGCATAAAAAACCGCCCCGGTGTTTCGGGGCGGTGGGAACATCCTGGGGACAGGATGAGGAGACGCCATCTGACCTGGCGGCGTTGCTGCCGCCAAACCGTCCGGAGGAAAAACCTTTACAACACTTGCTCGCCGTGCAGGCTGATGTCCAGACCTTCGCGTTCCTGCTCCTCGGTGACGCGCAGGCCGATGACCATGTCGACGACCTTGAGGATGATGAAGGTGACGATGGCGTCGTAGACGATGGTGAACCCCACGCCCTTGGCCTGGATCAGGATCTGCGCCATATTGCCTTCCAGCGCGCCAGCGGTGCCGCCGATGGCCTTGACCGCGAACACGCCGGTGAGCATGGCGCCGATGATGCCGCCGATGGCATGCACGCCGAAGGCGTCGAGCGAGTCGTCATAGCCGATCATTTCCTTCATGTAGACCGCAGTCCAGAAGCACACCACGCCAGCGATCAGGCCGATGGCCAGCGCGCCGCCGGGGCCGACAAAGCCGGAGGCCGGGGTGATGGCCACCAGGCCGGCCACCGCACCGGAGGTGATGCCCAGGATGGTGGGTTTGCCGCGGGCGATCCACTCGGCGAACATCCAGCCCAGGGCGGCGGCGGCGGTGGCGATCTGCGTGGCGGCCATGGCCATGCCGGCGCGGTCGCTCGCGGCCACGGCGGAACCGGCGTTGAAGCCGAACCAGCCCACCCACAGCAGCGAGGCGCCGATCAGGGTCAGCACCAAGTTGTGCGGCGGCATGGCTTCCTTGCCGTAGCCGATGCGCTTGCCCATCACCAATGCCGCCACCAGACCCGCGATACCGGCATTGATGTGCACCACGGTGCCGCCGGCGTAGTCGAGCACGCCGTCGCCGCCGAGCCAGCCGCCGCCCCACACCATGTGAGCGATCGGGGCATACACGGCCAGCAGCCAGATGCCCATGAACCACAGCAGGGCGGAGAACTTCATGCGGTCGGCGAACGACCCCACGATCAGCGCCGGGGTGATGATGGCGAAGGTCATCTGGAAGGTCATGTAAGTCGACTCAGGGATGGTCGGCGCCAGCGGGTTGGCCGAATCCAGGCCCATGCCATTGAGGAAAAACCGGCTCAATCCACCAATGAAGCCATTGCCCGGGGTGAACGCCAGGCTGTAGCCGATGATCATCCACAGCACCGTGACCAGACAGGTGATGGCGAAGCTCTGCATCAGCGTGGCGAGCACATTCTTCTTGCGCACCATGCCGCCGTAGAACAGCGCCAGACCGGGAATGGTCATCATCAGCACCAGCGCGGTGGAGGTCAGCATCCAGGCGTTGTCGCCGGAATTGATGAAGGCGGCCGGGTTGGAGGCCGCAGCCGCCGGGGCGGTCTGTGCCCAGGCGCTGCCCATGCCGAGCAGCATCGCGCCGAGCGCTGCGGGAATTGCGAGACTTTTTTTCATGTCGAAGTCCTCAGGAATGGGGTCAAAGGGCGTCGCCGCCGGTCTCGCCGGTGCGGATGCGCACGACCTGTTCGAGCGCGGAGACGAAAATCTTGCCGTCGCCGATCTTGCCGGTGCGGGCTGCGGTTTCGATCGCTTCGATGGTGCGTTCGACCAGCGCTTCCGGCACGGCCGCCTCGATCTTCACCTTGGGCAGAAAGTCCACCACGTATTCCGCGCCGCGGTACAGCTCGGTGTGGCCCTTCTGCCGACCAAAACCCTTGACCTCGGTGACGGTGATGCCCGTCACCCCGATGCCCGACAAGGACTCGCGCACCTCGTCGAGCTTGAACGGCTTGATGATGGCCGTGATCATTTTCATAGTGGCTCCTTCAGTGGTGGGCCCGCAGGCCCATGTGGGTCAAAACGAGTAGACGGCCATGAGCTCGACCGAATTCTGCTTGGTGGTGGGCGAGCCATCCTTATCGGTGAAGATGGCGTTGTCGGATTTGTCCTGGCGCACTTCGGCCGAGAGCTTGAAGTTCTTCACCGGGGTGTAGTTCACCGCGAGAGTCAGCTCCTTGAGCTTGTTGGACGTGCCGTTGGAGCCGGAGACGATGCCGTCCTTGTCGTCGATGTATTCGCCGCGGGCGGCCAGCGAAAACTGGTCGGAGAGTGCGTAGGTGGCGTAGAGCGCCAGACCGTTGGCCTTGCCGGCGCCGCCGCCGGGCAGGGCATCGTCCTTGGACAGCAGATCGACGTTGGCGGCCAGAGTGAGTGCGCTGTTGACGTTGAAGCTGCCGACAAAGTCGAACAGTTGCAGCACCCCATTGGTCGAACCGCCGAACAACGGCGACTGGCCGCGGTAGTAATCGGCCGTGTAGGAGAACAGGCTGCTCGGGCTGCCGGTCAGTCCCAGTTCGATGGTCTTGGCGGTGTTGGACGGCTGCGGGCTGACCCAGCCGTTGTTGACGCCGCCGATGACGGTCAACGCGGGCGAGACGGCGTAACTGGCGCGCAGGCCGGTGAGGGCGCCAGGCTCCATGTCCCAGAACAGGATGCTGCGCGAAACCGTGGAATCGTTCACCGGATTGGTGGACTCATAGCCCGCCAGCGAACTGAACTTGCCGCCCAGGATGGTGAGACCGCCGTTGGCATACTGCACGAACGCATTGTTCAGGTAGAAGGCGCTGTCGTTGCCGTTGAGCACTTTGGCGTCGTTGCCCGCAATGACGTTGACCTGGGCACCGAAACCCGAACTAGGGAGGTAGGCCACAGTCGCCGAGGCCTGGTTGGCCGAAAAGCCGTTGGTCTTGTTGTCATAGGCGCGAAGCAAGGTCGACGAGGTATCGAAATAGGTGTAGCTGCCTGCCATGTATCCGCTGATGCTCAGACCGGGCGTGGCGGCGATCACCGCGCCCAGGCTGGGGACGGCAGGCGCCGCGGGCGCCGGCGTGGTCTGGGCCGAAGCAACACCTGCAGTGCTGGCCAGAGCGGCAGCCACGGCCGCGGCGATTGCGATTTTGTTCATCCAAGTTTCTCCTGTGAGTGCAGCCGGGCAAGACGCCCACCATGAAATGCCGGGGAGCATCTGCAGCTTTCGTGCCAGGTTTGTATGGGGATGTCACATCATTGACACTTGCTTGTTCTTCTCTTGAAGAGGAAATGGGTGCACCTGAGTTGTGCGAATCGATGTATGCGCACCAATTTGGAACGTTTTGCTGCGGTTGATCCTTGGCTACACGCAAAAACGCAATGGCCCGCCTCCTGTGCCGGGCGGGAAAAATCGGCCGCAGTGCAGCAGAAACCTGCGGGAGCGCAACCGCCATGAACGACGGCTTTCGCCAACGCAACACGGCTTTTTCGACCCGCTCGGCCGCCTGGCTAAGCGCGGCGAGTTCGACGCCACCCGGCGCTTGCTGCTGGTCGCGCGCCAGGCATGCCCATATTTCGGAGAGCGGCCGAAGAGCGGGGATCAGGCGGGAGTTCCGGGTTGGGCGACAAGCGTCTCGGCGAGATGGCAGGCGACTTCGCGTCCCGCCACGGCGCGCAGCTGCGGCACCTCGGCTTTGCACCGGGTGACGGCATGCGGGCAGCGGGTATGGAAGACGCAACCCGAAGGAGGGTTGAGCGGCGAAGGCAACTCGCCTTTGAGCAGCTCGCGTACCTTGCGGCGGTTCGCTTCGATCTGCGGCGTAGCGGTGATGAGCGCGCGGGTGTAGGGATGCAGCGGTGTGTCGAGCAAGGTATCGCGGCTGCCGATCTCCATGGCGCGGCCGAGGTACATCACCATCACGTCATCGGCAATGTGGCGAACCACGGACAGATCGTGGGAGATGAACAGATAGGCCACGCCGAATTCCTCGCCCAAGTCCATCAGCAGATTGAGCACCTGCGCCCGCACCGACACGTCGAGTGCCGAGACGGGTTCGTCGGCGACCACCACCTTGGGGTTGAGCATCAGCGCGCGGGCGATGGCGATGCGCTGGCGCTGTCCGCCGGAGAACATATGCGGGTAGCGGGCGGCGTAATCGGGTCGCAGGCCGACCTTGGCCATCATCCAGTCCACCCGCTCGCGGCGTTCGGCGGCGGTCATGCGGGTGTTGATGATGAGCGGCTCCTCCAGGATGTGGCGCACGGCCTTGCGCGGATTGAGCGAGCCGTAGGGGTCTTGAAACACGATCTGCACCTGGCTGCGCGCCGCCCGCAGCGCCAGTCTGTCGTGCAGGGCGACCGGTCGACCATCGAGTCGGATGCTGCCCGAGGTGGGCGACTCGATGAAGGTCACCTGACGCGCCAGGGTGGATTTGCCGCAGCCCGACTCGCCGACCACGGCCAGCGTGCGCGCCGCGGGCAGGCTGAATGACACGCCGTCGAGCGCACGCAACGCGACCTTGGGGCGAAACGGTCCGGCCGGCACCGCGTAATGTCGGCTGAGGCCGATGGCTTCGAGCACAGGGAGATGGGAAGCGGGGGGCGTCATGCGCTTTGCGGAATGGAGGTGCGGCTTGCCGCCAACGGGAAGAAGCAGCGCACTTGGCGCTGTGTGTCGCCATGGAGCATGGGCTGCTCGCGCCGACAGCGTTCCTGGGCATAAGGGCAGCGTGGGCCGAGCAGGCAGCCACGAGGTCGGTCGTGCTGGCCGGGTACGACACCGGCCAGGGCATTGAGACGGCGCTGGCCACGCGCGCGCTCGGGCAGCGCCGCCAGCAAGGCCTCGGTGTAGGGGTGGCGCGGGTCGTCGAACAGCATGTCGGCTGGTGCCGTTTCCACCACCTGCCCGGCGTACATCACTAGGACCCGGTGCGCAGCTTCGGCGGCCACGGCGAGGTCGTGGGTGATGAGAATGAGCGACATGCCGCGTTCTTGCTGCAGGTGCAGCAGCAGGTCCATGACCTGCGCCTGGATGGTGACGTCCAGCGCGGTGGTCGGCTCGTCGGCGATCAGCAGCTTGGGGTTGCAGGCGATGGCCATGGCGATCATCACCCGCTGGCTCATGCCGCCCGACATCTGATGCGGATAGGTGTCGAGGCGGCGTCGCGGGTCGGGAATGCCGACCTGCGACAACAACTCAGCGGCGCGGTCGCGGCGGCTGCGCGTGCTGCCGCCGCCGTGGATTTTCAGCGCCTCCATGATCTGCCAGCCCACGGTGAACGCCGGGTTCAGGCTGGTCATCGGCTCCTGGAAGATCATGGCGATGTCGCCCCCGGTGATCGTGCGGCGCCGCTTCGGTGGCAGGGCCAGCAGATCCTGACCATCGAACATCAGGCGTTCGGCGCTCACGCGGCCGGGATAGGCGATCAACCCCATGAGCGCAAGCGAGGTGACGCTCTTGCCTGATCCGGATTCGCCGACGATGCCCAGCACTTCGCCGGGCCGAACGGTGAAGCTCACGCCGTCGACCGCGCGGAAGGGTTGGTCTGCGGCGCCGAATTCGACGCGCAGATTCTGGATGTCGAGCAAGGCGGTCATCAGCGTTTGAGTTTGGGGTCCAGGGCATCGCGCAGGCCGTCGCCCATCAGGTTGAAGGCGAGCACGGTGATGAGAATGGCCAGACCGGGAAAGGTCACCACCCACCAGGCGCTTTGCACGAACTGCATCGAATCGGCCAGCATCGTGCCCCATTCGGGGGTCGGTGGCTGTGCGCCCAGGCCCAGAAAGCCCAGCGCGGCGGCGTCGAGGATGGCCGAGGAAAAACCCAGCGTGGCCTGCACGATCAGCGGTGCGGTGCAATTGGGCAGAAGGGTGGAGAACATCAGCCGCAGATGCCCCGCGCCCGCCACGCGCGAGGCCATGACATAGTCCTTGGCCGATTCGGCCACCACCGAGGCGCGAGTGAGCCGTATATAAAACGGAATGTTGACAATGGCGATGGCGATGATGGCGTTGACCAGACTGGGGCCCAGAATGGCGACGATGGCGATGGCCAGCAGCAGGCTGGGTATGGCCATCATGATGTCGACCAGACGCATGATCACGCTATCGATCCAGCCGCGGTAGAACCCAGACAGCAGTCCCAGCACCACGCCGACGGCCAGAGACAGCGTGACCACGAGCAGGCCGACGAACAGCGACAGCCGCGCGCCGAAAATCAGCCGTGAAAGCAGGTCTCGCCCGACGGCGTCGGTGCCCAGCGGATCGGTCCAGCTCCCGCCGGGCAGCCATGCCGGAGGCTGCAGAAACGCCGACTGATCCTGATCGATCGGTGAATGCGGCGCCACCCACGGCGCGAAAATGGCGATGAGTACCAGCGCCACGCTCACCGCCAGCCCGGCCAAGGCGCCCTTGCTTTCCCGGAAGTCGCGCCAGACTTCGACCAGGGGGTGCGGTGGTTGATGGCGGACGTGGGCGAAGGCGTGCGCTTCGCCCGCATCGGATGCACTGTCGAGCGACAGTTCGTTTTGAGGATCGGATGGCATCGCGGCGGCGGGATCAGCGGGGGTGGCGGATGCGGGGGTCGATCAGGCCATAGGTCAGATCGACGAGAAAGTTGACGAGGATGATCGCGCAGGCGATGAGCAGAATGCCGCCCTGGATCACCGGATAGTCGCGCTGGTTGATGGCTTGCACCATCCACTGGCCTATGCCCGGCCAGGAGAAAATGGTTTCGGTGAGAATCGCCCCGGTCAGCAGCATGCCGACCTGCAGGCCGGTCACCGTGACGACTGGAATCAGCGCATTGCGCAACGCATGCACCAGGATCACCCGCCAGGGCGCCGCGCCCTTGGCGCGGGCGGTGCGCACATAGTCATCGCCCAGCACTTCCAGCATCGATGAACGGGTCATGCGCGCGATTACCGCCAGCGGAATCGTGCCCAGCACGATGGCAGGCAGAATCAGGTGCCATAGCGCGTTTTCGAAGGCATCGAAATCGTTCTCCCGCAGCGTGTCGATCAGCATGAAGCCCGTGTGGGGCGTGATCCAGTATTCGGCCGACAGGCGTCCCGATACCGGCGTCCAGCCCAGTTGCACCGAGAACAGCAAAATCAACAGCAGCGCCCACCAGAAAATCGGCATGGAATAGCCGGTGAGGCTGGCCGTCATCACCGTGTGATCGATCCAACTGCCGCGCTTGACTGCGGCGAGTACGCCCGCCGGCAGGCCGATGACGATGGCAAATACGATGGCCGCAAGCGACAGCTCGACAGTAGCCGGGAAGCGCTGGAGAAATTCGGTCATCACCGGCTGGCGGGTAAAGATCGACCGACCCAGATCGCCATGCAGTGCATTCCAGTCGTACATCAGAAACTGCTGCCAAAGTGGCTTGTCCAGGCCGAGCTGGTGCAGCATTTCGGCGTGGCGCTCGGGTGTGAGCCCGCGGATGCCGACCATAATGGTGATCGGATCGCCGGGGATGAGATGCACCAGGGCGAAAGTGAGCAGGCTCACGCCCGCCAGCGCCGGGATGATCAGCGCCAAGCGTTTGAGGAAAAAGGAGGTCATTCCAGGCTTACGCCGTAGAAGATATGCGCTCCCGTCGGCGAGATGGTGTAGCCCCGTACCTTTTTGGACATGGGCATGTAAACCGTGGAATAGTCGATCGGCACCCAAGGAACCTGCTGGTGAAAGATCACCTGCGCCTGTTCATAGAGCTTGGCGCGCTTGGACTGATCGGTGGTTTGCAGGGCTTCGTCCATCAGGTTTTGGTAAGGCTTGTTGCACCACTGGGCGATGTTCTGCGTGGTGTGCACGCCGGCGCAGCCCAGCAGGGTGTTGAGGAAGTTGTCGGGATCGCCGTTGTCGCCGGTCCAGCCCAGCAGCGCGGTCCGGTGTTCGGCCTGTCCCAGGCGCTTGAGGTATTCGCCCCACTCGTAGGTCACGATCTTGGCCTTGACGCCGATCTTGGCCCAGTCCGACTGGATCATCACCGCCATGCGGCGCGCGTCGGGGTTGTACGGACGAGAGACGGGCATGGCCCAGATATCGGTTTCGAAGCCATTGGGGTAGCCCGCCTTGGCCAGCAGTTTCTTGGCTTCGGCCGGGTCATGGGGGTAGTCTTTGATCGATTGGTCGTAGCCCCAGATGGTCCGCGGCATCGGGTTGACCGCCACGGTGGCCGTTCCCTGGAAAACGGCATCGACGATGGCCTTTTTGTTGATGGCCATGTAGAGCGCCTTGCGCACCTCGACATTGTCCAGCGGTTTTTTCTCGGTGTTGAAGGCCAGGTAGCCGACGTTCAGACCGGGCTGCGAGAGCACCTCGATGGATTTATCAGCTTGCATCGCCTTGATATCGGTGGGATTGGGGTAAGCCATGATCTGGCATTCGCCCGCGCGCAGCTTGGCCCAGCGCACCGAGGCATTGGGCGTGATGGCGAATACCAGATTGTCGATGGCGGCCTTGCCGCGCCAATACTGCGGGAACGCCCTGTAGCGGATCATCGAATCGGGCTGATAGGCCACAAGCTCGAACGGGCCGGTGCCGATGGGCTTGAGATCGAGGTCTTGCTTCTTGTTCTCCTTGGCCAACTTGTCCGCGTACTGCGCCGAGTCGATGGAGGCGAAGTCCATGGCCATATCGGCCAGAAAAGCCGCATTGGGCTGATTGAGCTCGAACCGCACGGTGTAGGAGTCGAGCTTCCTGATCGCCTTGATGAGCTTGGGCATGCCCATGCCGTTGAAATAGTCGTACGTGCCGCCCGAGACCCTGTGATACGGATTGCTCTTGTCGAGCATGCGCTCGAAGGTGAACACCACATCGTCGGCGTCGAAGTCGCGCGTGGGGGTGAAGCCAAAGTTGCTCTGGAACCTCACGCCCTTGCGCAAATGGAAAGTGTAGGTTTTGCCATCAGGCGAGACCTCCCACGAGGTGGCCAGCCCCGGCTCGACTTCGGTCGTGCCGGGCTTGAATTCCACCAGACGGCTGTAGATGGTGCGCGAGCTGGCATCGAAGGTGGTGCCGTCGGTGTAGAGCGCAGGTTGAAAGCCGTTGGGGTTGCCCTCGGAGCAGTACACCAAGGTCTTGGCGGCCAGCGCAGGCAGACTGAATGCCGCAAGCGATGCGCCCAGCGCGAGTGCCGCAATGGACTTTCTCATGGAAATTTCCTCATGGGTTGTGTACGGTGGGACTTCAACACAGTGGCACGGAAATAAAGCAAGTGTTGTGCCAAAAAAAACACAAATCCGGCAGCTATCCGCCGCAATCCCTGGTTGGGGGGATTATCAGAGTGGCTCCCGTATACATCAATCCTGTGGTTTGCCCGACCGAAGCGTCTACCCAACGGGTGCAGCAATGCGGCGGGTCTGCTGACGGCGCGCAAGGTGGCTGGGCGGTTCTCCAGCAGACACAAAAGAGCTCGCGCCAAAATCGGTCACAATGCATATTTAGAAGTCATTTCAGGAGCATCGCCATGAACGACGGCTTTCGCCAACGCAACAACACCCTTTTCGACCAGCTCGGCCGCCTGATCGAGCAATCGCCGCTGCACGATGCGCAGCGCAATCTGCGCGCGCTGGCGCATTCCGCAGCGGGGCGGCTCGATCTGGTGACGCGCGACGAGTTCGACGCCACGCAGCGCATGCTGCTGGCGGCGCGCCAGCAGATCGATACCCTCGAAGCCCAGGTGCGCGAATTGCAGGCGCGGCTGGACAGCGGGGCGCAGGCGCCGTCCGCATCGCCCGAAGACGCCTGGCGCTGATCGGCGCATTCGGCATCCATGTCGCTGGCGCAGGTCGCCAGCCGGGCGCTGCTGGGCATGGAAGCGCCGCCGGTCACGGTGGAGGTGCATCTGTCGCCCGGTCTGCCCGGCTTCACCATCGTCGGGCTGCCCGAGGCCGAGGTGCGCGAGGCACGCGACCGGGTGCGCAGCGCGCTCATCAACAGCGGGCTGGGGTTTCCATCGAACAGGCGCATCGTCGTTAATCTGGCGCCGGCCGATCTGCCCAAGGAGTCCGGCCGCTTCGATCTGCCCATCGCCATCGGCCTGCTGGCGGCGCAGGGCTTGATTCCTCCCGAGCGTCTGCGGGGTCACACCTTCGCGGGAGAACTGTCGCTCACCGGGGCGTTGCGGCCCACGCGGGGCGCGCTGGCAATGGCGTGCGCGCTGGGGGCGACGCAGGAAGGCGATGCCGCCGAGTCTCGCCTGGTCTTGCCGCAAGCCAGCGCAGCAGAAGCGGCTCTGGCGCAGGCGGGAACCGTTCTCGGCGCCGACGATCTGCAGCAGGTCGTGGCCTATCTGCTCGAACAGGACGGCGCGGCGCAGCCGGTGACGGCCGCTGCCGTCGAGATTTCGCCTGCCGACGCGCCCGACATGGCCGAGGTGCGGGGCCACAGCGCGGCCAAGCGCGCGCTGGAAATCGCCGCCGCAGGCGGTCATCATGTGCTGATGGTGGGGCCGCCGGGCAGCGGCAAGTCGATGCTGGCGCAGCGCTTTGCCGGGCTGCTGCCGCCCATGACGCGCGAGCAGGCGCTGGAGAGCGCCACGGTGCTCAGTCTGGTGGGGCGCTTCGACCCGGCGCAGTGGGGGCGGCGTTTCGTTCGCAGCCCGCATCACACGGCGTCGGCGGTGGCGCTGGTGGGCGGCGGCGCGGGGACCATTCGCCCGGGCGAAATTTCACTGGCCACGCAGAATATTTTGTTCCTCGATGAGCTCCCCGAGTTCGACCGCGCGGTGCTGGAGAGTCTGCGCGAACCGCTGGAGACCGGGCGCATCCACATTTCCCGCGCGGCGCGTCAGGCCGAATTTCCGGCGCGCTTTCAGCTCATCGCGGCGATGAATCCCTGTCCCTGCGGCTACTTGGGCCATGCCACCAAGGCCTGCCGCTGCACGCCCGATCAGGTGTCGCGGTATCAGGGGCGCGTCTCCGGCCCCTTGCTCGACCGTATCGACATTCAGGTCGAAGTCGGCGCCATTGCGCCCGATGCGCTGCTGCAGATGCCGCAAGGCGAAACCAGCGCGCAGATCGCCGCTCGCGTGGCCGTTGCGGCTGAGCGTCAGCAGGCGCGGCAAGGCAAGCTCAATGCCCGGCTGCAAGGGGCCGAACTGGATGTGCATTGCGCGCTCGACGCCGCCAGCGGCGCCTTTCTGACCCAGGCCATCACCCGGCTGGGCTGGTCGTCCCGCGCGGCGCATCGGGTGCTGCGGCTGGCGCGCACCATCGCCGATCTGGCCGGATCGGAGCACATCGCCCTGCCTCATCTCGCCGAGGCCCTGCAGTTGCGCCGCGCCCTGACGTCGACTTGACAAAAAAAAGCCAGGTGCTTTGCGCACCTGGCTGGAAATGCCCGGATCGGGGGGAGAGTCTGTAGAGCAGACTACCGGGCAACTTGGAGGGCCACAGGATCGAGCATGAACTCAAACCACAGCAGCCCTTGTTCTGTTCAGCAAAAACACAAAAAGTTCAGTCCATTTTGTAACGCTTCATCTTTTCCGTCAATCACGCTCGAACATTGTTGCGGACCCCCGTAAACAGGGGGTGATTGCCGCTTGAAAAATGGCGAGATGACGTTCACCGAATCGGATTGAGTCCGCCGTCGGCGCCGATCTGCACACGCTGACCCACGGGCGGGGCGACCTTGAGCTGCAGGGTCTGCACCTGACCGTTGTCCAGACGCACCTGCACGTTGTAAACCGTCTGCGCATCCACCCGTTTGGCGATTTCGTTGCCGGCGATGCCGCCGCCGATGGCGCCGGCCACGGTGGCCAGCTTGCGTCCGTCACCACCGCCGACCTGATTGCCCAGGATGCCGCCGATGAGACCCCCGGCGATCACACCGACCGGGTTGGTCTGCTGCGACTGTACCTGGACCGGGGTGACCGCGGTCACCGTGCCGCAGTTGTTGCAAACCGGCTGCTGCGGGGCTGCCGGTACGGGCGCGGCTTGCGGTGCGAACTGTTGCGGCTCGAAGGTCTGTGGTGCCATCTGTTGAGCTGAATGCGTCTGCTGCGCCACTGGAACAGGCCGCGGGGCGACCACGCGCTGTTTGACCGCGGGTTGTGGCGCAGGTTCAGGGGTCACCTGTTCGGCAGGCTTGGACGCAGGCGCTGCCGCAAGGGCAGAAACGACTGATGAGGCCGCCGCGGTGTGAGCGAGCGGCGCGCTGGCGGGCTGTGACGCAACGGCCACGGCCACTTCCGGCTTGTTGCCCGAACTGTCGCTGAGTTTGTAAAGCACCGCGGCCAGCAAGGCCACGATCACGGCGCCCATGACGAAAACCGCGATCCAGACGCCTTTGCCCGTCGTAGCCGGAACTTGCGGAGGAATGGATGACATATTGCTCTCCCGAGAGTCTGATGAAGTATGGCCTATTCAACGCGCAGGTCGCCAGTTTGACGACAGCCGCCCGAAGCGCAGGGTATCAGCCGCCGCTGGCTTGCAGCGCCTGGTCGAGATCGCCGATCAGATCATGCACATTTTCGATGCCGATGGACAGTCTCACCATGTCTTCGCTCACCCCGGCGGCCTGCAGTTCCAGCGGGTTGAGCTGGCGGTGCGTGGTCGTGGCCGGATGGCAGGCAAGCGACTTGCAGTCGCCGATGTTGACCAGCCGGGTGATCAGCTTGAGCGCGTCCTGAAAGCGCGCTCCGGCCTCGCGGCCCCCCTTGACGCCGAAGCTCAGTATGCCCGAGGCGCGGCCTTGCATCAGCCGCTGGGCGACATCATGATCGGGATGATCGACCAGCCCGGCGTAGCGTACCCAGGCCACGCGCGGATGTTTCTGCAGATGCGTGGCGATGTGCAGCGTGTTGGCGCAGATGCGGTCCATGCGCAGCGGCAGGGTTTCGATGCCCTGCAGAATGAGAAAGGCGTTGAGCGGCGACAGCGCCGCGCCCATATTGCGCAGCGGCACCACGCGGGCGCGGGCGATGAACGCGGCCGTGCCGAACTGCTGCGTGTAGCTCACGCCGTGATAGCTCACGTCGGGCTCGACCAGCAGCTTGAAGCGCTCGGCGTGCGCCGCCCAATCGAACTTGCCCGAATCGACGATGGCGCCGCCCACGCTGTTGCCGTGGCCGCCGAGGTATTTGGTGAGCGAGTGCACCACGATGTCCGCGCCGTGCTCGAACGGGCGGCAAAGATAGGGCGAGGGCACGGTGTTGTCGACGATCAGCGGCACGCCGGCGGCATGCGCCACCGCCGCGAGCGCGCCGATATCGGTCACATTGCCCAGCGGATTGCCGATGGTTTCGCAGAACACTGCGCGGGTGCGGTGGTCGATCAGCCGGGCGAAGCTCTCCGGGTCGCGCGGATCGGCGAAACGCACCTCCAGCCCCTGCCGCGGGAAGGTGTGGGCGAACAGGTTGTAGGTGCCGCCATACAGACGGCTGCTGGAGACGATGTTGTCGCCCGCCTCGGCCAGCGTCTGGATAGCCGCGGTGATCGCCGCCATGCCCGAGGCCAGCGTCAGCGCCGCCACGCCGCCTTCGAGCGCGGCGACGCGCTTTTCCAGCACGTCGTTGGTCGGGTTCATCATGCGGGTGTAGATATTGCCCGCCACCTTCAGGTCGAACAGGTCGGCGCCGTGCTGGGTGTCGTCGAAGGCGTAAGACACCGTCTGGTAAATGGGCACCGCCACCGAGCGGGTCACGGGATCGGGGTTGTAGCCCGCGTGGACGGCGAGCGTTTCGAATTTCATGGGGGGTCTCCTTTGGCGATGTTTGACAAGCGTCAAGCCTACCGATCTCTGTCGACGGTTTCAAAGAATCCTTTGTTGGAAGGATATGCACGCAGGATATGCATGCACGCGCGTTTCATTCCAGTGCGGCAGCGGGCTGGGCGGCGGACGAGGCTGGCATCGGCTGCCCGCGCTGCTGGGCCTGGAAATAGGCCGACGGCGTGGCGCCCAGCGCCTGGCGGAAGGTCTTGATGAACGCGCTCACGCTGTCGTACCCCAGCGACAGCGCCACGTCCTTGACCGCTCGCCCGGTGGCCAGCCATTCCAGCGCCTGGGTCAGCCGCGCCCACTGACGCCATTGGGCAAAGCTCATGCCGGTCTCCAGCATGAACTTGCGGCTGAGTGTGCGCGGGCTGATTTCGGCCCAGCGCGCCCACTGCTCCAGGGTGCGCGCGCTGGCGATGTCGTCGAGCAGGGCGCGGGCGATGCCGAGCAGCCGGGCGTCCTGCGGCCAGGGCAATTGCAGCGGGCGGGCGGGAGATTGGCGCAATTCGTCGAGCAGGACCAGCAGCAGACGCATGCGGGTGAGGTCGAGCGGGGTGCCGTGTGGCCAGCTCAACGCCTTTTGCAGGATCAGCGCCACCAGCGGGTTCACCGGATAGCTCGTCGGCTCGGCCGGCAGGTCGCCGCAGAATTGGGGCGTGAGAAAGGCGCCGCAACCCGCGGTCGGCCCGTAAGACTGCACGGCGTGTTCCACGCCAGGTGGCATCCAGCCTATGGTTTGCGAGGGCGAAAGCTGGCGGCCCTGCGCGGTCTCCACGATGACCAGCCCCTCGGTGAGCAGAAACAGTGTGCCGCGGGCGTGGCAATGGGTTTGCGGGTCCATGGCCAGCGGATTGCGCACATTCACCGCGATCAGCTCGGCTCCGCCCAGATGGTTGATGCGGTCGAGCAGCTCGGCCTTGCTGCATTCACATTCAGTTGACGTTAGCGCGGATTGAGGCATATTGGCGTGTTTGCGATATTCATTGGCATAGTAAAGCAACCCGGCCATATCGTTTTCCCCTAGCATGCGTTGCGTTCGCCTCATGCTGTCGGGGGGAACGCACCCGGCAGAAATCGCAAGCGCCTCTTAGAATCAGTCGCTATTTTGAGCCGCTTGCTCCCTGCCCAGGGACGCTTGAGTGGTGCAGTTCATTCGGTTTTCTCCCCCGCTGTCCTTCCGTCTTTCCGGACCCGCCCTATGCAGAATTTGCCCGCGACCCCTCGCGCTGTTTGGATTGCCCTCGGCTTTGCCCTGCTGGGCGGCTGCACCACGGTCGGCCCCGACTTCCATGCGCCCAAGGCGCCCGCGGTGCAGCAGTACACCCGCGAGGCGCTGCCCGTGCAGACCGCCTCGGCCCCCGGGTCGATGGGGGGTGCGCAGCGCTTGCGGACGGTCGAGCGCATCGCGCCCGACTGGTGGCGGGTGTATGGCTCGTCCCGTCTCGATGGGCTGGTGGACTCGGCGCTGCGCAGCAGCCCGACTCTGGCTGCCGCCGAAGCCACTTTGCGCCAGGCGCAGCAGACCTACCAGGCCCAGGCCGGTTCCACGCTCTATCCCACGGTCAACGGCAATCTGGGCGCCAACCGCAACCAGACCAATTCTTCCAGTTTCGGCCAGAGCAGCAACACGAGCAATATCTATAACCTGTATAACGCCAGCGTCGCCGTCGGCTACAACCTCGACCTGTTCGGCGGCAATCGCCGCGCGCTCGAAGCGCTCGCGGCGCAGGCCAGCTATCAGCAGTACCAGCTCGACGGCGCCCGCCTGACCCTTGCGGCCAACGTGGTTACGGCAGCCTTTACCCAGGCGCAGCTCGGCGCGCAGATCGACGCCACCGAGGCCATTCTGAAAGCGCAGCAGGACCAGCTCGACATCGCCCGCAAGCGCTTTGCCCTGGGCGCGGCGGCGCGCAGCGACGTGCTGACGCTGCAGACGCAGGTGGAGCAAACGCGCGCCAGCCTGCCCCCGCTGCGCAACAGTCTGGAGCAGACCGATCACCTGCTGGCCGTGCTGCTGGGTCAGGCGCCGGGCGCGGCCGACATTCCCCGCTTCACACTGGCCGACTTCACCCTGCCGCAAACCCTGCCGATGGTCGTGCCTTCCGCCCTGGTGCAGCAGCGGCCCGACATCCAGGCCAGCCAGGCCCTGCTGCACGCCGCAACGGCGCAATACGGCGTGGCGATTTCCAAGCTCTATCCGCAGATCAACCTCAGCGCCAGTCTGGGCACACAGGCGCTGACCACGGGCGCCTTGTTCGGGCCGGGGTCGGCGGTGTGGTCTTTGGCCGGCAGTCTGGCGCAACCCTTGTTCAACGCCGGGCTGAAGGCGGGCGCCAATGCCGCCGAAGCCAGCCTGCAGGCCGCGGGGGCCAACTATCAGCAAACCGTATTGCAGGCCTTGCGCAATGTTGCTGATGCCCTGCGTGCGCTGGACAACGACGCGCAGACGCTGCAGGCCCAGGCCGCCGCCGATGCGTCGGCGCAGGAGTCGCTCAAGCTCGTCGAGCAGCAATACCTGCTCGGCGCAGCCAGCTATCTGCAGTTGCTCACCGCGCAGCAGCAGGCGCAGCAGACCCGCATCGGCCTGATCTCGGCACAGGCGCAGCGTCTGGCCGACAGCGCAGCGCTCTATCAGGCCATGGGCGGCGGGGTGCTGGGTGACCACAGCGCACCCGTCGCCGCGGCGTCGGCCAGCCAGTGAACCGACGACAAGCCGCCCCGTTTTCCCGATCAGGCACCCTACAAAAACCAGCACACGGAGTTCACAGATGACCCAAGGCACCACCAAGCGCATGATCATCATGCTCATCATCGCCGCCGTCCTGATCGGGGGCGTGGCCTGGTTCCAGCAGTTCAAGGGCACCATGATCGCCAAGGCGATCAAGGGCATGTCCAACCCGCCGCAGACGGTTTCGACCATCGTGGCGCAGGAGTCGTCGTGGCAGCCGACGGTGGAGGCGCTGGGCAATCTGCACGCCAGTCAGCAGACCTCGTTGAGCCCGCAGATCGGGGGGATGGTCACCGCCATTCACTTCCGCTCCGGCGAAAAGGTGACCAAGGGGCAGATGCTGGCGCAGGTCAACGACGCGCAGCAGCGGGCGCAACTGGCGCAACTGCAGGCGCAGGTGGGGCAGTTGCAGGCCCAGCTCGATCTGGCGCAGATCAACCTCAGGCGCGATGAGGCGCAGATCAAGGTGCAGGCCGTCAGTCAGGCCGTGGTCGACAGCGACCGCTCCACCGTCGCCAGCCTGCAGGCCCAGCTCAAGGCGCTGGGTGAACAGATCAACGCGCAAAAGGCGGTGATCGCGCAGGCGAAGATCACCGCGCCGTTTTCGGGCGTGCTGGGCATACGCAGAATCAACCTCGGCCAGTACCTGGCGCCAGGTACGGAGGCGGTGACGCTGCAGGCGCTCGATCCGATGGACATCGACTTCACTGTGCCGCAGAGCCAGATCGATCTGGTGCATGTGGGCATGACGGCGCAAGTCACCACCAATGCGGTGCCAGGCAAAACCTTCGAGGCCAGGGTCATTGCGATCGAGCCGCAGGTGAACACGGCCACGCGCAACCTTACGGTGCGCGCCCGCATCCCCAACCCCAAGGGCGAACTGTTGCCCGGCGTGTTCGCCACGGTGCGGCTGACCGACGGCGCGCCGCGCAACTACATCACCCTGCCCAATGCGGCCGTTGCCTACAACCCGTATGGCGCCACGGTCTTTCTGGTCAAGGATGAAGGCAAGGGGCCGGATGGCAAGCCCAGGCTGGTGGCCGAGCAGCGCTTCATCACCACCGGCCTGACGCGCGGAGATCAGGTGGCCATCGTCAGCGGGCTCAAGGTGGGCGAGACCGTGGTCACCGCCGGCCAGCTCAAGCTGCGCAATGGCACGCCGGTGCTCATCAACAACAGCGTGCAGCCGGCCGACAACCCCAACCCGCAAGTGCCCAACTCCTGAACCGGCCAGAGCGCGATGAACAAGAAATTCACAGACATTTTCATTGATCGCCCGGTGCTGGCCATTGTGGTCAGCCTGGTGATCCTGGTGCTGGGCCTGCGCTCGGTGGGCCTGCTGCCGGTGCTGCAGTACCCCTACACGCAGAACGCGGTCGTGACCATCACCACTTCGTACCCCGGCGCCGACGCCAATCTGGTGGCCAGTTTCATCACCACGCCGCTGGAAAACGCCATCGCGCAGGCCAACGGCATCGACTACATGACGTCGAGCAGCGTGCAGGGCGTCAGCACCATCACCGCCAACCTGCGGCTGAACTACGACCCCGACAAGGCGCTCACCGAAATCAACACCAAGGTCAATTCGGTGCTCAACCAGTTGCCACCGCAGTCGCAGACGCCGGTGCTCAGCGTGTCCATCGGCCAGACCATCGACGCGATGTACATCGGCTTCTACAGCGATGTGCTCAAGCCGAACCAGATCACCGACTACCTGATCCGCGCGGTGCAGCCCAGGCTGCAGGCCGTCGAAGGCGTGCAGACGGCGGAGATCCTGGGGGCCAAGAACTTCGCGCTGCGCGCCTGGCTCGACCCGAACAAGCTCGCCGCCTTCGGCCTCACCGCCGCCGACGTGTATTCGGCGCTTGCGGCCAACAACTACCTCTCGGCCAGCGGCAGCACCAAGGGCCAGATGGTGCAGATCAATGTGTCGGCCAATACCGATCTGAAGTCGCTTGAGGGCTTCCGCAACATGGTGGTCAAGACGGTGGGCGGCCAGGTGGTGCGGCTCGATCAGGTGGCCAACGTCACCCTCGGTTCGGACGACTACGACAGCTCGGTGGCCTTCGACGGCAAGTCGTCGGTGTTCATCGGCATCCAGGTGGCGCCTGGCGCCAACCTGCTCGACGTCGTCGCCCGGGTGCGCAAGGTCTTCCCCGACATCCAGCAGCAACTGCCCTCCGGATTGAAGGGGCAGATCGTGTACGACTCGACCAAGTTCGTCAATTCCTCGATCGACGAGGTCATCAAGACCCTGGTCGAAGCGGTGCTCATCGTCACCGTCGTGGTGTTCGTTTTCCTCGGTTCGCTGCGCTCGGTCGTCATTCCGCTGGTGGCGATCCCGCTGTCGATCGTCGGCACCTTCACCATCATGCTGGCGCTGGGCTACTCGATCAACCTGCTCACCCTGCTGTCCATCGTGCTGGCCATCGGACTGGTGGTGGACGACGCCATCATCGTGGTCGAGAACATCAGCCGCCACCTCGAGGAAGGCATGCCGCGGCATGACGCCGCGGTGCGCGCCGCGCGCGAACTGGCCAACCCCATCATCGCCATGACCATCGTGCTCGTGGCGGTGTATGTGCCCATCGGCTTCATGGGCGGGCTCACCGGCGCGCTGTTCACCGAGTTCGCCTTCACGCTGGTGGGTACCGTGGTGATTTCGGCGATCATCGCGCTGACGCTGTCGCCGATGATGTGCTCGAAGTTGCTCAAGGCGCCCGACCCGCAGAGCCATAGCTGGCAGGACCGGCTGGTGCTGTTCCTCGACCACAGCTTCGACCGTCTGCACAAGCGCTACGAGCGTACCCTGCACGGCTCGCTCAACTTTCTGCCGGTGACCGTGGTGATGGCCGTCATCATCCTGGGTTCCATCTATTTCCTCTACTCCACCTCCAAGTCGGAGCTGGCGCCGCAGGAAGACCAGGGTGTGCTCGTCTCCCTGTCCTACAACAACCCCACGGCCACGCTCGACCAGCGCGCGCTCTATGCCAAGCAGGTCTACGACGTGTTCAAGACCTTCCCGGAAACCGACCATGTGTTCCAGCTCAACACTCCCAGCCAGGTGATCGGCGGCATGGTGCTCAAACCGTGGAACGAGCGCAAGAAGACTGCGACCGATCTCCAGCCGGTGCTGCAACAAAAGCTCAACCACATCGCCGGCAGCCAGATCGCGGTGTTCCAGCCGCCGCCGTTGCCGGGCTCGCGCGGCTTGCCGATCCAGTTCGTCATCACCACCACCGAACCGGTGAACAAGCTCTACGCGGTGTCGCAGCAATTCCTTCAAGACGCGCTGAAAACCGGCAAGTTCATTTTCCTGCAGTCCGACCTGCGCATCGACCTGCCGCAGACCCGCATTCACATCGACCGCGATATGGCCGCGCAGCTCGGCCTGACCATGCAGGACATTGGCTCGGCGCTGTCGGCCATGCTCGGCGGCGGCTACGTCAACTTTTTCGAGCTCCACGGCCGCTCCTACAAGGTCATCCCGCAGGTCGAGCAGAAGTACCGCCTCAACGCAGATCAGTTGAAGCACTACTACATCCGCACGGCCAGTGGCGCGATGGTGCCGCTGTCCACCGTGGTGCACCTGACCTCGAGCGTGCAGCCCGAGACCATCAACCACTTCCAACAGGCCAACTCCGCGACGATCCAGGGCGTGTCCCTGCCCACCATCGCGCAGGGCCAGGCGCTGAACGATCTGGTGGCGCTGGCCAAGCGCACCCTGCCGACGGGTTACAGCTACGACTTCGCCGGGCCGTCGCGCCAGTTCGAGCAGGAAAGCGGTGGGCTGGTGCTGACCTTCGGCTTTGCCCTGATCATCATCTTCCTGGCGCTGGCCGCGCAGTTCGAGAGCTTCCGCGATCCGGTCATCATCCTGGTGTCGGTGCCGATGGCGATCTCCGGGGCGCTGCTGTTCATCAACCTCGGCATCGGCCACGCCACCCTCAATATCTACACCGAGGTCGGACTGGTCACGCTCATCGGCCTGATTTCCAAGCACGGCATCCTGATCGTCGAGTTCGCCAACAATATGCAGCGCGCCGGGATGAGCAAGCGTGAAGCCATCGAGCACGCCGCGGGCATGCGGCTGCGGCCCATCCTGATGACCACTGCGGCCATGGTGCTCGGCGTCATGCCACTGATCCTGGCCTCTGGCGCGGGCGCGGTCAGCCGCTTCAACATGGGCTTGGTCATCGCCACCGGCCTGGCCATCGGCACGCTGTTCACCCTGTTCGTCGTGCCCGCGATGTATATGCTGCTGGGCGCCGATCACAGCCACGAAGCCCGCGCCCAGGCGCTGCGCGAGGCCGAGGCGGCGGAGCGCGCTGGCCATCTGCCGCCGCCACCGGCGGCTGCGGAATCAGGCAACCCGGGCTGAGCCCGCAATCGACAGCCAAGGCCCGGCCGAACGGCACGGGCCATTGCATTGCGGCTCAGGCGACTGCCTGCACCGCGACAGCTTCCAGCGGCCGACCGGCTCTGCGTTCCCAGTCGGCCTTCTGGTCCGGGCCGACGGGGCCGACGTTGAAGTATTGCGCCTCGGGGTGGGCGAAGTAAAAGCCGCTCACGCTGGCCGCGGGCAGCATGGCCCAGCTTTCGGTCAGCGTCATGCCGATGTCCTGCGCCTGCAGCGCGGCGAACATCTCGGCTTTCACCGAGTGCTCGGGGCAGGCCGGATAGCCCGGCGCCGGGCGGATGCCGCGATACTTCTCGGCGATCAATTCCGCATTGCTCAAGGATTCTTCAGGCGCATACGCCCAGAACTCGGTGCGCACGCGCTGGTGCATGCGCTCTGCCAGTGCCTCGGCCAGGCGGTCTGCCAGCGACTTGAGCAGGATGGCGGAATAGTCGTCGAGGTCGGCGAGAAAGGCTTTTTCCTTCGCTTCGACACCGATACCTGCGGTGACCGCGAACAGGCCGATGTAATCGGCGGCGACGCCTTTGGGCGCGATGAAGTCGGCCAGCGCGCGGTTGGGGCGGGGCACGCCATCGACAACCGGACGCTCGGTCTGCTGACGCAGCCCATGCCACACCATCAGCTCGGTGCTGCGGCTCTCGTCGGTGTAGATCGCGATGTCGTCATCGTTCACGCTGTTGGCCGGCCACAGACCGATGACGGCATGCGCCGTGAGCCAGCGGCCTTCGATCAAGCGCTTGAGCATGCGCTGCGCGTCGCTGTACACCCGGCGGGCCGATTCGCCCACGATGTCGTCGGTGAGAATATCGGGAAACCTGCCCGCCAGATCCCAGGTCCGGAAAAACGGCGCCCAGTCGATGCGGGCGGCGATTTCGCCCAGGTCGTAGTTGCGGAACACCCGGCGGCCGATGAACTTGGGCACGGGCGGCTGGTAGGCCGACCAGTCGATGCGGGCCTTGTTCGCCCGCGCCTTTTCCAGCGGCACCAGGGGCGTGACGCGCTTGCCCGCGTGCAGGACGCGCACCTTCTCGTAGTCGGCCTCGATCTCGGCGATATAGGCCGCAGCCTGCTCGGACAGCAGGTTCTGCGCCACACCCACGCTGCGCGAGGCGTCGGGCACATAGACCACCGGCCCGTCGTAGTGGGGCGAGATTTTCACGGCGGTATGCACCCGGCTGGTCGTGGCGCCGCCGATGAGCAGCGGCAATTTGCGGCTGCGAAAATAATCGTCACGCTGCATTTCCGCGGCCACGTGCTGCATTTCTTCCAGACTCGGGGTGATGAGGCCCGACAGCCCGATGAGGTCGGCGCCTTCCTCGCGCGCCTTGGCCAATATGTCCTTGGCCGGCACCATCACGCCCATGTTCACCACTTCGAAGTTGTTGCACTGAAGCACCACGGTGACGATGTTCTTGCCGATGTCGTGCACGTCACCTTTCACCGTGGCGATGACGATCTTGCCCTTGGCGCGCACGTCGCAGCCGGCGGCCTCCATCTCTTTTTTCTCGGCCTCGATATAGGGCAGCAGGTGGGCGACGGCCTGCTTCATCACCCGCGCGCTTTTCACCACTTGCGGCAGGAACATCTTGCCCGCGCCGAACAGATCGCCGACGACGTTCATGCCGTCCATCAACGGGCCTTCGATGACGTGCAGCGGCCGCCCGCCCTCCGCGCGGATCGCCTGCCAGACCTCCTCGGTGTCTTCGACGATGAAGTCGGTGATGCCGTGCACCAGCGCGTGGCTGAGGCGCTGGCGCAACGGCAGTTCGCGCCAGGCCAGCCGCGCGGTATCGTCCTTGGCGGCGCCTTTCACCGCTTCGGCCACTTCGAGCAGGCGCTCGGTGGCGTCGGGGCGGCGGTTGAGCACCACGTCTTCGACGCGCTCGCGCAGCGCGGGGTCGAGGTCGTCGTACACACCGATCTGCCCGGCGTTGACGATGCCCATGTCCATACCGGCGCGAATGGCGTGGTAGAGGAACACGGTGTGGATGGCCGCGCGCACCGGCTCGTTGCCGCGGAAGCTGAACGACACGTTGGATACGCCACCCGACACTTTGGCGCCGGGCAGGTTCTGCTTGATCCAGCGCGTGGCCTCGATGAAATCGACCGCGTAGTTGTCGTGTTCCTCGATGCCGGTGGCGATGGCGAAGATGTTGGGATCGAAAATGATGTCCTCGGGCGGAAACCCGACCTGCTCGACCAGGATGCGATAGGCCCGCGCGCAGATGTCGATCTTGCGCTGATAGGTATCGGCCTGCCCCTGCTCGTCGAACGCCATGACCACGGTGGCCGCGCCGTAGCGGCGCAGCAGGCGCGCCTGGCGAATGAACTCGGCCTCGCCCTCCTTCATGGAGATGGAGTTCACCACGGCCTTGCCCTGCACGCAGCGCAGCCCGGCCTCGATCACGCTCCACTTGGAGCTGTCGATCATCACCGGCACGCGGGCGATGTCGGGCTCGCTGGCCAGCAGATTGAGAAAGCGCACCATCGCCGCCTTGCTGTCGAGCATGGCCTCGTCCATATTGACGTCGATGATCTGCGCGCCGTTCTCGACCTGTTGCCGCGCGACGGCCAGCGCCTTGTCGTACTCGCCCGCGAGGATCATGCGGGCGAAGGCCTTGGAGCCGGTCACATTGGTGCGCTCGCCGATATTGACGAACAGCGAGCCGGGGCCGATGGCCAGCGGTTCCAGGCCGGAGAGTTGCAATGGAGGCAGGGCGGGGGTGGGCGGGTTTGGCGGCATGGGGATTTGATGGGTTGTCAGCCTTCGTCGCCGCGCGGGAGAAGAAGGGATGAGCGCCGTTAAGACCCCAAGCCTGACACCCGACGCACACTGCGCGCAGGCGCTGCAACGCTCCTTGGAGGAAAGTATTGTAAATATCTGAATGTGTGCGGCGCATCGGGCCTACCATGCGTTTGTGACCCAACGCCTCACCATGCCAGACCGACGCCCTTCCAGCCGAACCGACCATGCGACCTGGGCACCGCGCATCGCGCAATTGCTGCTGCGCCAGCCCGGCCATCGCCTCACTGCGGAGGATGCGGTCCTCATCGCCAACCAGATGCAGGTGCGCTGGATACAGGCGGGCACGTGCTTCATCCGGCAGGACGATGACACGCACGATGGCACCATCCTGATGCTGCTCTACGGCGAAGTCAGCGTGGAAAAAGCGCCGCAGCACCAGGGCGACAGTCTGGTGGTGTCCATCGCCAAGGCCGGGCAGATGTTCGGAGAGATGGGCGTGCTGCTCAATGCGCCGCGCAGTGCCAGTTGCGTGGCCTATTCCGACGTGGCGCTGGCCGAACTCGGCCGCGATGCGCTGGAGCGATTGGTTGCGGAGCATCCCGCAGCTGCGGCGCGGCTGGCGCTGGGCATCGCCAGCCGCCTGGCCGAGCATCTGCGCGACACCTCGAACAAGCTCGCCTCGATGTCGCGTCTGGTCAGCGCCATGCACCCGGCCATCCGCGCACAGGCGCTGGGGCCGAAGTCGGGCTTTTCCCCCAGCCAACTGGCCGATCCGACGGACCGGGACTGAAGTTCAAAGCCGCCCCACGGCTTGCGCCGCCAGCCAGCTCACCACGCTGGCGAGCAGGAACACCAGAAATCCGATGTTGTTCTCCATCCCCAGCCGCTCGGTGAAGAACCGGCGCAGGCCATAGACGGCGAAGGGGTAGATGATGAGAGAGACGAAAAATCCGGCCACGGCAAGCGTCCTGAAACTCAGGTATTCATTGTGTCGCGTCTGGCGGGACCAAGGTGTGTGAGACTGTAAAAGCGCGCCGGTAAACGAAAATCGACGGCGATGGCGGGTTGCGCCAAAAGTTTTCTCTGCAGCTTCGATGGTGAATGCCACAACTCGATAGGGCTCGAACATGAACCCGGATGGATCAGAACTGAGTCCAGCCGCCACGCTGGACTGGCAGTGGCTGGGCCGGCAGGACTATCTGCCCATCTGGCAGGCCATGCGCGCGCTGACCGAGGCGCGCACCGCGGCGACGCCGGACCAACTCTGGGGCGTGGAGCATCCGCCCGTGTTCACCCAGGGGCAGGCGGGCAAGCCCGAGCATCTGCTCGCCCCGCATGGGTTGCCCGTGGTGCAGACCGATCGCGGCGGGCAGATCACCTATCACGGCCCCGGTCAGGCGGTGGTCTATCTGCTGCTCGACCTTCGCCGTCGCCACTGGATGGTGCGCGAAACCGTGCAACGCATCGAGGAAGCGGTGATCCGCACCCTGGCGCGATGGGAGATCGACGGCCTGCGCCGTCCCGGTGCGCCGGGCATCTACCTCGCAACGGGCGAGAAAATCTCGGCCCTCGGGCTCAAGGTGCGCAACGGCTGCACCTATCACGGCGTGGCCATCAACGTGGCGATGGATCTGCAGCCGTTTGGCTGGATCAACCCCTGCGGCTATGCCGGGCTGCGCACCCTCGACATGGCCAGTCAGGGCGTGCAGGCCGGCGTGGAACAGGTCGCAGCCGCCTTCGCCGAGGAATTCGGCCTGCTCTGGCAGCGGCAGGGCGGCGGGCCTACCATGAAGCCTTGAGCGTTTTTCGCATCTTGCCTTTTCACCCATGACCTCGCCCACCCCGCCGCTTGCCGACCCCACGATCAAACAGAAAGGGCAGGCCAAGACCGCCCGCATTCCCATCAAGATCGTGCCTGCGGGCGACGCGCCGCTGCGCAAGCCCGACTGGATCCGCGTCAAGGCGGCAGCGCCCTCGTCGCAGTTCTACGCCATCAAAGGCCTGCTGCGCGAGCACAGGCTGGTGACCGTATGCGAAGAGGCCAGTTGTCCCAACATCGGCGAATGCTTCGGCAAGGGCACGGCCACCTTCATGATCATGGGCGACAAATGCACCCGCCGCTGCCCCTTCTGCGACGTCGGCCACGGCCGCCCCGACCCGCTCGACCCGGAGGAGCCCGGCAATCTGGCGCGGGCCATCGCCGCGATGCGGCTGCGCTATGTGGTCATCACCAGCGTGGACCGTGACGACCTGCGCGACGGCGGCGCGCAGCACTTCGTCGATTGCATCCAGACCGTGCGCGCGCTGTCGCCCGCCACGCAGATCGAGGTGCTCGTGCCCGATTTCCGCGGACGGCTCGACAAGGCGCTCGATCTGTTCGCCGCTGGCCTGCCCGACGTGATGAATCACAACCTCGAAACCGTGCCGCGCCTGTACAAACAGGCCCGACCCGGCGCCGACTACGCCCATTCGCTCAAGCTGCTGGCCGATTTCAAGGCGCGCCATCCCGGCATTCCGACCAAGAGCGGGTTGATGGTCGGCCTGGGCGAAACCGACGATGAAATTCTCGACGTGATGCGCGATATGCGCGCGCACGGCATCGACATGCTCACCATCGGCCAGTACCTCGCCCCCACCGGGCACCACCTGCCGGTGGCGCGCTATGTGCACCCTGACACCTTCGCGATGTTCGAGCGCGAGGCGCTGGCGATGGGCTTCACCCACGCCGCCGTGGGCGCGCTGGTGCGCTCCTCGTATCACGCCGATCAGCAGGCGCATGCAGCGGGGGTTTGATTTGCGTTGACGCAGCCGCGTCCGCCCGCGCCTGGGCGACAATCCGCCCATGCATCGTGACACCAAGGGAGATCGCCTGATGAAAGCACCCGCCTACGCGCTTGGCCTGGCCGGGCTCATTCCGTTCATCGCGCTGGGCTTCGCCGCCTGGATCGCGCCGGTGACCTCGCTACTCCCAATTGTAGCGATTCAGGCGCAATACGCCGCGGCGATTCTGGCCTTTCTCGGCGCGCTCTACTGGGGCGCGGCGCTGGCGCTGCCCGAGGCGCAGGTGCAGCGCCCCTGGCTTCTGCTGGGCTGGGGTGTGGTGCTGCCGCTGTGGGCCTGGCGCATGACCTGGGGATTGAGCGTGGCGTACAGCATGACCGGGCTGTTCATTGGTCTGGCCATCGCCTATGCCGCCGATGTGATGCTGCGTAAGCAGCTTCCCTGGCCGTCGTGGTTCCTGCCGCTGCGCCTGTGGCTCACGTTGGGTGCGCTGCTCGGCCTAGGACTGACGCTGGTGCGGCTCTATACCCTCAACCCCGCGGGCTGAGGCAGGTCGCCGATCGGTCGGCCTGCACCGATGCGGCGCAGGCCGCGCACAGACCCTGCACTTCCAGGTGAGCGCGCCGGGCGACAAAACCCGTTGCCGCCACGGCTTGGACGATCGCGGCGTCCACCGCCTCGCTTTGCAGTTCTTGCACCCGGCCACAGCGCTCGCACAGCAGAAAGTGTGCGGCATGCGGGGTGTCGGGGCGCTTGCAGCCGACAAAGGCGTTGAGGCTGTCGACACGGTGGATCAGCCCCTGCTCCAGCAGAAAATCGAGCGCGCGATACACCGTGGGCGGCCTGGCGGCGTGATCCTCGGTGGACAACAGCGCGAGCAGGTCATAGGCCTTGACCGCTTCGGTGCGCGACTGCACCAGCTCCAGCACCCGACGGCGCAGCGGCGTGAGACGCACGCCGCGCGCGGCGCACAGGGCTTCGGCGTGCGACAGGGTATGCTGATCGGGGTGGCCGGGCGCAGTCATGCACGCAAGTATGCACCAAACCATGCGGACGAACGGGATCAGCCCGGTTCCGGCAGATGCCCCACTTTGACGAAAATGGTGCAGCCTTCCCGGCTGAATGGGGCATGCTGGCTCAGGTGCGGGCTGCGCATCCAGGTTCCAGCCGGGTACCGGCCGTGCTCATCCTCGAATACGCCTTCGAGCACATAAATCTCTTCCCCGCCCCAATGCCGGTGCGGAGTGAACACGGTGCCGGGCGCCCATTGCACCAGCGCGGCATGCTCGCCCGCAAAGTCGGACAAAGGCTTGACGCTCAAGCCTTGCACCAGACCCGGCAGCCAGGGCGCCTGATGCGTGTCGATCACCACGCGCTGGATGTCGTCAGGCTGCATATGGCACAGCTTCACCAGCAAGAGGCATCCCTCTTCGGTGAACGGGGCGTGGCGTGAACCGGGAGGGTTTTTCAGATAAGTGCCCGCCGGATAGACGCCCTGTTCGTCGGCAAACGTGCCCCCCAGCACCAGAATTTCCTCGCCCAGCGGGTGGGTGTGCGCGGCAAAGCGCGAACCCGGCGCGTAGCGCACCAGCGAGGTGGCCCGTCCGGCTTCGCCGCCATCACGTTCGATCAGTTTGCGCTGCACGCCGACTGCGGGCGAGTCCACCCAGGGCAGGGCGGCGGTATCCACCACTTCGGCGCGGGAGAAGTCGACTCTCAGCGGCAAAGCGGTTGGGGGGTCGAGCACGGCATTCATGGCGAGATCTGTTTGGTGGGCAGAATCAGCAGTTCCTGCGGGTTGACATGCGGCGGCTGGGCAAAGGCGTAGAGCAGCGCCTGGGCGATGTCCTCCGCGTGCAGCGCTTCGATGGCATCGCGCCGCGCCTTCATCTGTTCGGGCGGAACATTGTGACCCCAGTCGGTGTAAACCGCTCCGGGCTCGATCAGCGATACCCGGATGCCTTGCGGCCCCAGTTCCTTGCGCAGCGCGTCGTGCAGACCCACCACGGCAAACTTGGTGGCGTTGTATACCGCCCAGCCTTCGATGCCGCGCCGCCCGCCCACGCTGGAAACCGTGTTGATCATCGCGCCGGGTCGACCGCGCAGCAGCGGTATCGCCGCCCTTGTGCAATACAGCACGCCCCAGAGGTTGGCATCGATGGTGGCCTTCCATTCGTCGGTGCGGCCGTGCTCGAATGCACCGTGATAACCCACGCCCGCATTGTTGAACAACAAGTCCAGGCCGCCGAACCGGGTTTTGACCGTTTCGAACAATTGCTGCACCTGGGCTTCGTCGCCCACGTCGGTGGCGACCACGAGAGCGCGCTTGCCCAGTTCTTCGGACAGGGCATGAAGCTTGTCCGCAGAGCGGGCCGCGAGAACGACGGACATGCCCTCATTCACCAGCGCGCGAGCGGCGGCGGCACCGATGCCGCTGGATGCGCCGGTGATGACGGCGACCTGATCTTTCAGCGAACGGATGTGCATGGAGGTCTCTTTTCGTTGAGTTGTTGAAAACCGAATCCTAGGCCCGTAGTTCAGCATGGGGCAGGCAAGCGCCAAATCCACACGAGCGCCGTGCGGGCATGCGGATGGGTGAGCAGAAAAGTATCCTCATATTAGGTATGCTCGCCTGCGAATCCTCGGCAAACGTCAATGGCCGAGGGGGTTCATCTGCACCGTGTCCGCAATATTCCGGGCTCAATTTGAGCCAAAATGAAAACAGCCGCCCTGCGGCGGCTGTTGGTGGGGCAACGCTTGCTCAGCTCAGCGCTTCGTACAGCGGCAGGGTAAGAAACTCGGTGAATTCCGCGCCGGTGGCCATGCGCTCGAAAATCTGCGCGGCCTGGTCAAACCGGCCTGCAGCGCCAGTGGCTTTCACGCGGGCCAGTTCCTCGGGAATGAGCGCACGCACCATCTCCGCGCTGACCTTGCGGCCGTCGTCGAGCACGCCCTTGGGGCTGTGAATCCACTGCCACACCTGGCTGCGCGAGATTTCGGCGGTGGCCGCGTCTTCCATCAGGTTGTGGATGGGCACCGCGCCGCTGCCCGACAACCAGGCGCCGAGGTAGTGGATGCCGACGTTGATGTTGTTGCGCAGCCCGGCCTCGGTGATGGGCGATTCGGGGCGGAAGTCCAGCAGGTCGCTGGCCGTCACCTGCACATCGTCGCGGGTCTTGCCGATCTGGTTGGGCGCATCGCCGAGCACGGCGACGAATTCCTCCATCGCCACTTGCACCAGCCCCGGGTGCGCGACCCAGCCGCCGTCGTAGCCGTCGGTGGCATCGCGGCGCTTGTCCATGCGGATGCCTTCCATCGCCTTGGCGTTTTTCTCGGGATCGTTCTTGATTGGGATGAGCGCGCTCATGCCGCCGATGGCGGGCGCCCCGCGCTTGTGGCAGGTCTTGAGCAGCAACAGGGCGTAGGCGCGCATGAAGGGCACCGTCATGGTGATCTGCGCGCGGTCGGCCAGACAGAAGTTGCGGTCCACCTTGAACTTCTTGATCGCGCTGAAGATGTAATCCCAGCGGCCGGCGTTCAGCCCCGCGCTGTGCTCGCGCAGTTCAAACAGGATTTCGTCCATCTCGAACGCGGCGAGGATGGTCTCGATCAGCACCGTGGCGCGGATTGTGCCCTGCGGCAGGCCGAGTTCCTGCTGCGCCAGCACGAACACCTCGTTCCACAGCCGCGCTTCCAGATGGCCCTCCATCTTGGGCAGGTAAAAGTAAGGGCCGGCGCCGCGGGCGACCAGCTCGTGGGCGTTGTGGAACAAAAAAAGGCCGAAGTCGAACAGACTGCCGCTCACGCGCTGGCCGTCCACCAGCATGTGTTTTTCGTCGAGGTGCCAGCCGCGCGGGCGCACCTGCAGCGTGGCGATGGTGTCGTTCAATCGATAGGTCTTGCCGTTCTGCTCCAGGCGGATGGTGCGGCGGATGGCATCGAACAGGTTGATCTGGCCTTCGATCTGGTTGTCCCAGTTCGGCGTGTTGGCGTCCTCGAAGTCGGCCATATAGCTGTCGGCGCCGGAGTTCAAGGCGTTGATGATCATCTTGCGGTCCACCGGGCCGGTGATTTCCACGCGGCGGCGCTGCAGGGCCTTGGGCAGGGGGGCGATGGTCCAGTCGCCCTCGCGCACGGCCTGGGTCTGTGCGAGGAAGTCGGGTTTTTCCCCGGCGTCCAGGCGGGCGGTGCGGGCCTTGCGTGCGGCCAGCAGGGCCTGACGGCGCGGCTCGAAAGCGCGGTGCAACTGGGCGACGAAAGCCAGCGCGTCTGGGGTGAGGATGCGGTCGAAGCCCGGTTGCAGCGGGGCGTTCAGCGTGACGCCCTGAGGGGCGGAAGCGGTTGTCATCTGGCGATCTCCGTGAGTTTGATGTGGGTGGATTGCGTCAGCCATCCCGCAGCGGATTGCGCAGCGGCTGGCAGACGCCCATCTTTTTGGGATCCATAGAGTTTATGCTGCGCTGCGACACAAATCCAACTGGGCAGCCCGCGATTTCCATCTCTGAAAGTTGCTACATTGATGACTTCCACGGCGGTAATTGAGCGCGGATATGGACAAACTCAAACAGTTGGAGACCTTTGTCGCGGTGGCGACCAAGGGCAGTCTGACCGCGGCAGCGCATGCCGAAGGCGTGGCGCCAGCCATCATCGGTCGCCGCATCGATGCCCTGGAAGCCCGGCTGGGCGTCAAGCTGCTGCTGCGCACCACCCGGCGCATCAGCCTGACCGATGAAGGCAGCGCCTTTCTCGAAGACTGCCAGCGTCTGCTCGCCGATCTGCAGAACGCCGAAGCCAGCGTGAGCGCGGGCGGAGTCAAGGCCAGCGGCCATCTGCGCATCACCGCCCCGGCGGGATTCGGCCGCCGCCACATCGCGCCGCTGATCCCCGGTTTTCTCGACCTGCACCCCGAAGTCACGCTGTCGCTCGACCTCACCGACCGCCTGGTCGATCTGGTCAACGAGGGCTACGACTGCGCGGTGCGCGTGGGCGATCTGGCCGACTCCTCGCTGGTCAGCCTGCGGTTGGCCGACAACCGGCGCGTGTGCGTGGCTGCACCGAGCTATCTGCAGCGCCACGGCGCCCCAGTCACACCGGCCGACCTCACCCGTCACGCCTGTCTGGCGTATTCATCCGTGAGCAGCCAGCCGCGCGGCTGGATGTTTCAGGACGATGGGCAGATCATGCATGTGCGGGTGTCGGGCCGGATGGACTGCACCGATGGCGCCGTGCTGCACCAATGGTGTCTCGAAGGCCGGGGCATCGCCTGGCGTTCGCTGTGGGAGGTGGGTGCCAGTCTGGAGGAGGGCAAGCTCGTGGCCATCCTCGAAGACTACGCTGCGCCGCCCAACGGCATTTTTGCGGTGTTCACCCAGCGCAAGCACCAGCCCTTGCGGCTGCGCCTGTGGCTGGACTATTTGAAACACCACTTCGCCCAGCCGCAGCGGGCGTCGGGGGCAAAGTGAAATTCAGGCCTGCCGCGCCAGCAAGTCGTCGATGAGCTGATGCAGTTCGGCGAAGTTGGGCGGGCCGACATACTGCTTGACGATGCGGCCCGACTTGTCGATGAGAAAGCTCGTCGGCGTCAGGCGCACATCCCTGAACGCCTTGGCGGTCTGCCCGCTGGCATCGAAGGCCACGGTGAACGGGAGTTGGCGCTGCTGCACGAAGTTGTGCACAAAATTGGGGTTGTCATAGCTCATGGCCACTGCGACGAGGTCGAAACCCTTGGGGTGGAGCAGGTCATAGGTTTTGACCAGTTCGGGCATTTCTCCCACGCAAGTGGTGCAGCTCGTCGCCCAGAAATTCACCAGCAGCACCTTGCCGCGATACGCCGACAGATCGACCGTCTTGCCGTCGAGCAGGCTGAAGCTCGCATTGGGCGCCTCGGGTTGCTGATTCAGCGCCGACCAGCCGAGATAGCCGCCGACAGCCAGAACGGCCAGCACGATGACGGCGATGAGCGATTTGGACAGGGACTTCATGGGGGAGCCTAAAAAGGAATTCGGTGCGAATGCAGAAAACAAATTTTAGGCCGCACAGACGTGGCCGCATGCAACCCCGCGCGCATCGTGGCAATCCCGGGCATTGCGGGTATTCAATACGGCAGTTTGATCGGCTGGCCGAGCGCCCAGTTGCGCTGCCAGTCGGCCAGATAGCGCGCGGCCAGCTCGGGGGCGTTCCACACCACCAGCACATTTTCGGCATTGCGATGCGCGGCGGAGTAGGTGTAGTTGAAGCTGCCGGTCTGCACCGTGCGCCGGTCGATCACCATGTATTTGTCGTGAAAGATGGGATAGACGTCGATCTGGCGCACCGCGATGCCGGCATTGCGCAGAATGCCCAGCGCGTGCCGCGCGTAGCGGGCGTCCTCGTCGAAATTGGCTTTCCAGTCCACCAGCACCTGTACCTGCACGCCGCGCTTTCTGGCCTGCACCAGCGCCCGGGCCACATCGGACGAGGTGAACAGATAAGCGGCCACGTGGATGCTGCTCTGCGCCCGGGAGATGGTTTGCAGCACCAGCGTCAGCGCGCCGTCCGAAGGGGAGAAAGCGCTGGAGATGTGGACCCCCACGCTCGCTTGCGCTCGCTGCCCCCCGAGGGGGCTTCCCCCGCCTTGAGGCGGCTCTGCGGCGGGGGAGTTGACCCCCACGCTCGCTTGCGCTCGCTGCCCCCCGAGGGGGCCATCCCCACCCCGGCCCTCCCCACAAGTGGGGAGGGAGTGATCGCTCCTCCCCCACGGCGTGGGGGAGGTTGGGAGGGGGAGATGCCCGCCTTGAGGCGGCTCTGCGGCGGGGGAGGTGGTCTGCGCTGGCAGGGCAAGAGTTTGAGGCGTGCGTGCCTGCACCGGCAGCGCGCAGGCCAGGCCGGCGAGCACGAGGCCAAGCATTGCGCGCCAGCGCAGGGCGTTGGGCAGATTCATGGCGAGATCAAGCCAAAAGTCGGGGACGAAAAAAGACCCGGCGGCTGCCGGGTCTGCGCCATGTGCCGCGGGCCTTGCAACCCGCAGCGCGATCAGGCCTTACCGATCAGGCCTTACCTTACTTCAAATGCGCGCTGACCAGTTTGGTCATCTCGAACATGCTGACTTGATCCTTGCCAAAAATCGGCTTGAGTTTGATGTCGGCGTTGATCATGCGCTTGTTCGCGGCATCTTGCAGCCCGTTCGCCTTGATGTATTCCCACAGTTTTTTCACGACTTCAGTGCGCGGCATCGGGTCGGCGCCGACGACGGCGGCCAGATGCACTGAAGGGGCGAGCGGTTTCATGAACGCCGCGCTGGGTTGACGGGTGGTTTTGGCGGCGGTCGCTTTTTTTGCCGCGGGTTTTGCAGTGGCCATATCGAGTGCACTCCGAGAAGTTGAGCTTGTTTCCACTGGCGCGTCAGCGGGCCATTAGGGGCCGCTGCGCGCCTTGCAGATTCACTGTTGTCATGAGGGTTGTCACGAACGCGTCGAGCCGATTCCTAGGAGCCTGTCGGACTTGAGGATCGCGGGCTGCAAAAGGGCGGTGCGGCGCCCTGCGGCAGCGGCTTTGCCCCATAGCTTCGGCTATGGGGCTGCAAATCCGCCGCCACATGGCATCCACACGGCCCTTTTCCGCCTTCCGCGCCCCAAGTCCGACAGGCTCCTAGCCTTGCGGGTCTGTGCATGATGCGCCCCGATCGGCGCCATCGTGCCGGAGGATCGTGCTCAACCAGCCGCATATTAAGCCGAGCGCGCAGCCGTCCGACGCGGTCTGTGCGTTTTTTTTGCGTTTGGTGCGTTGTTTTGTTGTCCTGTTGGCGCCAGACGGACAGGTCGGGGGCCTTGGCCAGGCTCTGCAGCTTTGATTGCTTTTGCTTACACTGCCCCCGCCATTTGGCCCACCTTTGTTCCGCTCAGTTGTTCAATCCAGCCAGGAGTCTGTTCCATGAACCCAGCCTCATTGCATCCCAAAAAGCTTTTTGCCGCCGTGCTTGCCTGTGGTCTGCTGGCCAGCGTGCCGGCTCAGGCGCAGTTTGCCAAACCAGAAGACGCTGTGAAGTATCGCCAGTCCGCTTTCACCGTGATGGCGGCGAGCTTCGGTCGCATCGGCGCCATGGTGCAGGGCAAGGCGCCGTTCGATGCCAAGGCCGCGCTGCAGAACGCCGAAGTCGTGGCCTTCATGTCGCATCTGCCGTGGCAGGCCTTCGGCCCGGGCACCGATCTGCCCGACTCGCATGCCAAGCCAGAACTCTGGAAAGAGATGGACAAGTTCAAGGCCGATGCCGACAAGCTGCAGGAATTGACCCCCAAGCTGGTGGCCGCCGCCAAGACCGGCAAGCTCGACGAGATCAAAGTGGTGTTCGGCGAAACCGCCAAGACCTGCAAGTCCTGCCACGACGCGTTCCGCGAAGAGCTTTGACGGTCTTGCACCCGTGCACAAACCCGCCGCCGGCGGGTTTGTTTTTTCAGAGGTTCAACACGCCCTCGGTCAGCGGACGCACCTGGGTCTGCGAAAAGACGTCGCCAAGATGCGCGATGGCGGTGTCGATCTGTTCGGGCGTGGCCGTGGCATAGGACAGGCGCAGGGTGTTGCGCGGGGCCGTGCCTGCAGCGTAGAACGCCGTACCCGGCACATAGGCCACCTTGCGCGCTAGGGCCAGGGGCAGCAGCGCCGTGGCGTCTGCGCCTTCCGGCAGAGACAGCCAGATGAACATGCCGCCCTGAGGCGCCTCCCAGCGCACGGTCTCGGGCATGTGGCGTTCGAGAGCGGCGAGCATGGCGTCGCGTTGGCTGCGGTAGAGCGCGCGGATGCGCGGCAGTTGCGCATCCAGCAGTCGGCCTTCAAGCACCTTGAGCACCAGGCGCTGCGTCAGACTGGAGGTCTGCAGGTCGGCGGCCTGACGCGCCTGCGCCATCTTGGCAATCACCTCCTGCGGCCCATGCACATAACCCAGACGCAGCCCGGGAGACAGCACTTTGGAAAAGGTGCCCAGCAGGATGCTCTGGCCGGGAAGCTGCGCCGCCAGTGGCGCGGGCGGCGGGCCGTCGAACCACAGCTCGCCGTAGGGGTTGTCTTCCACCAGGGCGATCGGGCGGTCTTGCAAGGCGCGCGCCCATTGCGCCCGGCGCGCGGCGGTCAGGGTCTGTCCGGTGGGATTGCGGAAGTTGGGCTGCAGATAGACCATGCGCGCGTCGCGATGCGCCGGGGCGTTCAGCGTCGGCAGCGCGCCCTGGGCATCGTCGTCCAGATCGGCAAAGCATGGACCGTAAGGCGCGAAGGCCTGCAGCGCGCCAAGGTAAGTCGGGCGCTCCACCAGCACGGTGCTCCCGGGGTCGATCAACACCCGCCCCACGAGATCGAGGCCTTGCTGCGAGCCGCTGGTGATGAGCACTTCGTCGGCCTGTGCCGCGATGCCCTGTTCGCGCAATTGCGCGGCCACCCACTCGCGCAAAGGGGCGATGCCTTCGCTCGGGCCGTATTGCAGCGCGCCCTGGGCCTGCGTGTCGAACACCTCGGCGCAGGCAGCGCGCAGCGCGTCCACCGGAAAGCTGCCAGCCGCGGGCAGGCCGCCGGCCAGAGAGATGATGCCGGGCTGCTCGATGAGCTTGAGCAGATCGCGAATGGGGGAGGTGGTGTATTGCGCGCTGCGCTGCGACAAAGTGAGGGCCATATATCAACTCCGGGGGGGGCAGGGTGCGGCGCTTCATGCACGGGCGGGCGCCAGCAGACGGGTTTGCTCGGAGGAGGCTGCGGGTGTGGACATGGGCTGCAGCTTAGGGTTCAATTCAATACAGTATCAATACACATTGGCAATACAAAAAAACAACTGTATGGACGATTTGAACAATACAGCAGCGACGAAGGGGGAAGCCATCGGCCTGCAGCGCCATGCCGCGGCGACCTTGACGGAGCAGCTTGCCGCCCTGTTTGCCGCCCGCATCCGCAACCGCTTGCTGCCGCCGGGCAGCCGCCTGCCTTCGGTGCGCGACTGTGGACGGCGCTACGGGCTGAGCACGCAAACCGTGGTGGCGGCCTATGACCGGCTGCAGGCCCACGGGCTGGTGGAGGCGCGCGCGCAGCGCGGGTATTTCGTGCGGGCTGCAGTGCTGGCGCAAGCACCCGCAATCGCCAGGCGTGGCGCTGCGCAGCCCGAGGTTGCTGCGCCCATGATGGCGCCGACGCACGCCACCGCCCTGGTGCGCGGCATGTTTCATCAAATGGGCGCAGGCTCTGCTGTGGCGCTGCGGGGCGCACCCGGCTCGGGTGTGCTGCCCGCGTCGTGGCTGGAGAGCGCTGCGCTGGGTTCGGCGCTGCGGCGCATCGCCCGCGGGAGCGAACTGGAGCAGGTTTCGCTGCATTACGGGCATCCGCTGGGCGATCCGGCCTTGCGCGAGGCCTTGTCGCGGCAACTGGCTGGCTTGTCGCTGCAGGCGCCGCCGCAGCAGATTCTGACCACGAATGGCGCGTCGCAGGCGCTGGATCTGGTGCTGCGCGCGCTCACCCGTCCCGGCGACGCGGTGCTGGTCGAGAGCCCCGGCTGGGCGATGCAGTTCGCGCAGATGGCGCACCACGGGCTCAAGCTGCTGCCCGT
This sequence comes from Thiomonas sp., assembly GCF_034007205.1. Lineage (GTDB taxonomy): Bacteria > Pseudomonadota > Gammaproteobacteria > Burkholderiales > Burkholderiaceae_C > Thiomonas. Next base: position 47,155 of record NZ_JAVERI010000016.1, read on the forward strand.
GCCCCGCGGCGCCGACGGCCCCGATCTCGACCTGCTCGATCAATTGGCCCGTGCCCATGCGCCGCGGCTGTTCATCTGCGTGAGCGTGCTGCACAACCCCACCGGGCAGAGCCTGAGCGCGGCCAGCGCGCACCGCGTGCTGCAGCTCGCGCAGCGCCACGGCTTTCAGGTGGTCGAGGACGATGTCTATGCCGCCCTGGCCGAGCCCAGCAGCGCGCGCATGAGCGTGCTCGATCAACTGGAGCACACCCTTTACCTCAGTGGCTTCTCCAAGATTCTTGCGCCGGGCTGTCGTGTGGGCTTCGTGGCGGCGTCGCCCGCCATCATCGACCGCCTGATCGATCAAAAACTGCTGGCCGCGCTCACCACTCCAGCGCTCACCGAGAGAGCGCTGGCGCATGTGCTGGAGCAGGGGCAGATGCGGCGTACTGTACAGCAGGTGCGCGACCGCCTGGATGCGGCGCGGGCACGCGCGGTGCGGCTGGCCGAGAAGGCGGGCTGCCGCTTCGTCGCCCCGCCGCGCGGACTGCTGGGCTGGGTGGAAACCGGCGTGGACACCGCCATGCTGGCGCAGCGCCTGCTCGATGCCGGCTATCTGCTCGCACCCGGCCACCTGTTCGATCCGCAGCAGCAACCCTCCACCCGCATGCGCATCAACTTCACGCAGACGCAGGACGAAGCCTTCTGGCGCGCTTACGCCGCGGCGAAAGGGTAAGGGTTATCCGGCAGGTTGATGTTTGAAACGGCGCCTCCCCACCCCGGCCCTCCCCACGAGTGGGGAGGGAGGGAACTCTCCTCCCCCACGGCGTGGGGGAGGCTGGGAGGCGGAGATGCCCACCCCGGCCCGTCCAATGGCTGGCATGCAGGCCAACCCCGTTGCGGCGGGGCAAAGCCAAGCAGTTGGCTTTGCCTCTCCCGCCTCCACCCCCACGAGTGGGGAGGGCCGGGAACTCTCCTCCCCCACTTGCTGGGGGAGGTTGGGAGGGGCATCCTTTGTTCTGCGCAGCGCTGACTTCTCCTCCCCCACTTGCTGGGGGAGGTTGGGAGGGGGAGATGCCGTTGCATGGCGTTGCCCTTGAACCCCTCATCCTTCTCACGCGGATCGAGAGTGTTGCGCGGCGGCGCGACGGGAGCGCACCGCATCGGCCAGCCCGCGCAGCAAGGGAACCGTATCGTCCCAACCCAGGCAGGCGTCGGTGATGGAGACGCCATACGCCAGAGGCTGACCGGGCTTGAGATCCTGCCGGCCTTCGCAAAGATGGCTCTCGACCATCACGCCGACAATGCGCCGCTCGCCCGCGGCGATGCGCTGCGCAATGCTGGCGGCCACCTCGATCTGCTTGCGCGGCTGCTTGGTCGAATTGGCGTGCGAGCAGTCGATCATCACCTGTTCGCGCTGCCCCGCCCTGGCGAGCACGGCACAGGCTGCGTCCACCGAAACGGCGTCGAAGTTGGGCACCTTGCCGCCGCGCAGGATGATGTGGCAATCCGCATTGCCGCGGGTCTCGAAAATCGCCGCCACGCCCATCTTGGTCATGCCCATGAACGCATGACCGCTGGCGGCCGACACCATGGCATCGACTGCCACCTGTACCCCGCCGTCGGTGCCGTTCTTGAAGCCCACCGGGCAGCTCAGACCCGACGCGAGCTGGCGGTGGCTCTGGCTTTCCGTGGTGCGCGCGCCGATGGCGCCCCAGGCGATCAGGTCGCTGAAATACTGCGGCGACAGCAGATCGAGAAACTCGGTGCCCGCAGGCAAGCCCAGGGCATTGATGTCGAGCAGCAACTGGCGCGCGCGCTGCAGTCCCTCGTTGATGCGGAAGCTGCCATCGAGCCGCGGATCGTTGATATAGCCCTTCCAACCCACGGTGGTGCGCGGCTTCTCGAAGTACACGCGCATCACCACCACCAGCGCGTCGCTCACCTCGTTGGCCGCAGCGCGCAGGCGGCGCGCATAGTCCATCGCCTGATCGTGGTCGTGGATGGAGCAGGGACCGACCACCACGATCAGCCGGTCGTCGCGCCCGTGCAGCACATCGGCGACCGCAGCACGGCCCTGTTCCACCCCGGCTTCGATCGGCGCCGTGACGGGCAAGGCTTCGAGCAGCACTGCCGGCGAGACCAGCGCCCGCACCGCCTTGATGCGGGTGTCGTCGATGCGGGTGGTGTCGAGCGTGCCGTCAAGCACACCGGCTTCGTGGTCGTGAGTGGGGTCGTCGATGCGGGGCATGGGGGACTCGCTGGCTCACACTGCCGGCTGCGGATTGCGCAGGCGGATGTGCAGTTCCTTGAGCTGCTTCTCATCCACCGGACTCGGCGCGTGGGTCAGCAGGCACTGGGCGCGCTGGGTCTTGGGGAAGGCGATGACGTCGCGGATGCTCTGGGCGCCGGTCATCATGGTGACGATGCGGTCCAGGCCGAAGGCGATGCCGCCGTGCGGCGGGGCGCCGTATTGCAGGGCGTCGAGCAGGAAGCCGAACTTGGCGCGGGCCTCGTCGGGGCCGATCTTGAGCGCGGAGAACACCTTGCTCTGCACTTCGGCGCGGTGGATGCGCACCGAGCCGCCGCCGATCTCCCAGCCGTTGAGCACCATGTCGTAGGCCTTGGCGATGCACTTCTCGGGGGCGCTGTCCATCAGCTCCTCATGGCCGTCCTTCGGCGCGGTGAAGGGGTGGTGCACGGCGGCCCAGCGCTGCTCGTCCTCGTCGAACTCGAACATGGGGAAGTCGACGACCCACAGCGGCTTCCAGGCCTCTTCGAACAAGCCTTGGCGCTTGCCGAATTCGCTGTGGCCGATTTTCACGCGCAGCGCGCCGATGGCGTCGGCCACGATCTTGGATTTGTCGGCGCCGAAGAACAGCAGATCGCCGTTTTGCGCGCCGCTGCGCTGCAGGATGGCGGCAATCGCCGCGTCGTGCAGGTTCTTGACGATGGGCGATTGCAATCCATCGCGGCCCTTGCTCGCGTCGTTGACCTTGATCCACGCCAGCCCCTTGGCGCCGTAGATCTTGACGAACTCGGTGTAGGCGTCGATCTCGCTGCGGCTCATCTCGCCGCCGCCGGGCACGCGCAGCGCGACCACGCGGCCGCCCGGGGTGGTGGCCGGGCCGGAGAACACCTTGAAGTCCACGTCGCCCATCACGTCGGTGAGTTCGGTGAACTCCATCTTCACGCGCAGGTCCGGCTTGTCGGAGCCGAATCGGGCCATGGCCTCGGCATAGCTCATGACCGGGTAGGGGTCGGCCAGCTCCACGCCGAGCACCTCCTTGAACACGCTGCGGATCAGGGTCTCGAACAGATCACGGATCTCCTGCTCGTTCAGGAAGGAGGTCTCGCAGTCGATCTGGGTGAACTCGGGCTGGCGGTCGGCGCGCAGGTCCTCGTCGCGGAAGCACTTGGTGATCTGGTAATAGCGGTCGAAGCCCGAGACCATGAGCATCTGCTTGAACAACTGCGGCGACTGCGGCAGGGCGAAGAACTCGCCGTCGTGCACCCGGCTGGGCACCAGGTAATCGCGCGCGCCTTCGGGGGTGCTCTTGGTGAGCATGGGCGTTTCGATGTCGATGAAGCCCTGGGCGTCGAGAAAGCGCCGCACCGCCATCGCCACGCGGTAGCGCAGCTTGAGGTTGTGCTGCATCTGCGGACGGCGCAGGTCGAGCACGCGGTGGGTCAGGCGCGTGGTCTCGGACAGGTTGTCGTCGTCGAGCTGGAACGGCGGCGTGACCGAGGCGTTGAGCACGGTGATGTCATGGCACAGCACTTCGATCCTGCCCGAGGTCATGCCCTCGTTTTCGGTGCCTGCCGGGCGCGGCCGCACCAGGCCCTGCACCTGCACGCAGAACTCGTTGCGCAGACTTTCGGCGGTGGCGAACATGGTGGCGCGGTCGGGGTCGCAGACCACCTGCACCAGACCCTCGCGGTCGCGCAGGTCGATGAAGATCACCCCGCCGTGGTCGCGGCGGCGATGCACCCAGCCGCACAGGGAAACGGTTTGGCCCAGCAGGGCTTCGGTCACCTGACCGCAATACTGGCTACGCAGACTCATGTTGGAGAGGTACTTTCGGAAAACAGGCCCGCACCACTCAGGCGCAGACAGCAGAAAAAAGAGAGGATGCGGCGCGGTTCAGCGCACCCGCTGGTTGTTCGGCCCGCCCGGCACGACCACGCCCATGGAAATGATGTATTTGAGCGCAGTGTCCACGCTCATCTGCAGTTCGATCACCTCGCTGCGCGGCAGCATCAGAAAAAAGCCGGAGGTGGGGTTGGGGGTGGTCGGCACATAGATGCTGACGTGGTCAGGCAGATGCTCGGCGACCTCGCCGCCCGGCGTGCCGGTCATGAATGCAATGGTCCACGAACCCTGCCGCGGATACTGCACCAACAGGGCCTTGCGAAAGGCATTGCCGCTGCTGGAAAACAGTGTGTCCGACACCTGCTTGACGCTGCTGTAGATGGTCTTGACCAGCGGAATGCGGGCCATCAGGGCGTCCCAGCGCGCCAGGCCCCACTGCCCCACGATATTGGCCACGGCCAGTCCGGTGAGGAAAATGGCCATCAGCACCAGCACCACGCCCACGCCGGGAATGTGCACCAGCTTGTCCAGCCCCGGCGCCAGCCCGGGCGCCACGGTGCTCATGGCGCTGACGAGGGCCCGAAAAATGCCATCGAACACCGCCAGCAACTGCCACAGCACCCAGATGGTGATGGTCAGCGGCAGCCACACCAGCATGCCGGCGATGAAAATGTTTTTCAGGCTCATGGAATGAAACCGCCTTCCGGGGCGCGGAAGGCGTTGGGTTCAGGGAAGGGGCAGGGCACGCGAACCAGGGCCCTGAAGCTCAATGGCAGACGCACTCAATGGCAGGCACACGAAGCGCCGCAGGCAGGGGATGCGGCGCTGTCGGAAGAAGATGCGGCAGCTGTCGTCGCTGCGGCAGCCGTCGCGCCGCCGCCCTTGAAGTCGGTGGCATACCAGCCCGAGCCCTTGAGCTGAAAGCCCGCTGCGGTGACCTGCTTGTGCAGCGCGGGCTTGCCGCAATGCGGGCAGACGGTCAGCGGGGCGTCAGACATTTTCTGCAGTGCGTCCAGGGTGTGGCCGCAGGCATCACATTTGTAAGCGTAGATCGGCATGGTGGAAACCTCGTCAAAATCGGAACGCCCGGATGTCGGCGTTTCGAGACCGAATTGGGGGCGTACAGGCGCGAAACAATGTCCGCATTATAAAAATGCCCCGCGGACAGGGTTGTGGGCCAGGATTGCGGCCGCTCATCTTTCGTTGTCGAGGCGCGCAGGGGCGGTGCCGGGCGGCGCCAGTGCGGGCGGGGCGAATGACGGCAGCCGCGGCGCGACGCCCGGAAAGCCGACATTCCCGGGCTGAGCGCCTGGCGGATCCATTTTGAGTTCCTGACGCATGCCGTCGCGTTCCAGCCACACCGCCTTGTAGCCGGTGGCCTGCAGGATCACCCCCGGAGCGATGGCGTCGCCCACGCCGATGGCGCGGGGCGGTTTGCCGTCGATGCCGATCAGCGCCGAGCCGGTATCGCCCCCGGCAATCACCCCGTACAGGCGAAAGCGGCCGGGCGCGGCCGGTGCGCTGGCGGCGCCGACGGGCGTCGCGCCAAACAGGCGAGCGGCCTGCTGCGCCGCCTGCTCGGGCGACAGCGCGCCGATGATCTGGGCGTCGGCCGGAACCGCCTGCGGCGAGGCGACCCATCGCAACACCCAGGTGACCGCCAGCGCCGCGCAGGAGAACGCGAGCGCAACGGCCAGCCACTGCGCGGCCCGGCGGCTGCCGCGGGTGGAAGCGCTGCCGGGAGAGGGGAATTGGATCGAGGTGCGCAACATGAGACACTTATTATCCGCGCAGAATGTGCCTCCTCGGAAAGCAGAGGTTGCACCCGGCGCTATTCAAAAGGTGGAAGTCGATGAATGAGGGTTGGAAGGAAATTTCCTCCGAGGTGCCGCGCGCGCGGGCAGCTCGGTGCAGGACGCGCGGTTTCACGCTGATCGAACTCATGGTGGTGCTGGTCATCATGGGCGTGCTGGCGGCGCTCATCGTGCCCAACATCATGGGCCGCACCGACGAGGCGCGGCAGACGGCGGCCAAGACCGACATCGCCACCATCATGCAGGCGCTCAAGCTGTACAAGCTCGATAACGGCGTCTATCCCACGCAGCAGCAGGGCTTGCAGGCGCTGGTGGTCAAACCCTCCACGCCGCCCATCCCGAACAACTGGAAGCCCTATCTCGAAAAATTGCCGACCGACCCCTGGGGCAATCCGTATCAGTATCTCAATCCGGGCGTGAAGGGCCCGGTGGATGTGTTCAGCTATGGCGCAGACGGCAAACCCGGCGGAGAAGGGGCCAATGCCGATATTGGAAGCTGGCAGTAGATCGGCCCGCGGCGCGGTCGAGGCAGACGCGCAGCAGGAGCGGGTGGCCTGCGCGGGGCGGGCCGTACCAGGGCGGGCCTCTCCCCCTCCCAACCTCCCCCAGCAAGTGGGGGAGGAGAGGACGGCGCTGCGCGAGACGAAGGATGCCCCTCCCAACCTCCCCCAGCAAGTGGGGGAGGAGCATTCGCTCCCTCCCCACGAGTGGGGGTGGAGGCGGGGGAGGCAAAGCCAACTGCTTGGCTTTGCCCCGCTGGAACGGGGCTGGCTTGCAAGCCAGCCATTGGACGGGTTGGGGTGGGGTGGCCCCCCTCGGGGGGCAGCGCAGCCGCGTCAGCGGCAAGCGTGGGGGCTCTATTCCCGTGGTTTCACCCTGCTGGAAATGCTCGTGGCGCTGGTCATCGTCGGCATGGTCACTGCGCTGGCGGCGTTTGCGCTGCCGCCTTCCGAAAACGCGCAGATGCAGCGCGAGGCGCAACGGCTTTCGGCGCTGTTCGACGCGGCTCGCCAACATGCCGCTGAAACCGGCGTGCCTCTGGCCTGGGCCAGCGGACCCAAGGGCTATGCCTTCGTGCAGATCGGGCCGCAGGGCTGGGAGCCGGTGGACTCCGACCTGCTGCGTCCGCGGCTGTGGCCCTGGGTGGGCGGCAGCAGAGACATTCCCCCGCAGGATTGGCGCGCCGCGCTGGGCGGCGAGCCGCGCGAGGCGGACTACGCGGCGGGTTCGGTGTCGGTGAGCCTGAGCGAGGGTGGGCAGCGCATGGGCACGCCGCCGAGCTGGCTGCTGTTCGGCTCCGAGCCGGTCGGCGGGCCAATCCGCATCGTGTTGTCCGACGGCGCCGAGCGCGACAGCATCGAGTCCGACGGCTTCGCGCCTTTCGTCGTGAGTCGAAGCCGATCATGATGCGCGGACCCCTTCGCGTTCCAACGCCCCCATTGAATAGATCGGCCCAGCCGCCGGGCCGCCCCAAGGCTGGGCCAGCCCCCTCGGGGGGCAGCGCCGCCGCGTCAGCGGCAAGCGTGGGGGCAAGCAAATCGGCCCAGCCGCCGGGCCGCCCCAAGGCTGGG